>DAIDBD010000100.1 GCA_027310305.1 Herminiimonas sp.
GATCGATCATCGCCGCCAGCGTCGTGGATTTACCCGAACCGGTAGAGCCGACGACCAGGATCAGTCCGCGAGGGCGTGCGACCAAGTCCTTCAACACACCCGGGAGTCCCAGCGATTCAAAAGAAGGGATGATGTTCTTGATGTGCCGGATCACCATGGAAGCCTCGCCGCGCTGGCGAAAGACATTGATGCGGAACCGGCCGACATCGTGCACTCCTAATGCAAAATTAGCTTCCAGCGTTTCTTCAAACTGTTGAATCTGCTGCTCATTCATCAGGCTGTAGGCGACTTCTTTCACCATGCCGGGCTTCATGACCTGGCCGTTCACAGGCATCGCTACGCCTTCGATGCTGATATTGATGGGGGCGCCAGTGCTGAAAAAGAGATCTGAACCGCCTTTTTCAACCATGAATTTCAGTACCGGGGTGATGTCGAGAGCTGCCATGTCGATGGGTTATCCCAATTCGTTGAATTAGTGCTCTAGCATAAGTCGGAAAGCCGGTTCAGGCAATCCACCGCTGCCACATCGAGAGATAAGCCCGCTCTAGCTGACGTGCGAAACGCTCTGTGTCGAACAGGGGCATGGTGCCGCGTGTCTGTTCAAGGCGCGTGCGAATGGAATGAAGCGCTTCGGAGTGGGTGGCAAGGTGCAGGGCTTGCGATTCGTAATCCTGCAGCGTGCCGGTAACCAGCTCCGGCATACCGGCGGCGCGTAGCAAGCTGCCGGCAACCCGTGCGGCAAAAGTTTCGCCGGCACAGGTCACGACTGGCAAGCCAACCCACAAGGCGTCGCTGGTGGTGGTGTGGGCGTTGTAGGGCAAGGTGTCGAGGAACAGGTCGGCCAGTTTCTGGCGTGCCAGATGCTGTTCTACCGGAACGCGCGGGGCGAAAATCAGACGGCTAGGGTCAACGTTGCGTGCCTGCGCTGCTTTGCGCAAATTTTCTTGTGCCCAGATATTGCAGTCCAGCAGCCAGAGCACGCTTTTTGCGGTTTTCCGCAGCAAATTCATCCATATATCAAATAGTTGTGGCGTTATCTTGAAAGTCTGGTTGAAGCAGCAGAACACGAACCCGGACTCCGGTAAACCATATTCCGTCCGCGTTAGCGTGGCGGCGACAGGACGCAGCCTATCGTTAGGCTGGTAAGTGTCCGGCATGCGCACCAGTTGTTCGCTGTAGTGATGCGCCTGATCGGGCGGCGTAATGAAATTGTCCGAGATCAGGTAGTCGGCAAAAGGCGCCCCCATGGTGCCGGGGAACCCCAGCCAGTTCACCTGGATCGGTGCCGGTCGCAGTGCCAGAATACCGGTGCGGCTGGTCTGGGTAAACCCGGTCAGGTCGACCAGGATGTCGATACCGTCATCATAAATGTGCTTGGCCGCCTCATGTAGTGACATGGGCCGGATATCGGCG
Source organism: Herminiimonas sp. (assembly GCA_027310305.1). Classification (GTDB taxonomy): domain Bacteria; phylum Pseudomonadota; class Gammaproteobacteria; order Burkholderiales; family Burkholderiaceae_D; genus DAIDBD01. Next base: position 1,414 of record DAIDBD010000100.1, read on the forward strand.
AAATGGTCGAACGCTGCCTCCAGACGCTTGCGCGTTGGCGTCTGGTCGTCCACCCCATATGAATAGGCATGGATTTCAAACTGCGCGCGGTCGTGGAGCTCAAACAGTTCGGTGGCCAGAAATGCCAGCGGATGCAGGCGGAAATCTCCGGAAAGGTAGCCAATGCGTAATTTGGGCTTGGCGGCTTTGGAAAAACGGTAATCAAGCCGCTTGCCGTCCTCGATCAGGCGGGTGTATCGATTGGCTACCCAGTTTTCGGCGCAGCGCCGTTGTTCGGCCGCCGTGGTGCCGGGCAGCGAAAGAAAAGCGAATGGCGAAATCTGTGCAGCCGGCTCTTCACGCACCAGGCGGCGAATCTCTGTCACTTCATCCGCCAGCTCCTGCCAGTCGCAGATATGCTGCCGCTGGTGCAACAAGTGGGCGCGGGCGTGGTGCAGCGCCGGGTTGAGGCGCAAAGCCTCCTGGTAACAGGCGATGGCTTCATCCAGGCGCCCGGCCTCGCGCAGCACATTGCCTAAATTGTTGTGCGTGTCGGCGTCGCGCGAATTGAGCCTGAGTGCATTGCGATAGCTGATGGCTGCTTGCTCGGGCTGCCCCAGTTCGCGCAGAGCGTTTCCAAGGTTGTAATGCGCGGCAATATCGCTGGCATCGGCACGTACGGATTGCTGGAAGTATGTGACAGCATGCTGGTATTGGCCCAGCGCGGAATAGGCATTGCCCAGCTGCAGCAATATCTGCGGGTGCCCCGGTGCGAGTTTCAGTGCGGTGCGATAGCTGACAATGGCGTCATCGGCCAGCCCCTGGTTCAAAAGCAGGTTGCCGAGTTCATAATGCTGGCCGGGGTCTCTTGGGTCGTGCAGGATGGCGCGCTTGAGCTGTTCGATGGGTTGATTTTGCATGAGATGATTCTATCCGATCGCAGCACCGATGAGCCTTTTCAGGCCGCGCTGCCGTAACAGAAAACGGTTGGGGTCGAGCGCCCCGACCAGACCGGCATTGACCGGCAACGGTTCGGCTTCCAGCATGGCGGCAATGATTTCGCTGCACAATGGTGCAGTCAGCATGCCCTTGGAACCATGGCCGGTGTTGACGTACAACCCGCCCAGCCAGGGCAGATATTCTGCGCTTAACCGGCTACCCGGGCTGTAGCGCTCGATGACCAGGTCTGCATCGAGCAACGGGCCAGCCATGGGCAGATAATCGGGCGTGGTGCAGCGCAAGGCAGCGCGGCCTTGCATGGCATCAGGAACAAACTCGCCCAGGGATTGATACAGGGTTGGCGATAGGTGTTTCAGCATGGCCAGATTCTGGGTATGCTCGGCGGCGCGCAACTCGATTCCACGGTCGTCGGCCACGAAGCTGGCTCCGGCGCAATGCTGGCCGTCCCTGGCGGGGCTGACATAACCCTCGGTACAGATTACGGCCTTGAGATGCGCGCTCTCCAGGGTGGAAGGCAGCAGGGTAACTTGCCCACGTACCGGTTCCAGCGGCAGATGCGCGCTCTGGGCAAAACGCAGGCAGTCATTGGCTCCGGCGAGGATCACGACAGGCGCTTGTGCCAGGCATGATTGCTCTCCCTGGACTTGCCAGCCATGTGCATCATGAACCAGACACAGGGCATCGGAAGCCGTCAGAATACTGATCCCGGGGTGTGCAGCCAGCGCTTGGCACAAAGCTGGCGGATGCACCCAGCCTCCTGATGAAAACCATAGCCCGCCATGCGGCATCGTCACACCTGCCAACTGGCTGGCCTCGGAGGCATCCACTGCGCGCACCAGTTCTTGCGGCAGGCCGCGCGCCAACACCTCTTCGCAACGCTTGGCTTCTCGTGCATTGAACGCTTGCTGCAGCAGACCGCAATCATCCCAGTCGTGACCTTTGGACAGTAGTCTTCTCAGCAGGGAGAGTGTAGTCAGGTAACCGATCTGGACTACCCGGCTCAACGGAATATCATGCCCGGAAAGGCGAGGATAGAGCACGCCTTGCGGGTTGCCGGACGCTTCCTGCGCAAGTTCGGCGTGGCGCTCGATCAGCGTGACCTGCCAGCCGCGCGATGCAAGGCTGTAAGCGCTTGAGGTGCCGGCAATGCCGCCGCCGATGACGATGGCACGTCGATCGGACTGCATCTGAATATCAACGGCCCTCGGGTAATGTCCGCGCAGCATGTCACGCTTGCTGCCAAAGCCGGCGATTTTTTCGACCTTAAACCCAAGCGCTTCCATTCCGCGCCTGACGTCGCCTACGCTGGTAAAGGTGGAAAAAGTGCAGCCGGGTGCAGAAAGCCGGCCGATTTCTGCCAGCAATCCGGGCTGCCACATGTCGGGGTTCTTGGCCGGGGCGAATCCATCCAGAAACCAGGCATCCACATGAGCATGCAATTCAGGAAGGGTCTCATTGGCATCACCGATCAGCAGGGTGAGTGTCACGCGCCCGCCGTCGAACACCATGCGCCGCCAACCCGGCGCCAGATCGCGGTATTGCTCCAACAGTGGTGCACTCCATGGGGCTAGTTCTGGCCATAGGCCCAGCGCCCGGCTCATATCGTCATGTGTCAGCAGATATTTCTCGGTGCTGATGAAATGCAGGCGGGCATGGGGTGGAGCGCAGGCATTCCACAATTGCCATGCACAGAGAAAGTTAAGTCCGGTGCCGAATCCGGTTTCACCGATGGTGAACAACGGCTCCTGCAGGTTCTGCCAGCGCTGTTGTAGGTGGTTATGGTGCAGAAAGACGTGGCGCGTTTCCTCGATCCCGGATTCGCGTGAGAAATACACATCGTCGAAGGTCGCCGACCGCGGCTGCCCGTCGCGCCATTGGAGTTTGCCTGTGATCTGATCGCTCATTGTGTTGATGCCCTGATTAGGGCATATTTTCGCATGAGATGCATGCTTCCAACGAACCAGCTTCCTTATGGGTGACCCGTTTCGCCCCGTTGATCCGCCTGGGCGGCACGGTGCTCGACCTGGCTTGCGGTAACGGACGCAACGCGCGCTGGCTGGCGCAGCGGGGCTGGCAGGTGGTAGCGATCGATCGCAATGCCGAGGCGCTTGCTGGCTTGCGAGGCATGGACAACATCACAACCCTGCAAGTCGACCTTGAAAACGCGCCGTGGCCTTATCCTGGGCGCAAGTTCGATGGCATCGTCGTCTGCCGCTATTTGCATCGCCCGCTATTTCCCCACATTGCTGCAAGTCTGGCGGAGGACGGCGTGCTGATCTATGAAACCTTCATGCTGGGGCAGGCGCAATACGGCCGCCCGAGTAATCCCGATTTTCTGTTGCAGCAGGATGAACTGCTGAATGCCTTTTCGCCTTCATTGCATGTCGTTGCTTTCGAGCAGGGCGTGGTGGCTGAACCAACCCCCGCATTTCTTCAGCGGATTTGCGCCAAACGTCCAATCAGGTGATACCATACTAACTAGTATGTTTACTGGGGGTGTAGCCGTGATCAAGCATTTTCTGATGTCCCTTTCTGCCGTGGTCTTGCTTGCCTCCTGCGCGCATGCGCCGGTAGGTAGGGTGAGCAATATGGGGTGGCCCAGCTATGGCAAGGACTACAGCAATCAGCGCTTTTCTTCGCTGAAACAGATCAACCGCGACAATGTGGCGCAACTGCAACCGGCTTGGACGTACCACAGCGGCGTCAAGGCGACCTTCCAGGCGACGCCGATTGTCGTCGACGGCGTGATGTACGTTTCGCTGCCTTATAACCATGTCGTGGCGCTGGACGCAAAATCCGGCCAGCAACTCTGGAAGTACGAACACAAACGTCGCAAGGATTGGAACATGTGCTGCGGCCCGGCCAACCGCGGTGTGGCGGTCAGCGATGGCAAGGTTTTCATCGGCACTGTCGATGCCCGACTCATTGCGCTGGATGCCAGGACAGGCAAGGTGGTGTGGGATATCAATGCTGTTGGGGATAACGTCGCAACCGAAGGCATCGAATCGCTCAACACCAATGATCCACTCAGCCGTGAAAAGGTTTCAGGCGGTACCGGTATTGGCATCGCGATGGCGCCAGTGGTATACAAAGGCAAGGTGATTATCGGCATTACCGGCGTGGGCTATGGACTACATATCGAAGCCGATCGTCCGGATGCTCCGCTGGGTGCGGTGATTGGCGTGGCTGGGCGCTACGGCCGTCCTGGTTTTCTTGCTGCCTTCGATGCACAAACAGGCAAGCGCGTATGGCAGTTTGACACCATTCCACCCGAAGGTTGGGAAGGGCAGTTTAGCCCGACCACCCCCGATGGCGTGCCGCTTAACCGCAATGTTGAAAACGAACGCGCCAGTTTCCCCCAATATCGCGATGCCTGGCGTTTTGGCGGCGGTTCGGCATGGACGACTCCCGCGATCGATACCAAACTGGGGCTGCTGTATTTTGGCACCGGCAACCCTTCGCCGCAGATGGATGACATCTCGCGCCCAGGCGACAATCTCTACACCGTTTCGCTGGTTGCACTGGAAATCGACACCGGCAAGCTGCGCTGGCACTATCAGCAAGTGCCGCACGATGTATGGGGCTATGACATCGCCAGCCCGCCGGTATTGTTCGATTACCAGCGTGGCGGCAAGAAAATTGCCGCAGTAGGGCAAGCCAGCAAGACCGGCTGGTTCTATGTGCACGACCGCGCCACAGGTGAGTTGCTGCTCAAATCCGAGGCTTTCGTGCCGCAGTCCAACCTGTTCGTGCATGCCACACCCGAAGGCACTCGTGTGCATCCCGGTGTGTTCGGCGGGGTGAACTGGTCGCCTTCATCGGTGGATGAGGCAGGGCAGCAGGCGTTCGTGGCGGCTATGCATATGCCGGTAAAATATACCCTGCATGAATCACCCGCCAGCAATGGCAAGCCAGCGATTCGCTACACCACGTCGGAGCCGATCGACGAGCCGAAGTGGGGGCTGCTGTCCTCCATCGACCTGCAAACTGGCAAAATTCGCTGGCAACAGAAAACACCTGAACCTTTGATCGGTGGGGTGCTGGCTACGGCCGGCGGATTGCTGTTTACCGGTGAGGGCAATGGCAGATTTGATGCCTATGACACCAATAACGGCAAGCTGCTATGGCAATACAAAGCCGAAGCGGGCGTCAATGCTCCTCCGATCACCTACGAGATTGACGGCGTGCAATACGTTGCAGTGGCTGCGGGTGGCAATCAGATATGGGGATACAAACAAGGGGATGGGCTGATGGTGTTCAGGCTGCCTTGATGTTTTAGCAGCTAGAGAAAAAAGAGGCCTCGCAGCGGTGCGCGAGGCCTTTTTAATTGATCTACTTCCGACTGATGAAGCTTTTTCCACCGAAGAGCACGGTCACAAAATTCAGCACATGTAACAACATAATCAGCAGCGTGATGCCCGCCGCTTGCAGAGAGAACGGTTCATGGATGCTGCGTCTCGTTTTGCAGCCGGTGATCATGGCTTTGACCAGGAACTCCTTGTGCGCGAGGCTGCCCATGACTACACCGAACAGATGCAGGCAAATCAGCCAGAACCATGCATAACTCAGGTGGTGATGCCAGTCTTTGGCCAGGTCGTCGTCATATTCGAACGCCAGATAGCCGGTGCCAACCACAGCCAACCCTAGCAGCAGCATGGCGTAAATCGCCAAAGCGCCTGCGGGGTTGTGACCGAGATAATTCCGGGCCTTGCCCCGGATCAGGGCGATAGCGTATTTCACGCCTTTGATGAGGGAGGGTGGGAAACGGCGAAATGCCGCCAGATCATGGGCCATGAACCCGTAAATAATCCGGACTATCAGGATGGCCCCCATGGCGTAGCCGGCATAGATATGAATCATCCGATCCAGCTCGGAATCGCGCGTCCACATGGCCACGCTGAATGCGGCCACCATGCTCCAGTGCATCAGCCGTACCGGCCAACGCCAGACCAAGATAATCTTCAAGGAAAAACCTGTTCTAATTGTGTCGGTTTTATACCGCAAATCGGGTAACGGATGCGGCGATAAGCACACATGCTATGCAAGCAACGGGATTCAGGCAAGCAATTGCCGAAGAAGAGGGGGTAAAGTGATTTCGTTATGGTTTACCCGAACTCGGTCATCAAGAATGGATTGATGCCAAACCGCTGATAACCGGCTTCACCGACGAGAATATCCAGGGAGATTGTTGCCAGATCATCCGCGATGATGTCGACTGCTGGATTTTTTTCCATGTGCATGATTTTGCTATACACATGGCATGAATCACAGGTTTCAGCCTGAATGGCGCCATCGGAACCATCGATGCCGTAGTAGAAGACATGCTTGCTATCGCCACAGCTGACGCAGTGGATGCGTTCCATGTTCCACTGCGATGAACACAATGAACAGACAAGATAACGCAAGCCCTGGTTGGCCGCCCCGGCCCGAACGATACTACCTACTGGGGGAGAGTCGCACACAGGGCAGTGATTGGCCGGGCGCCCAGCAGGATGGGCCTTGATGGCACGGCTATCCAGGTGTCCGGTCAATGACGTCCAGTATGTCTGCAGCGCAGCGGCAACCAACGGCATCATGCCGATGTCGCAACGCGAGGAATCCCCCTCGAGATAGCCTTGTGCCCAGCTTTCCAGGTCGCTTCCAGAAGCGGCGGAGAGCAGGCTTTTTGTCCGGACGGAGAAATCCCGGGGGGCCTTGCCGGAAACTTCATCGGTGATCGTTCTCAGTGCGTTCTGCCATGCAGGGTCTCGCAGAAAAGCTCCGATGGCCAAGGGCGTCTGTCCGGTCGCGACGGGAGGTAGGCTGGTCTGCGGAAATGCTGCCAAAATCCGGTGTTGGGCCATGGCGACTTCTGCCACGAAGGTCAGATAATCTGACATGGCATGCCCCTGCGCCAGATTTTTCAGACGTAATGCCCTGTCGAGAAACAGGGCATCTGTCTGCGGCAACAACAAGAATGGGATTTCTGTCGAACTGTCGGAGAAGTGTATCGGTTGATCAATCGCCATCAGTGGTCGTTACCCTGCTCGATACGCTTGTGCCAGCCGGGATGGTGCTTCTTCACCCAGGCGCGGGTGACCGTGCCGCGGATCATGGCACGCAGCGTGCCTTTCACCCAGATGGCGGCATACACGTGCACGACGATGCCCGTGGTCATGACAAAAGCGCAGAAGGCGTGCAGCAGCACCGCAAAACGGTCGAGGTTGCGCGGGAACCACGGCGTGAACCACGGCTGCCAGATGATGATGCCAGTGATGAACAGCGTTGGAATGGTGGCGATCATGGTCCAGAACAGCAGCTTTTGTCCGGCATTGTAGCGATCCACTTCCGGCAGCCTGTCTTCATGGTTCTGGATGACGTCCTGAATCTGCTTAAGCCACTGTACGTCGTTCTTGCTCATGATGTTGTGGTGCCAGAAGCGTAGCGCCAAGGCACTGAACGAGGTGAACATCACCACACCGATGTAGGGGTGCAGGATACGCGTCCACGGGCCACCACCGAACAGGTTGGTGAGCCAGAACAGCGCCGGATGGAACAGGGCGAACCCGGACAGAATGAGCAGGATGAAGGTGATCGCCGTCACCCAGTGGTTGAGCCGCTCCTGCGCATTGTAGCGCTGGATGTATTTGCTGCTGTCATGACTGGTGTGTGCGCTCATGCTTTTTCCTCCTCCTCGTCTTCCTCGGTTTCGTTAGGTCCGATACCGATGTAGTGGAAGAAGCCGCCCAACACCGCACCGGCCATGGCCATCAGCGCCAGCGGCTTGGTAATGCCTTTCCAGATGGCGACCATGGGGCTGATCTGCGGATCCTTGGGCAGTTCGTTGTAGAGTTCCGGCTTGTCGGCGTGGTGCAGCACGTACATGACGTGCGTACCGCCGACGCCTGCTGGGTCGTACAGGCCGGCGTTCTCGAAGCCGCGCTCCTTCAGTTCGGCGATGCGCTCGGCGGCGTGGTCCTTCATGTCTTCCTTGCTACCGAACACCAGCGCCTGCGTCGGGCAGGCCTTGATACAGGCAGGCTCCAATCCGACGGAAACGCGGTCTGAACACAGGGTGCACTTGTAGACCTTGCTGTCCTTATCCGACAGGCGCGGGATGTTGAACGGGCAGCCCTTGATGCAGTAGCCACAGCCGATGCAGTTCTCTTCGGCGAAATCGACAATGCCGTTCTTATACTGGATGATGGCACCGGGCGATGGGCAGGCCTTGAGGCAGCCGGGATCTGCGCAGTGCATGCAGCCATCCTTGCGGATCAGCCACTCCAGGTTGCCGTTCTCTTCGACCTCGGCAAACCGCATCAGGGTCCAGCTGTTGGCCGTCAGGTCGTGCGGGTTCTGGTAGGAGCCGACATTGACTCCCACTTCTTCACGTACGTCGTTCCATTCCTGACAGGCGGACTGGCAGGCCTTGCAGCCGATACATTTGGTGACGTCGATGAGCTTGGCGACTTCGATCGACTCGCGTTGCTGCGGAGACGGCGTGGTAGTCGCGGAACGGCGCCAGATATCTAGCGATTGCAGCGCCATGATTAGGATTCCTCCGTTTGCTTGCGACCGAACAGCCAGCCTCGACGATTCAAGTCGACATTGCCGGCATCGGCGGTTTTAGGGGTAGCTTGGGTCGTCGCCTCATGTTTCGGCGCTTCGCCGGTGTCCTTTTCGAGATTGACCAGGAAGGACTTGAACTCCGGCGTCTGCGTGTTGGCATCCCCCACGAACGGCGTCAGCGTGTTGGCCAGGAAGCCCTGCTTGGCGGCACCGGTGAAGCCCCAGTGAATCGGCACGCCGATCTGGTGCACGCGCTTGCCGGCCACATCCAGCGCCTTGATGCGTTTGGTCACGACGGCTACCGCCTTGATGTAACCACGTTTGGAGCTCACCACGACACGTTCGCCATTCTCGATCCCCTTGGCCTTGGCCAGTTCCTCGCCGATTTCGACGAATTGTTCCGGCTGCAGCGACGCGTTGATCTTCGAGTGCTTGGTCCAGAAGTGGAAGTGCTCGGTCAGGCGGTAAGTGGTGCCTACGTACGGGAACGCTTCGCTGGTGCCGAAATGCTCGCGATCCTGCGGGAACACGCGCGCTGCCGGGTTGCTGATCACCTTGGGGTGGAGCAGATTCGTGCCCAGCGGGTTCTCGAATGGCTCGTAGTGTTCCGGGAACGGACCTTCCGCCATCTTGTCCAGCGCGAACAGGCGGCCCACGCCTTCGTTGGTCATGATGAACGGCGACATGGCGTCTCCTGGCGGCACGTCCGCCTTGAAGTCGGGCACATCGAACCCGCCCCACTTGGCGCCATCCCAGCCGATGAGCTTGCGCTTGGCATCCCATGGTTTTCCGTTGACGTCGCACGAGGCACGGTTGTATAGGATGCGGCGGTTGGCCGGCCAAGCCCACGCCCAATTAGGGGCGAGGCCTAAGCCGGACGGGTCGCTGGTGTCGCGCCGCGCCATCTGGTTGCCGGCTTCGGTCCAGCTGCCGCAGAAAATCCAGGTGCCGCACGAAGTGCTGCCGTCGTCCGCCAACTGGGCGAAACTCGACAACTGCTGCCCTGCCTTGACCAGCACCTTGGTCTTGTCCTTGGGGTCCATGATGTCGGCCAGCGCACGGCCGTTGTACTCCTTGGCCAGCTCTTCCGGCGTTGGCTCGCCGGCATCGTGATACGGCCAGTACAGGTTAAGGATGGGGTCAGGTAATGCACCACCGTCCTTTTTGTACATCTCGCGCAGCTTGAGGAACAGTTCTGACATGATGGCGATGTCGGTACGGCACTCTCCCGGCGCTTCGGCGCCCTTCCAGTGCCACTGCAGCCAGCGCGAGCTGTTCACCAGCGCGCCTTCTTCCTCGGCGAACAGGGTGGTTGGCAGGCGGAACACCTCGGTCTGGATCTTGGACGAATCAACATCGTTGGATTCGCCGTAATTCTTCCAGAACTCGGAGGTCTCGGTCGCCAGTGGATCCATCACCACCAGATACTTCAGCTTGGACAGTGCCGCACTCATCTTCGCCTTGTTGGGGAAGGAGGCAAGCGGGTTGAAGCCCTGGCAGAAGTAGCCGTTGAGCTTGCCCTGATCCATCAGATCGAACACGCGCAGGCCGTCGTACACCTTGTCCAGTTTGGGCATCCAGTCGTAGGCGAAATCGTTGTCCTTGGTCGCTGCCGGACCATACCAAGCCTTCATCAGGCTGGTGTGGAACTTGGGGTAATTGGCAAAATAGTTCATCTGCCCCGGACGCAACAGTTTCGGCGTGCGCTTGTCGAGGTAGGTCGCACGATCGATGTCGTCGTCCTTGGGCATGGTCATGTAGCCCGGCAGCAGGTCGGACATCAGCCCCAAGTCAGACAGGCCCTGAATGTTGGAGTGGCCACGCAGCGCATTCACACCACCGCCTGCCATGCCGATGTTACCCAGCAGCAGTTGCAGCATAGCCAGCGCGCGGATGTTCTGCGCGCCGACGGAGTGCTGCGTCCAGCCCAGCGCGTACAGGCTGGTCAGGGTACGATTCGGTGCGGCCGTGGAGGCCAGCATTTCGCAGATTTCCAGGAACTGCTTCTTCGGCGTGCCGGTGATGCTGCTCACCATGTCAGGCGTGTAGCGCTCAACGTGGTGCTTGAGCAGGTTGATGACACAACGCGGGTGCTTCAGGGTCGGGTCAACCTTGGCGAACCCCTTGTCATCCAGCTCGTACGCCCAGCTGCTCTTGTCGTACTTGTGTTCCTTCTCGTCGTAGCCGCTGAACAGGCCATCCTCGAACTTGAAGTCCTCGCGCACGATGAAGGCGGCATTGGTGTACGCATTGACGTACTCCTGCTGGATCTGCCCCTTCTCGAGCACATAGTGGATGACGCCGTTCAGGAACGCGATGTCCGTACCGGTACGAATCGGAGCGTAGTAATCCGCCACCGACGCCGTGCGGTTGAAACGCGGATCGACGACGATCAGCTTGGCCTTGTTATGCGCCTTGGCTTCGATTACCCACTTGAAGCCGACTGGGTGCGCTTCGGCGGCATTGCCGCCCATCACCAGAATGACATTCGCATTCTTGATGTCCATCCAGGTATTGGTCATCGCTCCGCGACCGAATGATGGGGCAAGACTTGCCACCGTCGGTGCGTGTCAGACACGTGCCTGGTTATCGAGTGCGACGACTCCTAAGCTGCGCAGTACCTTGTGCGTTAAATAGCCCGCTTCGTTGGAAGCGGCCGATGCGGCCAGAAAACCGACGGTGTTCCAGCGGTTGACCGTCTGGCCCTTGTCGTTTTTGGCCATGAAATGCTGGTCACGGTCTTCCTTCATCAGGCGCGAAATGCGGTCCAGCGCCCAATCCCAGGAGACGCGCTTCCATTCCTTGCTGCCAGCCGCGCGGTATTCGGGGAACGTGACACGCGTCTTGCTGTGCACGAACTCCAGCAGGCCTGCGCCCTTAGGGCAGAGGCTGCCGCGACTGACCGGATGATCCGGGTCGCCTTCGATGTGAATGATCTCGGACTTGGCGTTTTTCGCCTTGTCGCCGAGACTGTACATAATGATGCCGCAGGCCACTGAGCAATACGGGCAGGTATTGCGGGTCTCGGTGGTGCGGGTCAGTTTGAACTGTCGCACCTCCGCCAGCGCCTGAGCGGGCATGAAGCCCATCACGGCAATACTGGATGACCCAAGGGACGCGGCGCTCAGTTTGAAAAACTGACGCCTAGTGATTTGCATGGTTGACCTCAAATCGTGAAATTTGAACTGATATTTCAATTATATCCAACCACACCCCGGGATTAAACCTGATCGTGAAAAAAGGTTTATATTTGTAGGGCATTCGGCACGATGGTTTCCCGGCTTTGCAGCCGGAATTTGAAATCCACCGGATCCCGGCCATCGAGGCGTGAATCGCCAAACTCCGCATAAGGGTACATGAGGTAGGGCAGCGGGCGGCTAGCCTTGGGGTTGAGGTCGAAATCGCGCGCGGTATTGAAGCCGACCCAGTTCATCTCCCAATAGCCGAACAGGCGCTTGCGCAAATCGACAATCTTCGGGTCGTCGAGCGCCAACCTGGCTTCCAGTACCGCCTTGCGTACGTCGGCCGGATCGACCGGCACCCAGCCGTGGCGGGGCGAGAAATATTCTGCGCGGCAATGCTGCGCCTTGGAAATGTCGCCAGCCTTGCCCAGGCATTTCAGTTGTTCGGATTCTGCAACGCGTACGCCATACATTTCGCGAGCGGGGATGCCGGCGGCACGCGCCAGTCCGACAAACAGCGAGTTGATATCCGCACATTTTCCGCCTAGGTTGCCGGTTTCGAGCATGGTCTTGATGTTACCCATGCCGCAACCGCGGGTGGCAGGGTCGCGGAAAGTGTTGTCGATCACCCAGTCGTAGATGGCGCATGCCTTGTCATCCGGTGATTCGAACCCTTGAATGATCCTGCCGGCAGTCTCGGCGACGATGCCATCCACGGGCATGTGTTCGGTTGGCCTCAGATAAAGCGCGGCCTCGTCCGATTCGTGCAAGTGATGCGCAGTCGGAGCCGTATGACGGTTGCGGGTCACAACCTGTGAGGTGACTGTAAGGTTTCTGGCCGGCTCGGTGCTATTCCATTCGGCGACCAACACGGGGGCCTGGTAAACCGGGTCCCAGTTGAGCGCCACGGTTGCCGGGCCACCTTCCCAGTGTGTCGAGAGTACGCGTTGATAATCCCCGGCATGGTTGGGTAAAGGCAGCCACAGTCGTCCTGAACCTGGGCGAGAGGAGAGATCGATCTCATAGGTCAGTTCGAAAGCGCGCCAGCCCGCGTCCGACCTGCCCATGGCTGCCAGTGCATTGGGGGCAAGGGTCAACAGCGGGCTCGCGGCCGCCAGACGAAGAAATTCGCGTCGTTTCATCACGGGTCCTGAAAGTTTATTGGGGGAAAAGTGCTTGCAGCGACTTGCTGCAGCAAGTGTGCAAAAAAAGAAGGGTGGCGGAAGAGAATGGGAGTCGAACCCACCTGAGACTGCCTTGCAGCCTCAACCGAATTTGAAGTCCGGCCGTCCCACCGGGGAACGTGTCTCTTCCAGGGCATTGGATTTTACCAGTTAAAACTGAAGCAAATCGTTGCGGATGCGATGCGCATCGTGCACTCGTCGCGTATAGCCGACTCGGTCGAAGAATTCGAGGATATGGATGGCCAGTTTCCGGCCGGTATCGATACGGGTGCGAAATTCGGCGGCATAAATTTCCCCTTTGACATGGTCGGCAGCGGTCTGGCGTACGATCTCGGCCAATCTGGATACGGCGGCCGGCAGGTAATAATGGTCATGCGCGACGAGATAGACGCGCCCCATGCGTGCCAGACGTCGCATCAGGTTGCGGATAACCGCCTCATCGACCCCCAGCATACGACCGATGTCGCGCACCCGTGGCGGCTGGAGAGGTTCTGCAGCCAGTATCGGTTCGACTTCACACCACAATTTCTCTTCCACGTCGCCCAAGCTGATTCTATGGCCTGGCAGGTGCAGCCATGAGCCATCCTTGGCCAGTTTTTGGCTTTCCAGAAGATGATTTATCAGTGCCGCGAACGCCGCCCGCGTAACCTGCGGCGAAGTGCGCATGCGCAACTGCTCGGCATTGAGCCCCAGCGAATCTGCGACCTCGGCATGCTCCCTTGCCAGCACGTTTAGCGCTGTGTCGCACAAGGACTGCCAGCGAGTTGGAGAGAATGCAGTGGCAGGAGGTCTGAGCCGTGCGATCACGCATGGCACGGTCTCGGTCAGTCGGCGCAGTTCGTCATCCGAGAGATTGGCGTTGGCAGCGAAAGTCGTTAGATCAACACCGTTGGGTGAGCCATCCAGCAGCGCTGCAAAAATCTCGGGAATCGTCCTGCATTGCCAGGCTTGAAGCATCGCAAGTCGTTGCAGGGTCCGCCGACCGCGGGCCGGGGGGTGAGTATCCAGCACGCCGCCGCCGCCCAGAGTGTGCTGCGCAGAAGCATCGCGAATAATGAAGCGATCGCCCAAGGCCGCTCCCACGGCTTTATCCAGTATCAACTGGGCCAGCGCTGTACTGCCGGGCGTCAAGGTTTCCTGCTCCAGCAAGGCGACGCGCCCAGTGACGTGCGCTGCACCCAGATGGATATGTACTGGCGTCCAGTGCTTGAGGGGAGGGGCCTCGTCGAGCAACTGCATGCGGACATCGATGCGATGCGTGGGCGCATGCAGGAAAGGCGTCAGCATCCAGTCGCCGCGCTGTACCTGCGATTTCTCCAGGCCGGCAAGATTGAGCGCGCAACGCTGACCGGCACACCCGTTTTGCGCCGGCTGGTTCTGAGCATGGATCCCGCGAATACGTACTTCAAGGCCGGACGGCGACACCAGCAGTTGATCGCCTACGTTCACGATACCGGAAAAAACAGTGCCGGTGACCACGGTGCCAACGCCGCTCAGGGTAAACGAGCGATCCACCGCAAGGCGAAATCCGCCGCCTGAGGATATGGCCGTTAAATTCTGTGCGGCGGCTTCCAGATGCTGGCGCAGTGCGGCAACGCCTAGCCCGGTAACGGAAGACAGCGAAAAAACAGGGCTGCCAGCCAGACCGGTGCTCGCCAGCAAAGCCGAGACCTGCGTTGCGACTGCTTCCACGCGCGCTGGGGAGACCCTGTCTATTTTCGTCAGGGCAACTACGCCACGATGCAATCCCAGCAGATCGAGAATCTGCACATGCTCGACGGTTTGCGGCATGACGCCATCGTCCGCTGCAACAATCAGCAGCACGTAATCGATGCCGGTCGCCCCGGCGAGCATGTTGTGCACCAGCTTCTCATGGCCGGGCACATCGATAAAACCGAGTATGTCGCCATTCGGTAGCGGCGCGTAAGCGTAGCCGAGGTCAAGCGTGATGCCACGCTCTTTTTCTTCTTTCAGGCGGTCGGCATCGATGCCTGTCAGGGCTTTGACCAGCGAAGTCTTGCCGTGGTCGATATGTCCGGAGGTGCCGATGATCACAGGGTCAATGCCTCCATTTGCGACATGAACTCGGCCTCATTTTCCAGGCAGCGCAGGTCGAAGAGCAGGGCGCCTTCTTCCATGCGACCTACCACTGGTCGCGGCAGGGTGCGGAACGCGTCAGCCAGCTTCTTAAGTGCGGTTCCGGCACCGCGACCTTTGATGACAGGTGTGATCGCCAGGCAGGCGCTGGGCAGCAGACCCACCGGCAACGATCCGCTACCAATCTGGCTGTAGCCGGGACGGATTTCGACCTGGGCATGCCCGGAAAGCGCATACTGCACGACAGGCAGCATGCGCTCGGCCAGTTTCTGGATTTCGGCGGTCGGACGCGTCAGCAAGCGCAAGGTCGGCATGTCGCGCGTCAGCAGCTCCGGGTAGCGGTACTGGTGCAACGTGGCCTCCAGTGCAGCCATGGTCATTTTGTCCACGCGCAGCGCGCGTTTAAGAGGGTTGCGCTTGAGTTTGGCAATCAACTCTTTCTTGCCGACCACAATGCCGGCCTGCGGCCCGCCCAGGAGCTTGTCGCCGCTGAAGGTGACCAGGTCGGCCCCTTGGGCGATAGCCTCCTGCACTGTCGGTTCTTTAGGCAAGCCCAACGCCACAAAATCAACCAGCGTGCCGCTACCCAGATCTACCGCGAATGGCAGGTCGTGTCCGTGCGCCAATTTGGCCACCTCAGCTTCGCCAACGCCGGAGGTAAAGCCCTGAATGGCGTAATTGCTGGGATGCACCTTCATCAACAGACCCGTGCGCGGCGTGATGGCGGCCGCATAGTCCTTGGCATGCGTGCGATTGGTGGTACCGACTTCGACCAGCTTTGCGCCGGCACGCGCCATGATGTCGGGGATGCGAAAAGCCCCCCCGATTTCGATCAGCTCGCCGCGCGACACAATCACCTGCTTGCGCATGGCGATGGTGTTGAGCAGCAGGAATACGGCTGCGGCATTATTGTTGACCACGGTCGCCGCCTCTGCGCCGGTCAGCTCGCAGATCAATCGGTCGATGTGGTCGTCGCGGTCGCCACGTGAGGCACTATCGAGATCAAACTCCAGGTTGCTGGCGGTTTCCATAACGGCTTGCACTGCGGTGGCTGCTTGCCGCGAAAGCAGGGCGCGCCCCAGATTGGTGTGCAGCACGGTGCCAGTCAGATTAAACACCGGTCGCAGGGTGTTGTGCGATTCCGCATCCATCCTGGCCCGACAGCGAGCGATGAGTTGTTGTATGTCCCAAGGCGTGTCTGGTTGTGATTTTAGCGCCGAGCGAAGTTCGGCAAGAAGGTCGCGCAATACGGTAACGGTTGCGGTATGACCGAAACGCTCGCGCAACGCCATGACGGCAGGTTGCGACAGAAGTTGGTCGACGGACGGCAGTGCTGAAAAAGCGGTTTTCATGGGCTCACCTGAACACGCAGGATGATGACGAAAGCAAGGCCCGGAGTTTACCAGCGGTCTCCGGGGTGCGGAGGATTATTTTTGCGCAGGCTGCAGCAGTTCTCTTTGCGTTTTGACCGCAGTAGCGACAATGTCCATCAGGCCAGCCCCTCCCTGATCGACGTGGGCGATAATGGCAGTGCGCATGCGCGGATCCCAGAAGCGCTTGAGATGGGCAGCGATATCTTTTACAGCCTGATCCTTGTCGGGTTCGGCCTCAAAAAACTGGCCGATCTGGTTGGCCATTTTGACAAGGTTTTCAACGTGCATGCTGTTTGTTTTCCTTTATTGATGAATCCTGTGCGGATTGGCATAGATCACGTGGCTGTCGTGACGGGTGAAACCGATCAGCGTCAACCCTGTTTCGGTGGCAAGGTCGATGGCGAGGCCTGTCGGTGCCGATATGGCTGCCAGCAGCGAGATTCCGAACGAGGCGGTTTTCTGCACCATCTCATAGCTGGCACGGCTGGTGACGATCACAAAGCCACTGCCTGCTTCGACACAACTGCCTGCCAGGGTACCGATCAGCTTATCCAGTGCATTGTGGCGACCGACATCTTCCTGAACATAAACAACCTCACCATTTTCAGCCACCCATGCCGCCGCATGCACTGCACCAGTCATCGCCTGCAGTGGCTGATGTTCGGTCAGTTGGCGAAATGCCGCATGCAAGGTCTGTGAAGCAATGGCGCACCCCGCACCCACTGGTGCGGGGTGACGCACCACATGTTGCAGGTTCTCGGCACCACACAGGCCGCAACCGGTACGGCCCGCCATGCTGCGCCGTTTTTCCTTGAGTGCCGCAAAGCGTTCCTGGGCAATCGTCATTTGCACTTCTATGCCATTGTCCAGCGGAATGACTTCAAGATCATACAATTCGCTACGGTCGGCAATGATGCCCTCGGTCAGGCTGAATCCCAGCCCGAATTGCTCCAGGCTCAATGGCGTGGCCAGCATCACGGCATGAGAGATGCCGTTATAAACCATCGCAATCGGCAACTCGTCGGCAACATGGTCATGGACATGGCTGATTTGTCCGTTTTTCCAGCGGGTTACGGCAACGGTACGCTGGGCGGCAACCACCGCCTCAGACGTTTCGTCGACAGCTACTACTGCTTGCGTTGCCGCCTCCATCACTGTGCTTTGACTGTCTCACGGTGTTTCAGAAGATCATCCTGCTGATCGCTGAACTGGCGATAGCGCTGCTGCCACTCGGATGGTTGCGACACCTTCACCACCTGCACCGCTGTGACTTTGTATTCCGGACAGTTGGTCGCCCAGTCGGAATTGTCGGTGGTAATCACGTTGGCGCCGGAGAAAGGATGGTGGAACGTGGTATAGACCACCCCGGGCTGCATGCGGGTCGAAACCCTGGCATGCAGCACCGTGTCACCTGCGCGGCTCTGGATGCCCACCCAGTCGCCGTCCTGGATACCGCGCTCTTCAGCGTCATGCGGGTGAATTTCCAGGATGTCTTCCGGATGCCATGCGGTGTTGCTGGTACGGCGGGTCTGTGCGCCAACGTTGTAATGCGTCAGGATGCGGCCCGTGGTCAGGATCAGCGGGAATTTTTGCGTCACCTTTTCGTCCGTTGCCACATACTGGGTGACGAAGAATTTACCCTTGCCCCGCACGAAATGCTCGGTGTGCATGATAGGCGTGCCTTCTGGCGCCTCATCATTGCATGGCCACTGGATGCTGCCCAACCGGTCGATCTTGTCGAAGCTGACGCCGTGGAAGGTCGGGGTCAGGCGGGCAATCTCGTCCATGATTTCTGAGGGATGGTTGTAATGCATCGGGTAACCCATGGCCTTGGATAGCATCATGGTGGCTTCCCAGTCGCCATAACCGCCCAGCGGCTCCTTGACCTTGCGGACGCGGGAAATGCGGCGCTCGGCGTTGGTGAACGTGCCATCCTTTTCCAGGAACGATGCGCCGGGCAGGAATACGTGCGCATATTTGGCAGTTTCGTTCAGGAACAGGTCCTGCACCACCACGCAGTCCATGGCTTCCATTGCGGCGATGACATGCTGCGTGTTGGGATCTGATTGAACGATGTCCTCGCCCTGACAGTACAAGCCCTTGTAGCTGCCGTCGAGCGCAGCCTCGAACATGTTGGGAATGCGCAGGCCGGGCTCTTTTTCCAGCGTCACGCCCCATTCATGCTCAAACAGGCCGCGCGCGGCATCATCCGATACGTGACGGTAGCCCGGCAGCTCATGCGGGAAAGAGCCCATGTCGCACGAACCCTGCACGTTGTTCTGGCCACGCAGCGGGTTGACCCCAACGCCCAGGCGGCCGATATTGCCGGTAGCCATGGCCAGGTTGGCGATCGCCATCACCATGGTCGAGCCCTGGCTGTGCTCGGTGACGCCCAGACCGTAGTAGATCGCGCCATTTTCGGCATTGGCGTAGAGGCGGGCTGCCTCGCGTATCTCCTGCGCCGGAACGCCGGTGGCGGCTTCCAGCGCCTCGGGGGAGTTACGCTGTTCGGCAACGAAATTTTTCCAGTCGATGAAGGGCTGAGCCTCGCAGCGTTCGGCGACGAAGGCTTCGTCCACCAAGCCCTCGGTGACGATGACGTGCGCCAGTGCATTGGCAATGGCGACATTGGTGCCTGGACGCAACTTGAGATGGTAGTCAGCCTTGACGTGGGGCGACTTCACCAGATCGATGGCGCGCGGATCGACCACGATCAGTTTGGCCCCTTCGCGCAGACGGCGCTTCATCTGCGAACCGAACACCGGATGGCCGTCGGTCGGATTGGCGCCGATGACCATGATGACATCGGCCTGCATCACCGAATCGAAAGTCTGAGTGCCGGCGGATTCGCCCAGCGTCTGTTTCAGGCCATAGCCGGTGGGGGAGTGGCAAACGCGGGCACAGGTGTCGACGTTATTGTTGCCGAACGCGGCGCGTACCAGCTTTTGCACCAGATAATCTTCTTCGTTGGTGCAGCGCGAGGACACGATGCCGCCAATGGCCCCCTTGCCGTACTCGGCCTGGATTTTCTTGAAGCGGCCAGCCGCAAAATCTATCGCTTCTTCCCAGCCCACTTCGCGCCACGGGTCGCTGATCTTGTCGCGAATCATCGGCTTGGTGATACGGTCGGGATGCGAGGCATATCCCCAGGCGAAGCGTCCCTTGACGCAACTGTGGCCGTGGTTGGCGTGGCCGTCCTTGTTGGGCACCATATTGACTACCTGGTCGCCCTTCATCTCGGCGCGGAACGAACAGCCTACGCCGCAATAGGCACAGGTGGTGATTACGCTGTGGTCGGCCTGGCCATGATTGATAATCGATTTTTCCATCAGGGTCGCGGTCGGGCAGGCTTGCACGCAGGCACCGCATGAAACACATTCGGAATCGAAAAACGCTTCCATCTGCCCCGGCGACACGCGCGAATCGAAGCCGCGGCTATCGATGGTCAGCGCGAACGTGCCCTGCGTTTCTTCGCAGGCGCGTACGCAGCGATTGCAGACGATGCACTTGGATGGATCGTAGGCGAAGTAAGGGTTGGACAGGTCTTTTTTGTCCTTCAGATGGTTCTCGCCATCATAGCCGTAACGCACTTCGCGCAGGCCCACCACGCCAGCCATGTCCTGAAGTTCGCAGTTACCGTTGGCAGAGCAGGTCAGGCAATCCAGCGGATGGTCTGAAATGTACAGTTCCATGACGCCGCGCCGGATATCGGCCAGCTTGGGTGTCTGGGTATGCACCTTCATGCCGTTGTCAGCCAGTGTGGTACAGGAAGCCGGATAACCGCGCCGGCCCTCAATTTCTACCAGACACAGCCGGCAGGAGCCGAATGGCTCCAGGCTGTCAGTTGCGCACAGCTTGGGGACCTGGACACCCGCATCGGCGGCGGCCCGCATCAAGGAGGTACCCTCTGGCACCGACACTTCTATGCCATCGATTTCCAGTGTCACCAGTTTTTCAGACACCCTTGCCGGGGTGCCATAATCGATACCGCAGCCGCCACCGCCACATTGACATGCCATGATGTTTCTCCTTACACAGCCTGCTGCGATTTCTGCAGGCCGAAATCTTCCGGGAAATGATTGAGCGCCGACAGAACGGGGTAGGGCGTCATGCCGCCCAAGGCGCACAGCGAACCATTCAACATGGTGTCCGATAGGTCGCGCAGTAATTGCACGTTGGCAGCGTGATCCTGCCCCGCGGTGATCTTGTCGATCACTTCCGCGCCACGGGTGGAGCCGATACGGCAGGGCGTGCACTTGCCGCAGGATTCAATGGCGCAGAATTCCATCGCATAACGTGCCATTTTTGCCATGTCCACAGTGTCATCGAAAGCGACGATGCCGCCATGCCCGAGCACTGCCCAGAGACTGGCGAACGCCTCATAATCCAGCGGGGTGTCGAATTGCGATTCCGGCAGAAAAGCGCCGAGCGGGCCACCGACTTGCACCGCGCGGATCGGACGTCCGGTCGCGGAGCCGCCGCCATATTCGTACAACAATTCGCGCAATGTCACCCCGAATGCTTTTTCGACAAGTCCGCAGCGCTTGAGGTTCCCCGCCAGTTGGATCGGCAGTGTCCCGCGCGAACGGCCCATGCCATAGTCGCGATAGAAGGCACCGCCCTTGTCCAGGATGATCGGTATCGAGGCCAGAGAAATCACGTTGTTGATGATGGTCGGCTTGCCAAACAGGCCCTGGATTGCAGGCAGCGGAGGCTTGAAGCGCACCACGCCACGCTTGCCTTCCAGACTCTCCAGCAACGAGGTTTCCTCGCCGCAGACGTAGGCACCGGCCCCACGGCGAACCTCCAAATGGAAAGTTTTCCCGCTGCCCAGGATGTCCGTCCCCAGATGGTTGTTGGCGACCGCCACGTCGATGGCTTCGTTCAACACCTGCAACGCGTGTGGGTATTCCGAGCGCAGGTAGATGTAACCCTGGGTCGCTCCGACAGCGATGCCGGCAATCGTCATGCCCTCGATCAGCACGAATGGGTCGCCTTCCATGATCATGCGGTCGGAATAGGTGCCGGAATCGCCTTCGTCGGCGTTACAGACAATATATTTCTGGTCGGATGCCGTATTAAGCACCGTGTTCCATTTGATGCCGGTAGGGAAGGCTGCACCACCGCGACCGCGCAGGCCGGAATCGGTGACCTCCTTGACGATATCGGCACCGCCCAGGCCCAGTGCGCGCTTCAGGCCGCGATAGCCGGCGTGATCCAGGTAATCCTGCAGGGCAACAGGGTCAGTGATGCCGACACGCGCAAAGGTCAGGCGTTCCTGCTTTTTCAGGAACGGAATCTCTTCTGTCAGGCCAAGCCGCAGGCGGTGCTCGCCGCCGCTCACAAAATTGCTGTCGAACAGGCTGGACACATCTTCCGGGCTTACCGGACCGTAGGCCACCCGACCTTGGGGCGTAGCTACTTCAACCAGCGGTTCCAGCCAGAACATACCGCGCGAACCGTTGCGTACGAGCTCGATACTGACGCCGCGCCTTGCGGCCTCGGAGGCGATCGCCTTGGCGACCTGGTTGGCGCCCAGAGAAAGTGCGCTGGAGTCGCGCGGGACATAGACCCTGATGCTCATTACTGTCCTTTCCTGACTTGGTCGAGCAACTGCTCAAACCGTTCGGAGTTGACCCGGCCATACACTTCTTCGTCGATCATGGCGGCGGGGGAGCAGGCACAATTTCCCAGACAGTAAACCGGTTCCAGCGAAAACTCCTGGTCGGCTGTGGTTTGGTGAAAATCGATTTTCAGGATGGCTTTCGCATGCGCAGTTAGCGCCACGCTCCCCATGGCCTGGCATGATTCCGCCTGGCAAATCTGGATGGTGTGGCGCCCCGGCGGGGTTTGACGGAAATAATGGTAAAAGCTGATAACCCCGTGCACCTCTGCTCGCGACAGGTTGAGTGCGCTGGCAATCACAGGCACAGCCTCTGGTGGAATGTGGCCGATATTGTCCTGGATGCCATGCAATATCGGCAGTAGTGCGCCTGGCTTATCCTTGTTGCTGGCGACTGCTGCTTCTATTACCTTCCTGGTACTGTCTGGCAGTGGCATGGATTCCTCGCTTGGTGTGCCGGAAAATTTGCGACTTATCTTCGTTCTCTATCTATCGTTGCATAGATTGAACGATATGCTTGGAAGAATATAGCCATCAGGCCAAAATCGTCAACGATCTTGGCGGTGTGGGTATAGCCGCTAGGCCTGTTGTAGCTTTTGAACCTTGCGGTACAAGGTGGCGCGGCTGATACCGAGCTGCTTGGCCGCTTGCGTCATATTCCCCGCATGTGCCTGCAGCGCCTGCCAGATCAAATCGCTTTCCGCGGCGAGAATGCTGGGGGTGCCTTTACTTTCGGAAGGCTGGGCGGACAAACCGCCTCGCTGCGATTCCTCGATAAAATCGTCCGGCAAGTGCTGCGTTCTGATGACATGGTCGTCTTCAAGAAACGCCAGGGCGGCACGCAATACGTTCCGCAGCTGACGTATGTTGCCGCGCCATGGATGCTGCTTGAGGAGTGAGATGGTCTCGCGATGCAACGAAACCTGCCCGTCGGATTCTTCGGACAGGATTTTCGATATCAGGGCATCGAGGTCGTTGCGGTCGCGCAACGGCGGCAGACATACCCGCAGGCCATTCAGGCGATAATAAAGGTCTTCACGGAACTCTCCGGCATCTACGTGATCACGCAGCTTGCGATTGGTGGCCGACACAATGGCAATGTCCACTGGCGTACCCTTGGCGCTACCCAATGGAACAATCTCGCGCTCCTGCAATACGCGCAGCAGCCTGGCCTGCAACTGCAACGGCATCTCTCCGATTTCGTCCAGAAACAGCGTGCCGCCATTCGCCTGCATGATTTTTCCGGATACGCCACTGCGTTTTGCGCCGGTAAAAGCGCCTTCCTCGTAACCAAACAATTCGGCCTCGATCAAACCCTCCGGAATGGACGCGCAATTGATGGCAACGAACACGCCCTTGCGGCCTGATGCTTCATGGATGGCCTTGGCCAGAAGCTCCTTGCCCGTACCGGTCTCACCCTCGACCAGGATAGGGATGTCGCGTTTGAGAACCTTCTTGACGCGATCGATCACGGTTCGCATTTGTGTGTCGCCGGAATCCAGCCGATCAAGCATGGAAATTTCCAGTTCCGGGATCTGCGCCGCAGCCTTCGTCGCCGATTTTTCACTACCGGCGGAGACATTCATGTAGATGCCGGGCTCCACCCTGGCGAACAGCTGCTGGTTGGCTTGGGTGGTGAGCGGCGCGCTTTGGGGCAGGCAACGCCTGGCGGAACTCAGCAGGTATGCCAGGGTGCCCTGGAAGAGATCGCCGAATGAAAGATTGCTGACCTGGATCTGGTTCAGCCCAAGCAAGGCGGCACCACCCCTGTTGATTGCAAGCAGGTGCCCATCGGGTGAAAAAACGGCGATGCCTTCCCACAGTGTGCCGATAAACTCGGAACGCGCATGGAAGTGCAGGGTGATTTCGCGTGAAAACTCAGCGCTGAACAAGCGATTCTCGATCATCTGGGCCGACATGCGCACCAGCGCCATGGTATGCGCCTGCGGCTGACGGTAATCGCCGGAGACATCCAATACCCCGATGGTCTGGCCGTACGGGTCGAGAATCGGCGATGCGGAGCAGTTCAGGAAAGCATTCTGACTGTAATAATGCTCGGCACCCATGACAAACACCGGCGCCTTCTCGACCAGTGCGGTTCCAATTGCATTGGTGCCCGTATTCTCTTCACTCCATGAAACACCCGGCTGCAACGCCACGCGTTGAGCCTTGCTGATGAATTCCGGGTCGCCGAGCGCATGCAGGATGGTGCCGTGAGCGTCGGTCAGAATCACCATGCTCTGCGTGCCAAGCGTCTGCGATTGCAGGTTTTCCATTTCCGGCCTCGCCTGATGCAGGAGGCGAGAATTCTTCTCCCTGATCTCGTTGAGCTCCTGCTGGGTTAAAGGCGCAATCTGCAGCTTTACTTCCAGTGGTTGCCCAGTGCTGGCGCAACGCGACCAGGAGCGTTCGATCGGCTCAGGCAGCAGGCCCTCCGACACAACGCCGCGGTCAAGCAACTGCGCGCGTGCAGCCTTGAGGCGATTCAAATATGCGGATGAACGAGGCATAAGAGGCTCAGAGTTGTATTTGTCTCAACCTGTCTCAGGTCGGCTTGAGACAACTGTATCAAGTTGAGACGGTTCATCAATATGATCCACATCGTAAATTTTGTAAAGCAACATGGAATCAGCCAGTTGGAGTCATGCGAAATTCAGGCACGGTTTCTGCTCTTGTATCTGGACTTAACTTCCCGCGCATTGCGGTTAGCCAGGGTAACGTAACGGAAACCAACGCCATGACTGTTTCGAGGAGAACATGAATTGGGGCTGTTCGAGCAAGACCAAACCAACGACAAGGATTGCTCGCAGCATTGAATTTCCGTGTTTGATCTTTTGCTACCTTCAACCACTATAAAGAATCAGGAGACACCATGATTTATGCATTTCCGGGCCAGGCCGGCGCCAAAGTTCAATACAAAACCCAATACGACAACTTTATCGGTGGCAAGTGGGTTGCGCCGGTAAAGGGCGAATACTTCGACGTTATTACACCGATCACCGGCAAAACCTATACCAAGGCTGCACGATCCAGCGCAGAAGATGTAGAGCTGGCCCTCGATGCTGCACATGCCGCTGCAGACAAATGGGGTCGCACCCCTATCGCCGAACGCGCAAACCTGCTGCTCAAGATTGCCGATCGCATGGAAGCCAACCTGGAACTGCTGGCCTATGCCGAAACTGTCGACAACGGCAAACCGATCCGCGAAACCCTGAATGCGGACGTCCCTCTGAGCATTGACCATTTCCGCTATTTCGCCGGCTGCCTGCGTGCGCAGGAAGGTACGTTGAGCGAACTCGACGAAAACACCGTTGCCTACCACTTCCACGAACCGCTAGGCGTCGTCGGCCAGATCATTCCATGGAACTTCCCGCTGCTGATGGCGGCATGGAAGCTGGCTCCGGCAATTGGCGCGGGCAATTGCGTCGTACTGAAGCCTGCCGAATCTACCCCGGTCAGCATCCTGATCATGGCAGAACTGATCGCCGACCTGCTGCCCCCAGGCGTGCTGAACATCGTCAACGGTTATGGACGTGAAGTCGGCATGCCATTGGCCACCAGCCCGCGCATCGCCAAGATCGCCTTCACCGGTTCCACCGCTACCGGCCGCCTCATTGCGCAGGCAGCAGCCAACAGCCTGATTCCTGCCACGCTGGAACTCGGTGGAAAGTCCCCCAACGTGTTCTTCGAAGACATCGCACAAGCGGACGACGATTTCTTCGATAAAGCGATCGAAGGTCTGGTCCTGTTCGCTTTCAATCAGGGCGAAGTCTGTACCTGCCCGTCGCGCGCACTGATTCAGGAGTCTGTCTACGACAAGTTCATGGAGCGCGTGCTACCCCGGGTCGCCGCGATCAAGCAAGGCAATCCGCTTGATACCGAAACCATGATCGGCGCGCAAGCTTCCGACGTTCAGGTCGCCAAGATCGAGTCCTACCTGGACCTCGGCGTGCAGGAGGGTGCAAAACTGCTGGCGGGCGGCGCGCGTGCGCGCCTCTCGGGTGAACTGGCCGACGGCTACTACATCCAGCCGACCCTGTTCAAGGGCCACAACAAGATGCGTATTTTCCAGGAGGAAATCTTCGGGCCGGTACTGGCCGTGACCACCTTCAAGGATGAGGCCGATGCGCTGGCTATCGCCAATGACTCGCCATACGGTTTGGGCGCAGGCGTATGGAGCCGCAATGGCAACATCGCATACCGCATGGGGCGCGGCATCAAGGCTGGTCGTGTATGGACCAACTGCTACCATGCCTATCCGGCACATGCCGCGTTTGGTGGTTACAAGGAATCCGGCATCGGACGTGAAACCCACAATATGATGCTGGACCACTACCAGCAAACGAAGAACTTGCTGGTCAGCTACAGTCCGAAGAAGCTTGGCTTCTTCTGATCTGATGCTGCGTTAAGCGAGGCTCCCGGCACAACCGGGAGCCTTTTTTACTTTAATGGGTCAATAGTAGATCGGGAGATTTATTATGGTTAAACGCGTTTCGGCCACACCGGCCGCGCTGGAATTGATCCAGTTGCTGATCAGAAAGCATGGCCCGGTGATGTTTTTCCAATCTGGCGGCTGCTGCGAAAACAGTGCCCCCTTGTGTTATCCCCAAGGCGAATTCAAGCTCAGCCCGAACGACGTTTATCTCGGCGAGATCGGCGGAGCGCCTTACCACATGGGGCATCGGGATTTCGAGTTCTGGCAGAACACCCATCTGATCGTGGACGTGGTGGATGGGCGCAGCGGTACATTCGCCCTCGATGGCCCCGAAGGCAAGACCTTCATCTGCCGTTCACGACTCTATACCGATGACGAACTGGCGACATTAGCATCAGAAAAACAGCACGTCCCGGCCGATTGAAACCTGCTTAACTTGCGAGGCAGCGTACTTTCACTGTCTTGCCCTTGATCTTGCCTGACGATAATTTGCGCAGGGCATCAGGCGCGATGTCGCAGGCAACGGCAACATAGGTGGTTTGATCTGTCACCGTGATCTTGCCGACTTGCTCTCGCGTGAACCCGGCTTCTCCGGTGAGGGCACCCAGCACGTCGCCAGGGCGGATCTTCTCCTTGCGCCCACCGAGAATCTGCAGCGTCACCATCGGCGGCACCAGCGGCGCATCATTACCGCTTTGCAGGGATCCCAGGCTATGCCATTCCGGCTCGCTGCCCATCATCTGCGCAATCGTGGCAACCCGGCGCCTGTCGGCCGGGCTGCACAGGCTCAATGCCCAGCCGTCCTCATCGCCACGGCCAGTGCGGCCTATGCGGTGGATGTGAACCTCAGGATCAGGCGTCATGTCGACATTGATGACCGCTTCGAGCTGCGCGATATCCAGCCCCCGTGCCGCCACATCGGTGGCCACCAGCACCGAGCAACTGCGGTTGGCGAACTGGATCAGCACCTGATCGCGTTCCCGCTGCTCCATATCGCCATTCAACGTCAGCGCACGAAAGCCCTGGGCATGCAGCAATTCCACCAGGTCGCGGCACTGTTGCTTGGTATTGCAGAAAGCCAGGCTGCTGACTGGGCGATAGTGCTTGAGCAGGGTGGCGACGGCCTGCAAGCGCTCGTCATGTTTCACTTCGTAGAAGCGCTGGCGTATCTTGCTGCCTTCATGTTGTTCCAGCAGCTTCACTTCCTGGGGATGGCGCATGAATTGGCGAGCCAATCGCGAGATGCCTTCTGGATAGGTTGCAGAGAACAGCAGCGTCTGGCGATGCGCTGGGCAGTGCTCAGCCACAAATGCGATGTCGTCGTAAAACCCCATGTCCAGCATGCGATCGGCCTCGTCGAGCACCAGGGTGTTCAGCGCATCCAGCCTCAGGCTGCCACGCTCCAGGTGATCCATGATGCGCCCCGGTGTGCCGACCACGATGTGTGCACCATGTTCCAAGCTCGCCACCTGCGGTCGCATGATGGTGCCACCGCACAGCGTCAATATCTTGATGTTATCGGCGAATCGCGCCAGGCGGCGAATCTCCTGCGTCACCTGATCAGCCAACTCGCGCGTCGGGCACAACACCATAGCCTGCACCGCAAAGCGGCGAGGATTAAGCCGGGTCAGCAGCGGCAACGCAAACGCTGCCGTTTTGCCGCTGCCAGTCTTGGCTTGGGCAAGCAGGTCGTGCCCGGCAAGCGCAATCGGCAAGCTGGCCGCCTGGATGGGTGTCATGGTACGGTACTCGAGCTGCTGCAGTATCGCCAACATACTGGCGGGTAACGCCAGTTCGCTGAAAGAACGGCCTGCTGGTGCGGGCTGGGGAGGGGATATAGGTTCAGTCATGCGTCGTTATCCGAGCCGGGGGACCTTTGAAAATTGGCGGATCAGGGTTTTATCTTGCAGGGCAAATGAGATCATGGGATTTCAGACCACTCAAGGCGATCAAGTGGAATAGGGAAAACCCTGAAATCCAGCACCAGTCCGCCTTCTGCTGGTGTCTTTTCCAACTGCTCGAAGCCTTCTGCCGAAAGCGGTTGGATTTTTGCGGAATCACGTGATCGGCTGAAAACGCCATTTCGCCATTGATAGACTTCATCCAGTTTCTGCCGGTAGGTGTAGGCGTGTCTGTTGTCGTTGTAAAAATCGGCGAACCTGTTCCGCCCGAGATAGATGGCGTTGGAGCCTTCATACCCTGTTTTACGGGAGGAAACGGGGTCGCTGTTCAACAGGTACGCCCAATCGCCAGGGACAAAGTTTCTGGGGGCAACGCCGTAGTGGATATGCAGTATCTTGCCGGGGCGGGTGAGTTCATGCGGGTCAAAACCCTCTTCAAATGACCACATCTTTCCGGGTTCGACATCTACCAAGGGTTCCTGGTCATGCGTCAGGATCGTTTCGACCAACTTCTGACGGAAAAGGTCTTTTTTGACACGGCGGTAATAGTCCAGGACACCATGGACCATGATGATCTTGGCGGCCGTGTAGCAGCCGATGGAATACTTGTCTTGGTTATTGAAAATATCATCGAAAGCGGCGTGCAGCGGCACGCCGGGGAGGGGAGTCCCCCGATGCCAATATTTTTTGTTCCACTCGGCAGCATCCCCATCCGGCCAGACCCAGTTAAGGTTCTCCGACCAGGCCACGATGTTCTGGCGAATGCCTACCAGATCCTTCAGGGCGCTCAGGTTGCAGCTCTCGCCGCTGAATTCCGTGAGACGACCGTGCTGGAGCAGAGCCAGCAATATTTCCTTCTTGGAAACAGTCACAACCTGGTGCATCTTGCCTTTCTTTGCAGGTAGGCTAACGACACTGTCGTGAATCGCGAACTCCTGCCGGCTTCGGAGCCGGAGGGTATCGGAATCATCCTTTGGGGTATTCAACGTAAAGACCAGCGCTCCGTTCGTTTGATCCGCTCGCGTTACGACCGTGTCAGGCGAAATGCCAAGTGAGGCCAGATATTTCCCCATCCCAGATTTGATGCGGCCCAAGCGATCCGGATCGCAAGAGAAACGGATGCCTTCCTCCATCATGGGCGCCTCGCTTACAGCCACGGCAGGGGCAACGTCAGCCGCCGAGACGTTTAGGCCGAACCCAAACGAACACAGGGAGAGGATGGCCGGAATCAGGATTTTGTTAGTGGTACGCATGGCAGTCAGTTTAATACGAGTAGAAAAACACGTGCTCGTGAGTGAGGGTCTTCGGCGAGATCCGGGAAATCAGATGATGATACGGACAAAAGAAAAAGGCCTGCGCCGCTACCGGCCTCGTCTTTTCGGGCTCCCAGACCAAGGTACGAAGCAGAGACTGGTTTGTTCAAGTCATGGAGAGTCAAAAATAGTTCACTGTCAGGTGACTCTCGATGACAATAAAATGTCCACTTATATAAAAGCAGTATTTCAGATATTCAAGTAGACTATTCTAACATGGCTGCGGACAGGGCCTTTGGCTTGATGGTAAAAACGATTTCAGGAAAAGCCGCGTGAAAAAATTTTCCACTCGCCAGGCCATACCTTTCCGTTATATTGAAGTGCGCTCGAAATAAATATGACAGCTCAGCACAAAAATACTAAACAAGTCGCCAAAAGTACGGGCAGTCCTGATCGTAAAAAAGCAGGGCGACCGCCCGATGACGCCGTGCAATTCACTAACGCCGTTATCGACTCACTCTCTGCACACATATGCGTGCTCGACGAGGCGGGCAATATCATCGCCGTCAACAAGGCCTGGCGTAATTTCCACGAAGCAAATTTCCCGTCGGACCATGCCTATGGTGTAGGTACCAATTACCTGACGATTTGCGATTCCGCCCATGGCCCCTGCTCGGAAGAGGCGATGAATATGGGGGCGGGGATACGCTCGGTAATGCGTGGGGAGCGCGCAGAGTTTTGCCTTGAATACCCTTGTTATTCTCCGACAGAGCAACGCTGGTTCATGGCCAGGGTAACGCGATTTCCTAACGATAGCGCGATGGTTGTGGTCGCTCACGAGACGATTACCGAGCGCAAGGTGGCTGAGCGAAATCTGCTCGTGGCCAAAGAAGCTGCAGAATCCGCCAATCTTGCCAAGTCGCAATTTCTTACCCGCATGAGCCATGAATTGCGGACCCCGTTGAATGCCATCCTGGGGTTCTCCCAGTTGCTGGAAGCCGAAAAGGATGAAACCACCATCGGGGAAGAACGGGAAAGTATAAAAGCCATCCACGAAGCCGGCTGGCATTTGCTGCAACTCATCAACCAAGTACTTGACCTGGCCGCCATCGAGGCCAACAAACTCGAAGTACACGACGACTGCTTCTGCCTCGAAACAGCCATCAGGGAATGCCTGAAAACCGTATCACCCCTCGCATGGAAACGGCACATCGAAATCGAGTCTTCGCTGGGATGCCAGGGTGTTTTCGCCCAGGCCGACCATATCCGCTTTAAGCAAGTGTTGCTGAACCTGCTATCGAATGCCGTGAAATACAACAGCGACGGCGGAAAAATCGGCGTCAGATGCAGAAGCACGGAATCGGGTCGTGTCCGCGTCGAAGTCTCTGATACTGGCGCGGGGATCCCTGCAAAAGAGATTCCGGAACTCTTTGAACCATTCAGCCGACTGCATAAACGCAGTTATGAAATTGGGGCATCCGGAAAAAGTTGTGGGTTTAGGGTTTTGACGTAGCCTAGGTTTTACGTTCACTCTCCGGAAAAAGTTGTGGGTGCTGCCCCTCTGCACGTTTGACGATTGAGGCATCAAGCCGGAGGGGCGCTCCCTCGCCATCCCCAACCCGTCGCATCAAGATAGTCTTGGGTTTGCTGGTTAGTGAAGTCAATCATCTTGCTCAAAATTTCTACAGGGTCAGTTCCCTTTTTTGTCTCAGTTTCATAGATGGATTGTCGTTGAGCATCAATTCCCGACGCCGCCTCACTGAATCTCTTGATGTAGTCGTCACTCACGATTTCACCAGTAGTAGATAGTTTTCTTACGGGGGCACCACCGTTGCCTGCACCCAGTTGGTCGCTAATATCAAAAAAGATGGTGCTGTGGGTATTCGCTAGGTCGTAAGCAATCTTCTCGGCACTGGCCCGGTCGGATTTTGCTGCGTTCAGTAATTTTTGCTGCGCCGGGGTAATTGTTTGAGTCGCTCCGGCCGTAGTGTCTGCTGGCTTGGCCCGCTCCCAACCAATTTTGCTGAGGTAGCTATCCGACTGCGTGTCGGTATAGCGGAATAATTTTTCCAGAATTGCAGCGTCAGAAGTGCCCTTTGCTTTTTCCGCTTCGTATAGCGCAACTCTACCTGTGCGCGCCGTTGCCGCCTCAGCCTTGAAAGCAGTGAGATTAGAGTCCGTCACCAACTCACCTGTGTAGGTGTAGCGAATCGTGGGAAGGTTTGAAATATCTACCAACGGCCCTGTGGTCTCAAATCCCTTGTCATAAGCAAAATCTTTGGTGAATTTTTCACCCCACGAAGGATATTCTTTGACGTTTTTTATTGAGAGTTCCTGATAAGCAAGATTTGGCCCTACTGACGACTTGGTATCTCCTGCCGCCAACGCTTTTGCCGTATTGGAAATACTTACCTTATCGGCATAATTTGCCGCTGGCGCCGGTGATGTTTGCCGCTCAACAGCCAAGTTGTTGGTCGCACTGTAGGCAGAAGCAATCTTACTGAAGCCTTGGATAATCATTATTTCACTTCTTGATATACCTCGACCAGTCAATGCAATAGGCATGCCAGTGAGCGATGAATACGGGAATTTTCCACTGCAGTAAGGAATGTAGGAGGCATTTTTAGTTGTTGCTGACACTGCACTACAATCATGCTCTTTCGCTTGGAGCACCGCATGACTGGCATCCTGAACCTTCCCGGCCTTAACGAGCTTGGCATGAAGGAACTGGACGCCGAATACCACGTCAAGGCAGAGCCAGCAGCTATCTCCCGCCTGTGCCCGCACTGCGGCGAATTGCATCGTGTCCAGAAACACGGCAGTCGCTCTATGTTTATCCGCGACCTGCCGACTCACGGCAAGACAATGATGATTCACCTCGATGTGCCGCGCCTGATTTGTCTGGCATGCCGGAAGACCTTCATGGCAGTGGTGGCCGAGGTCGATGCCGACCACTCCATGACTGAGCGCCTGGTGCGCTGGACGGGTCGGCAGTCCATCGAATACACCTACGCCGAGGTGGCCAAGCAGGTAGGTGTTGATGAGAAGACTGTTCGCAACATTTTCGATGCCTACGTAGCCAGTCTGGAAAAGCAGTTCCAGCGCGAGACCCCTATTTGGCTGGGGGTCGATGAAATCAAGTTGGGCCGCTTCCGTGCCATCTTCACGAACATCCATGGCCGCACGCTGATTGACATGCTGCCAGACCGCTACAGCACGTCGATAGAGCGGTTCATGAACAGTCTACCGAACAAGGAGCAAATTACCCATGTTGCTTGCGACATGTGGCGACCGTATCGGCAAGCCGCCCAGCGCGTGCTGCCGCAGGCCAAAATCGTCGTCGACAAGTTTCACGTCGTCAGCAAGGCCAATGCTTCCTTTGATGCGGTCAGGCGGTCAATTGGCAAGGCAGACCAGAAGAAGCAAGGCGCTGGATTGAAGAAGGCACACAAGCTGTTCGCCAAGCGTGCCGCCGACCTGGACGATGAGCAATACCTGACTGTCTCTGGGTGGCTCAATTGCTTTCCACTGCTGGCGACAGCCTACGACCTCAAGGAACGGCTCTACAAGGTCTATGAGGTGGAAACCAAGGAAGAAGCCTGGGCCGAGTATCTGAACTGGGAGGCGAGCATTCCTGATGAGCTTGCAAAACCCTTCCGCCCCGTGAAGACAGCCTTCCGCAACTGGAAGGAATGGATACTGAATTACTTCGACGACGTGCGTATAACCAACGCCTTTACGGAGAGTTTCAATTCCAAGGTGCGGCGGGTGTATCGAGACGGTCGCGGCTACACATTCGAGCGGCTGCGAGCCAAGGTGCTGTTTACCGACCGGTTACAAAAGCGAGTCCCCATCCAGGAGAAGGTCAAGGTCAAGAAGAAACGCTTCGAGGAAATCTCGATGGGCCGGATGACCTACTTCATGATGCCGGGCATGCTTGACGACGAATGCGAAGTCAAAACCAAGACACGGCAGGGTAACCTCGGAACCGACCTGCCCACACTGCTCGCTATTTTGGACACTGACGGCTTTTAGGCGTCTACCCACAACTTTTTCCGGATACCCTTCTTTTCAAGCAATTTGCCGCGCAACACATTGAAATGATCGCCCGCCTTGCATGAAGGGATAGGATTGCTAGGCTCATTTCCTTCTTCAGTATCATCCTCAGTCTGATCGCCGGCGACAAGTTTAAGCCAACCGCTATAAATCAATGTCCTGCCGCGCCCTTCAAACTCGACGGTCTTACCGTTCACCGACGAATCCGAAGTAAGGCGGACAGTACGGACTGCATACCGTGCGTCAGTGAGTTGACAAGCAATCGCGCGAAGGCGGATCAGCTTGTATAGCGCCTGCTGTTCAGGTGTTTCCCCTGCCCCTTCCACTTCCCAATGTGTGGGAGTGATTGCGGGGTGGCCAACTTGAGCGCCGGCCGGAGCCTTGAACATCCGCTGCTTCTCAACCATATCCAGACCTAGTTTCTCGGCTATGGCTCGAATGTCATCAAGAGAATCTTCAGATACATTCGGATTGTCAGTACGGTGATAGGTGATGTGACCCTGTTCGTACAATTTTTGAGCGGCGTCCATGGCCGCCTTCGGATTCAGGTTTAATGCCACGCTCGCAGCTTGTTGCATCGTTGACGTAGTAAAAGGCGGGGGCGGGCTTCGCTTTGCTTCGCCTTCATCAAAGGACTTAACGACCACACCACTGACTCCGGCAACGGATGATGCGAAATCCTTATCCATGAAATAAGGGTTATCTTCATTTACAAAATCCGGTTTTGTCATCCATTCTGCCGACCATTCGCCGCTCGTTTTCGCGTCCGCGAAATACAACATAGCGCCGAAATGATTAGTCACCTTGAAGGCTCGTATTTCCCGTTCGCGCACAACTACTAACCACACAGCCGGGCTTTGAACCCGACCAGCAGAAAGACGCTGGCCGGTTTGATTGCTTAACTCCGGGCTGACCATATACCCCACAAGTCTGTCCAGGATGCGTCTCGCTTCCTGCGCTGCGACAAGATTGGCATCAATTGTACGAGGTGATGTCAGGGCATTCTTTACTGCATTGGAAGTGATTTCGTTAAATGTCACCCGAAATGGGTTTTTAAGATTCAAGCATTGCTGCAGGTGCCAACTGATGCTTTCTCCTTCTCGATCCGGGTCGGTAGCCAGGTAAACAGAATCCGCTTCTTTAACCAATTGCTTCAATTTGGCAACAACGCCGACGCCGCGATCGGTAAGCTCATAGGACGGCACAAACTCTGGCGCTTGTACTCCCATGTCATTCTGTGGGAGATCACGAACATGTCCCACGCTGGCAGCAATTTTCCATCCATCGCCAAGAATCGCTGTCAGCTTCTCGATCTTCCCGGGGGATTCAATAATCATAAGTTTCATGGTTTCACCTTTTGATTTGTTGTTTTATTGGGCGTGATTTTCACGCTCACCACTTTTTGAACATATCCATTCGCAAACCCTTTGGTAAAAGAGCCTGTGTTGTATGCGGACAGGGCCGCATACACCGAAGTCTGCGGGTCTTGATATTTACGAACGGCTGATTGGTAATTCCACAAAAGGATGCTGGCTGCAGCCTTCAAGTTCTTGCATGGGTCAAATGCTTCCTCGATACTCAAACCAGTTATTTCGAGATTCGCGTAATTGATTTGGCCAAGGCCTAGATCGACGTTATAACCGTTGGAAACAAGCCACTTCGCCGTTAATACGGCTTCGTCGGCATTCGCCGGTTGGCGTGCCAGCCTGGCATTGCCATTAATACCGATAGCGTAGGGATTGAACTTCGATTCATGATGAACAATTTGCGCAAGCAGTTGAGGTGATACCCACGGAGCGCATTGCTGAGAAATGTCAAAAAAGTCCACAACAGGAGCCTATTTCCCATCAACCCAATGGCCGCATTTGATGTTTGCGGCTTGATTGCCGATTCCAAGGCCGGTGAGAGCATTTGAACCATAGGGGTTGTAATACTTGGGAGGAGGATCAATCACATATACCGGAGGATTGATCTTGGTGTATTGATGATTCACGTAGGCGCTGCAGTAGGACGGCATGGCGTCTGAAACGCAAACCGGATACCCCATTCCCCGCCACACCGTATTTGTTGCATTCAAGGACGCCGCATCGCAGCGCCCTGCCCCGTTGGCAATAGCGTTGACCAAAGAACGCATATTACTGTCCTGGTTGGAGACAGGGCATAGGTTCAGGAAGTTAATTCGTTCCCTGATCGTATCTCCGAAATCATCATAGTTAATGCTGAAATACTCTGACAAGGAGGGATTGCATTCACCAGGAGGCGAACCAGTCGAAAGACACAAAATTGCCTCACAAGACAACTTTACCCGCCCGGATAAAACCTCGTCTGCGTAGCTTTGCCCCGCCATTGATATGGCAAGAATGCCCAGCAAATAATTGAAGCGTTTCATTCACATCCTCCTTATGGGAGACAGTAGTTTTCTGGAATCACCGGGCGTTTGCTCATTAAGCTCTTTCTCGATAAGTTGATGCATCCGTAAAAGTCTTTCTTCCAATCGTGCAATATCAGCAATGGCGGAAGTAGCCATTGATGAAACGACCTTGTTTTCGGATGACACAAGCAGATCGAGTTCACGATGCGAATTGCTCGCATTCGTCATTGCCAGGGAAAGGTGATGCAGATCAGCGTGATTGGTCATGGCAAAAAAAGCCGCCAGTTATTAGCTGGCGGCGGATATACAACATGGAGTTAGCGTTTCTGCGCAAGTGGCTTGTCAGGGGTTGGTACAGACGGCCCCTGGGCTTCCTTGGCAACCTTCGGCAACGATGGTTTTGCCATATCCTTCGCCATCGCGTCGATGTGTTTCAAAAAGGCTTCACGAGACTTGACGTTAGTGATGTTCTTTTCAGCCCATTCACTCGCCTTTTCTTTGATTTCAGTAGCACGACGCTCATTGAAACTTACAGCAAGGGCTTGGCCTCCCTTATCGTCATACTTGAAATCGAAATGCTTGCCCTGCAGCTTGCCGGAATCTGCCAACGCCGCGATTTCTTTGGTGTTGTCCAGTTTCGTAATATCGTGAGCAATAGCAACATTCTTGCCCACTTGCTGAACGATATGCGTATCCGTAACCAGAATAATCTTGCCGGAATACTCGCCATGCTGCTTGGGAATGTAGACATGACCTTGCTTGCCGCCGACCAGGCCAATAGCCGTTTCCCATTCGGCCTTGGGCATTTTGGAACCGATCAATTCGGCTTTTTGGGTTTGTTCATTGTCAGACATTTCGCATCCTTTCGTTGACACTCCAAACTAGGAGCAGTGGTTGTTTTAAGGGGTTTGTCCATTCCTGAATAAAGAACGGACGCCCCCATATTATCATTTTTGGGGGTCTTGTCAAACCTCAATTAATCGCATCATTTTCGCGGACGCGAAATATCGTATTAAACGGTATTAACATTACTAGCCTCTTGAATCCTAATGAAAACGGCTTTAGCCATGGCTTCTATATTTGCCTGTCTCTGGTTCTCGTTTTCAAATAATTGGGGATTCTCTTCAAGCGAAAGTAGTCTTTCCGGTAAGTCTTCAGAATTCATGAGATCAGTTAGGTCTGCATCAACGTAATAACTGCTTCTGCTTACGGATGACCAGTAGAAGCGCCATTTCGGCACGGGTACTGGGACTGGTATTGGTACTGTTCT
The DNA here is from genome assembly GCA_027310305.1 of Herminiimonas sp. Taxonomy (GTDB): domain Bacteria; phylum Pseudomonadota; class Gammaproteobacteria; order Burkholderiales; family Burkholderiaceae_D; genus DAIDBD01. Next base: position 38,646 of record DAIDBD010000100.1, read on the forward strand.
GGTTTCCTCGCCAATCCGTACTTCATGCGTAGGTACAGCGAAGAACCGTTCTTTGAAGTATTGGTCTTTGTAATAACAAATCTTGTGGCTTTTAATAATTGGGATACCGGGCCTTGAAATCAGGGATTGCGTCATAGGCATACTACGCAATTCCTGTGGCAACATAAGCGCCCTCTTCTGCTGTGATTCGGTTTCGGATAATGAATACCTGCCCGTATTCAATGCTCCGATATTGGAATGCTGCGCATTCCTGGTTACAACAGTGTCATAACCGATCATTTCCGAATACTCGTTTGCCTCTTTCGTTTCGGAAGGGGTGAAGAATATCTTGACGCCCATATTGGCGAAAATGTTATGTGCATCTTCTTTCGTGTAAGCCGCCTCGATCTGCGACCGGTCTTGAATAATGATAAGCAACCGCATGTTATAGCCAGCCATGAAGCCGACACCCTTTGCAATGATTCCCACCTTGCCAACGGAGGTGAATTCATCCATCAGCATCAAACATTGATATTTCAAAGCTGGGTTATGTTCAGGCAGCTCTTTCACGTTCTCGTTGATGAGCTGCGAAAAAAACAGATTAAGAATAAATCCAGACTGTTCCAGGTCATTCGCCGCAATGTGAATGTATACAGACATCTTCTGTTTTCGGACTTCGCGCAAGTCAAAATCATCTGCGCACGTTGCCTTATCGACAACAGGGTTAGTCCATAAGGCCAAGGGGGCAGTAAAAGACGACAGAATGTTTTTCAGCGTATCTTCTGAATTGTTCAAAAACCTATTTAACGAATCCACACATGCCGCCGACAACGGAACATCGGATTCGGCACGCATGCCAATAACAGAGGCTAGGTATTCTTGAACTGGACGCCCCTTGCCGGAGGCCTGGCGCAATATTTCTCCAATGGTCTGAGGCAACATGGGTGTTTCCAAAACCATTAACCCGAGGCCAAGAAACAGGTTGCGTGATGAATCTGACCAGAATGGATTTTTTGGGTCAGGCGGATAGATGATTGTGGCCAGCGCCAAAAGATCGTTGGCCCTGAAATTGGGGTCTTTGGAAATGTAGCTTAATGGGTTCCATCGGTGCGTGTGTTCACTGAATGGATTGAAGTAAAAGACCTGGTTCCCAAGATGCTTCCGTCGAAACTCGGATGTCAGGTTGTAGTTCTCACCCTTGATGTCCAGGACGACAACTGAATCCGGGAATGTCAGGAGATTCGGAATAACGAAACTGACGCCCTTTCCCGATCTGGTCGGCGCGGCAAGAATAACAAACTCATACCCAGGGAAACGCAGTAATTGGTCTTTGTATTTGCCAATTAAAATCCCCTTAGGTGCAGTAAAGTTCTGGGATTCAATGTCTTCCATATTTGCAAAACGCGCCTTGCCGTAAAGATCAATATTGGCTTTGCGCGTGGACATGAAAACACCAAACGGAACACCAAGTACCAGTATGGCCGCAATAATCATGCTCCCACGTAATTTGCTCGATGCCGTAGAGCCGGGGGCTGCATTGTTCCAGGCATCAAATACGGTGTACCAATCGGCTTTCAAAGGGTTTTCGTGATAAGACACGAATAGAACCATTCCCGCGAGGTAGTAGGCGGCAATCATAAGCAGGGTGAAAAGCACAACGACTGCCAAACCAATGGCGACCTTTTTGGTGTTCATTTCATCGCCTCCAATTTGCGTTCAGGTTCGTAATATATTTCGCTAATAATTCTCCGACCGCCCTCATTCTTGAATTGCACGACAATATCTATTGTCAGCGTAAGCAGTCGTTTAATGACATCGAAAGTCAGGTTGGCACCACCCGGTGAATCTTGAATCATGATGGCTAGTTGCTCGAAAGCGAGCGCCGGAGTTCCGGCATGACAACTGGTGATACTTCCTGGATGGCCGGAAGCAGCGTTTCGGATGTAATAGAGGCATTCATCGCCTCGCAGCTCGGCCAAGAGAATTCTGTCAGGTTTCATCCGCAAACAACATTCAAGCAGATCCTTCGGAGTGGCGGTAGAAACCCCCTGCCCTCCTTTGCTGTAGATCAGATGAACCTTGTTTTCGTGTGGCAGGAATAGTTCCCGCACATCCTCGATGGTAATCAATCGTTCATGAAGGGGAATCTCATGCACCAATCCCTTCATGAAAGTAGTTTTACCGCTTCCTGTGGCACCAGAAACCACAATGTTTTTTCTGGACAAAACAGCCAGTTTGAAAAACTCACGATAATTCTTATCGACCAGATACTGCTGCAGCTTCTTGTCATCCTCATGCAGTTCTTTCTGCGCGAGCCGTACTTCATTAAACAGGCCGTCGCTATAGAAATCATCCAACGTTCTGACGGTAAGCGAGGGTTTCCGCATCGTGAATGAAGGAAACCCGTCTGCAGCCGGCGACATGACAAACTGCATACGCGATCCATCGGGAAGCGAAGCACTTAAAAGCGGGCGCTTTTCATTAATCTCTTGCTTGGCATAAGTGGCAACGGCTCTTGCCAGAGATTCAATTACTTGCTGGTTGACTGCCGGAGATTCGTACCGTGTCCATCGGGAATTCCGCTCAACAAACACTTCCTTGGGCGCATTGACACATATTTCTGTAACTTGAGGGTCTTCCATCCACTCGGAGAAAGGAAGCAGGAAAACCCGCGCAGATGCATCCTTCCCGAGCTGGGAGATCGTGGAAGGCGCATTCATCGAGTTTTATTCTCGAAAACGTGATCGAACCAAAGGTCACGATTCACCATAATGGTAATCAAATCGCCTCGATTTTTAATTATCGTCGGCGGGATGTTCAAGGTGCTATCAAGTACCTTTTCCGACATTTTCGGCACGCTTGCCTGAGTGCTGGGGAAAGAATTCTGTGGCGTTCCGCCATTGACACTACCATTCGATGATGCTTGCAACACAACGGCATCTTCAATCATGGAGAGCAAGAATGCGGCGCCGATCCGCTCCGGCCACTTGTTATCAACAAACCCCGGAACCCCTGCGGCACCCACTGCATCCGCACTGGGGCCGTCCACATCAATTACCACACCATCCGTGGTTTTGATGCGCTCCCAGACCACTGCCAATCGAACATCCCCTGTTTTAAGACCTTGGGCATAAGCCCCTGACACTTTGGAACCCTTCTTAATCAGGAGAACGGCTCCGTTATCGGAATAAACATCCTCAGTTGTAATGCAAGTGGTCGTTCCTGGGAGATTCGATAAAATCTGCGTCTCTAAAACGCACGGTATCGTGCTAGGACGTGCCAAAACATAACTCCTGTTACCAAGGTTCGCCGCATGCACTTGAGGCGTCTTAGTGAGCGTTCCTTTTGATTTGGAAGCATTCGCTTGATCCTGGATAGTTTCAATCGCAGGTTGTGGCGCAGGAACCAAGCCGGTCGTAGGAGCAGCCGATAGAATCGTGCTTTTACTATCCGTAAAAGCAGACTTTGCATCGGCTTCAAGCATCATCGAAGGCTTTCCAGGAGTGGCTTGCCCTGCTTGCGTTGCAACTGGCTTGTTTTTCGGCGTTTCAATAACCGGGATTGGTTGGGCTGCACCAACAATCGGCTGCTGTGGCTGAATCGCCGGCGCTGTGAAACTAGCGGGCAAACTTGAAGGGGCTAATACTTGAGATTGTGATGTAGGCGCATTCAGTTCAAGCGGCTTCCGTCCGCTAATTGAGCTACCAGATTCCTCCTGTTTACTGGTTTGCTTGGCCGCTCTTTCGGCGGCCAATGCTGTGAGCTTATGGCGGATGCCACTGGACAACGCCCAAAGCAACGCGATCACCAAGAGAGCAGTCAAGCCCAAAAACAGAATCATCTTGGTTTTCTTGGGTTTGGCAGGCTCATTTACGAAGCGGCCATGATCTTCGGTCGAAGTGGAACTGTCTTGCACTGGATCAGGTGCGGCAGAAGCATTGGAGTTATTTGTCATTGCTGGCTCGCTGCGAATTAGTGCTTGTTGGCGCGACTGTTGCGCCAACAGCATCATACTTTTCATTAAACACCCCAATCACACTACCGCCGAGGCGTAGATTCCATTGTGGGCTGATGCCATGCAGTACTACCAATCCATCATCTTCGACGTGCGAGTTAATAAGGGTTTCTTCTTTCGATCCTGGCACGCTTCGATAGATAGCCGGTACAACCAAATTCTTCGGGAAGCGCAGATAAGTGAATTTCCCATCATCCCAGGCCTCACGAGGCCGAATATCGGCCTGTTCTTTCACAATTTGCATTGTGTAAGACGTGTTCTTGTATGGTGGCGGCGGAATAACAACAGGCATCTTGGGTTCGCCGATAATTTTCTCGTCCGCGAAAATTTCGGTGCGCTCTTGAGACTGCACCGCGGGCCTACTCGATACAGTGAGTTTCGACAAATACGCTCGTTTGTCCTTATCCGCCACGGGCTTCAAATCAAGAACAAAGCTATGCGATTTCGTTGTAATCACTGCAGTGCGCGGCTGCATCGTCTTCGCTTGTAACTTGATGAAAAGGCGATGGCCGCGCTTCACAATCTCCCATTGGCTTTTCCAATCATCAAGTCCACTTACGGCTACGTCATCAACAACCTCGTCATTATCGAATTCGACAATGACCGGCTGACCTGCAGCGACCTCGACAGCGATAGGCTTATCTTCATTACTTACAACATTGCGGATTCTCGAATCATCGTAGTAATCAGCATGCGCGTTCAAGCTCGCAAGCAGAAGGCTAATCAGTAAGCTCGTCTTTTTCATGGGTTCACCTTCGGCAATGGGATAGTTGGCTGGGTCGGTTCGGCCGGGGGCTGTTTTGGAGTATCTGTAGTCACCACGATTTCAGGGTCTACCTGATAACCAGTCACAGAAAACCCGAGTGGGTTTTCGATCAACTCCGCTTCTTTTGCATGAGGATTCGGAATGTAGTGATATTCCAGAGTAGCGATGTACCGCGACACTTTCGGTGTCGCAGTGGTTGAGGCCACATTACGCAAATCACGATCTTCAATCTCAAACCGGACGGTTGCGATATTGGCCGACGGTAACGTGACGCTAAGGATTCTTGGAACATGCTCAACCTTCTCTTCGAGGGTCTTTTGCAAAGCGTTCTCGCCCTCGAATTGTTTCTTGTACTTGTTCCAGACCACTTCGCCGGAAGTGCGTCTTACAAAGTCGTAATCCGCTTGCAGGATTTTGTAATCGTATCGCTCATGCGCAAGCACAAACCTCTTAATCCAGTGCTTGTCATTCACATCATTCCGCGTGGCAACATATTCCGGCAGATCGCTAGTCATGCTTGTTTCGCCGGTTGCCTTGTCTACTGAAACAATCCTGGTGACTGTCTGTTTCAATGGCATAGAAACAGCTAAGGCAATTACTGACAATCCAGCAATAACCAAAGAAGACTTGGCAACCAACCAGGCGCGTTTTTCAGAATCAATCCGGGCCTGGACAATGGAATACTCCCAGCTCAGATTCGACAGCTCACGATCATTAGTTTTTGCCATTGTTATCACCTGCTTTGGATTGTGTATTGATTGGCACCCGATTGCTTCCGTCCGGCCAATCAAGTGATGGTGGAATAACCGAGCATGCGGAAAGCAGGAGAATCAGGGCGATACTGCTATATGTTTTGACGTTCATAAAAAAACTTTCTAATTTATTTATTCGGAACATTAAATGCATTGGGGTTTCGTACATGAGCAGCCATCATTCCTTGAAAGGATCCCGTAACAGGACGTTCCCCGCCAGTAACAGAACCCGTACCTTCGGCACCACCACCACTAGCCTTTTTTTGCAAATGCCTATTGGCGCCGGCATGGAATGATTCGATAAAACCTTTATTACCAGCAACGGATTGCATGAAGGCACCAACGCCTGTATTGGCGAACTTTTCACTTACGCCAATAGCTTTCTCTGCCAATGCTGCACCGGGGGCAGTATTCCCCATGACATAAGCTCCGGCACGACTGGCACCCCCTAGCGCAGCTAGGCCAAGAGCGGCCAATGGCCCCGCTACCCCGGGGGCGGTTGCTGAAATAGCAATACCACCCAGCATACTGGCAGCTATTTCTGACACTTTTTTGCTAATGGCGATCAAGAAGATGATGGCGCCAATACAGGAGCCACCAACACTTAAGTAATCAAGACTGTCCTTGGCGGCATTAATGCCGGTTGCGTAATCATTGAAGATGCCGTTACCAACTCCGAACATCATGGTTATGAGTGTTCCAGTCAGAACATATTTCAGAACAGCGCCAAGCCAGGAATCGAAAAACTTTGCAGTAGTCGGGAAAGCGAAACAAGCCACAAAAGCCGGGCCAAATGCAAAAATAATCTTAAGTGCCAAAGTTACTGCGGCCAGCTCAATAGCTGCGACAGCGGCATAACACAACATGCCGAAATACATAATCAAGGCTTGTAGGATCATCATTGCCCCGCTTACCTCGATACCATCCGTCATGCTGATACCGAAATGCTGTTTGGAAATATCCCAAACGTAGGATAATGTTTCGCCAGCTTTGGTCATGCTGGCGTCTAAAGAAGCAAACGGGTTGGAATCGGGAGCGGCACCTGATGCGATGCTGGATAAGGTATTTTGTAAATCTTCGATACCACCCACTACGTTGCCCAAATACGCCCCACCAGTAAGCGCCAGACCAACAACAAGCATGGTGCGCACTGATTTCCAGAACACATCCAGAAAAGCGTTTTGTCCACCCTTCCCACGAATCGTTTCATAGCCGTGCCACATGATGCTAATGGTGAGCACCAGGACAATGATGGGCATTACAATCTCGATTAATTGCCCGGCAATCCCGGCATAATCGTTGAATGGAACAAAGATTTTGTCACTTAAAGTTTTGAATACCGTAAAAGCCATACCGCGCTCCTTCAATTAAATGGATTTTTAGAGCCACGCAGCAGCTTTTCACCTTGTTCACGATTAGCGACCGCTTGCATTTCAGCTTCCGCCTGGCGCTGTTCCCGTGCCAGTTGCAGCATCATGGTTTCATTCTGCAAAAAGGCCTGTTCTGCCAAAATCCGGTTGTGCAGATCGGCCGCAGCTTTGGCATCGGTCGTGGTGTCTACGTTGGCCAACAACTCTTGAAGTTGGCCAACTCTGGTTTGTGAGGCTTGAAGGGCTTGCGTTGACGTTTCAACATTCGTGGCCGCCTGCATGGCGCGGGCTTCGCACGCCAGCAAACCATCCGTCCCGGCTGCATATTGCTTGTCGCAGCCGTACTTTTTGACTGCATCATAAATGGCGCGAGCGCCGGCTGATGCACCATTGCGACCCATTGAAGAAATGTCGCGGTAAACATTGTAGAAATTCGCCGGCAACGCCTGGCGAATGGCAGGATTGTTGGCAATCGCACCCATTCCCCGAGAACCGGTCATAGCGTTGAGTTGATCGAGCTGGGCCTTGTATTGCTCGACCTGCTTTTCATATTGCAGAACAAGCCGAGCGATCGACGCGGCATCTATTACCGGGATGCCACCGGCAAAGACAGGTAAGCTGAAAAAAATAGATAAAACTAAAGAAACACTTACCCATTTTTGCCGCATGATTTAATCTCCTTAATTAAATGGATTAACAGGTTTTTGTTGGAATTTGGTTTTAATCTGGTTTTGAATAGCTTCCGCTTCATGTTGGTCAATTCTTTTGAATTCACCTCCTAAAGCAATAAGGTTCCCTGAAGACTTGTCTATAACTATAGTCATTGATCCTAGACCGGTAGCTATTTCAAAAGCCCCATTCTTGGACAAAACAGGGATGTTTCGTTGAACCAGTTTCCGAGATATATACTCGGGTTCATATTCCCGGATAATTAAACTTTCTCCGTTACGCTCGACCTTGAGCGTGGTTTTGTCGTCCGAAGTTTTCTGCCAATAACCGATATATTCATTGCTGGCATCAATAGTTTTATTGCACCCGGACAATAAAACGCCCATGAACACAAGGGCCAGATAAACCCACTTAAATATCATTTGTTCACCTGGTCTTTAAGTGCTTTGCCCGCCTTGAAGGACGGGGATTGTTTGGCAGCAATCTTCAAAGATTCGCCGGTGCGCGGATTGCGTCCTACGCGAGCGCCGCGTTTGGTAATGCCAAAAGTGCCGAATCCAAGGATGGACACGGTTTCACCTTTCGCCAAAGCCTCGCCAATGCTCTCAAGCAGACCATTCACTGCACTGATTGCTTGAGCTTTGGTAAGCCCCGCGCTTTTAGCTGTTGCGTCAATCAGATCGCTCTTGTTCATTTCTCACCTCTCAAAAAAGGCGCAAGCCATGCGCCAGGGTTATCGCCCAATCGGGCACGTAAACCGTCAAGACGTGCGACGTTATCGCTCGTGCCTGACAGAATTTTCAGTTCATCATCGAAACCATTCAGATCAAGTGTGGCAATAGCCACATGATCGCCTTGCTTAATCATGAAAAAACGAGAGCCTTCTGGAAGTGATTTAATGACTTCATACTCGGTTTCAGTCAGCTTGAAACCGTTTACATAATCGTCATAGTCTGCGGTCCGGTTAGGCAGAAAGATGAAGGTTGCAGTTTGCTCGATCAGCGCCTTGGCAATCGGGCTTTGCAACGTGTCCGAAGGGCTTTGTGTCATGTAAACACCAAAACCGTTCTGCTTACGGATTGTTTTCTGCTTGTTTTTGGCGAAATCCTCGAAATAAGAAACACTCAAGGCTTTCCAGTATTCGTCCATGAAAAAGGCGAAACGCCGACCATCAATGATGTTTTCCACCCGATACATGAGATACATCATTACCGGGGGCATCACCACAACATCATCAAGCAATTCGGTGTAATCAAAACCAGTCGGGACACTCTTTGCGAATGTCAACAGGTCTTCCGTATTATCTAATGCCCAACCCAAACGCTCGCCAGCACACCATTTCTTTAACCGGGCAGCAACCGAATTCTGGTCTACATCGGGAAGGTTTTGACATACTGTCTCGAATCCACGTAAAGCCTTCGGCATGAGGCTTACGGCACGAATCGCATTATTGATGTCTGCCTCTTCTTTTGGGGTATGGGGTTGTCCTGGAATCATTGAGCAAAACTTAATCAGGTCTTCCCAGAACAACATATTCTCTACCGTAGGCTCTAGCTTGAATGGCGCGAATCCAGAAGGTTTTCCGCGCTCAATGGAAAGATAGTTGCCACCCATTGCGAGAATACCTATTTTGGCACCTTGGTCTTTATCGAAATAAACGCTTTGTGCTCCATATTTCTGTAGGCATGCCATAAGTACTAGAGCCAATACGGTTTTACCACCACCGGATTGTCCAATAATCTGCGTGTTGGCTAGTGGCTTGGTGTCGTAGCTATCTTCTGCCGGATCAGTAGCGTGGAAATTAAAATAATAGGGCTGGCCGGCCGCTGTTTTAAGTACCGTAACGGCCTCGCCCCAAGGATTGCCGTTGCGCTTGCCATTTGAAAAGTTGTGCATCGAACTCAAGCCCGTAAAATTGCGCGAGCTTAAATTCGCTATGCGAGGGCGGTTCTTCCAGTTCCCAGGCAATTGCGACCAGAAAGCATGGTCTACAACGCCATCGACGGGCACCGCAAGAAAACCTTTATCGTTCAGCCGTTCAATCGCTAACGACCTGGCCGCTTTAACCTCTTCCAGCGAATTACCCTTGAGTTGCAGGGAATAATGATATTCACCATAAGAAAAACGGCCGCTGGCAAGCAAATCCAGAGCCTCATTCAGTGCATTGACTTGTGATACAGCATCATCACCACCAACCCGCAACCTGTCGCGTTGCAGCTTGATCGCTGCAGCGGCATCCAGATTTGTAAGGGGTGAGAAACTTTGCGTTTCAACATACTCGAAAGGCAATCCCAACAAAGTATTGAGGATTCCTGGATCAGTAAATTCTGCGTAATCCTTAATGTCAACGAAGGTGCTGAATCTTGAACCGTAAGTATCTCTTGTCTCTACAATCTGATTGCCAAAGAAATTTCTTGATACTGGAAGGTACTTGGCCAAGGGAACATCCTTCACGGGAATCTTCCACCAGTGGCCATTGATTAGGTACGAATAGAATTCTTGCTGCAGACTGTATTTAATGCCATTACGTTCATAAACGCCCAACGGTGTGGCGCCGTATTTGCTCAAAGATGAATTGATTTGAGCGCTTACGGAACTGAATACATCAATGACTTCTTCTCTGGTTGCTGCCAGATCGCCGTCCCCAAAAAACCGCGAAAAATTCCTGCTGGCTTTTTGAGGGAATGGGCGATAAATCACTGTCAGATATATTTCCGACGCCATCAATCCACCGTTTTGCAAACGATCCTGATACTTATGCAGAAGGTTATAAGTGAATTCCTGCCCCGGATCGGGTAGCGATAAGGCGTCCGTGATATGACGACGGACTCTGTGCACCCAAAAAGCGAACTTTCCGTTCGATAAGCCACGAATGAACAGATTTAGGGCATCCATTCGTGATAGCGCCTGCTCAGAGGAAAGCCCTTCAAACGAAAGCCCGTTGATATGCCAAGTGCTCATGTAATCACCATCACGGCTTGCCGCAATGGTGTCAGTCAAATAGCTTGAGAACGGGATGTGGTCACTCGCAAAATCTTCCTTGCGTGTGTCAAACGGGATGGATTCACTTTGTCTTGCAGACATTTAGGAACGCCTTTTGTAATCAATGGGAGAGGCGCTGTGCGCGCCCCAATAGATCGTATTGCGGCGCGCAATCCAGCTTTTCAATCTCATGACTAACTGGTTTAAGCGCTGGTCATCACTTTTGCTGATTTGACGCATGAAGAAAATGATTCCGGCACCGACCAGTAACACAGTCAGCCCAGCCGTTATGCCTACGAAAATGCCTATCCATGTGGCTGCAATAATATGAAGTCCTGCCACCAAGACCAGGGGGAGGATAGGAACCCCCATCTTCATGGCAGGCCTCGTTGCACCCTTAAAAATCAGATCAGGCAATTTCTTAACCCACCAGAACAGCGGCAATTGCCGATGCCGACCCAATCAAAACGCCGCCCCAAAATACCGGGGCAACGTCTTTCCATTGCGCGGCCTGGAACATCATCCGAAAACCAACGAACATAATGGCAATCGTAACTGTCACTGCGGCAATGCCTAGCAGCCATGCTTTCACTTCTTCAAGCATGGTGTTGCCCACAGTCAATGCGGCAAATGCCGGCCCCGAAATCATCATTCCGGTCAGCATCAAAACAAAAGCAGATTGAACATTGTTCTTTTTATCAAATTTGGTGCAATTCATAATTAAGCCTTTCGATAGTCATATAGTCTTTAAGCAGTTAGTCCGCATATAGGAATAATACACAATTATTTCCCGAATGTGCATTTTTGGGAACATTTAATTCTAATATCACACCTCCTTTCTTCGATATTGAATGATAGCAAATCAATCATGGTCTTATTCGCTTGTCCGTTGTTTTCTCTGGTGAGAAAGACAACCGTAACGGTTTACCCACACCCACACCGTCGCTTGCTTTAGAGGGCTGCGACTAATTCGCCTGTTACCAGGCTCACCCTTCCGGGCTGGGTATGGATAACTCCATTCCGCAATCAAAACGCCCCCCTATTTCCTCTCACTTCCCCAAGACAGGTTTTCCCCTGCAAAACCCCTTCGGTCGGGGATTAGTTGAGGTAATTGATAGACGGCCATGCAGTCCGTAAGCCTTGGGCGTAGCCCAACGGTTTGCCGGTAGGAGCCGGG
>DAIDBD010000121.1 GCA_027310305.1 Herminiimonas sp.
TGCGACGAGCGCTTGATGACGATGCGGTCATGGTGCAGCAAACTGGCCAGCGATTGCATGTCGAAGTTGACGCTGATGTCGCGGCCGCTGATGACCTCGATCACGATTTCGCTCGAATCCGGCACCACGATCGGGCGGTTGGACAATGCATGCGGCGCGATCGGCACCAGCACGGTCCCGGTCAGGCTCGGATGCAGCAGCGGGCCGCCGGCCGACAAGGCGTAAGCGGTGGAGCCGGTCGGCGTCGCCACGATCAGGCCGTCCGAGCGCTGGTTGTACATGAAATGGCCATCGACCCCCACCCGCAATTCGACCATGCCGGATCCCGCGCCGCGCGAGACCACGACATCGTTGAAAGCGAGCGCCTGAAAAATCGTCTGGCCATCGCGCAGCACCGAACCTTGCAGCAAGCTGCGCTGTTCCGATTCAACCTTGCCGTTAAGCATGTCGGCCAGCAGCGGCATCATCCGTTCGAACGGAATATCGGTCATGAAGCCGAGCCGTCCCTGGTTGATGCCGATTAACGGAACGCCGTAGGGCGCCAGCTGGCGGGCAATTCCCAGCATCGTCCCGTCGCCGCCGACTACAATCGCGGCATCGGCGTGCTGCCCGATCTGCGCCGGCGTCATCGCGGAAAATTCTTTCAGCTCGACATTTTTCGCGGTGTCGGTCTCGAATACCACGGTATGCCCGGTATTGACGAGGAATTCGGCGATGGCCGACAGCGATTGCGCAATGCCGACGGCCAAATGTTTGCCGACGATGGCAATCGTTTTGAAAGCAGCGGGTCTGGCGGCGGATTTGGAAGGCGGCATGCCGCAGATTAGACCATAATTTACGTATTTCTTGCAGGTCTCCGCAAGCAAACCTATTGAACGAGCATGAATATGCCCCACATTAAAGCTATCTTGTTCGATCTGGACAATACCTTATGGCCGATTGTGCCGGTAATCGTCAGGGCCGAAACAGTGCTGTTCGACTGGCTGTCCGACCATGCGCCAAGTGTTGCGCGGCAATTCACCATTGAAAGCCTGCGCGAACGGCGGATGGCGATGATGGCAGCCAATCCGCGCTATGCGATCGATCTTTGGGCATTGCGCCATGCGGCATTGACCGATGCTTTCATCAGCGCCGGCGAAGACGCCGCCAATGTGGACCATGCGATGACTGTCTTTTCAAAAGCACGCAATGAAGTCATGCTGTTCGACGATGTGCATCCGGCTTTGAAGCGTCTGCAAAGCCGCTTTGCATTGGGCTCGGTATCGAATGGCGCCGCCGATCTGGCAGCGATCGGCTTGTCGCATTATTTTCAGACGTCGATCGCCGCCCACCGTTTTGGCAGCGCCAAACCCGATCCCGGCATTTTTCACGCGGCATGCGACGCACTGGGCGTTGCGCCGGCCGAAGCGGTGTATGTGGGCGACGATCCGATCCTGGATGTCGCTGGCGCACAACAAGCGGGGTTGCACGCAGTGTGGATGAATCGCCCGGAACTGCAACCGCCGCAAACGTTGCCCGAATCTATCCGGCCTGATGCCACTTGTACAACGCTATATGCATTGGAGCAATGGCTGGCTGGGCGCATAATAACGGACGACAAACGTTAGCCTCTTCAAGCACTCGCCAGAATAATTGCCATGCAACTCGACAACCGCGCACAAACCCTGCTCAAGGCCCTGGTCGAACGCTATATCGCCGACGGCCAGCCGGTCGGCTCGCGCGCATTATCGAAAATTTCCGGCCTCGACCTGTCGCCGGCGACCATCCGCAACATCATGTCGGATCTGGAAGAAATGGGCTTCGTCGCCAGTCCGCATACCTCCGCCGGCCGGGTGCCGACGCCGCGCGGCTACCGGGTGTTTGTCGATACGCTGCTGACGGTCCAATCGATCGATGAAACCGCGGTCGAATTCAGACTGCAGCCGCGGCTGCAAAACATTGCGCCGCACAAGATCATCTCGAATGCGGCGCAAGTGCTGTCGTCGCTATCGCAATTCGCCGGCGTCGTATTGACGCCGCGCCGCGAGTCGGTATTCCAGCAAATCGAATTTTTGCGGCTGTCGGAAAAACGCATCCTGCTGGTGATCGTCGCGCCCAGCGGCGAGGTGCAGAACCGGCTGCTGCTGACCGATGTCGATTACACGCCGTCGCAACTGGTGCAGGCGGCCAACTACATCAACCTGCATTACGGCGGACTCGGTTTCGACGATGTGCGCCTGCGGCTGCAGGGCGAGCTGCGCCAGTTGCGCGACGACATGACGCGCCTGATGCAGGCAGCGGTGGAAGCCGGCAGCGATGCGATGACCGATGATTCCGACGATGTCGTGATTTCCGGCGAACGCAATCTGCTGAGCGTCGCCGACCTGTCGTCGAACATGACATCGCTGCGCAAGCTGTTCGACATGTTCGAGCAAAAAACCGGTCTGATGCAATTGCTCGATATCTCCAGCAAAGCCACCGGCGTGCAGATTTTCATCGGCGGCGAATCGACGCTGGTGCCGATGGAGGAAATGAGCGTGGTGACCGCGCCGTACGGCGTCAACGGCAAGATCGTCGGCACCCTCGGCGTGATCGGCCCGACGCGGATGGCTTATGAGCGCGTGATTCCGATTGTCGATATCACGGCAAAGCTGTTGTCGAATGCGTTGAGCCACACATAGCCGGGGGCGTTTCATTCGAATGGCAGCCGGCATGAATACCGTTCGCATCGGCTTGATTTCCGACACCCACGGATTGCTGCGGCCTGAAGCGATCCACGCATTGCAAGGCGTCGATCGGATCATCCATGCCGGCGATATCGGCAATCCGCAGATTCTGGAGCAGCTCGGCCAGATCGCCCCGGTTGCCGCCGTGCGCGGCAACAACGATCAGGCTGGCTGGGCCATTGCGCTGCCGGTGGCGGAAACGATCGAGATCGATGGCGTGGCGCTGTATCTGCTGCACGACGTGAAGGAACTCGATCTCGATCCGAAATCCACCGGCATCCAGGTCGTCATTTCAGGGCATTCGCACAAACCATCGATCAAAATGGAAGACGGCGTGTTATTCGTCAACCCGGGCAGTGCCGGACCGCGCCGCTTCAAATTGCCGGTTTCGGTGGCCTTGCTGGAAATAGCGGATGGCAAGGCCGGCGCCTGTATCCGCATTCTGGATTTATAACTGATGTTACGCATGTCCATTATGGAAAACGATGGTCCACGAAAGACACGAAAAAAGATGAATAACGGTGTTATGGACTTTTCGTGCTTTTCGTATCTTTCGTGGACAAATGCGTAACATCAATTCATGACATCGGCAACGCTAGCGTCTCCGATGCGGGCAATCGGTCTTGGTGCAATGCCCATACAGCGCCAGCGCATGGTCGGCAATCTCGAATCCGCGCTCCATCGCGATCTTCTGCTGACGCTTCTCGATTTCCTCGTCATAGAATTCTTCGACCCGGCCGCAGTCGAGGCACACGAGGTGGTCGTGATGCGAGCCTTCGTTGAGCTCGAACACGGCCTTGCCGGTTTCAAAATGATTGCGGCTCAGCAGGCCGGCCTGCTCGAACTGGGTAAGAACCCGGTACACCGTTGCCAAACCGACATCCAGATTTTCGGCAAGCAGGATCTTGTACACATCCTCGGCGCTCAAGTGGCGTACCGAACTGCTGTGGAAGATATCGAGAATTTTGAGACGCGGCAGCGTCGCTTTCAGGCCGCTGGCTTTTAACTCGGATGGGTTATTAGTCATGTTGTTACTCAAATTAAGGTTATCTGCTTTATCATATAGCGTTTGACCCACTAGCTCAATTCAATTGAGACTTCCCTTATGCCAATGCCGTCCTTCCGCTCCGATCGCAAGCCTGTGCCGGCTAGCCGTGTGCTCTGCTTCCTGTTCATCGCTATTCTGGCGGGTTGCGCATCGAAAAATCCGTTGATGGAAGAACCATCGGTTGCCGTCAGCACGAACCAGGCAAAGCCTTCCGCAACGCCAGCCCGAACGGCGGCTGCGGCGACCGCAAAAACCGATTCGCCGCCGACGGCGCCGACCGGCGTGCAAACTACCCGGGAACGGCGTTTTTTAGGATTTTTGTCGCCGTACCGCATCGATATTCAGCAGGGCAACTTTGTTTCGCAGGAAATGGTGTCGCAGCTCAAGGAAGGCATGACGCCCGATCAGGTGCGCTTTGCACTGGGCACGCCGCTATTGACCGATATGTTCCACGCCAATCGCTGGGACTATGTATTCCGGCTCAAAAAAGGCAATGGCGAAGTGACGTCCAGCCGCGTGACGGTATTTTTCAAGGACAATCGCCTGGCACGGTTTGAAGGCGGCGATTTGCCGACGGAACAGGATTATCTGAACCGTCTGGCCGGCGCCGCGCCCAAGCCTGCGTCCAAACCTGCACCACCGGCAGACGCGCCGCAAACGGTACCGTCTTCAGCGGTCGAACCAAAATAACCGATCAACAGCAGTAACAATACGCGTCGCATGAATCCAATGAAAATCGCGGTGGCCGGCGCCTCCGGCCGCATGGGCCGCATGCTGGTCGAAGCCATACAAAATGCGGAAGATGCGACCCTGGCCGGCGCGCTGGATATGGCGGGCGCACCCAGTCTCGGTTCCGACGCCGCCGCCTTCCTCGGCAAGCCGTCCGGCGTACCGATTGAAGCCGAATTGGCCAAAGGGTTGGCCGATGCCGGTTACCTGATCGATTTCACCCGCCCCGAAGGCACGCTCAGGCATCTGGAATACTGCGCCGCGCACGGCATCAAGATGATCATCGGCACCACCGGTTTCGACGATGCGGGCAAGGCGGCGATCACTGCCGCCGCGGAAAAAACCGCGATCGTGTTTGCGCCGAACATGAGCGTCGGCGTCAACGTCACGATGAAATTGCTGGAAATGGCCGCGAAAAGTTTTTCGGAAGGCTACGATATCGAAATCATCGAAGCGCATCATCGCCACAAGGTCGATGCGCCGTCCGGCACTGCGCTCAAGATGGGAGAAGTGATTGCCGATGCGCTGGGCCGCGACCTGAAAGACGTTGCGGTGTATGCGCGGGAAGGCGTGACCGGCGAGCGCGATCCATCGTCGATCGGTTTCGCCACCATTCGCGGCGGCGATATCGTCGGCGACCATACGGTGCTGTTTGCCGGCATCGGCGAGCGCATTGAAATCTCGCATAAATCGGCCAGCCGAGTGACGTATGCGCATGGCAGTTTGCGGGCGGCGCGCTTTCTGGCGGACAAGACAACCGGCCTGTACGACATGCAGGACGTGCTCGGGCTGCGATAATCCCTGTTAATGAACAGGGATTGCGGCCAGTGCCGACATGAAATCCTCACCTTCCTTGCCGGCGATTGCGATAGCGGTGCTGTTGCATGCGGCATTGATTGCGATAGTGGCTATCGGCTGGCCCACCCGGATCGATAAACCGGGCGCGCCACTGCCGATGGCAGTAGAGCTTGTGCCGGTACAGCGCATCGATACCCCGGCTACGCCGCCTGCTCCGCCTCCGGCCGCACCGGTGAAACCGGCTCCGGAAAAGAAGGTTGCGCCGAAACCGCGGCCCATGTCCAAACCTGTCGAACCGCGTACCAAAATCAGGCCGGAACTAAAAGCGCCGGACGCGTCATCCGCACCGTCGCCGACGGCAGCCGTTACCAGCCCGCCACCTGCACCGACGCCCCCTGCACCGGCCAAAACCGGCGTATCGATTCCGGCGTCGTATGCCGCCGGCAACCGCAAGCCTGCTTATCCGTCGCTGTCCCGGCGCTATGAAGAACAGGGCACCGTCGTGTTAAGGGTGTTCGTGAGAGCCGACGGTACGGCCGGCCAGGTAGAAGTAAAATCGTCCAGCGGCCATGCACTGCTGGATGAATCGGCGAAAAGCGCGGTGCAAGACTGGCGCTTCCAGCCGGCCACCAGCGACGGCAAGGCAGTCGCCGACTGGTTTCTGATTCCCATCCCGTTTACACTTCAAGACTGAATCTTTTCCATCGGAGCACCATGAACCAAACACTCGCGAATCAAGGCCTGGATCTGGCACATTACTGGTCGCAGGGCGACAGCGTCTCGCATGCGGTCGCTTACGTGCTGCTGCTGATGTCGGTTCTCAGCTGGTATTACATCCTGTCCAAATCATGGAGTTCCTGGCGCATCCGCAAAAGCGCGAACGCGCTGGAAGGCTTCTGGAAAGCGCCGACGCTGACCGACGCCATTGCATTGGTCAAGCATGTCGACAGCGAAAACGTGTATACGCCGCTCGCGGCGCAAAGCGCGGAAGCGGCCAATATCAAATCGCAGGACGGCTCACTGAATGCCGCAACCGATCCGGGCGAACTCATCACCCGCACGCTGCGCCAGGAAATCAACCGCGTATCGTCGCGGCTGGAAAGCGGCTTGACGCTGCTCGCTTCGGTCGGGTCCACCGCGCCGTTCGTCGGCCTGTTCGGCACGGTCTGGGGAATTTATCATGCATTGATTGCGGTATCGGCGGCGGGCACCGTGCAGATCGACAAGGTTGCCGGACCGGTCGGCGAAGCGCTGATCATGACCGCGCTCGGCCTGGCGGTCGCGATTCCGGCGGTGCTGGCATACAACGCCTTCACCCGCGTCAATCGCGTGACGCTGGCGGAGCTGGATGCATTCGCGCATGATCTGCATGCGTATCTGACGACCGGCGCGCGCGTCGGCAAATAACCGGAGAATGACGATGGCATTCGGCGGATTCAACGATAACAAACAGCCGGCCCCGATGGCCGACATCAATGTCACGCCGATGGTGGATGTGATGCTGGTGCTGCTGGTCATTTTCATCATCACCGCGCCGCTGTTTACGCATGCGATCAAGCTCGATCTGCCGAGTGCGCAATCGGCCCCGGCGCCGGAAAAACCGGAAACCGTTTCGCTGTCGATCAATGCGGCAGGCGCGATTTTCTGGAACGATGCGGCAATCGACCAGCAGGAAATGAACACGAGGCTGGCCGCCGCCGCGCAAAAAAGACCGCAGCCGGAATTGCAGCTGCGCGCCGACAAATCGACACGCTACGAAGTCATCGCACAAGTGATGTCGGCGGCGCAAAACAATGGCCTGACCAAAATCGGCTTTGTGACCGATCCCAAAGAAGCCGGACCGAAGCAGCAATAGCATGGCGACCGTCAGCCTCGATGGCCAGGCCATCACTGATTGGCCGTCATTCCACCGCGAATGCCGGGCCGCGTTCGGCTTTCCCGATTTTTACGGCTGCAACATGGATGCGTGGATCGATTGC
The DNA here is from genome assembly GCA_027310305.1 of Herminiimonas sp. Lineage (GTDB taxonomy): Bacteria > Pseudomonadota > Gammaproteobacteria > Burkholderiales > Burkholderiaceae_D > DAIDBD01. Next base: position 7,260 of record DAIDBD010000121.1, read on the forward strand.
CTGAGCTATCTGCGCGACGATGAAGGAATGACAAAATTCAGGCTGGCGGCGAACGAGATTTTGCAAATCGACGTGCTGCATGCCGATGCATTGCGCAGCAGCGTGCCCGGCTTGCTGGATGCACTGGAAGAATGCATCGCGTTGATCAATGAGCGGTATGCGGACTACGGTGAAAAGCCGGCTCTGAGCTTGAAACTGCACTGATTTGCGCTGATTTTCAGTTGCACTGCGCCGCAGCCGACGCGCCATTCGGAGAGTTGACCCAGTATAATGTCCGGTTCAACTCCATTTCCGGCATCATCCGTCATGCAAGACAAATACAACCCCGCAAGCGTCGAAAAATCGGCGCAAGACCACTGGCAGGCAATCGATGCCTACAAGGCGGTCGAACACGCCAAGGACCGGTACGGCAAGGACAAGAAAAAATTCTATGCCTGCTCGATGCTGCCCTACCCGTCCGGCAAGCTGCACATGGGCCATGTGCGCAATTACACGATCAACGACGTGATGGTCCGCTATCTGCGGATGAACGGCTACAACGTGCTGATGCCGATGGGCTGGGATGCGTTCGGCATGCCGGCGGAAAACGCGGCGATGGCGAACAATGTGCCGCCGGCGCAATGGACTTACGCCAACATCGCGCACATGAAAGAGCAGATGCAGGCGATGGGCCTGGCGATCGACTGGTCGCGCGAAATGACTGCCTGCCGGCCCGAGTATTACAAGTGGAATCAGTGGATGTTCCTGAAGATGCTGGAAAAAGGCATCATCTACAAAAAAACCGGCACCGTGAACTGGGACCCGATCGACCAGACCGTGCTGGCCAACGAGCAGGTGATCGATGGCCGCGGCTGGCGCTCCGGCGCACTGATCGAGAAGCGCGAAATCCCGATGTACTACGCGAAGATCACCGACTACGCCGAAGAATTGCTCGACCATGTCGACCACAAATTGCCCGGCTGGCCGGAGCGGGTGCGCGTGATGCAATCGAACTGGATCGGCAAATCAGTCGGCGTGCGGTTTGCCTTCCCGCACGACATCAAGGATGACGGCAAACCGATCAACGACGGCAAACTCTGGGTCTTCACCACGCGCGCCGACACGATCAAGGGCGTGACTTTTTGCGCGGTTGCGCCGGAACACGCGCTGGCGACGTTCGCCGCGAAATCGAATCCCGAGCTTGCCGGATTCATCGCCGAATGCAAACTCGGCAGCGTGATCGAAGCCGACATGGCGACGATGGAAAAGAAAGGCATGCCGACCGGCTTGTACGTGTCGCATCCGCTGACCGGCAAGCAGATCGAGGTATGGGTCGGCAATTATGTATTGATCACCTATGGCGACGGCGCCGTGATGGGCGTGCCGGCGCACGACGAGCGTGATTTTGCGTTTGCCAAGAAATATGTCTTGCCGATCGAGCAAGTGATCGGCATCGACGGCAGGCTTTTTTCGACCGAGACCTGGCACGACTGGTATGCCGACAAGGAAAACGGCCGCTGCATCAATTCCGGCAAATACGACGGCCTGCATTATGCGGAAGCGGTCGAGGCGGTCGCCGCCGATCTTGCCGCACTGGGTCTGGGCGAGAAAAAAATCACTTACCGCCTGCGCGACTGGGGCATTTCGCGCCAGCGCTACTGGGGCACGCCGATCCCGATCATCCACTGCGCCGCCTGCGGCGACGTGCCGGTGCCGGAACAGGATTTGCCGGTGGTGCTGCCGGAAGATTGCGTGCCGGACGGCAGCGGCAATCCGCTCAACAAGCATGAAAAATTCCTGCACGTCGATTGCCCGCGATGCGGCAAACCGGCGCGGCGCGAGACCGATACGATGGATACCTTCGTCGATTCGTCGTGGTATTACATGCGCTACTGCTCGCCCGGCACAACTGAAACGATGGTCGATGCGCGCAACGATTACTGGATGCCGATGGATCAGTATATCGGCGGCATCGAGCATGCGGTGCTGCATCTGCTGTATGCGCGCTTCTGGACCAAGGTCATGCGCGACTTCGGCCTCGTCAAATTCGATGAGCCGTTCACCAATCTGCTGACGCAAGGCATGGTGCTGAACGAAACCTATTATCGCGAGGACGCAGCAGGCAAAAGAAGCTGGTACAACCCGGAAGATGTCGAGCTGACGCTGGATGACAAGGGCCGGCCGGTAGCTGCCAAGTTGAAAAACGACGGCGCGCCGGTCGAGATCGGCGGCACTGAAAAAATGTCGAAGTCGAAAAACAACGGCATCGATCCGCAAGCGCAGATCGACCAGTACGGCGCCGATACCGCGCGGCTGTTCACGATGTTCGCGTCGCCGCCGGAGCAGACGCTGGAGTGGTCGGGTACCGGCGTCGAAGGGGCGAACCGGTTTCTCAGGCGGGTGTGGGCATATGGTTGGCGCCTCTCAGAACATTTAAGAGAACACGAGCTATCACTACCAGATCTATTAAAAATGGATCTTGCAAAGATTCTTAAAGACGAGAATCAAAAGAGCTTTAGGCGTCAAATATATTTGATTCTCCAGCAAGCCGATTTTGACTATTCGAGGATTCAATACAATACGGTAGTGTCTGCAACAATGAAGCTGCTAAATACGCTTGAATCAGATTTGCAGGCCGGTATGAATTTGGCTCCCGTTGAGGGAACTGGCGAGGCTGCAGACCTAGAGTTAAAGAAACAGATCAAGGCAGAAGAAGAAATACGCTCTGCTCTTATCGTACAAGGTTTTTCGATCTTCCTGCGCGTGCTGTATCCGGTTGCGCCGCACATTACCCACACGCTGTGGCAGGAACTCGGCTTTGCGAAAGTGCACGGCGACATCCTCGATGCGCCATGGCCGCAAATCGATCCGGCGGCGCTGGAGCAAGCTGAAATCGAATTGATGATTCAGGTCAACGGCAAACTGCGCGGCAGCATCAAGGTCGCCAAGGATGCCGGCAAGGCTACCATCGAAGCGATGGCGCTGGCCAATGAAAACGTGCAAAAGTTTGTCGAAGGGCCGCCGAAGAAAATCATCATCGTGCCTGGCAAGCTGGTCAATATCGTCGCCTGATCGTCGCTAAATTACATGGAATCGGAAATGCTCATCAAACGCCGCTTCGCGCATGCACTTGTCCTGGTAACCGCCTTGCTGGTTTCCGCCTGCGGCTTTCAACTGCGCGGCTCTGGCAGCCACGCCAATCTGCCGTTCAAGACGATTTATCTCGGCGTTTCCGATGCATCGCCGCTCGGCAATGACTTGAAGCGCTATATTGCCGGTGCCGGCGGCACGACTGTCGTCAGCGATCCGAAGGCAGCGCAAGCCAATGTCGAGATACTGTCCGAAACGAGAAACAAAACGATTCTTTCGCTCAACAGCCAGGGGCGCATCCGCGAATACTCGCTGTCTTACACGCTTTCTTTTCAGGTAAAGGACGGCAAGAACAACATCCTGCTGGCGCCAACCACCATCACGCTCAACCGCATCATCAGTTTCAATGAATCGCAGGTTCTGGCGAAGGAATCGGAAGAAGCGTCGCTGTATCGCGACATGCAAAGCGATATGGTGCAACAGATCTTGCGCCGGCTCGCGGCAATCAAGCCTGCGGCAGCTTCCTGACCGGGAATCGCGATGCAATTGCGGATTGACGCCCTCGATGCGCATTTGGCCAAACCGCTCGCGCCACTGTATGTGATTACCAGCGACGAGCATTTGCTGGCGCTGGAAGCGGCCGACAAGATACGCAAAACGGCGCACGCGCAAGGTTTTACCGAGCGCGATGTGCTGACGGTGGAGCGCGGGTTCAAATGGGGCGAACTGCTCGCCGCCCATCAGTCGCAATCGCTGTTCGGTGACAGAAAACTGATCGAATTGCGCATCCCTACCGGCAAACCCGGCAAGGATGGCGGACAGGCGCTGCAGAGTTATGCGGCAACCTTGAGCCCTGACAATGTCACGCTGATCACGCTGCCCAAGCTGGATTGGGCCACGCAAAAAGCGGCATGGGTCGGCGCATTGCAGCAAGCCGGCGCTTTCATCGATATTCCGATGGTGGAGCGTGCGCAATTGCCGGCCTGGATCGGCGCACGGCTGGCGGCGCAGCGCCAAAGCGCAGACCGGCAAGGCATCGATTTCATTGCCGAGCGCGTCGAAGGAAATTTGCTGGCGGCGCACCAGGAAATCCAGAAGCTGGCGCTGCTGCATCCGGAAGGCAAGCTGACCTTCGAGCAGATACACGACGCGGTATTGAACGTCGCCCGCTATGATGTATTCAAGCTCAACGAAGCGATGCTGGCCGGCGATGCGGCGCGGCTGGTGCGGATGGTGGAAGGCTTGCAAGGCGAAGGGGAAGCGCTGCCGCTGGTGCTGTGGGCGGTCGCCGAGGAGATCCGCACATTGCTGAAGCTGAAATCGGGCATCGCGCAGGGCCGCGCGCTCGGCATGCTGCTGAAGGAATATCGGATCTGGGGGCCGCGCGAACGGCTGATGGAACCGGCGCTGCGGCGGCTGACCTTGACGGCGCTGGAAGCCGCTCTGCAGGAAGCGGCGCAAATCGATAAGATGATCAAGGGTTTGCGCGCCAAGGCATACGCCGGCGATCCATGGGATGCGCTGTTGCAGCTGGTGCTGGCGATTGCGCACGGCCGGTGATGGCTGGGACGGCTTTTATGTTCCGGAAAGGGAATTCCTTCGGTCGTAGCCGTAGCATTGCGCCAGATGTTTTGCCGTATGCGGCGCTACGGTTGCTGCAGCTTGTAATGATCATCGCGCGTGGCCGGTAATTGATCGTTTTTAATTTTTAAGCAGATTCCAAAAAATGGATATCAAACATTACATGAACGAAGTCGGCCAGCGCGCACGTACCGCGTCGCGCGCGATGGCGAAGGCCGATACCGCCGCCAGGAATCGTGCGCTGTTGCTGATTGCCGCCGCTATCCGGCGCGACGCGGACGTGCTGCGCGCCGCCAATCGGCAGGATCTCGATGCGGCGCGCGCCACCGGCTTGGCCGCTGCGATGCTCGATCGCCTGACGCTGTCGGACCAGGCGATTGCAACGATGGCCGAAGGGCTGGAACAGATCGCCGCCCTGCCCGACCCGATCGGTGAAATATCGAACATGAAATACCGCCCGACCGGCATCCAGGTCGGCCAGATGCGCGTACCGCTCGGCGTGATCGGCATCATTTACGAAGCGCGTCCGAACGTCACGGCCGATGCTGCCGGCCTGTGCATCAAGAGCGGCAATGCGACCATCCTGCGTGGCGGCTCGGAAGCGATTTATTGCAACCAGGCGCTGGCGAAACTGGTCAAGGAAGGATTGGCCGGCGCCGGCCTGCCCGCCGATGCGGTGCAGATCGTCGAAACCACCGATCGCGCGGCGGTCGGCGAACTGATCGCGATGCCGCAATACGTGGACGTGATCGTGCCGCGCGGCGGCAAGGGTTTGATCGAGCGGCTGATGAAGGAATCGAAGGTGCCGATGATCAAGCATCTGGACGGCATCTGCCATGTGTACATCGACGACAAGGCCGAACTCGACAAGGCGCTGAAGATCGCGTTCAATGCCAAGTGCCATCGCTACGGCACCTGCAACACGATGGAAACGCTGCTGGTGGCGCGCGCGATCGCGCCGCAGGTATTACCCGAACTCGCAAAGCTGTACGGCAGCAAGGATGTGGAATTGCGCGCCGATGACGAAGCGCGCCGGCTTCTCGCCGGCTATCCGCATCTGACCGCAGCCACCGAGGAAGACTGGCATGCCGAATATCTGGCGGCGATCCTGTCGGTGAAAATCGTCGCCGGCCTCGATGAGGCGATCGATCACATCAACCGCTATTCGTCGCAGCATACCGATGCGATCGTCACCGAAGATTACACACGCACGATGCGGTTCCTGCGCGAAGTCGATTCGGCGTCGGTGATGGTCAATGCATCGACCCGTTTCGCGGACGGTTTCGAATACGGCCTGGGGGCGGAAATCGGCATCTCGAACGACAAGCTGCATGCACGCGGACCGGTCGGGCTGGAAGGGTTGACTTCGCTGAAATATGTGGTGTTCGGGCATGGCGAAGTACGTGAGTGATGGTGGAAAAAATGCATGAAATCATACAAATAATTCAGCGCTAATCTATCAAGGGAAAATCATGCTTTGGGTCAAATCTCTGCACATTGTCTTTGTCGTGTCCTGGTTTGCAGGACTGTTTTATCTGCCGCGCATTCTGGTCAATCTCGCAATGGAAACCGAAGCGGCCGCGACCAAGCGCCTGCTGCTGATGGCGCGCAAGCTCTATCGTTTCATGACCATGCTGGCGCTGCCGGCGGTCCTGTTCGGCCTCTGGCTGTGGCTCGGTTACGGCATCGGCAAAGGGCCGGGCAACGGCTGGCTGCACGCGAAACTCGCCTTCGTCGTGCTGCTGATCGGCTATCACCATGCGTGCGGTTCGCTGCTGAAAAAATTTGAAACCGGGCGCAATACGCGCAGTCATACCTGGTACCGCTGGTTCAACGAGGTGCCCGTAATCATTCTGCTCGTGATCGTTGTGCTGGTCGTCGTCAAACCATTTTGAATACCCATTGAATTCTTATCCTGGAGCCCGTCATGGCGAAAACCTGTGAATACTTTTTTGCGCCGCAATCTCCCTGGGCTTATCTCGGCCATGCACGGCTGGCAGCGCTGGCGAAACAGCATGGCGTGCAGATCGAGATCAAGCCATGCGACCTGGGCAAGGTGTTCAACGTATCGGGCGGCCTGCCGCTGGCCAAGCGTCCGCCGCAACGGCAGGCGTACCGGCTGGTGGAATTGCAGCGCTGGAGCGAATACCTCGGCCTGCCGCTCAACCTGCAGCCGAAATTCTTCCCGGTGCCGGGCGATCCGGCCGCCAAATTGATCATTGCAACCAAACTTGCGCATGGCACCGATGCCGCCATGGAATTGACCGGCGCGATGATGCGGGCGCTATGGGCCGAAGAAAAAAACATCGCCGATGCAGACACGCTTGCGGCGCTGGCCGATAGTTTCGGACATGATGGCAAGGCGTTGCTGAAATCATCCGAAACAGCCAGCGTGCAGACTGAATATGATCGTTTCACCGACGACGCGATGGCAGCCAATGTATTCGGTTCGCCCTGGTACGTGGTCGATGGCGAAGGCTATTGGGGTCAGGATCGGCTGGATTTTGTCGAACGCGCATTTGCGAAATAGTTTTTTTGTTTCCGCTTCAGGTTTCACAATTGACCGTTGAGAAGAGCGGTCGTTTTTAAAACGGATAAAGGGTTCTCCATGTCACATTCATTTTTTTGCCCCTGCCCGCGCGGCCTCGAAGCGGCGCTGGCCGAAGAACTGGGCGAAATCGCACAGCAAAGCGCGACGCTGAAGGCGCACAACCAGGTTCCCGGCGGCGTTCACTGCTCGGGCACATTGACTGACGCCTACCGCATCAACCTGCATTCCCGGATCGCATCACGCGTGCTGCTGCGCATCGCCCATTCGAGCTACCTTAACGAAAACGATATCTATGATCTCGCGCTGGCGCAGCCGTGGGAAGACTGGTTCGGCGTGCATCACACGATCCGCATCGATGTCACCGCAATCAAATCGCCGTTGCGCAGCCTCGAATTCACGACGCTCAAGATCAAGGATGCGATTTGCGATCGGTTCCGCGATATCTGTTCCGAGCGGCCGTCGGTCGATACCAGGACGCCGGACATGCGCATCGTCGGCTTTCTCGATGCGCGCAATTTCACGCTGTATCTCGACACGTCGGGCGAAGCGCTGTTCAAGCGCGGCTGGCGGCTGGAAACCGGCGATGCGCCGCTGCGCGAAAACCTGGCGGCCGGCCTGTTGCGCGTATCCGGCTGGAAGCCCGGCATGGTGCTGTTCGATCCGATGTGCGGCTCCGGCACCATCCTGGCGGAAGCGGCGCAAATCGTGGCCGGCATTCCGCCCGGTGCGCGGCGCGATTTCGCATTCGAAAAATTCCTGGCATTCGACCCCGATGAATGGCGCGCGATCAAAAGCAGCGTCAAGCCGAATCCATTGCCGACTGCGCCGACGATTTTCGGCAGCGACATTTCCGGCGACATGATCGTGATGACGCGCAACAACCTGAACAAGGCCGGCATCCTGTTCGACGTGCCGTTGAAGCAGATCGAAGCGCAAGAGGTCAAACCGCCGACCGACCAACCCGGCATCATCGTCACCAATCCGCCGTACGGCGAACGGATCGGCGTGCGCGGCGACGGCACGCTGGAAACGGATGACATGGCGGCGGCATTCTTCAGCGCATTCGGCACGACGCTGAAGCAGCGCTTCGCCGGCTGGCAGGTATTCCTGTTTTCGGCGGACCAGGGTTTGCCGAAACTGCTGCGGCTGAAAGAAGCGCGCAAGACGCCGTTCTTTAACGGCGCGCTGGAATGCCGGCTGTTCCGTTTCGACATGGTGGCCGGCTTCAACCGGCGCGAACAGGCAAAACCAAAGCAGATTTAAGTCCGCAACTGCGCCGACAGCAAACCCGAAGCGATTGCGTTATGCTTGATTTTTTTATCGATACCGCAGGAGACAACCATGTTGCAAGCTGTCAAGGGCCTTCCCAAACTCAATGATGCCGCGCTGCTGCGCAACCAGACTTACGTGAATGGCGCGTGGGTCGGCGCCGCCGCCAGTTTCGATGTCACCAATCCGGCCGATGGCGTGACCATCGGTTCGGTGCCGAACATGGGTGCTGCCGAAACCCAGAGCGCGATCGATGCCGCCCATGCGGCGTTTCCCGACTGGTCGGCCCGCACCGGCAAGGCGCGCGCGGCAATCATGCGCAAATGGTTCGATCTGATGATGGAAAATGCCGACGACCTCGCTGCATTGATGACGGCCGAACAGGGCAAGCCGCTGGCCGAAGCCAAGGGCGAAGTAATGTACGGCGCGAGCTTCATCGAATGGTTCGCTGAAGAAGCCAAGCGCGTCAACGGCGATGTGATGTCATCGACCTGGAGCGACAAGCGGATGGTCGTGCTCAAGCAGCCGGTCGGCGTCTGCGCCGCCATCACGCCGTGGAATTTCCCGATTGCGATGATCACGCGCAAGGTTGCGCCAGCGATTGCCGCCGGCTGCACCATCGTCATCAAGCCGGCCGAACAGACCCCGCTGTCAGCCTTGGCAATGGCGGAACTGGCGCACCGCGCCGGCCTGCCGCCGGGCGTGATCAATATCGTGACCGCCGATGCCGATCGATCGATCGAGGTCGGCAAGGTGCTGTGCGCCAGCCCGACCGTGCGCCACCTGTCGTTCACCGGATCGACGCCGGTCGGCCGCATCCTGATGCAGCAATGCGCGCCGACCGTCAAGAAGCTCGGACTGGAACTCGGCGGCCATGCGCCGTTCATCGTGTTCGACGATGCCGATCTGGATGCGGCGGTCGAAGGCGCATTGGCGTCCAAATACCGCAATGCCGGCCAGACCTGCGTCTGCACCAATCGCTTTTACGCGCATGAATCGATTTACGATGCGTTCGTTGAAAAACTGGCGGCCGGCGCGGCGAAAATCAAGGTCGGCAACGGCTTTGAAAAAGGCGTGTCGCAAGGGCCGTTGATCGACGATCAGGCCATCGCGAAAGTGGAAGAGCATGTCGCCGACGCACTGGCGAAAGGCGCGAAGATCGAGAGCGGCGGCAAGAAGCATGCGCTGGGCGGGCATTTCTACGAACCGACCGTGCTGTCGAACATCAGCAGGGACATGAAGATCATGCGCGAGGAAACCTTCGGCCCGGTCGCTGCGGTCATCAAGTTCAGCAGCGAGGAAGAAGCGATCGCCGCAGCCAACGACACCGAATTCGGTCTGGCGAGTTATTTTTATTCGCGCGACATCAGCCGCGTCTGGCGCGTCGCTGAAAAGCTCGACTACGGCATGGTCGGCATCAACACCGGCATCATCTCCAATGAAGTCGCGCCGTTCGGCGGCGTCAAGCAATCCGGCCTGGGTCGCGAAGGGTCCAAATACGGCATGGACGAATATCTGGAGATCAAGTATTTGTGCATGGGCGGGATTTAGAGCGGTTTCCGTATGCGTGTGTGGATGATGCCTGCGCATTGACCGTTACCGGTAAAAAGCCCCGCATGCAGCGCAATGCGGGGCTTTTTCAACAGCGGCCACAACACATCATGGGCAACTGCCGTAAGCATAATATCCGGCCGATGTCCGTCTGACATCGGTGTACGCCGCGGTCGAATAATATCCGAGGTACTGGTTCGAATTGACGGCATACGCATTGCCGCCCGATGCATAGGCGCGTCCGTAATAGACGTGCGAATAATTGCTGCTGTACCAGTGCGCGCAGGTATACGGCGCGGCAGCATTGCCGCTGGCGATCCGGTCGATCATGGTCTTGACGGCAACCATCTGGCCGCCGCTCTTGGCCGGAAAATTCACATCGTCGTAACCCCACCAGTCCCAGCATCCGTTCGGATTGGCGAAGGTCATATTCGCCTGCGGATACAGAACGATCATGTTATTGGTGTCGGCCCATTTGTTGTAGCCGGTGTTCTTGTAATACTGCGAGCCGATGGCCGCCACGTTTTGCTTGCAGCCGTGGAATACCACATGCAGCTTGCAGCTTTGCTGGGCCGCGCAGTTGGCCGGCACATACGCCCAGCCGTCGTTGGCCATGCCGTGATTGCCTGGATCGAAATTTCCCCAGTAAGCCTTTTGATCGAAATTGACGAACGTGCCGCCCAGGGCGCCGGCGTTTTTCGCGTTCAGCGATCCGTAAATCCATTTGAGAATTTCACCGGCGGCATCGAAGTTGCAATTGTTGATGTATGGGCTGCCGTTGATGCTGCATGCGCTGCCGTAATAATCGGTCAGCATCGCGTGCTCGGCCGCGAGATTGTTCTTGTAAAAAATGTTCGTGCTGCTGACGTAATTCGCATACATCGACTTCAAATCATCCTAAAAACCGCAGTTGACCGAAGATTTGTCGCACAACAGCAGCGTTTTGGGTGGCCCGATACCGGCAAGAGTCAGTTTGAGGTGCTCACACACGCAGCGCCAGACGGTCGTGTCCTGCAACTGCTCCGCAGCCT
>DAIDBD010000124.1 GCA_027310305.1 Herminiimonas sp.
CGGCTTTCCAGTGGTTCGTGCCGCCGGGCTGGCAAGCCGACGGCCTGCGCGTGCCGGTCGGCTATGCGCGGCCCGGCATCGATTTCATGGTGGCCGGCGAAGACGGCCTGCCGGCCGGCCCCGGCGAGGCGGGAGAGCTGGTCGTGCGCAGCCGCTATCTCGCGCTCGGCCAATGGCAGAACGGGCGGTTGCAGGCGGGCGCTTTCCTGTGCGATCCGGACGATCCGTCGATGCGCATCCTGCGCACCGGCGACATGGTCAGGCTGCGCGCGGACGGGTTATGGGAATTGATCGGACGCAAGGATCGGCAGATCAAGATCCGGGGCCAGCGCATCGATCCGGGCGAGGTCGAGGCGGCGCTGCGCAGTTGCGCCGGCGTCGGCGATGCGGCGGTGATCGCGCGCCGCAGCGGCGAAGAGATTGTTGCGCTGGTGGCGTACGTGGTGCCGCGCGCATCGGCCGATGCGGGGCTCGCCGATGCGCTCAAGGGCGTGCTGGCGGCGCGCGTGCCGCGGCACATGCATCCGGCCGATGTCCGTCTGCTCGACGCGATCCCGCAACTGCCCGGTTTCAAGCCCGACGTTGGCGCGCTTGCAAGGCTGGACCGAATCGAGCTGGCGCTGCGAACGCCGTCGTTGCAAGCCGACGATGCAGGCATGGCCGGTGCGGAAGCGGAAAGACAGCATGGCCGTGACGCAGATGTCCGTATTCGGGATGCCGTCAAGCATGGCTGGACGACCGTGCTGGGCGCCAAGTCGTTTCAGGCCAACCAGCGCTGGGATCACACCGGAGGCGATTCGCTCAAGGCGATGGAACTGTGGTTCCATGTCGAACAAAAACTCGGCCGGAAAATAGCGCTCGATGCGCTGGATGGCAGCACGACGCCGAGCAGTCTCGTTGCAACCATCGAGCGTTATCTCGACTTGCCCGCCGGCCGCCGTGCGGAAGATGCGGATGCCGACGAGGCGCCGGTCATTTTTCTGCTGCCGGGCATTGCGGGCGACGAGCCGTTGCTCGTACAGTTTCGGGCCACCTTCGGCGATAGCGTACGTTTCAAGACGATCGACTATCCGGATTGGCGCCAGACGATGAAGGACCGTGCCAGCTTCGAAGCGATTGTCAATGCGGCCTATGCGCAGATTTGCGCCGAGCCTGTTTGCGCTTTTTATTGTTTGGTCGGCTACTCGTTCGGCGGATTCATCGCCCATGAAACCGCACGACGCCTGTCGGCGTCAGGGCGGCATATCGGCTTTCTCGGTTTGCTCGACAGCCGCCGCGGCAACATGGCGCAATCGAGCCAGTTGAAACGCTATCGGGCGCTGCTTGCCAAACCGGGCCGTGTCCCGGTTGCCTTGTTGCGGACGGTCATGGCAATGCTGATGCGCAAGCGCTGGTTTGCGCCATTGCGTATCGTGACGCAGCTTGTCATGTCGCGGCCGACGACAATCGCCTTTAATTATCATAACCATCTCATCGAGAGGCTGCGGCTGGATGCGCTGGAAAGGTGGCGTCCAACGCGGTTTGACGTGGCCGCGACGCTGTTTTTGTCGGATGACCGGATGCCGAACGCGCCGGCTGATTACGGTTGGGGCGATCTGTGCAAGTCGGTCGCGCTGGTGCATATCGGCGGCACCCACTACACGATGATGGACTTCCCGCGGCGGGAGCTACTCTGCGCACATCTTTTCGAAGCGCTGCAGGTGGCAGCGCCACGCCCGGATCGCCGGAGCAAACCGCTGCCGTCTTCGGATCGGAAGGGTATCGAAAAAATTGCCGGATAACGGTATTCGCCAGGAGGGCGCACATGGAAAAACCAGTCATCATCACGGTCGCGATCACCGGCTCGGTGCCGCGCAAGACGGACAATCCCGCGGTTCCCGTGACGCCCTCCGAACAAATCGAATCGACGCAGGAATGTTATGAAGCCGGTGCGTCGCTGGTGCATATACACGTGCGCAATCCCGACGAATCGCCGGGTTCGGATCCCGCGCTGTTTGCCCGCGTGCAAGAGGGCGTGCGAAAATATTGCCCGGGAATGATCATACAATTTTCAACCGGCGGTCGCGGGCGCGAACAGGCGGCGCGCGGCGCGATGCTTTCCCTCAGGCCGGACATGGCTTCGCTGGCCACGGGTTCGGTCAATTTTCCGACCAGCGTCTACGAAAATCCGCCGGATTTTGTCGAAAACCTGGCGCGCACGATGCTTGATAATGGCGTCAAGGCCGAAGTAGAGGTGTTCGATCTCGCCATGCTTTACAACGCTGCGAACCTCGTCAGGAAAGGATTGCTGTCGCCGGCGCCGCATGTCCAGTTCGTGATGGGAATCGCGAACGCATTGCCGGCGCGCCGCTCGATTTTCGATTTCCTGCGGGCCGAACTCGAAATGCTGCTGCCTGAAGCCACCTGGGTCGCGGCTGGAATAGGGCGGCATCAATGGGAAGTGAACCAGTGGTGCTTGCAGGAAGGAGGCCATTGCCGCACGGGTCTCGAAGACAATACGCGTTTCGACCAGACCCGGCTGGCCGCAAGCAATGCGGAACTGGTCAGGAAAATCGCCGACGATTGCGGCAAGTACAACAGACGGCCGGCATCGCCGATCGAAGCAAGGCAAATTCTCAACCTGCGACGAGTTGCATGACGCCATGTCGATGGCCGTCACGCACGTCCTGAACGACGCAGAAAATTGTCCGTGAAAGGCACGACGCAGGTGCTGTACTGCCCGCATGCGGCGGGAATGCGCCCGGGTTTGCCAGCCAGCTCCGGTTGCTATCCGAAAGAAATAGCCGAAGGATTGCGCCATGAAATATTTTCGCGCTTTTCGCGTCTGTCGCGGACAGTGACGTAACGTCAGTCAATAGTTGTCAATATTTTCAGACGCGCGAAGCGCTGGACAAATCCAATCCAGGGGGATAGGATGCCAGGCATGACGACCCATGCCTCCCATCCCGACATCATCAAGCGGCTCAAGCGCGCCGAAGGCCACCTGAAGAGCATCGTCGCCATGCTTGAAGAGGGGCGCGGCTGCCTTGACATTGCCCAGCAGCTGCAGGCGGTGGAAAAAGCGGTTGCCAACGCGAAAAAGGCGTTGGTGCATGATCACATTGACCATTGCCTTGAGCATGCCGTGCGCGAGAAATCGCGTAACGCGGACGACACCATCCGCGAATTCAAGGAAATCACCAAATATCTATGAAGCCATCGTCAGTCTGCAAGGCGGCACTCGATGGAACGGCCACCCTGGCTGCCGTCAATGGCGCTGCTACCCGGTTCGAACGCGCGCCTATGCCGGCGTCGGCCGCACGCATTCACGTACGCCCGTTTGATGCCGACGCCATGACGGTTGCCGCCGATTGAGATCGGCGAAGAAACGACATGCGCGCCACTTCGAGAAAAATCGTATCGCTGCTGATGCTCATCCTGTTTTTGATGGGTCTTGGCGCATCCGGCTTCAACTCGAAGTGGCTCGCGCATCAGTTCGACAATGACCGCCAAACGCTGGCCGCGTCGACCGGG
>DAIDBD010000127.1 GCA_027310305.1 Herminiimonas sp.
GTGCATGCGGCATTGTTTCTTGTGCTGTCCTTTTTTTCCGCCGCAGCGATCTGGATGTTGCTGAAGGCTGAATTTCTCGCCATTGTGCTGGTGCTGGTTTATGTCGGTGCGGTGATGGTGTTATTCCTGTTCGTGGTGATGATGCTGGATATTAACATCGACAAAATGCGTGAAGGCTTCTGGAATTACTTCCCGTTTGCGGCAACGATCGGCGTTGTCATCGTGCTGGAAATGGCAGCGGTGTTGTTCCGCGGTTTTCTGATGATCGACGCACAGGTGCCGGCTGCGTCCGCCAATATCGGCAACACCAGGGAATTGGGCAAGCTGATTTATACGCAGTATGTCTATGCATTTGAAATCGCCGCAGTCGTGTTGCTGGTTGCGATTGTCGCCGCCGTCGCCTTGACGCTGCGCCGCCGCAAGGACAGCAAATATTTCGATCCGGCCGCAGCGGTCAAGGTCAAGCGCAGCGACCGGATTCGCATCGTCAGCATGAAATCGGAATCCAGCCGTCCCGCAGCTAATGCGCAACCGGTTGCTTCGACAACAGAAAAACAATAAGCGGCGCATCATGACCTTATCACTTGCACACTTTCTGATTCTCGGCGCAATTCTGTTCGCCATTTCAATCGTCGGTATTTTCCTGAATCGCAAAAACATCATCGTTCTGCTGATGGCCATCGAGCTGATGCTGTTGGCGGTCAACATGAATTTCATCGCTTTTTCCTATTACCTTGGCGATGCAGCCGGACAGATTTTCGTTTTCTTCATTCTCACTGTGGCTGCCGCGGAATCCGCGATCGGTCTTGCCATCCTGGTGGTGTTGTTCCGTAATCTGGACACCATTAATGTGGAAGATCTGGACAGTCTCAAGGGATAGATTATTTGTTTGAAACAGAGCTGCACCTCACAGGCGGCTTGGCCGCTGTGCCTGGCTCCGTTTCGCAATTACTTGGCATTATTCATAAAAAATAACGATAAGGTTCATCATGGCGGGGCAACTTAACCCTAACCTTCTTCTGGCCGTACCTTTGGCGCCGCTTGTCGGCTCCTTGATTGCCGGCCTGTTCGGCACCAAGTTTTTCGGCAACAAAGTGGGTCGCAATACGTCGCATAGCGTGACGATCCTCGGCGTGCTGATTGCATTCATCATTTCATTCCAGACGTTAATGGCTGTGATGGATGGCGCCACGTATAACGGCACGATCTATAACTGGATGACGGTCGCCGGCCTCAAGCTGGAAATCGGCTTCTTGATCGACAGCCTGACGGCGATGATGATGTGCGTCGTCACATTCGTATCGCTGATGGTGCATATCTATACGATCGGCTACATGAAGGACGACGAAGGCTATAACCGCTTCTTCTCCTACATCTCGTTGTTCACTTTTTCGATGCTGATGCTGGTAATGAGCAACAATTTCCTGCAATTGTTTTTCGGTTGGGAAGCGGTGGGCCTGGTCTCTTATCTGCTGATCGGATTCTGGTACACCCGACCGACGGCGATCTTTGCCAACATGAAGGCGTTCCTGGTCAATCGCGTCGGCGACTTCGGTTTCATTCTCGGTATCGGTTTGCTGCTCGCGTTCGCCGGCTCGATGAACTATGCGGAAGTATTCGCCAAAAAAGAAGCGCTCGCCCAACTGACATTACCGGGCACGAATTGGATGTTGCTGACGGTCGCTTGCATTTGCCTGTTCATTGGCGCGATGGGTAAATCGGCGCAATTTCCATTGCACGTCTGGCTGCCGGATTCGATGGAAGGCCCGACCCCGATCTCCGCCCTGATTCACGCGGCGACCATGGTCACGGCAGGCATTTTCATGGTGGCACGGATGTCGCCGCTGTTCGAATTGTCCGATACCGCGTTGTCGTTCGTGCTGGTGATCGGTTCGATTACCGCGTTGTTCATGGGCTTCC
This sequence comes from Herminiimonas sp., assembly GCA_027310305.1. GTDB lineage: Bacteria > Pseudomonadota > Gammaproteobacteria > Burkholderiales > Burkholderiaceae_D > DAIDBD01. The sequence goes on from DAIDBD010000127.1 coordinate 1,921, forward strand.
TTGGCATCATTCAGAACGACATCAAGCGCGTCGTTGCGTATTCGACTTTGTCGCAATTGGGTTACATGACAGTGGCCCTGGGGGCGTCAGCCTATTCGGTCGGTGTATTTCATTTAATGACTCATGCATTCTTCAAGGCGCTGTTGTTCCTGGCGGCAGGTGCGGTCATCATCGGCATGCATCACGATCAGGATATCCGCAACATGGGCGGGCTGCGCAAGTACATGCCGATCACCTGGATCACTTCGCTGCTTGGTTCGCTGGCATTGATCGGCACGCCATTCTTTTCCGGATTCTATTCCAAGGACAGCATTATCGAAGCAGTCCATCACTCCCATTTGGCGGGTGCAGGATTTGCCAGCTTTGCGGTGCTGGCCGGCGTATTCGTGACCGCTTTCTATTCATTCCGCATGTATTTCCTGGTGTTCCACGGCGAAGAGCGTTTCGGCAAGCCGCATCATCACGAACATGAGGATCACAGTCATGATGAACACAGCGACGAACACCATCACGGCCTCGCGCCCGGTGAAAAACCGCATGAAGCGCCCTGGGTGGTCACACTGCCGCTTGTCCTGCTGGCGATTCCGTCGGTAATCATCGGTTACTTCACCATCGGGCCGATGCTGCATGGAGAATTCTTCAAGGGCGTGATTTTTGTCAGCGAATCGCATCATGCGATGGAAGAATTGACCAAGGAATTTCATGGCGCGTGGGCGATGGGCTTGCATGCATTCACCTCGCTGCCTTTCATGTTCGCGTTATCCGGCGTGGTCGCAGCGTATTACTGCTATCTGGTGAACCCGAAAGTGCCGACATGGTTCTACAACAAATTCCATGCGCTCTATACGCTGCTCGACAATAAGTACTACATGGACAAGTTCAACGACGTAGTGTTTGCCGGCGGTGCACGATTGCTGGGCCGTGGCTTGTGGAATTTCGGCGACAAGACGCTGATCGACGGCTTGATCGTCAACGGCAGCGCAAAGCTGATCGGCTGGTTTGCCACCATCACGCGCACATTCCAGACCGGCTATATCTATCACTATGCCTTCACGATGATTCTGGGCATTGCGTTGTACCTCGGCTATTTGCTCTTGCTCCCTTACATGAAATAACGGCGAGTCACTAAAAGAAAAAACATGATGCAGTCATCCTTTCCTCTCCTGAGCCTGGCGATCTGGTGTCCGATCGTGTTTGGCGTGTTCATCCTGGCATGCGGCCGTGATGACAATCCTGCTATGGTACGCGGCCTGTCGCTGATCGGCGCCATAGTCAGCTTCCTGGTTACTTTGCCGTTGATCCAGCACTTCGACAATGCCGCGCATGGCATGCAGTTTGTCGAAAAAATGGCGTGGATTGCGCGCTTCAATATTTTTTATTCTCTCGGCATCGACGGCCTCTCGCTGTGGTTCATTCCATTGACGGCTTTCATCACGGTGATTGTCATCATCGCAGGATGGGAAGTGATTGAAAAGAAAGTGTCCCAATACATGGGCGCCTTCTTGATTCTGTCCGGCGTGATGATCGGCGTATTTTGCGCGCTGGATGGTTTGCTGTTTTACGTATTCTTTGAAGCGACGTTGATCCCGATGTTCATCATCATCGGTGTCTGGGGCGGTACGAATCGTGTGTATGCGGCGGTTAAATTCTTTCTTTACACGTTCCTCGGTTCGTTACTGATGCTGGTGGCGATTATCTACCTGTACTTCAAGTCGGGCGGCAGTTTCGATATTCTGGCCTGGCACAAACTGCCGATTCCGCTTTCAGCGCAAATTCTGATATTCCTGTCGTTTTTGTTGGCATTCGCCGTAAAAGTCCCGATGTGGCCGGTGCATACCTGGCTGCCGGATGCGCACGTTGAAGCGCCGACCGGCGGCTCCGTCGTGCTGGCAGCGATCATGCTGAAACTGGGAGGATACGGTTTCCTGCGCTTTTCATTGCCGATCACGCCTGACGCTAGCCACTATTTGTCCGGCTTTGTCATCACGCTGTCCCTGATTGCGGTGATTTACATCGGTCTGGTTGCGCTGGTACAGGCCGACATGAAAAAGCTGGTTGCCTATTCGTCGATTGCGCATATGGGGTTCGTTACGCTCGGCTTCTTCATGTTCAATGACATGTCGGTGCAGGGCGGCGTTGTGCAAATGATTTCGCACGGTTTCGTGTCAGGCGCGATGTTCCTGTGCATCGGCGTGTTGTATGACCGCATGCATTCGCGCCAGATCGTCGATTACGGCGGCGTCGTCAATACGATGCCGAAGTTTGCTGCGTTTTTCGTATTGTTTTCGCTGGCGAATGCCGGTTTGCCCGCGACGTCCGGTTTCGTCGGCGAGTTCATGGTCATTCTGGGCGCGGTCAAGTTCAATTTCTGGATCGGCATGCTGGCCGCCACCGCCCTGATTCTGGGCGCGGCGTATTCGCTGTGGCTGGTCAAGCGCGTGATATTCGGCGCAGTCGGCAATGCGCATGTCGCGCAACTTCTGGATCTGAACAAGCGCGAATTTTTCATGCTTGGTTTGCTGGCAATCGCCGTGATCGCGATGGGTGTGTATCCGGCACCGTTTACCGATGCCATGCAAATTTCCGTCACCGATCTGCTGAAGCATGTGGCACTGTCAAAAGCAAACTGATGAACACCATAGCGAACGCATACGTGGATGCAAATAAAGCGGCGACAAAATGAATAACTTGAATCTGGTTCCGGTCTATCCTGAAATTTTCCTGGCGATTGCAACCTCGGCAATCCTGCTGATCGACATGTTCCTGCCGGATGCGAAGCGTTATATTACTTATGCGTTGTCGCTTGTCACATTGTGCATTTGCGCAGCTTTGACAATAGCTGACTTCAATGCCGGCGCGACAACCTATACGTTCCATAACATGTTCGTGTCGGATCCGATGTCGAACCTGCTCAAGCTGTTTTCATATCTTGCAGTCGGCCTGACGCTGATTTATTCACGCCAATACGTGACTGCGCGCGGCATGCTTGGCGATAACCTCGGCGGAGAGTTTTACGCGCTTGCCCTGTTTTCCCTGCTGGGCCAAATGGTGATGATTTCGGGGAATAATTTGTTGGTTATCTACCTCGGTCTTGAGCTGATGTCGCTGTCTCTATATGCATTGGTTGCGCTGCGCCGCGAACATCCCGTATCAACCGAAGCAGCGATGAAATACTTCATCCTGGGCGCGATGGCATCCGGTTTTCTGCTGTATGGCATATCGATGCTGTACGGCGCGACCGGTTCGCTGGATTTGACTGAAGTCGGCAAGGCAACCGCATCCGGCACCGTCAATAAAACGGTGCTGGTTTTCGGAATAGTGTTCCTGGTGGCCGGTCTTGCATTCAAGCTCGGCGTCGTGCCTTTTCATATGTGGGTGCCGGACGTTTATCAGGGCGCACCGACCGCGGTAACGCTGCTGCTGGGCGGTGCGCCGAAACTGGCGGCATTCGCCATTTTCATCCGGTTGCTGGTTGAAGGATTGTGGTCTTTTGCCGTCGATTGGCAACAGATGCTGACTGTGCTTGCAGTTCTGTCGATGGCAATCGGCAACATCACCGCGATTGCGCAAACCAACCTGAAGCGGATGCTGGCCTATTCAACGATTTCACAAATGGGCTTCATGCTGCTTGGTCTGTTGTCCGGCGTCTTCAGCGGCAGTAACCTGACCTCTGCCGCGAATGCATATAGCTCGGCAATGTTCTACTCGATCACTTATGTGCTGACGACATTGGGTACGTTCGGCGTGATCCTGCTGCTTGCGCGCTCCGGCTTTGAAGCGGAAGATTTGGACGATTTCAAAGGCTTGAATCAGCGTAGCCCGTGGTTTGCCGCGGTGATGATGGTCCTGTTGCTGTCGCTGGCCGGCGTGCCGCCAATGATGGGCTTCTATGCCAAGCTGTCGGTGCTGCAAGCCGTGCTGGGCACCGGACAGATCTGGCTCGCAGTGGTGGCGGTACTGTTCTCGCTGATCGGCGCCTTTTACTATCTGCGTGTAATCAAGCTGATGTATTTTGACGATGCGGACGATACGGCAAAAATCCTTGTCAACAAGGATATGCAGGTTGCACTCAGTATCAACGGTGCCGCAGTCGTTGTGCTGGGCTTGATGCCCGGTCCATTGATGGCAGCGTGCGCGGCTGCCATCGTCAAGACGCTCGCGTCTTAAAACCACACTCGTCAGATAATTTCCGGTGGATGTCTCTCTCTCAACTTGGTTCGTGATTCTGTTGGCGGTGCTGGCTGCCAACCTGCCGTTTCTAAACGAACGGGTATTCTCGATCATTCCCATTCGGTCGGCCGTCAAACCATTTTGGCTGCGCCTGGTCGAATTGATCGTGCTGTATGCAGTGGTTGGCGCTATTGCTTATCTGCTCGAATCGCGTGCCGGCAATGTATTTACCCAGCGCTGGGAATTTTACGCAGTGACCGGCTGCCTGTTCATTGTGCTGGCCTATCCCGGATTCGTGTTCCGTTATCTGCGCAAGCGCCACGGCTGATTCGGGTCGATCATGCTGCAATTCCTGGCGTGCCAATTTCTTTTCGGAGCCCATAAATGGATCTGCACTTGAAAGAGACGAAAATCGATGGCGCAGTTGCCTACGAGGGCGACTTTCTGAAAGTTCAGCGGGATACGGTGCGTCTGCCTGACGGTAAAAGCACCATTCGGGAATACATCAAGCATCCTGGCGCAGTCGTTATTCTGCCGCTGTTCGACGATGGTACGGTGCTGCTAGAGCGGCAATTTCGTTATCCGGCCGACCAGGTATTCATCGAATTCCCTGCCGGTAAAATCGATCCGGATGAAGATCCGCTTGTTTGCGCCAAGCGCGAATTAAAGGAAGAAACTGGTTACACCGCTACCGACTGGCGCTTTGTTTGCACGATTCATAATGCCATCGCCTATTCGAATGAACATCTCGATATTTATGCTGCCCGCGGACTCATTGCAGGCGAAAGCGAACTGGATGACGGCGAGTTTCTGGAAACGATCATCGCGACTGCGGCAGATGTTCTGCAGTGGGTAAGGGAAGGGAAGATCACGGATGTGAAGACCGTGATCGGCGCCTTCTGGCTGGAAAAAATTGTTAGCGGCCAATGGAATGTATAGACATTTAATTTAGCTAACTGCACATAAAAAAGCCGTCAGATATTTCTGGCGGTTTTTTTGTTTTACATATTCGGATAATTCGGTCCCCCGCCACCCTCCGGCGTGACCCAGACAATATTTTGCGTCGGATCCTTGATGTCGCAGGTTTTGCAATGCACGCAGTTTTGCGCATTGATCTGCAGCCGTTCCGCACCGCCGTCTGTCTTCACGAATTCATATACTCCGGCAGGGCAATAACGCGACTCCGGGCCCGCATAGATGTCTAAATTGATCCGCACCGGTACGGTCGGATCTTTTAGCGTCAGGTGAGCCGGCTGCTCTTCGGCATGATTGGTATTCGAAATGAATACCGACGACAACCGGTCGAAGGTCAGTTTGCCGTCCGGTTTCGGATAGGCAATAGGCTTGAATTGCGCAGCAGGCTTCAGGCATTCATGATCGGCCTTGGTGTGATGCAGCGTCCACGGCGCTTTTCCGCGTAGCAGCATCTGATCGAGCCAGACCAGGGGCGTGCCGTAGGTGCCTTTTTTCAGCAATGGTTTGACGTTGCGTGCTGTGTGCAATTCTTCATGTAGCCAGGACTTTTCATATGCTTGCGGATAGCTTGTCAGTTCGTCGTGCTGTCGTCCGGCCCCAAGCGCTTCGAACGCCGCATCAGCTGCCAGCATGCCGGTTTTCATCGCCGCGTGGCTGCCCTTGATGCGGGGCATATTCAGGAAGCCCGCATCACAACCAATCAGCGCGCCGCCCGGAAAAGTCAGCTTGGGCAGCGACTGCACGCCGCCGGCCGTGATGGCGCGAGCGCCATAAGAGATGCGCTTGCCGCCTTCAAAGAAAGGGCGGATTGCCGGATGCGTTTTGAAGCGCTGAAATTCCTCATACGGAGACAGATAAGGATTTTCATACGCGAGCCCAACCACGTAACCGACTGCCACCTGATTGTTCTCCAGGTGGTACAGGAAGGAGCCGCTGTACTGGTCCGTCAGCGGCCAGCCTGTGGTGTGCATTACCAGGCCGGGTTTATGCATTTTAGGATCGATTTCCCACAGTTCCTTGATGCCGATACCGTAGACCTGAGGATCCTTTCCTTTGTTCAGATCGTACTTCACCATGAGCTGCTTGCCCAAGTTACCGCGCGAACCTTCGGCAAACAGCGTATATTTTGCATGCAATTCCATGCCAAGCTGGAATGCGTCGGTCGGTTGGCCGTGGCGGTCCACGCCCATGTTGCCGGTCGCTACTCCCTTGACCGATCCATCATCGTTGTACAGTATTTCCGCTGCCGGAAAACCCGGGAAAACTTCGACGCCGAGCGCCTCGGCTTGCTGGCCCAGCCAGCGCACCACGTTGGCGAGAGAAATTACATAATTGCCGTCGTTGTGAAATACGGCGGGAAGCATCCAGTTCGGCGTCTTGAACGCCTTGGTTTCGGTCAGGACCAGAATGCGATCTTCCGTCACTGGCGTATTCAGCGGCGCGCCCAATTCTTTCCAGTTCGGGAACAGCTCTTTCATCGCAATGGGATCCATCACTGCGCCGGACAGAATATGTGCACCCAGTTCACCGCCTTTTTCCAGAATGCATACGGAAACCTCATTGCCTTTTTCCGCTGCCAGTTGCTTGAGCCGGATTGCGGCCGACAAGCCGGCCGGGCCGCCACCGACCACGACGACGTCATACTCCATCGCTTCGCGCGGGCCGTATTGTTCCAGCAGGTTTGGGGTCTGGCTTTGCGTCATGTCTCACCACCGTAAATGTGTAATTATCGAACGAGTGTGCTAATTGTCAGGGATTTTGAGAGAGAATGCTAGATACCGTACTCTAATTGCGCGTCTTTCATATAATGATAAGGTTCAAGGCACGGCCAAATCGCCAATTGCAAGACAAAACAGGAGAAGTTTGTGGGTATTGAAGTGAATTTCGAAGGCAAGATCGCACTGATTACCGGTGCCTCCAGTGGTTTGGGCGCGCGTTTCGCGAAGGTGCTGGCGCAAGCAGGCGCACAGGTTGTACTTGCAGCGCGTCGCGTCGATCGCTTGAAAGAACTGCGCGCCGAAATCGAATCGGATGGCGGTGCAGCGCATGTCGTCACACTGGATGTAACCGATTACGCCAGCATCAAATCCGCCATCGCGCATGCGGAAACGGAAGCCGGACCAATCGATATCCTGGTCAATAATTCCGGCGTATCGACAACACAGCGGCTCGTCGATGTGACGCCGGAAGACTACGCTTACGTGATGGATACCAATCAGCGCGGTGCATTTTTTGTCGCGCAGGAAACCGCCAAGCGCATGATTATCCGCGCCAAGGGCGATCCGAAAAAGCAGCATCGCATCATCAATATCGCGTCGGTTGCCGGCTTGCGCGTATTGCCGCAAATCGGCATTTACTGCATGAGCAAGGCAGCGGTGGTGCACATGACCAAATCGATGGCGGTCGAATGGGGAAAATACGGCATCAACGTCAATGCAATCTGCCCCGGTTATATCGGCACCGAAATCAATGCCGAACATTTCAATAGTGAACAGGGCCAGGCTTTGGTGAACATGTTGCCGCGCAAGCGTGTCGGCAAACCGGAGGATCTGGACGGATTGCTACTGCTGCTTGCAGGCGAGGAATCGCACTTCATCAACGGTTCGATCGTGGCTGCCGATGATGGAATGAGCGCTTTTTAAGCCTGCCGCACGTATCGATCCGTTGCAGCATTTTCGTTGGAAAAATCACCAGCATTGAAGTGTACCTATATGGACAATAAAAAACTTGTCCATATCACCCGCATGTCAATACGCTGGGGTGATATGGATGCAATGGGCCATGTCAACAACGCGGTTTATTTCCGCTATCTGGAGCAGGCGCGCATCGAATGGCTTTCGCATATCGATTGCGCGCCGAATCCGGAAGGGGAAGGGCCGGTAATCATCAATGCCAATTGCACGTTTTTGCGGCAATTGAAATATCCGGGCGATATCGAAATCCGCACATTCGTCGGCGCGCTCGGACGTTCGAGTTTCGAGACAAGCCATGAAATCCGTCGTCTCGACGATCCGGACACGCTCGCCGCCGAAGGTGGGGCGAAAGTAGTCTGGGTCAATTTTTTACTTGAAAAATCCCTGCCTTTATCGGACGCGATACGCCGCAAGCTGACAGATGCGCCTAAACAGTTGCTGTAGATATTGCGGTAGATGGCTGAAGCGGAACGCCGAGCAGCCTGTGCACCAGTTCGCTGGAAGTCGCCGCTGCAAATTTTCGCATCAATTTGGCGCGGTGCATTTCCACGGTGCGCGGACTCAAGCCGATCTGCCGTGCGATCAGCTTGCTGGTCTTTCCTTCCACCAGCAACGCGGCGATCTCTCTTTCACGCGGCGTCAATTCGGCAGTGACAGGCCGTTTGGCGCTTAAATCCTCGAAGGTCCAGATACCGGCCGCATGCGGATCATTCTTTACCAAGGCGCCGCCGGTCACATGGCACCAGAACAATTCCTGGTTGGCACGTTTCATGATGCGTTCATCAGAGTAATGGCCTTTGGCATTCATGATGGGAACAATACGCGCACCGGTGCGCTCAAATTCATCCGGTGTCGGATACAGTACGGAAAAAGATTGTCCCAATAGTGCGTCGCATTCATAGCCGAACATGTCGGTCAAGGCATGATTGCAGGCCTGAATAATACGATGTTGGGATACGCACATGCCAATCGGCGCATGGTGAAAAATTGTCTCGTAATTAATAGATTGGGATGCGCTCATCGAAGTCTGTCTCCCATTTTATGATTAGAATTGGTACTTCTACGGTATTGTGCAGTCCTTTGCAGCATCATATGCTCCTAGGCATCGCAAGCAAAGCCGTACAAATACTAGTATTTGAATTACTTTACAAAATAGAAAAGGGTTGGTATGAAGAAAGTTTATCCCGATGCCGCCGCTGCCCTGGCAGGCATCGTCAAAGACGGTCAGACGATCGCCGTCGGCGGTTTTGGCTTGTGCGGTATTCCAGAGGCATTGATTGCCGCATTGCGCGACTCGGGCGTACAAAACCTGACAGCCATCTCCAATAACGCCGGGGTCGATGGTTTCGGCCTGGGGCAATTATTGGCAACGCATCAGATCAAAAAAATGATTGCGTCCTACGTCGGTGAGAACAAGGAATTCGAACGACAGTTTCTGGCCGGTGAACTCGAGCTGGAATTTACGCCGCAGGGCACGCTCGCGGAAAAGCTGCGCGCGGGTGGCGCAGGCATTCCTGCATTCTTCACCAAGACGGGTGTAGGCACCATCGTCGCCGATGGCAAGGAAGTGCGCGAATTCGACGGCGAACAATATGTGATGGAACGTTCGCTGGTCGCCGACGTATCGCTGGTCAAGGCGTACATGGCCGACAAAGCCGGTAATCTCGTCTACAACAAAACCGCTCGCAACTTCAATCCTAATGTCGCGATGGCCGGAAAAATAACGATCGTCGAAGTCGAAAACCTGGTTGAAGTCGGTGAAATCGATCCAGACGATGTCCATACACCCAGCATTTTCGTGCATCGGATCGTGGTCAACGCGACTCCGGAAAAACGCATTGAACAACGCACGATTCGTACAAAGTAAAGCGGAGAATTGACATGGCATGGACTCGGGAAGAAATGGCTGCGCGTGCGGCAAAGGAATTGCAGGACGGTTTTTATGTCAATCTGGGCATTGGCTTGCCGACGATGGTGGCCAACTATGTGCCGGCGGATATTGAAGTCTGGCTGCAGTCGGAAAATGGTTTGCTCGGGATTGGCCCGTTTCCGACCGATGATGATATCGATCCAGATCTGATCAACGCCGGCAAGCAGACGGTAACGGCACTTCCGGGAGCATCGTATTTCAGCTCGGCGGACTCATTTGCAATGATCCGCGGCGGCAAGATCAATATCGCGATCCTGGGTGCGATGCAGGTGTCGGAACAGGGTGATCTTGCCAACTGGATGATTCCCGGCAAAATGGTCAAGGGAATGGGCGGCGCAATGGATCTGGTTGCCGGTGTCAAGCGCGTGGTGGTATTGATGGAGCATGTCGCCAAGGCCAAGGACGGTTCGACATCGCACAAGATTTTAAAGAAATGCAATCTGCCGCTGACAGGCGTCGGCGTGGTCAATCGCATCATCACCGATCTCGGTGTGATCGATGTCACCGCAGTCGGCTTGAAGCTGGTCGAACTGGCGCCTGGCGTGACGAAACAGGAATTGATTGAAAAGACCGGCGCCGAACTGGATATCAGCGCGGTACGTTAATCGTTATCCGCAATCGATGAAAAACGGCGCCTGCAAACCAAGCGCCGTTTTTTATTGCCGCTGTCATTGAGCAAATGAATGGCTATTGCGCGACCCAGCCGCCATCCATATTCCATGCCGCGCCGCGCACCTGGCTTGCCGCATCGCTGCACAGAAAAACCGCCAGCGCTCCCAACTGTTCCGGCGTAACGAATTCACCGGACGGCTGTTTTTCCGCCACCAGGTTTTTCTTGGCTGTTTCAATCGAAATATTCTCCTGAGCGGCACGCGCATCCACCTGTTTTTGCACCAGCGGCGTCAACACCCAGCCAGGACAAATCGCATTGCAGGTAACACCGGAATGAGCCGTCTCCAAGGCAGTCACCTTGGTGAAGCCGACGATGCCGTGCTTGGCTGCGACGTAGGCCGATTTTTGCGCGGAGCCGACCAAGCCGTGCACCGAGGCGATGTTGATGATGCGGCCCCAGTTCTTTGCCTTCATGTTTGGCAACACCAGGCGTGTCGTGTGGAATGCGGAAGTCAGGTTGATCGCGATAATCGCGTTCCATTTTTCAACAGGAAAGTCTTCGATATTGGCAACATGCTGGATGCCGGCGTTGTTGATCAGGATATCCACTCCGCCGAATTGTTCGGCCGCGGCGCGCATCATTGCTTCGATTTCGGCCGGTTTCGACATGTCGGCATTGTGATAGGTGGTTTTCACGTCGAATTTCTGCGCGACATCGGCTTGCAGCTTTGCAATTTCCTGCGCGTCGCCAAAGCCGTTGAACACGATGTTCGAGCCTTGGGCCGCCAGTATTCTTGCCATTCCGAGGCCGATGCCGGAAGTGGAACCGGTGACCAATGCCGTCTTGCCTTTGAGAGTCGTGCCTTGCATGATGTCCTCTGTGAAGTAAAAATGGTGGGCGCTAATGAAGTTAACAAGATTTTAAGCGCAACGAACAGTAAAATGTGGAAACCAGCAACCAGTATTACTACTACATACGAAATGACCGAGCCCCGGAACAAGAGTGTCCAATGTCTTTCTCCCGCCGGCTTGCATACGATGGCGTACAAGGAGTGGGGCGATCCGCGTAACCCGAATGTGCTGGTGTGCGTGCATGGCGTGACGCGGGTGTCGGATGATTTCGATGAGTTGGCCCGTGCATTATGCGACAACTATCGTGTCGTGTGCCCTGATGTTGCCGGACGCGGCCGTTCGGGGTGGCTGCGTGATCCGAAATATTATCAACTGCCGCAATATGTTTCCGATATGGTGACATTGCTGGCACGACTGGATGCGAAAAAAGTGGACTGGTTCGGCACCTCGATGGGCGGCCTGATCGGGATCGGATTGGCATCGCTGCAGGATAATCCGATACGGAAACTGGTGCTCAACGATGTCGGACCCGCCTTGAATTTCTCGGCGTTGACCCGCATCGGCAGCTATATCGGTCAAGCTGTCCGGTTTTCGGCTTTTGAGGAAGCAGAAAGTTATATTCGCGCCATTTCAGGAACATTCGGCCCGCATACCGATGCAGAGTGGCGCAAAATCGCCTCGGATGTTTTGCAACGGGACAAGGATGGGCTATGGATACGCCATTACGATTTGGGTTTGGCGATTCCTTTTAAAGCAGCAACGCCCGAAAGCACCCAGCAGGCGGAGGCAATGCTATGGGCTGCCTATGATGCGATTACCTGTCCGACCTTGCTGGTCCGGGGCGCCGAATCCGATTTGTTAACGCGCGATGTGGCGCAGGCAATGACGCAACGCGGCCCTAAAGCCAAGCTGGCCGAGCTTGCCGGCGTAGGACATGCGCCAACTTTCGTTCACACCGACCAAATCGCAATTGCAAAAGAATTTTTGCTTGGATAATCAATTATTTTTTCTGCCGATCGTTAGGACATCATGGACATCAAACGCTTGCATGTGGGAAAAACACTTTCCGAAGCCGCGATTCACAATGGCACGATATATCTTGCCGGGCAAATTGCCGAGGAGACGACCCAGAATATTGAAGGCCAAACCCGTGAAGTGCTGGGCCATGTCGATCGCCTGCTGGCCGAGGCGGGCAGCGACAAGACGCGGATTCTGATGTGCCAGATATTCATCTCGGACGTAAAGGATTTCAACGAAATGAACATGGTCTGGAACGAGTGGGTCGCTGCGGGAAACAGTCCGCCGCGGGCTACCGTTCAAGCCAAACTGGTCAGGCCGGAATTGCTGGTCGAGATGGTCGTGACGGCTGCGCAAAAATAACAACCATAAACATCCCATGGTTTCAATAGCGGCGGCCCAAAGCGAAGCGCGCGTTCGATTATCCGGCGGCTTGACCGCGGAGGATGATGCACGCGTGATGGCGGCGCTTGCCTTTGCAAGGCCGCTCTACACGGGTACGACTGTAGCTACCGGCCAGGACACGTTTGAATTTTCTCAAACTGTGGCCGCCACTTTGGCGCTGCTTAAAACCGATGCCGAAACGCGTATCGCCGGCCTGCTGTTTGAACTCCCGATCATTGATCCCCATGCAGCGGAAAGTATCGAAGCGCGTTTCGGAAAAGAAGTTGCCGATCTTGTGACCGGTATTCGCCAATTGATGCGCCTGCATGAAATGACTTTCGGCCAGCAGGAAGTTATTCGCGGCAAGAACGCTTCGCAACAGGCTGCGGCACAGGTAGAGACGCTGCGAAAAATGTTGTTGGCGATGGCTTCCGATATGCGGGCGGTGCTGGTAAGGCTGGCATCGCGCGTGACGACGTTGCGGTATTTCGCCGATCAAAAGTTGCAAGACGACAGAACATATCGGTATGCGCGCGAAACATTCGATCTGTATGCGCCGCTCGCAAACCGCCTCGGCGTGTGGCAACTGAAATGGGAACTGGAAGACCTCTCGTTCCGGTTCATTGAGCCCGAAGCGTACAAGCGCATCGCCAGGATGCTCGAAGAAAAGCGCATGGAGCGGGAAGGGTTCGTCGGCGCCGCGATTGATCGATTAAGGTCGGAACTCGCCGCTGCCGGCATCAAGGCCGAAGTCTTTGGCCGGCCCAAGCATATCTACAGCATCTGGACCAAAATGCGCGGCAAGTCGCTCAATTTTTCAGAGCTGTACGATGTGCGCGCTTTCCGTGTCATCGTCAATGACATCAAGGCATGCTATGCGGTGCTCGGCATCGTGCACAATATCTGGGTGCCGATCCCCAAGGAATTCGACGATTACATTTCGCGTCCGAAACCGAACGGCTATCAATCATTGCATACGGTGGTGGTTGCAGAAGACGGCCGCGCGCTGGAAGTGCAGGTCCGCACCCGCGATATGCATCATTTCGCCGAGTACGGCGTTGCCGCGCACTGGCGCTACAAGGAAACGGGCGGTTCACATTCCGCCGGCCAGAAATACGACGAAAAAATCGCCTGGCTGCGGCAACTGCTCGCATGGAAAAGCGAAATCGTCGATGCCGTGGTGGGGCAGGAAGACGTCCATCGCGAGTGGGTGGAAAAACTCAAATCCGCAACGCTCGATGACCGCATCTACGTACTGACACCGCAGGCTCGCGTGATCGAATTGCCTAACGGTGCGACGCCTATCGATTTTGCTTATCACTTGCATAGCGATGTCGGCCACCGCTGTCGCGGCGCTCGGGTGGACGGCGTGATGGTGCCGCTCAATACGACACTGAAAAATGGGCAAACGGTCGATATCATTACCGCCAAGGGCTCCGGCACTGCCGGTCCATCGCGCGATTGGCTCAGCCCGGGCTATACCGCCAGCCCTCGCACGCGCTCCAAGGTTCGTGCCTGGTTCAATGCGATCGATCAGCAGGAAACGCTCGCGGCCGGTCGCAGCCTGGTTGAAAAGACACTGCAACGCGAAGGCAAGACCGCTGTCAACCTGGAAGAACTGGCGCATAAACTCGACTTTCCGAAACTGGATGATTTTTTTCTGGCCGTCGGCAAGGAAGAGTTCAGCCTGCGGCATGTCGAGCAGGCGCTGCATGCGGACGATGTGCAGAAACAAGCCGCCAGGCATGCGAATCCGGATGATGCCGTCGTCCCCAGAAAAAGCCGCGCCTCCAGCGTCGTGCAGGGCGCGAAGTCCGGCGTGCTGGTGGTCGGCACCGATGGCTTGCTGACGCAGCTTGCGAAATGCTGCAAGCCTGCGCCGCCTGATGCGATCGTCGGTTTCATTACGCGCGGCAAGGGCATATCGATTCATCGGGCAAACTGCAAAAACTTTGCGGAAATGCGCGTCAAGGCAGCCGAGCGCGTGATCCAGACGGCATGGGGTCAGCCTGGCATGGAAACCGTCTATCCGGTTGACATTTTTGTGTTGGCGGGCGATCGTCAGGGATTGCTTCGGGATATCTCGGAAATCTTTTTGCGTGAAAAGATCAATGTCATCGGCGTCAGTACGCAAAGTTCAAAAGGGCAGGCGCGAATGGCATTTACCGCTGAAATATCTTCGACTGCGCAATTGCTCAAAGCGTTGACAGTGATTCGCGACGTCGAAGGAGTAGTGGAGGCGCGCCGTCAATAAAATTGCTTTCGGATAGCCAAAACGCCGGTGCAAGCCGCACCCATTCTGGCCGGGAAATGAGTTCTGGCGAAAACGTCGAATTGTCGCTATAATTTCGCTTCTTTAGGCGCGTAGCTCAGCTGGTTAGAGCACTACCTTGACATGGTAGGGGTCGTTGGTTCGAGTCCAATCGTGCCTACCAACGGAAATGGCAATATATTTTGTAAGAGCGAGAAAGGCACTCCGGTTATGGCACCGCGAACTACCATCACCATGGTTTGGAAGCGACACTAGTCGGAATCTTTTTCGTCATTGCAAATTGAAAAAGCGCGGCTGGTCCGCGTTTTTTTTCGTCCGCATTTTTCAGTTGTCAATTTTTATCTAGCGTCAACATTCCTGCTGACATGGAGAGCAAAATGGTTTCAGTCCGACTTCCCGATGGTTCGCAACGCCAGTTCGACGCACCGGTCACGGTCGCACAAGTCGCCGCCAGTATCGGCAGCGGTCTCGCCAAAGCGGCGCTGGCAGGCAAAGTGGATGGCAAGGTGGTCGACACTTCTTTTTTGATCGATCGAGATGCCGACCTGGCAATCGTGACCGATAAGGATGCCGATGGCCTGGATGTGATTCGTCACTCGACCGCTCACTTGCTTGCCTATGCCGTCAAGGAGTTGTTTCCCGACGCGCAAGTCACGATCGGACCGGTCATCGATAACGGCTTCTACTACGATTTTTCATACAAGAGGCCCTTCACGCCGGAGGACCTGCAAGCGATTGAAAAAAAGATGGCGGAGCTTGCCAAAAAAGACGAGCCGGTTACGCGCAGGGTGCTGCCGCGCGATGAAGCGGTTGCTTATTTCAAATCGATTGGGGAAACGTACAAGGCGGAAATCATCGAATCGATTCCTGCAGACCAGGATGTATCGCTGTATGCCGAAGGCGGATTCACCGATCTTTGCCGCGGTCCGCATGTACCGTCCACAGGCAAGCTCAAAGTATTCAAATTGATGAAACTGGCCGGCGCCTATTGGCGTGGCGACTCGAAAAACGAGATGCTGCAGCGTATTTACGGCACAGCCTGGGCCAAGAAAGAAGAGCAGGACGCTTATCTGCACATGCTGGAAGAAGCCGAAAAGCGCGACCACCGGAAGCTTGGCCGCGCATTGGACCTGTTTCATTTCCAGGAAGAGGCGCCCGGCCTGATTTTCTGGCATCCGAAGGGCTGGACGGTGTGGCAGCAGGTAGAACAATACATGCGCCGCGTGTATCAGGATAATGGTTACCAGGAAGTCAAGGCACCGCAAATCCTCGATCGCAGCCTGTGGGAAAAATCCGGCCACTGGGAGAACTACAAGGAAAACATGTTCACCACCGATTCGGAAAATCGTGCCTATGCGCTGAAGCCGATGAATTGCCCGGGCCATGTGCAGATTTTTCGCTCGAACATGCATTCCTATCGTGAATTGCCGTTGCGTTACGGCGAATTCGGTCAATGCCACCGCAATGAACCGTCCGGCTCGCTGCACGGCATGATGCGCGTGCGCGGCTTTACGCAGGACGACGGTCATATTTTCTGTACCGAAGATCAAATTCTCGATGAATGCGTCGCCTATACCGCCTTACTGCAAAAGGTATATAAGGATTTCGGTTTTACCAGCATCATTTATAAAGTGGCAATGCGGCCGGAAAAACGCGTCGGTTCCGATGACGCATGGGACAAGGCTGAAAATGCATTGATCGAATCGCTCAAGCGTTCCGGTTGCGAATACGAAATTTCACCGGGCGAGGGGGCATTCTATGGCCCGAAAATCGAATATACGTTGAAGGACGCGATTGGCCGCATGTGGCAATGCGGCACGATGCAGGTCGATTTTTCGATGCCGGTACGCCTGGAGGCGGAATACGTCGCCGAGGACAATACCCGTAAAATTCCAGTCATGTTGCACCGTGCGATCCTTGGGTCGCTGGAACGCTTTATCGGCATGTTGATTGAAAATCATGCCGGTGCGTTGCCATTATGGCTGGCGCCGGTGCAAGTGGCGGTCCTGAATATATCGGATGGGCAAGCCGAGTACGCACAAAGCATCGCACAAAACCTGAAAAAACAAGGGTTTAGGGTACACGTCGATTTGCGTAACGAGAAAATAACCTATAAAATACGGGAGCATTCTGTACAAAAGCTGCCTTATATTGTCGTCGTCGGCGATAAGGAGCGCGATGCAAACACAGTGGCCGTGCGTGCACGAGGCAATATCGATCTGGGCGTGATGCCGATCGATGAACTGGTGGAACGTCTCCATGGCGAGATCGACACCAAAGCCTGATCGGG
The DNA here is from genome assembly GCA_027310305.1 of Herminiimonas sp. Lineage (GTDB taxonomy): Bacteria > Pseudomonadota > Gammaproteobacteria > Burkholderiales > Burkholderiaceae_D > DAIDBD01. The sequence goes on from DAIDBD010000127.1 coordinate 19,116, forward strand.
GAAACTCGAAGCGGTGCAGAGTCTCACAAATAAGCAAACGAATGAAAGCGAAGGACTTGGGCTTGTGGCTAGGCGCAAACCGTAGCGATAGCTGTTGTGCTATTGCGAGGGTTTGCAACAATGGCACAGGGTCAAGGGCGGGTTTTCATGTTTGATTATTTGTGAGACTCTGCACTTTTGCACGGCTTGATTATTTGATTTTTAAAGGAAACTACAATAGCTACTGACAAGTCGCATCGCATCAATGGTGAAATTACTGCACCGGAATTGCGTTTAAGTGGAGTCGAGAACGAAGCGCTCGGTATCGTGAGTCTGGCGGAAGCCTTCCGCATGGCGGAAGAGGCGAACGTGGATCTGGTGGAAATTGCGCCTACTGCGCAGCCGCCGGTGGCCCGTTTGATGGACTATGGCAAATTCAAGTATCAGGAACAAAAGAAAGCTCACGAAGCCAAGCTGAAGCAAAAAATCATTCTGGTCAAGGAAGTCAAATTCCGTCCGGGTACTGATGATGGCGATTACAACATCAAGTTGCGAAATCTCGTCAAGTTTCTGGATGAAGGCGATAAAACCAAAATCACGCTGCGTTTCAGGGGCCGTGAGATGGCGCATCAGGATATCGGTATGCGCATGCTTGAGCGCTTGAAGCAAGATTTGGAGCCGTATGGACAAGTCGAGCAGTGGCCAAAGATGGAAGGCCGCCAGATGATCATGGTGCTTTCGCCAAAGAAGAAAAAGTAGATTTCGTGCGGGCCGTTCCGAAATGAACGGCTTGTGCAAATAGCAGCAGACTCGATTCTGCTGCATGACAAGTGAAAGTAGGCACCCAAGTGCAACGGTGTGTTGCCACCTACAATCATGTTAAATATGGAGCTGTCCCAAGGACAGATTTTGCTATGCCTAAAATGAAGACGAAAAGCAGCGCCAAAAAACGCTTTCGCGTACGTCCGGGTGGTACCGTCAAATGCGGCCATGCTTTCAAGCGCCACATTCTGACCAAAAAAACGACCAAGAATAAACGCCAGTTGCGCGGAATTACCAATGTCAATGCACACGACGTTGTTTCCGTCATGCGCATGATGCCGAACGCCTAACCTCACACTCAATTTAAGGAGTTACCATGCCTAGAGTAAAACGTGGGGTTACAGCGAGAGCCCGCCACAAGAAAGTCCTCGATCAAGCCAAAGGCTATCGTGGTCGTCGCAGTAAAGTTTACCGGATCGCCAAGCAGGCGGTCATGCGCGCCGGTCAATATGCGTATCGCGATCGTCGCAACAAGAAACGTGTTTTCCGCGCTCTGTGGATCACCCGTATCAATGCCGCATCGCGCGAGCATGGCATGACCTACAGCGTGTTCATGAACGGCCTCAAAAAAGCTTCCATCGAGCTGGACCGTAAAGTTCTGGCCGACATGGCAGTGATGGACAAGCCGGCATTCGCCGCGATTGTTAATCAGGTGAAGGCCAATATCGCTGCTTAAGTGTTCGCATGCATCGTCTTCGGGCGATGCTGCAGTATCCTGGCGGGGCAAAGGTCAGATACCTGTGCCCCGTTTTATTTTCGGCTTCCTTTAATGGAGCGGGAAACACCGCATGAATCCCCTAGAACAACTTGTAATCCAGGCGCATACCGATTTCTCCGCTGCAGAGGATGCTGCCGCTCTGGAAAATGCGAAAGCCGGATATCTTGGCAAAACCGGTCAGATCACCGAGCAGATGAAAGCCTTGGGCAAGCTGGCGCCCGATGAGCGCAAGGCCCAGGGAGCTGTAATCAACGCTGCGAAAGAACAGATCGAGGCAGCGCTCAATGCGCGTCGCGATGCGCTCGCCAATGTCCAGATGCAGGCTCGCCTGAACGCTGAAGCGATCGATGTCACTTTGCCGGGCCGGGGGCGCGGCATGGGCGGCATCCATCCTGTGATGCGCACTTGGCAGCGGGTTGAAGAAATTTTCGGCTCGATCGGTTTCGATGTGGCCGATGGGCCGGAAATTGAAACTGACTGGACCAATTTCACTGCGCTGAACAGCCCGGAAAATCATCCGGCGCGTTCGATGCAGGATACCTTCTATATCGAAGGCAATGATACCCAGGGCAAGCCGTTGTTGTTGCGTACGCACACCAGTCCGATGCAGGTGCGTTATGCGCGCATGCACAAACCGCCGATCAAGGTGATTGCGCCTGGCCGTACCTATCGGGTCGACAGCGATGCGACGCATTCGCCGATGTTTCATCAAGTCGAGGGATTATGGATTGCGGAAGACATCAGCTTCGCGGATCTGAAAGGCGTGTATCTGAATTTCGTGAAAGCGTTCTTTGAAACCGACGATCTGCAGGTGCGCTTCCGTCCATCCTATTTCCCATTCACCGAGCCGTCGGCTGAAATCGATATCGCGTTCGGCAGCGGGCCGTTGAAAGGGCGCTGGCTGGAGGTGTCCGGTGCCGGGCAGGTGCATCCGACAGTAGTACGCAACATGGGACTCGACCCCGAGCAATATATCGGTTTCGCATTCGGCTCCGGCCTGGAGCGGCTGACGATGCTGCGCTACGGCATCAATGATTTGCGCCTGTTTTATGAAGGCGATTTGCGTTTCCTGAAACAATTCAATTAACCACGCGGAGCAGGGCCTGAAGCGATAGTCTGTTCGGCCCGCCTCGCGTTGCAAATCTCACGGTTGGACTATGCAATTTTCCGAAAACTGGCTCCGCACGATGGTCGATCCGAAGATGACTTCGGACGAATTGGCGCATTTGCTGACGATGTCGGGTCTGGAAGTGGAAGAGGTAGCACCCGTCGCGCCGCCATTTTCCAATGTGGTGGTTGCCAAGGTATTGGAACTCGCCAGGCATCCGAATGCGGATCGTCTCAATGTGTGTCAGGTCGATGCAGGTACCGGCACGCTGCTCAATATCGTATGCGGCGCACCGAATGTGCGCGCAGGCATGAAGGTCGCCTGCGCAATGGCTGGCGCTGTCCTGCCGCCTGGCGATGACGGCAAGCCGTTCGAGATCAAGGTCGGCCAGTTACGCGGCGTCGAATCGCAAGGGATGTTGTGCTCCGCGCGTGAACTGAAGCTGTCGGAAGAACAGGGCGGCTTGCTGGAGTTGCCGGACGATGCGCCGGTCGGTCGGAATTTCCGCGATTATTACCAACTCAACGATTTGAAGTTCGCCATCAAGCTGACGCCGAACAAGGCCGATTGCCTGTCGGTGCAAGGTGTTGCGCGTGAAGTTTCCGCGTTGACTGGAGCGCCTCTCAAGATGCCGTCCTGCCAACCGGTGACGGCGACTATCGACGATAAATTGCCGGTCAAGATTTCAGCTCCTGATCTATGCGGCCGTTTTTCGGGACGCATTATTCGCGGCCTCAATGCGAAGGCAAAAACACCTGACTGGATGAAGCAGCGGCTGGAACGCAGCGGCCAGCGTTCGATTTCCGCGCTGGTTGATATTTCCAATTACGTGATGCTCGAGCTGGGGCGTCCGACCCATGTGTTCGATCTGGATAAAATCCATGGCGGCCTTGAGGTTCGGTGGGGCAAAAAAGGCGAATCGCTCAAGCTATTGAATGGCAATACCGTCGAGATCGACGACTGGGTCGGCGTGATCGCCGATGAGCGTGAAATCGAATCGCTCGCCGGCATCATGGGCGGTGATGCCACTGCCGTGTCGCTTGATACGCAAAACATTTATCTTGAAGCCGCATTCTGGTGGCCGCAGGCTATCCAGGGTCGCGCGCGCCGCTACAATTTTTCTACCGATGCGGCGCATCGCTTCGAGCGCGGCGTCGATTATGCCACCACGGTCGAGCATATCGAACGTATTACCGCGCTGATCGTTGAAATCTGCGGTCAAAAGGAGAAAATCGCAGTTGGCCCGGTCGACGATCATATCGTCAATTTGCCGCAGCGCCCGCCGGTCAGGGTACGCACTGCGCGTGCGGTCAAAGTCATTGGCGTGCTGTTATCCGATGACCGGATTGCCGATATCTTTACGCGTCTTGGCCTGACATTCACTCGGGAGCCGGGCCTCTTCGCGGTTACGCCGCCGTCTTATCGCTTCGATATTGAAATCGAAGAAGACTTGATCGAGGAGATTGCGCGCATCCATGGTTTTGAAAATATTCCCGCATTGCCGCCGGTAGCGCCGAATGCGATGACCATCGCACCGGAAAATATCCGTTCGCTATTCACGATCCGACGCCAGCTGGCGGACCTTGATTATCAGGAGGTAATCAATTTCAGCTTTGTGGAAGAGTCGTGGGAAGCCGATTTCACCGATAATGCACATCCGATCAAGCTGCTCAATCCGATTGCGAGTCAAATGAGCGCCATGCGTTCAACACTGGTCGGCAGCCTGATCGCAAATGTTCGTTATAACTTGAATCGGAAGCTCAACCGCGTGCGGCTCTTTGAAATCGGTGCGGTCTATCTGCGCAATGCCGATGTGCAAGACGGACCATTGTCGGTAGCCGGCTACGATCAGCCAAAACGTATCGCCGCACTTGCCTATGGTCCGGTGGCGGAAGAGCAATGGGGGCAGCCTGCGCGCAATGCCGATTACTTCGATATCAAGGCGGATCTGGAGGCATTGTTTGCACCGAAAGTGCTGAGATTTGCCAGGACGGAACATCCTGCATTGCATCCTGGCCGCTCGGCCCAAGTCATATTGGAAGGCAGGCCGGTTGGTTTCATTGGTGAATTGCATCCGCGTTGGCAGCAGAAATATGATTTACCGCTGGCACCGGTCATGTTCGAAATAGACGCACTCGCATCGCAGGCGCGCGACACTCCGGCCTATCGGGAAATTTCCAAATTTCAGGCAGTGATACGCGATCTGGCGCTGGTCGTTAAACAATTCATTTCGATGCAGGATTTGATGGATGTTTTTCTGGCTGAAAAGGAAGTGAATCCGACCTGTAACATCATGCAAGCTGTTGTTTTATTTGATGAATATCGTGGCAAGGGATTGGAGAGAGGCGAAAAAAGCCTTGCTTTCCGGTTCACGTTGCAAGATACTCAAATTACCCTGCAAGATGATGCTGTGAACGCTGCCATGTCCGCGTTCTTTGCTGCAGCGAATAAAAAACATGGCGCAAAATTGCGTACATGAAGCGGGCGGGGATGACAACTATGAACGACGTGAACTCAGCCGAACTTCAATCCGTACTGGCCGCCGACCTCAACCGCGCAATGCTTGAGGCGCAGGTCCGCACGCAAGCTGAAAAAGATTTGCCCACGCTGACTAAAGCCGAACTGGCTGAACTTCTTTTCGAGCAGGTAGGCTTGAACAAGCGTGAAGCCAAGGACATGGTGGAAACATTTTTCGATGAAATCCGCAATGCGCTTGAGCGGGGCGAATCGGTAAAATTATCCGGATTCGGCAACTTTCAGTTGCGTGACAAGCCGCAGCGGCCCGGCCGCAATCCGAAGACAGGGGAAGAAATTCCGATCACCGCGCGTCGCGTAGTGACTTTCCACGCCAGCCAGAAACTGAAAGGCATGGTTGAGGCCACCAGCCAGCAGTCGTTTGTACATGCCGCCTGATTGATCCATCATGAACGATCGCGTCAGCAAGCCAGAATTAATCGTTTTGCCGCCAATTCCGGCTAAGCGCTATTTCACTATTGGCGAAGTCAGCGATTTATGCGGCGTCAAGCCGCATGTGCTGCGCTACTGGGAACAGGAGTTCACGCAATTGAAGCCGGTCAAGCGCCGCGGCAACCGGCGCTATTACCAGCATCATGAAGTGCTGCTGATTCGGCGTATTCGCGAACTGCTTTACGAGCAGGGATTTACCATCAGCGGAGCGCGCAACAAGCTTGATACCCGCATGGTCGTCAATAGTAGTGCTGCAGACGGCGATCTCGCGGCCGGTTTGCCGCCGTTGGATATGGATACTGTGGCGATTCGCACCGAGCTTGCAGAAATTCTGAATCTTCTGGAGCGATAGCGCTATCCACAAAATCCGATTCCGTGTGTTGAATACGCTTTTATTGCCGCAGTTGAAATTGCGTGATGAATATGGAAATCAAAATAAAAAAGCCGAATTTCTTCGGCTTTTTTATTTTGATATGTTGGTCGGGACGGTGTGATTCGAACACACGACCCCTTGCACCCCATGCAAGTACGCTACCAGGCTGCGCTACGCCCCGACAAGCTGAATATTATAGCAGAGCAGACATGTGTTCAGCCATTCTCACAGCATCACAAACCTTGTTTTCAAAATGATGAAAGACTTCGCATAACACCATGCCGATCAAAATCAGCCAGCAGTTTGATGGAGGCGCCATTGATGTTTTGCGTGCCGATGATGCGCAAACGATAGCACTCAACATGCGCAAGGATTCCTGCGCAGACTTTTCACAATGGTTCTATTTTCGATTGCAGGGGGCGTGCGGCGAGGCGTGCACAATCCGCTTTTTAAATGCGGGTCAAACCAGTTTTCCGGCCGGCTGGGATGGCTATCAGGCGGTCGCAAGCTACGATCGTGAAACATGGTTTCGAGTACCGACGACATACGATGGCCAAGTGTTGACGGTGACGCATACGCCGCAGCGCGACAGCATTTATTACGCCTATTTCGAACCGTATTCCTGGGAGCGGCACTTGCGGCTGCTGGGACGAGTGGAAAGCGTCTCGTTTGCCCGTGTCATGGATTTGGGCAATACGATTGAGGGACGCGACATGAATCTGGTTGTGCTGGGAAATCCCGGTGCGGTCAAGAAAATATGGATCATCGCACGTCAGCATCCCGGCGAAACAATGGCTGAATGGTTTGTCGAAGGAGTGATCGACGCACTGCTCGATCAAGCGAATCCGGCTGCCCGGCGCTTGTTGGAGCACTCGGCATTTTATATCGTTCCGAACATGAATCCCGACGGTTCTGTGCGGGGCAATCTGCGCACCAATGCCGCGGGGGCGAATCTGAATCGCGAATGGATGATGCCTTCGCTGGAAACCAGCCCTGAAGTTTTTGTCGTGAAGAACAAAATTCACGAAATCGGCTGCGATTTGTTCCTTGATATTCATGGCGATGAAAGCTTGCCATATGTATTTGTCGCAGGCAGTGAAATGCTGGAGGGCTTCAGCGCTCGGCAGGCAGCCGAGCAGCAAGCTTTCATCGAGGGCTTCAAACGCGCCAGTCCGGATTTTCAAACTGTGGCCGGTTATGCGGCAGGCAAGTACAGGGAAGACATGCTGAAGCTGGCGTCCAAGTATATTGGACATGCTTTCAAATGCATCTCACTGACGCTGGAGATGCCGTTCAAGGACAATGCGAATCTGCCGGATGTTCATACCGGATGGAATGGCGCACGCAGCGCTAGGCTTGGAGCGGCAATTCTGCAGCCGATTCTGGAATCGGTCTGCCAGCCATCGTCGAAATGATCGATGATGAATGTGACATCAGTGAAAATGACCGGAGCTATGCGGCGCGTCTTCAGGCATTTCCGCATGCACCAGTTCCGCTTCGGCGTCGCAGTAAAACGGTGCGCCGCAGTCTTCGCAAAACTCCATCGGAAAATGCTCGCCATGGTGTTTGATGTCGGTGATGCCAGATTCCCGCAATAGACCGAGAATTTGTTCGATCGGCGTTCTGTATTCCGTTTTTCCGATCATGCCGGTATGAATTAGCCGATCAGTCGCCAGGTCTTGCAATTCCTCTTCCAGATCTTCTTGGTCATAGAGCGGCCACACAATTCCATAGACGACATCCGGATGCTGATGCAGGGTGAAGCTGATCCGGTATTCGTCTATTCGGCCATCGATCGACTCTTCGCCAAAATTGCCGATGATTGCCGATAGTCCCTGAGGCTCGATCCCAAGCGTATGCGTCAGGTAATGAATCGCCGCATGGATTGAAGCAGGGCGAATTTTTTTATCGGCTTCACGGCATGCAACATAATAGGCTTCGGGCAGCAGCATCTCGATGCCGCAACCGGGCAGCAACCGCTCAATGGTCGGCATTGTCTGTGCGCTCCACTGAATCAATGCCTCTTGTTGTGCCGCGCTTACATCGAACTGGTTTTCCTGCGTTTGCCAGCGGAATAGCGGTGCGCCGGCAGGCGCGACAACCACAGCCAGCAGATAGCGCGTATCGGCAAGAAACGGTGCTGTTTCCGGCGGGTTGGCGAGGGGATGCAGAGCGTTGCCGTTAACCGCCGCTTGCGCCATGCGCTGGGTAATGGAAAATGTTTCGACATGGCTGCGCGGCAATTGGTCGATTGCGAACAAGGTAGGCGCCATTGCCAACCTGGTATCCGCAGCCAATACGTGGCCATACAGGTGCGCGGACAATGTCATCAGCATCTCTGCGGAGACAGGGCCGGATGCAATAGCAAAACGGGTCCACGCAAGAATCGGTATGGCAATCAGCAGTGCATCGCAGCGGCCGCCATCCTGTTCGATGGAACAGGATGCGCTGGCCGCTTCTACGGACTCCATCAGCGCATCGTAGGCGCCCGGTTTTTCTTTGAAGAGATGATCGAGTGCCGCATCGATCGTGTCTTGATGACCGGTTTTCAGCAATTTCAAAAGCAGCGCATCCAGATTGCGTTCCCAGGCGCGTTCTTCGAGGCGGCTGCTGGCCTGCACCATGGCGTGCGCCAGCCCGGCGAGATGCCGGCTATCGATAGAAAGTTTTGGGGAGAGGCTTTTGAATGGACGACGCATGATCGAATGACGCTGAAGAGAGGCAAGGGAAACGTATTGTAGTGGATTCAGCGAAACCCCAATGAAAATACATGTGCTTCGTCAGCAGCGCGTTGCCTATGGGGCACCGATGCGGCGCGGTCGTAATCAACCGCACCGCATCGGGATGCTTCTGCAGCGCTTAGGCAGCGAGCAATTGACGGAGAACGAAAGGCAGGATACCGCCATGCTTGTAGTAATCGACCTCGATCGGCGTATCGATGCGCAGCAACACCCTGACATCCTGGTTTTGGCCATTCGCGCGATGGATCACCAGCGTAACTACCTGCTGCGGCTTGATGTCGCCTTCGATACCCGTGAGATCGAAAGTTTCATCGCCCTGAATGCCGAGCGTCTGGACGCTGTCGTCGCCGATGAATTGCAGCGGCAGCACCCCCATGCCGACCAGGTTGGAGCGGTGGATACGCTCGAACGAACGCGCGATCACGGCTTTGACGCCCAGCAGTTGCGTGCCTTTCGCAGCCCAGTCGCGCGAAGAACCGGTGCCGTACTCTTCGCCGGCAAATATCATGGTCGGCACGCCATCGCTGACGTACTGCATCGCAGCGTCATAGATCGACATTTCCTGGCCGCTCGGTTGATGGATCGTGAGGCCGCCTTCGACACGGGAACCGTCCGGTTTGGCCGGAATCATCAGGTTCTTGATCCGGACATTGGCGAACGTGCCGCGCATCATGATTTCGTGGTTGCCGCGACGCGAGCCGTAAGAGTTGAAGTCCGCTTTCAGCACACCGTTTGCCGTCAGCCATTTGCCAGCCGGGCTCGATTCCTTGATCGAGCCTGCCGGAGAAATATGGTCGGTGGTGATCGAGTCGCCGAATACGCCCAGAGCGCGGGCAGCCGTAATGCCGGTAGCCGCGGCTTTCGGCTGCATCGTGAAGTCGCCGAAGAACGGCGGCTCGGCGATATACGTCGATTTCGGCCAGTTATAGACCTCGCCTTGCGCCACGCCCTTGATCTGTTCCCACAGTTTGCCGGGCGCGCCTTTGACGTCGGCATAGTTTTGCTTGAAGGTTTTCGCATTCATTGCGAACTTCATCAGTCTGCCGACTTCCTGGCTGGACGGCCAGATATCGCCGAGGAAGATATCCTTGCCTTTGACGCGGCCGACCGGTTCAGTCATCAAATCCTTCGTCATGTTGCCGGCGATCGCATAAGCGACCACCAGCGGTGGCGAGGCGAGAAAATTCGAGCGGATGTTCGGATGAATGCGTGCTTCGAAATTGCGGTTGCCCGACAGCACGGCAGAAGCCACGACGTCATTTTTGACGATCGCTTCATTCATCGCCGGCGTCAGATCGCCTGCATTGCCGATACAGGTTGTGCAGCCATAAGCGGTCACGCCGAAGCCGAGCTTTTCAAGGTATGGCAGCAGGCCGGCGGCTTCGAGGTATTCAGTGACAACACGCGATCCCGGCGCGAGCGAGGTCTTGATGTGCGGCGAAACTTTCAGGCCGGCTTCGACCGCTTTCTTGGCCAGCAAACCTGCGGCGAGCATGACGCTCGGATTGGAGGTATTGGTGCAGGAGGTGATCGCGGCAATCAGCACGTCGCCGTTCTTGAGATTGACGCCATCTGCATTGACGTAGGTCGCATCCAGGTCTTCCGCTTTCTTGTTGAAGCCGTTTTCAGACGTCGGCTTGGCGAACAGCTCGGCGAAGTTGGCTTTGACGTTGCCGATCTCGATCCGGTCTTGCGGACGCTTCGGGCCTGCCAGCGATGGCGCGACGGTACCAAGGTCGAGGGTGACGACGTTGGTGTAATCGATGTCGCCGGCCTGCGGAATGCCGAACAGGTTCTGCGCCTTGAAATAGTTTTCGAATGCGTCGATTTCAGCCTTGCTGCGGCCGGTGCCGCGGAAGTAGTCGATCGTCGCTTCGTCGACCGGGAAAAAGCCCATGGTCGCACCGTATTCCGGCGCCATGTTGGCGATCGTTGCGCGATCGGTCAATGACAGCGAGGCGGTACCTTCGCCTAAAAACTCCACGAACTTGCCGACGACTTTTTCCTTGCGCAGCATTTCGGTAATCGTCAGCACCAGGTCTGTCGCGGTGACGCCTTCGCGCAGCTGGCCGGTCAGATTGACGCCGACCACGTCCGGCGTCAGAAAATATACCGGCTGGCCAAGCATGCCGGCTTCCGCTTCAATGCCGCCTACGCCCCAGCCGACGACGCCGATGCCGTTGATCATCGTGGTGTGGGAATCGGTGCCTACCAGTGTGTCCGGATAATAAACATCGCCTTTTTTATGTACGCCGCGTGCGAGATATTCCAGATTAACCTGATGCACGATGCCGAAACCTGGTGGTACGACACCGAATGTGTCGAATGCCTGCATGCCCCATTTCATGAATTGATAGCGCTCGTTGTTGCGTTGAAATTCCAGCTTCATATTCAAGTCGAGCGCTTTTTTCTCGCGGTAATGATCGATTTGCACCGAATGGTCAACCACCAGATCGACCGGCACCAGCGGCTCGATGTTTTTCGGGCTGACCCCCATCTTGAATGCGACGTTGCGCATCGCCGCCAGATCTGCCAGCAGCGGCACGCCGGTGAAGTCCTGCAACACGACGCGCGCCACCACGAATGGGATTTCATCGGTGCGCGCAGCGGCCGGGCCCCAGTTCGCGAGCTGCCTGACATGTTCCTCGGTCACTTTTTTGCCATCGCAATTCCGCAGTACGGATTCCAGTACGATACGGATCGATACCGGCAAGCGCGAAATATTGACGCCGAGCTTTTTCCCTAATGCGGGAAGCGAATGCAGCTTCCCTTTCCTGGAATCCGAAATCTTGAATTCCTTGAGCGTATTCAAAGTGTTGCGGGACATGGCCTCTCCTTATTTTTGCAAATCAAAACGATAAAAAATTTACTTGAATGTTGTTGCCGGCATAGACACGTTCGCGGTATGGAAATTTGATCTGTTCCGTCGCTTATTTCATTGATGCTGCAGGCGCCCCCGGTACGGCCGGGAGTACCGACACAGCCATCGGAGAGGTGATTGAAGCCGTCGGTATCGCGGGTATCGGCGCTTTCATTTGTTCCGGATTCTTGCAGTCATTGGCAAGCTGCTGGCCTTTCTTCGAGTCGAGCAACATGCTTTTGGCCGGAATGCCGATCCAGACCAAACCATATCTATGATTTTCAAAGCGGTTCGCTCCGGTAGTCGTACCTACGCGGGTCAGCCGATGAACACGCTTTTTCCAGCGCAATCCGATATGCTTGTCGTCGGCCGCATTTTCAAAAATTGTTATCTTGTCGCCAAGTGCGCACTGGAAGTCGGTGCTGGCGGAACCGGTTATATCCGGTTCCTTTTCATCTTCATCGGTTCCGGCATCGCTGGAAGGTGCTTCAGCCTTCTTTTTCGCGGAAGCTTTTTTCGCGGTTTTTTTCACCGCTTTTTTGTGCGTGGGAGAAGTTGTTTGCGCCGACGCTTGCGGCATTGCAACGCTCATGCAAACGCCGGCAAGCATCAGGGCGGATAGATATTTTTTCATCGGGTAGTCTCCATTGTGGTGCGTAACTGCGCCGCTTATCGGTGGCGCTTCGTGTTTATTTCATAACAGGGCTGCCGCGGATTCCGGAAGAGCAATCCCGCTCAGCTTTGCGCGTTGCAGTATCGTCCAGTAGTAACGATAGCTGGCGCGGTCGTGCAATTTTCCATTCTGTTGTATCGGCCCCCATTGCGCAGCTTGCGCTTCCGCCAGAATGTGGAATGCTTCATTGACTTCGGAACTTCGCGGCACGAATGTTTTCAGGATCGGTTTGATCTGGTCCGGGTGAATGCTCCACATGCGTGTGTAGCCGAATTCAGCCATCGCGCGGCTGGCATCATTCGCAACCACCGCCGTATCATTGATTTCCGTCGTGACGTTATGCGAAGGTACCTTGCCGTGAGCGTGGCAGGCGGCAGCGACCTCGAGCTTGGCGCGCACTATCAAGGGGTGGGTAAATTGGCCAGGCGTGTGCATTGCGCTGCCGGGAATCGCGCCATAGTGCGCGGAGATGAAATCCATGATGCCGAACGACAGGCATTCGACTTCCGGCAATGCGGCGATTGCATGGACATCGGCCAGAGCGCCGTGGGTTTCGATCAATACGTGGATCGGCAGGGCATCGCGCCCCGCCTGTTTTGCATGATGATTGACGACGTCGATTGCATAGGCAACCTCGGCGATGCCATCGGCTTTCGGAATCACCAGATAAGCCAGCCGGCTGGCGGCAGCTTCGCAAATAAGCGCGACATCGTTTTCAAAAAAAGCGCTTGCCGTATCGTGAACGCGTGCACCGATCCGGCCGAAGTGGTTGGTTTCATCGGCAATCAATGACCCGACCAGGCGCGCGTGAGCTTCTTCGTCGCCGGTAGCCGCGCCGTCTTCGCAATCGAAGGTAATGTCGAACAGGGGGCCAAGTTCCTGTTGAAGGGCAACCGATTTGCGCATCAGCTTTTCCGAGCCGGCATAGTGGTCGCAGGCCGGTATGGATACCGGCTGACGCGTGCCTTTGAATAAGACCTCGGAGGGGTGCATGTGCAGCGTAGCTTCAGACGTGATGCAATGTTCGGGGCTGGACGGACAAGTGACGATGGCGTTGCCGCGTCGCTTGTCCGGCTATCGCGGCGTTAACCTACGAGGTGTTTTACGCCTTCGCGTTCTTCCAGCAGTTCTTTCAATGTGATGTTGATGCGCTCCTGTGAAAACGCGTCGATGTCCAAACCTTGAACGATCTTGTATTCGCCATTTTCGGTGGTAACCGGGAAGCCGAACATCGTGTCTTTCGGAATGCCGTAAGAACCGTCGGACGGGATGCCCATCGTGGTCCATTTGCCATTGGTGCCGAGAATCCAGTCGCGAACGTGATCGATGGCTGCGTTGGCCGCCGATGCAGCGGAGGAGAGGCCGCGCGCTTCAATGATCGCGGCGCCGCGTTTGCCGACGGTTGGCAGGAATGCATCCTTGTTCCATGCATCGTCGTTGATCATGGCTTTGACGGATTGGCCATCCACGGTTGCGTAGCGATAATCGGCATACATCGTCGGCGAGTGATTGCCCCAGACGAACAGCTTTTCGATGGCGGCAACCGGTTTGCTTGTCTTGGCGGCGATTTGCGACAGTGCGCGGTTATGGTCCAGCCGCAGCATTGCGGTGAAATTCCTGGCCGGCAGATTCGGCGCGGATTTCATTGCGATGTAGGCATTGGTATTGGCAGGATTGCCGACCACCAGCACCTTGACGTTGCGCGATGCGACAGCATCAAGCGCCTTGCCTTGCACCGTGAAAATTTGCGCATTGGCTTCGAGCAGGTCCTTGCGCTCCATGCCCGGGCCGCGCGGACGCGCGCCGACCAGCAATGCGACGTCGATATCCTTGAATGCGGTCATCGGGTCGCTGTGCGCGGTCATGCCGGCCAGCAGCGGGAATGCGCAGTCGTCGATTTCCATCATGACGCCTTTGAGGGCTTTTTGCGCCTTTTCATCGGGGATTTCGAGCAATTGCAGAATGACCGGTTGATCCTTGCCGAGCATGTCGCCATTGGCGATGCGAAACAGCAAAGAGTAGCCGATCTGGCCGGCGGCGCCGGTGACGGCAACACGCATGGGGGCTTTAGCCATGTTGAATCTCCAAAGTGGTAATGAAAACGATATCGAAACCGCGTATGGTTTTGAAAGACTGTAATAATACGTTTTGAAAGACTGTAATAATACCGGTGAAAGCATGCGAAGTCAGCTTGATTGACCGGCGCAGTATCCACTGGCGCAGCATTCGTTGCGGCCGATACAATGATTTTCTGCAAATCAAGCGCCTGAATTGTTGCCCGCGAGTGTAGGCCGACATGACTACTCTGTCAATGCACATCATATATCTTATATAAGACATATCACCCATTAGTTTTTTCTGGACGGCAATGGGGGTTTTGTGGTGAAATCGATAGTTATGAGCTCCGCAACTTCCTATTCGACCAACAACGGGCTGCCAGGCGCAGGCAACGGGATTTCCGCATCCGGAACTTCTCCCACTTTCAGTCCGCTCTATCAGCAGATCAAGGCGCTCATCACGCAAGGCCTGCAATCCGGCGAATGGAAGCCGGGCGATTTGATTCCAAGCGAAGTCGAACTGGCTAATCGTTTCAAGGTCAGCCAGGGAACCGTGCGTAAAGCGATTGATGAATTATCCGCAGAAAATCTGGTGGTGAGACGGCAGGGCAAAGGCACATTCGTTGCGACCCATCATGAAGCGCGCGCGCAGTTCCGCTTTCTGCGTTTGATGCCGGACGTGGGAAATGCTCATTATCCTGACAATAGGATCATCGAAGTCAAGCGTCTGCGCGCGCCGGCGGAAGTCGCGCGCCTGCTCGATATCAAGTCCGGCGATTCCGTCATTTTTATCAAGCGCGTGCAGTCTTTCGATGGCGCGCCCACCATTCTGGAAGAACTTTGGCTACCGGGTGCGATATTCAAGGGTTTGACGGCGGAGCGCCTGATTGAATACAAGGGGCCGATGTACGGCTTGTTTGAAACCGAATTTGCGACCCACATGATTCGTGCCGCCGAAAGAATCCGTGCGATCGGCGCCAATCAGGACGTGGCGGAATTGCTGGCGGTGGCGCTCAATACCCCGCTGTTAAGCGTGGAACGGATTTCCTATACTTACGGCGATAAGCCGGTTGAGGTAAGGCGAGGCTTGTATCTCACCGATCGCCATCATTATCAGAACGAATTAAGCTGATTAATCATCCGGCAAGTTAAGGCAGGCAAGTCATTTTGGCTTGACGAGCAGGTATTTTTCCGCGAAGCGGAATAACTATTGGTGTGCTGCACAAAAATAAGCGAAAATTACAGGATTATTACGCTAGGAGAGGTCTTGTATGTCAGAAGCCGTAAAAAAAAATCGGCCGCAATTTGGCGTCATGCGATTTGCAGATGTTGGTAAATACCGATTGCCGCTGGCGGGCGTCGTTTCATTCCTGCACCGCGTAAGCGGCGCGCTGATGTTCGTACTGTTGCCATTTGTCTTGTACATGCTGGACCAAAGTCTGCTGTCGGAAATTTCGTTTGAATATTTCAAGGGTTTCACGTCGCACTGGTTCGTCAAGCTGGTGCTTCTTGCGCTTGCCTGGGCTTATCTGCAGCATTTTTGCGCAGGCATCCGCCATCTGATCATGGACCTTCATATCGGCCTGGAGAAAGATAGTGCGCGCCAATCGGCCGCCGGCGTTCTGGCCGTCAGCCTGATCTTGACGGCATTGGTTGCATTGAAATTGTTCGGAGTTTTTTAAATGGCAAATAAAAATAACAATATAGGACCGAAGCGCCTGGTTGTCGGCGCGCATTACGGACTGAAGGACTGGTTGGCACAACGGATCACCGCGGTAGTAATGGCGCTTTACACCGTTATTCTTCTGGCTGCATTCTTGACGGGCAATAATTTCAGCTATGAAGGCTGGGCCGGCATGTTTGCACGACAATGGTTCAAGATTGCAACCTTCATTACGTTCCTTGCATTGTTCTACCACGCCTGGGTCGGCATGCGCGATATCCTGATGGATTACGTCAAACCGGTCGGCATAAAGCTGACATTGCAAGTGGCCACCCTGCTGTGGCTGATCGGATGTGCCGGATATGCGGCGCAGATTCTCTGGAGAGCGTAATCGTGGCGGCAATCAAATCAACCCTTCCTTCCCGCCGCTTCGACGCGGTGATCGTCGGCGCCGGCGGTTCCGGCATGCGCGCATCGCTGCAATTGGCTGAAGCCGGCCTCAATGTCGCCGTGTTATCCAAAGTTTTTCCGACCCGTTCGCATACCGTTGCGGCGCAGGGCGGCATCGGCGCGTCGCTCGGCAATATGGCTGAAGACAGCTGGTACTGGCACATGTTCGACACCGTCAAGGGCGGCGATTATCTCGGCGATCAGGACGCGATTGAATTCATGTGCCGCGAGGCGCCCAAGGTGGTCTACGAGCTCGAGCATTTCGGCATGCCGTTCGATCGCAATCCTGACGGCACGATTTATCAGCGCCCGTTTGGCGGCCATACCGCCAACTTCGGCGAGAAGCCGGTACAGCGTGCGTGCGCTGCGGCTGACCGTACCGGCCATGCAATGCTGCATACGCTGTACCAGCGCAACGTACGCGCCAAAACGCACTTCTTCGTCGAATGGATGGCAATTGACATCATCCGTGATGCCGAAGGCGACGTGATCGGCGTGGCGGCGCTGGAAATGGAAACCGGCGACGTGATGATTCTCGAAGCCAAGACAACGATTTTCGCGACTGGCGGCGCGGGCCGTATCTGGGCCGCCTCCACCAACGCATTCATCAATACCGGCGACGGCATGGGCATGGCGGCACGCGCCGGCCTGCCGCTGGAAGACATGGAGTTCTGGCAGTTCCATCCGACCGGCGTGGCGGGCGCCGGCGTGCTGATTACCGAAGGCGTGCGCGGCGAGGGCGGCATCCTGATCAACAGCAATGGCGAACGCTTCATGGAGCGCTATGCGCCGACGCTGAAGGATCTGGCGCCGCGCGATTTCGTGTCGCGCTCGATGGACCAGGAAATCAAGGAAGGGCGCGGCTGCGGTCCGAACAAGGATCATGTATTGCTGGACCTGCGTCATATCGGCGCCGATACCATCCAGAAGCGTCTGCCGTCGATCCTGGAAATCGGCCATAAATTCGCCAATGTCGATGCAACCAAAGAGCCGATTCCGGTGGTGCCGACCATCCATTATCAAATGGGCGGCATTCCGACCAATATTTACGGCCAGGTTGTGGCGCCGAAGGATGGCAATCCGAATGCAATCGTCAACGGCATGTATGCGATCGGGGAATGTGCGTGCGTATCGGTTCATGGCGCCAACCGCCTGGGTACCAATTCGCTGCTTGATCTGCTGGTGTTTGGCCGTGCTGCGGGCAACCATGTGGTAGACAGCAACCTGAAGGTCCGGAGTCACAAGCCGTTGCCGGCGGATGCCGCCGATTTCGCGATGGCGCGCTTGTCCAAACTGGAAGCGAGTACCGGCTCGGAGCGGGTGCAGAATGTCGCCAACGACATTCGGGCAGCCATGCAGCATTACTGTGGCGTGTTCCGTACCGATGAGTTGCTGCAAGGCGGTTACAAGGCGATCATGGAACTCGACGAGCGGCGCAAGCATGTGTCGTTCAAGGATAAATCCAAGGTGTTCAACACGGCCCGCGTCGAAGCGCTTGAACTCGACAATCTGATTGAAACCGCGAAGGCCACCATCACGTCCGCCGTCGCCCGCAAGGAATCGCGCGGCGCGCATGCGCATCGCGATTTCGAAAAGCGCGACGACGAAAACTGGATGAAGCACACATTGTGGTTTTCCGAAGGCAACCGTCTTGAATACAAGCCGGTGATCACGAAGCCGTTGTCGGTGGAAACCTTCAAGCCTAAAGCACGTACTTTTTAATTCGTCCTTAAAATGTTGGAAACAGATACTTCGCCGTGCGGCAGCGCCTCACAACCTCTGTTCCGCAATTCTTGATACCAAGGTCAGCACATGCCCCGTACTTTAAAGTTTCAAATCTATCGCTATGATCCGGACAAGGACGCCAAGCCTTACATGCAGGACCTGACGGTGGAACTGCAGGATACCGACAAGATGCTGCTCGACGCATTGCAGCGGATCAAGGCCGATGTCGATGATTCGCTCGCGCTGCGCCGTTCCTGCCGCGAAGGCGTGTGCGGTTCCGATGCGATGAATATCAATGGCAAGAATGGATTGGCATGCACCACCAATCTGAATGAATTGACCCAGCCGATCGTATTGCGTCCATTACCCGGCTTGCCGGTGATTCGCGACCTGATCGTCGACATGACGAATTTCTTCAAGCAGTATCATTCGATCAAGCCGTTCCTGATCAACAGTACGATTCCGCCGGAGAAAGAGCGTTTGCAGATGCCGGCCGAGCGCGAAGAACTGGATGGTCTGTACGAATGCATACTGTGCGCATGCTGTTCCACGTCGTGTCCGTCGTTCTGGTGGAATCCGGACAAGTTTGTCGGTCCGGCAGGATTGCTGCAAGCTTACCGTTTTATTGCAGACAGTCGCGACGAGGCAACCGGCGAGCGTCTGGATGATCTGGAAGATCCATATAGGTTGTTTCGCTGCCATTCGATCATGAATTGCGTCGACGTTTGTCCGAAGGGTTTGAACCCGAACAAGGCGATCGGAAAAATCAAGGAACTGATGGTGCGCCGCGCAGTGTAAAGCAAGCGCAACTTGCTTTCGCCTTATTTCATGCGGCTTTCAAAGCGATAATATTCTGAAGGCCTCGTTCAATAAAAATGAATGAAAATCCATGTCCATCAATCATCAAGCTGATCCGGCAAACCGCGCCCGCCTGCGCTGGCGCAGTCGCCGCGGCTTGTTGGAAAACGATTTAATATTGACGCGGTTTTTGGATGCACATGAATCAAGCTTGACCGATGAAGAAGTCGATGCGTTTTCCCGGCTGATGGAATTATCGGATAACGAATTGATGGGTTTGCTGCTGGCGCAGAAAGAACCGCAAGACGAGACAGATCTACCGCAGGTTCGCGCGCTTTTAATCCGGCTCTGCAAAGCTTGATTCAAGTTATTAAATTTTTTTTGTTTTTGCAGCGCCAGCTTTATTTTATTTATCGACTCACCGCTCACTAGAAGGAAGAGCCATGACCAACTCTGATACCAAAGCCACGCTGTCGTTTTCCGACGGTTCTCCCTCGCTCGAATTCCCGATTTACAAGGGTACGGTCGGACCGGATGTCATTGACATCCGCAAACTGTACGGCGCGACCGGCAAGTTTACTTACGATCCGGGCTTCATGTCCACCGCCGCCTGCAATTCGTCGATCACTTATATCGATGGCGACAAAGGCGAGTTGCTTTATCGCGGCTATCCGATCGAACAGTTGGCGGTGAATTGCGATTTCCTTGAGACCTGCTATCTGCTGCTCAATGGCGAATTGCCGAATGCGGCGCAAAAAACAGAATTCGTCAACACCGTGACCAAGCACACGATGGTGCATGAGCAGATGCAATTCTTCTTCCGCGGTTTCCGTCGCGACGCGCATCCGATGTCGGTTCTGGTCGGCACGGTCGGCGCACTGGCATCGTTCTATCACGACTCTCTCGACATCAACGATCCGCATCATCGCGAAGTTTCCGCGATCCGCCTGATCGCCAAGATGCCGACGCTGGTTGCGATGGCCTACAAATATTCAGTTGGCCAGCCGTTCGTCTATCCGCGCAACGACTTGTCTTACAGCGCCAATTTCATGCGCATGATGTTCTCCACTCCATGCGAGGAATACAAGGTCAATGATGTGCTGGTGCGCGCGCTCGATCGGATTCTGATTCTGCATGCGGATCATGAGCAGAATGCATCGACCTCGACAGTGCGGCTGGCGGGTTCGAGCGGCGCCAATCCGTTTGCGTGTATCGCTGCGGGCATCGCTTGCTTGTGGGGACCGGCGCATGGCGGTGCTAATGAGGCGGCGCTGAACATGCTCAAGGAAATCGGCTCGGTCGACAAGATCGGCGAATTCGTCAAGCAGGTCAAGGACAAGAATTCCGGCGTCAAGCTGATGGGCTTCGGTCATCGCGTCTACAAGAACTACGATCCGCGCGCCAAGCTGATGCGCGAAACCTGCTATGAAGTGTTGAACGAACTGGGACTCGAAAACGATCCGCTGTTCAAGCTGGCGATGGCGCTTGAAAAAGTGGCCCTTGAAGATGATTACTTCGTCTCCCGCAAACTTTATCCGAACGTCGATTTCTATTCCGGTATCGTGCAATCCGCGCTGGGTATTCCGGTTTCGCTGTTTACCGGAATCTTTGCGATGGCCCGTACCGTCGGCTGGATCGCGCAATGGAACGAAATGATTTCCGATCCCGAGCAGAAAATCGGTCGTCCCCGTCAACTTTTCATCGGTTCGCCGACGCGCGAAGTTCCGCCGATGTCGACACGCGGTTGATTGATTGAATCAAGCAAGGCAAAATCACGAAAAATAAAAAGCGGGCCTTCGAGGCTCGCTTTTTTATTGATTAGCCTTAACCCTGATATGTTATGCTTGAACCCGCAAGTAACATTTCAGGTCCAGGTCAACGCAGCCCTTCCCCACAACTTGATGTGCAATCCGCTAACCGGTCAGGCCGTGTCGCGGAAGGTTAAATTAACCCGCTAATCTCGCGAAACGCGAAGAAAGGTGAGCAAGATGATGCAGCAATATTTCTCCAACTCCTATTTGTTTGGAGGCAACGCTCCGTACGTCGAAGAATTGTACGAGGCGTACCTCAACAATCCCGGTTCGGTTCCCGATAACTGGCGCGCTTATTTCGATGCGATGCAGCATGTGCCTGCAACCGATGGTTCGAACAAGCCTGATGTCGCGCATGCTCCTGTCATTGCCTCGTTCGCCGAGCGCGCCAAACAAGGCCCGATTCGCACCGTTACTGCATCCGCCGATGCCGAAATGGGACGCAAACGCGTCGCCGCCACGCAGTTGATCGCCGCATACCGGTATTTGGGCAACAACTGGGCGAATCTGGATCCGCTGCAGCGCCAGGAACGGCCGGCAATTCCGGAACTGGAACCAAGCTCCTATGGCTTCACCGATGCCGATATGGACATCGTGTTCAACATCAGCAATACCTATTTTGGTGCGGAGACGGCTTCATTGCGCGACCTGCTCAATGCATTGCGCGATACATATTGCCGCTCGATCGGTGCGGAATTCATGTACATCAGCGATCCGGCGCAAAAGCGCTGGATACAGGAGCGTCTTGAATCGGTACGTTCCACACCGAACTTCAGTCCGGAAAAGAAGAAGCATATTCTGGATCGGCTGACCGCCGCGGAAGGTCTGGAACGCTATCTTCATACCAGGTACGTCGGCCAAAAGCGTTTTTCGCTGGAAGGCGGCGAAAGCTTCATCGCATCGCTGGATGAAACCATTCAGCGCGCCGGCGAAAAGGGCGTGCAGGAAATCGTCATCGGCATGGCGCATCGCGGCCGCCTCAACGTGCTGGTCAATACGCTTGGAAAAATGCCGCAAGAACTGTTCGCGGAATTCGAAGGCAAGCACGGCGACGATTTGCCGGCCGGCGATGTGAAATACCATCAGGGCTTTTCATCCGATATCACAACCGTTGGCGGTCCGGTTCACCTGTCTCTGGCGTTCAATCCGTCGCATCTCGAAATCGTCAATCCGGTGGTGGAAGGCTCGGTCAAGGCGCGGATGGAGCGCCGCGGCGACAAGGATGGTTCGCAAGTGCTGCCGATCCTGGTGCATGGCGACGCCGCGTTTGCAGGGCAGGGCGTCGTGATGGAGACGCTCAATCTGGCGCAGACGCGCGGTTACGGCACGGGCGGTACGCTTCACATCGTCATCAACAACCAGATCGGTTTCACCACATCCGATCCGCGCGATTCGCGCTCAACGCTGTATTGCTCCGACGTGGTCAAGATGATTGAGGCGCCGGTATTGCACGTCAACGGCGATGATCCTGAAGCGGTCGTGTTCGCGACGCAGATCGCGCTCGACTACCGTGTGGAATTCAAGAAAGACATCGTTGTCGATATCATCTGTTTCCGCAAGTTGGGTCATAACGAACAGGATACCCCTGCATTGACGCAGCCGTTGATGTATAAAAAAATCGGCCAGCATCCCGGCACGCGCAAACTTTACGCGGACAAGCTTGCGGCGCAAGGCACGATTCCGGCCGATGGCGGCGATGCAATGGTCAAGGCGTATCGCGATGCGATGGATGCAGGCAAGCACACCGTCGATCCGGTAATTTCCAACTTCAAGGGAAAATACGCGGTCGACTGGATGCCGTTCCTCAACCGTAAATGGACCGACGCTGCCGATACCGCCGTGCCGATGGCGGAACTGAAGCGCCTGGCGGCACGCATTACGATTGTTCCCGAAAACTTCAAGGTGCATTCCCTCGTCGATAAAGTTCTCGGCGACCG
Organism: Herminiimonas sp.; assembly: GCA_027310305.1. Classification (GTDB taxonomy): domain Bacteria; phylum Pseudomonadota; class Gammaproteobacteria; order Burkholderiales; family Burkholderiaceae_D; genus DAIDBD01. The sequence goes on from DAIDBD010000127.1 coordinate 41,798, forward strand.
GGCGGCGATGGGGCGCGGCGAATTGAATCTCGATTGGGGCATGGGCGAGCATCTGGCTTATGCATCGCTGGTTTCTTCCGGCTATGCAATCCGCCTCACCGGCCAAGATGCCGGACGAGGCACATTTACGCATCGCCATGCGGTATTGCACGATCAGAATCGCGAACGCTGGGATGCGGGCAGTTATATTCCGTTGCAAAACGTATCGGAGCAACAGGCGCCGTTCACCGTGATCGATTCCGTCTTGTCTGAAGAGGCAGTACTCGGATTCGAGTATGGTTACTCTACCGCCGAGCCGAATACCCTGACGATCTGGGAAGCGCAGTTCGGCGATTTCGCCAATGGCGCCCAAGTCGTGATCGATCAATTCATCAGTTCGGGCGAAGTCAAATGGGGGCGCGCATCAGGGTTGGTCATGATGCTGCCGCACGGGTACGAAGGGCAAGGTCCGGAGCATTCATCGGCGCGTCCGGAACGCTTTCTGCAGCTTTGCGCAGACAACAACATGCAGGTGGTGCAACCGACCACCGCCGCGCAGATTTTCCATCTGTTGCGGCGCCAGATGATTCGCCTGTTCCGCAAGCCGCTCGTGATCATGACGCCGAAATCGCTGCTGCGTAACAAGGATGCCGGTTCACCGCTATCGGAACTGGCAAAAGGCTCGTTCCAGACGGTAATCGGCGAGGTTGACGACAAGATCGACGCCAAGAAAATCAAGCGCGTCCTTGCTTGTTCCGGCAAGGTTTACTATGACCTCGTGAATGCGCGCAAGGAGCGCGGACAAGCCGATACGGCAATCATCCGTATCGAGCAACTCTATCCGTTCCCGCACAAGGCGTTCGCCACGGAATTGAAAAAGTTCCCGAACTTCACGGAGTTGATATGGACGCAAGACGAGCCGCAAAATCAGGGGCCATGGTTCCAGATTCAGCACAATATTTTTGAAAATCTGGAGGATGGTCAAAAGCTTGCCTATGCCGGACGTCCTGCCAGCGCATCGCCTGCGGTCGGCTATTACGACAAGCATTACGCGCAGCAAAAAGCGTTGATCGATACCGCGTTTTCCAAGCTCAAAGGTTTTGTCCTTACCAAATAAAGACCCTGCGGCGAGCCAGAAGCTGGCGCGTCGTGCGAACAACCCGAAACGGAGAGTTACATGGCAATTCTTGAAGTCAAAGTTCCGCAATTGTCGGAATCCGTCGCAGAAGCGACTTTATTGCAATGGCATAAAAAAGTGGGCGATGCAGTGGCTCGCGATGAAAATCTGATCGATATCGAAACCGACAAGGTCGTGCTGGAATTACCGGCTCCCGGAGCCGGTGTAGTGACCGAAATCATCAAGAATGATGGAAGCATGGTGGTTGCCGGCGAAGTCATTGCCAGAATCGATACGGAAGCAAAGGCAGGCGCCGTTGCTCCTGCTCCTGCCGCAGCCGCAAGTGTGGCCAAGGCAGCCGATCCGGTTGCCGCAGCAATTTCGGCGCTGGCTTCGAAGACTGCTGCCGGCATTGCCATGCCCGCGGCAGCCAAAATGCTCGCTGAAAACAAACTCGCCGCCGATCAGGTTGCAGGTACCGGCAAAGATGGTCGCGTGACCAAGGGCGATGTAATCAACATGCTCGACAAAAAGATTGTTCCAGCTGTCGCACCCGCCGCGCCTGCCGCGGCAAAACCTGCTCTGCAGCAGGTTGCCTCGCCGGCTACCCCAGACTTGGGCAATCGTCCGGAAGAACGCGTGCCGATGAGCCGTTTGCGGGCACGTATTGCAGAACGCCTAGTGCAATCGCAATCGACCAATGCAATTCTGACGACGTTCAATGAAGTCAACATGCTGCCGGTCATGGAGTTGCGCAACAAGTACAAGGACAAGTTCGAAAAAGAGCACGGCGTCAAATTGGGCTTCATGTCGTTCTTCGTCAAGGCGGCTGTCGCCGCGCTGAAAAAATACCCGGTCATCAACGCATCGGTTGACGGCAACGACATCGTCTATCACGGTTACTTCGATATCGGCATTGCCGTCGGCTCGCCGCGCGGTCTGGTGGTGCCGATTCTGCGCAACGCGGATCAAATGTCGATTGCCGAGATCGAAAAGAAAATCGGCGAGTTCGGCGCCAAGGCAAAGGACGGCAAGCTGACGCTGGACGATCTGACCGGCGGCACCTTTTCGATTTCCAATGGCGGCACATTCGGTTCGATGTTGTCCACGCCGATCATTAATCCGCCGCAATCCGCAATTCTCGGCGTGCATGCGACCAAGGATCGTGCGGTTGTCGAAAACGGCCAGATCGTGATTCGTCCGATGAATTATCTCGCGATGTCTTACGACCATCGCATCATCGATGGCCGCGAAGCCGTTTTGGGCTTGGTTGCAATGAAGGAAGCGCTGGAAGATCCGGCCCGCTTGCTGCTGGACCTGTAAATTGACTGAACAAAAAGACATGGAGTGCGCAGGATAAATCCTTCGCACACGGTGTCTTTTTGCTTTTAAGGAAGATTGAAAATGTCGAAAAAATTTGATGTGGTCGTCATCGGCGGCGGCCCCGGCGGTTATATAGCGGCAATTCGTGCTGCGCAATTGGGGTTTTCAACCGCGTGTATCGACGAGTGGAACAATGACAAAGGCGGCCCCGCGCCTGGCGGTACCTGTACCAATGTGGGCTGTATTCCATCGAAAGCGTTATTGCAATCGTCCGAGCATTATGAACATGCCGGCCATGCCTTCGCCGAACACGGCATCGAAGTCAAAGGATTGGGCCTGAATCTCGGCCAGATGCTGTCGCGCAAGGATACCGTCGTCAAGCAGAATAACGATGGAATCCTGTATCTGTTCAAGAAAAACAAAGTCACATTTTTCCATGGCCGCGGTTCGTTCGCCAAAGCCGCTGCCGGCGGTTATGAGATCAAGGTGACCGGTGCGGCGGAAGAGACGGTTATCGGCAAGCAGATCATCATTGCAACGGGTTCCAATGCACGCGCGCTGCCGGGCGCCGCATTCGATGAAAAACTGATACTGTCCAACAGCGGCGCACTGGCGATCGATGGCGTGCCGAAAAAACTGGGCGTGATCGGCGCCGGCGTAATCGGGCTGGAAATGGGCAGCGTCTGGCGTCGTCTCGGTGCCGAAGTGACCGTACTCGAAGCGCTGCCGGTTTTTCTCGGCGCGATCGACGAGCAAATCGCGAAGGAGGCGCACAAGCTGTTTACCAAACAGGGCTTGTCTATCCAGCTCGGTATCAAGATTGGCGCCATCACCGCGAACAGCAAAGATGTGACCGTTGAATATGTCGATGACAAGGGTAATGCGCAAAAGACCGTGTTCGACAAGCTGATCGTATCGATCGGCCGCATTCCCAATACCACCGGATTGAATGCGGAAGGCATCGGGCTTAAACTCGACGAGCGCGGTTTCGTTGCGGTCGACGGCGACTGCAAAACCAATCTGCCGGATGTCTGGGCGATAGGCGATGTCGTGCGCGGCCCGATGCTGGCGCACAAAGCGGAAGAAGAGGGCGTTGCGGTTGCCGAGCGTATTGCCGGCCAGCATGGGCATGTGAACTTCAATACAATTCCCTGGGTCATATATACGTCGCCGGAAATCGCCTGGGTCGGCAAGACCGAACAGCAATTGAAGGCTGAAGGCGTTGCTTACAAGGTGGGCACTTTTCCTTTTCTGGCCAATGGCCGTGCCCGTGCGCTCGGCAATACGGCAGGCATGGTGAAGTTTGTGGCCGATGCCAGAAGCGATGAAATACTTGGCGTGCACATCGTCGGTCCGATGGCTTCCGAACTGATTTCGGAAGCAGTGGTCGCGATGGAATTTCGCGCCTCTGCGGAAGATATCGCGCGCATTTGCCATGCGCATCCTTCTTTATCGGAAGCAACGAAAGAGGCTGCATTGGCAGTCGACAAGCGATCGCTCAACTTTTAAGGAGCATGTCATGCGTTATCTGATTCTGTTGTTGCCAATTACACTGGCGGCTTGCGCGACAATGGGTTCATATAACGGCGCCATTGCCATTGAAACGACTAGCGCGGGACAGGCGCTTGTCGGAGCAAATTGCACAGTAAACACGCTTGCGGGCAACTGGGATGTAACGACGCCTGCAACAGCGCCGGTTGGCAGTGCCAGCGGCGATTTGCGCGTCGTTTGCAACAAGCGCGGTTATCGTACATCGGAAGTCGTCTACAGGCCTTCCAGCCCGTTGAATTCAAATGTGGGAATCGGTATAGGCGGCGGGGGACGGGTGGGCGTAGGCCTCGGTCTGGGCATTCCCGTCGGCTTGGGCGGAGGAAGCTACCCATCGCGCATCGCTGTCGATATGAACCCGCAATGATTTTCGACGGAAATTCAGTTTTGCTTCATAGCCGTAAAAGTCCGGATCGGATTTCGAATACGGAATAATCCATCAAGAAAAACGTGATGTCATGGGCGAGCGATGTCTCGCCCGTTTTTCTGCCGCTTTGACGAATCACAAAGCCAAATCATGGCAGCAAGGGTGGGTGTAGTTTGAATACAATGACTGTCCATGAATTTTACGAACATGCACTATCGCAGCGCGGTTTTACTGCGGATGACGCACAGCACATTGCGGTCGAGCGGTTACAGCGCTGCTATGACGAATGGATCGAATTCAAGTCGCAACGTTCGACCTCGTTCAAACGGCTGATCAATCGTCCCGATGTGCCACGCGGCATCTATCTGTGGGGCGGAGTCGGCCGCGGCAAATCTTTTCTGATGGACAGTTTTTACTCGGTCGTGCCGGTGGTCCGCAAAACCCGGGTGCATTTCCATGAATTCATGCGCGGCGTGCATCGCCAACTGGATGATCTGAAAGGCATTGCCGACCCGCTCGACGAGGTTGCGCATCGCATTGCAAAGAAATACCGGCTCATCTGCTTCGATGAATTCCATGTATCCGATATTGCGGATGCGATGATTCTTTACAATTTGCTCAGGGTATTGTTCGATAGCGGCGTTTCATTCGTCATGACATCGAACTACGCGCCCGATACGCTCTATCCGGATGGATTGCATCGCGACCGGATGCTGCCGACGATTGCATTGCTCAAGGACAGGCTCGACATTTTGAATGTCGACGCCGGTATCGACTATCGCAAGAGAGCGCTGGAACAGGTGGAAGCGTATCATATGCCGCTGGGAGCGGAAGCGGATCGCGCGTTGCGCCATGCCTTCGCCAAGGTGGCGGAAGTCGCTGATGAAAATCCGCTTATCCGCATCGAATCGCGCGAGATCAAAAGCTTGCGCCGCGCCGGCGGCGTCATCTGGTTCGATTTCGGGACCTTGTGCGGAGGACCGCGTTCGCAGAACGACTATCTTGAAATCGCAAATCGTTTTCACACGATTATCTTGTCGAACGTGCCGCGCATGTCGGCAGGCATGTCGTCGGAAGCGCGACGCTTTACCTGGCTGATCGATGTGCTGTACGACCACAGAGTAAAACTTTTGATGTCGGCCGAAGTGGCTCCGGAAGCGTTATATCAAGACGGTATGCTGGCGCATGAATTCCATCGGACGGTTTCCCGCATCGTTGAAATGCAGTCGCGCGAGTACATGGAAACGGAGCGGCGCGACGTCACCGAAACGATAGTCTGATTAATATTGAAGAAATGAGTCCGATCAAGTGAATTCGAACATATCCAGCTGCGCTATCCGTTCTTTTACCGGCTTCGGATCATTCCTGGCCGTAATGCTGATGCCTTTCTTTTTCATGTCCAGCGTATCGGCACAAAACGTAGCAACGGATGCGCAAGCTTCATCCGCTGCGCCTGCGACCAGTGTGGCGGCGCGTTATCCATCCGGATCGATCCAATCGACCGACGCCGCCGATCAGGCGCTGGCAGCGGTTGATAAGGAACGTTCTCGTATCGAAGCGCAGTTTGCGGGTGATGAGCGGACATGTTCTACGAAATTTTTCGCAACTTCATGTCTGGATGATGCGAAAGAACAGCGTCGTCACGCGTTGGCGCAAGTACGTTCTGTCGAAGTCGAGGCGAAGGCATTCATGCGCCGGGCGCGTGTCGCGGATCGCGACAAGGCTTTGGCGGAGAAACGGACTGGGGAAGCGGCGGCAGCGCCCGATCGGGCGGCAGTACAGAAAGATAGAGACATTGCGGCTGCAAAAAAGAATGAAGACAACGTACAGAAATTGAAGCAATCCGCAAAGAACGATTCCAAGGCGGGCAGTACTGCAACGGTAGATCGCATCAAGGAACATCAGGCTAGGCTTCAGCGATTACAGGCGGAAGAAGCTGCTAATGCGCAAAAGCGGGCTGAAAATGTTGCGGCTTACGAAAAAAAGGTGCGGCAGGCAGAAACACGGCAGCGTGAAATCGCTGCCAGGAAAGCGGAAAAAGAACGCGAGCGCAAAGCCAAGGATTCAGCCGCATCACCCAAGCCGTAGTTTGAATGATCAATTCATCCAATCATCAATGAATTGAACCGGAGGCCGGTTTAAACAGCGCGCCGCATTTTCTCGGCCTTGTAATCCTTGAATTCTTTCGGCGGTGCGACCAGTTTCACAATGGCCATTGTGCAGTTATCGGCGTTGCTGCCGGCGGCGCGCGCTCTTGCTTTCTTGATCAGCATTTCAGACGCTTCGCGCGGCGAATTCATCGCAATGGCTGCGCCTAGTTCGGCATCGTTGAAATAGTGCCAGAGGCCATCCGAGCAAAGCATAAACGAGTCACCCGGTTTCAAGCCGTCATGGCGATTGATTGTCACAAACAGCTCGCCGGTGGCAGTGCCGAGAACATTTACCAGCAAATTGGAAAGGCGATGATCTTTCGCGTCTTCTCTTGCCAGTCTGCCTTCGCTGATCATTTTTTCGACATAGGAATGATCCGTCGTGCGTTCAGCAAAGTTCGGGCCATCGAAGCGATACAGGCGCGAGTCGCCTACATGCGCCCAGATCGCGCTTCTTTCCGGCGTCAGTACCAATAGGACCATCGTGCTGTGCGGCTGTTTTTCCGATGAGATGCCGCTGAGTTTGATGACGGTATGCGCTTCATGGCCGATCATGTTCAACATCGTTTCAACATTGTCGGTGAGCGGCGAAAATCGCTCGAAAACCTGTTGGGCGGTGCGGATTACCTGTTCCGCGGCAAGCGCGCCGCCTGCCAGTCCGCCCATGCCATCGGCCAGAACAGCCATCATGTAGCCAGGCGCTTTCGGCGCGGCAAACAGGGCGATTCGATCCTGTTGTTCCTTGCGGTCACCGATATGCTGGCCTGTTGCCGCTTCGATCTTGTATTGGCTCATACGTGCGGGTAGATTAAACTGCGTGTTGGCAATGAACGGTTTGCGGTAAATATTACACGCACAAACTCTTTCAAGATAGATTTACGAATTTTTTTGTTACAGATGCCAAAATGACCATGAATCCTCCGGAAGACATACGGCGCCGCATCATCGAGCTCGAAGTGGAGCACCGCGATCTGGACGCGGTGATCGAAACGCTGATAAGCGATGCGCGTCATGAGGAACTGCAATTGAGGCGTTTGAAAAAACGGAAACTGCAGTTGAAAGACCATATCACGCTGTTAAAAATGCAGCTGGTTCCCGATATTCCCGCCTAGCAGGCCGCGAAACAATGCATAGGGCGAGTCGGTAAAATGCGTACAGGAAGACCGGATTTTATTCTTCTTGCATTTGAAATCGCCAACCCGCATTTATAAATGTTTTACAGAGCTATTCATTACCGTTAATTATTTTGGCCGAGAACAAACCTTCAGCATCAGAGATATCGCGTGTGCATGATGCCGACATCGACCGGCTTTTCGGCACCGATGGTTCGCTCGGCCATGCAGTGGGCGGATATCGACCGCGTCAGTCGCAAACCGAAATGGCAAAGGCCATTGCACAGGCCATTGCGGAACAGAAAACGCTGATCGCGGAAGCAGGCACCGGCACCGGTAAAACCTTTGCCTATCTGGTGCCGGCACTTCTGTGGGGCGGCAAGGTGATCGTCTCGACCGGCACAAAAAATCTGCAGGATCAACTTTATCTGCGCGATATACCGACCGTACGCAAAGCGCTTGGTGCGCCGGTGTCGGTTGCGCTTTTGAAGGGACGCGCCAATTACGTCTGCCATTTTCATCTCGAGCGGACATTGCAAAACGGCCGGTTGACGTCGCGCGACGATGTCGGGCATTTGCGTGAGATTTCGCGCTTCATGAAAACCACTGCAAGCGGCGACAAGGCGGAATTGTCGAAAGTGCCGGAGACGGCGCTGATCTGGAATCTGGTCACATCCACCCGCGATACCTGCCTTGGCGCGGAATGCCAGTTCTATCAGGACTGCTTCGTGATGAAAGCGCGCAAGGAAGCGCAGCAAGCCGATGTGGTGGTGGTCAACCATCATCTGTTCTTTGCCGATGTCGCGCTGAAGGATACCGGCGTGGCTGAACTGCTGCCATCCGCGAACACGATCATTTTCGACGAAGCGCATCAATTGCCTGATACCGCGACGCTTTTTTTCGGTGAAACGATATCGACGTCGCAAGTGCTGGAATTATGCCGCGACGTATTGGCCGAAGGTTTGTCGCATGCGCGCGATGGCGCGGATTGGGCCAACGTGGTGTTGCAGGTGGAGCGTGCCGCACGCGATTTGCGGCTCGCCTTTCCGCAAGACGTGGTGCGGCTGGCGGTCAATCAGATCGCGCCGTCCAGCGTGTTTTTCCCTGCCTTGGAAAAATTGAAGGAAGAATTGCAGCGCATGATCGCGACGCTGGAAACGCAGGCCGAGCGCGCCGAAACGATCGAACAATGCCGGGTGCGTGCAATCGAGCTTTCGACCAGGCTGGCGGCCTGGAATGTCAAGGGCGACGACAGGCGCGCGGCCGAAGACGCACAGGAACGCGTATTGTGGGTGGAAGCTTTTTCTTCGTCGCTGCAATTGCATCAGACCCCATTGTCGATCGCACCGATTTTCAGCAAGCAGCGCGAAGGCGCGTCGCGCGCATGGATTTTTACATCCGCCACGCTGGCGGTGAAAAACGATTTCAATCATTACACATCGCAAATGGGATTGCAGGACGAACTTGCACAGTCCTGGCCCAGCCCGTTCGATTATCAGCGTCAAGGCTTGCTGTATGTGCCGACCAATCTGCCGCAGCCCAATTCGCCCGATTACACCGACGCGGTGATCGATGCAGCGTTACCGGTCATAGAAGCCGCAGGCGGCCGCACATTCCTGTTGTGCACGACCATACGCGCGGTCAATCGCGCCGCGGAACGGTTGCGTGCAGAATTCGAGAAGCGCAAGCTGCCGTTTCCATTATTCGTGCAAGGCGAAGCGGGGCGCACGGAATTGCTCGATCGGTTTCGCGCCGCCGGCAACGCGGTGCTGATCGGCAGCCAGAGCTTTTGGGAAGGCGTGGATGTGCGCGGCGAAGCGCTGTCCGTGGTGATCATCGACAAGCTGCCGTTTGCACCACCCGACGATCCGGTATTGGCCGCCCGGATCAGCGCATTGGAAAAGAAGGGCTTGAATGGTTTCATGCACCATCAATTGCCGGAAGCGATCATCAATCTGAAGCAGGGGGCAGGGCGGCTGATTCGCGATGAAACCGATCGCGGCGTATTGATGATCTGCGATCCGCGTCTTATTTCCAAGCCTTATGGAAAACGGATCTGGCAAAGCCTGCCGCCGTTCAAGCGGACCCGCGAATTGACTGCGGTAAAAGATTTTTTGGAAAACAACCATGCGGTTTTGCAAGAAAGCCGCATGGCTGCAGTAGAAGAGAGCTGATTATTTCTGCGGCTGGATAACGACCTTGCCGGTGACCTTGCGCGCCGCCATATCGTTCAGCGCCTTGGGCGTATCGGCCAGCGCATAACGTCCCGAAATATGCGGCTTGATCTTGCCTGCGGCCAGCCATCCCATCAATTCACGCATGGCGGCGAGATTGGCTTTCGGTTCGCGTCTGGCAAATTCGCCCCAGAACACGCCCACTAGCGATGCACCTTTCAGCAAGCTCAGATTCAGCGGCAGTTTGGGGATTTCGCCATTGGCGAAACCGACCACCAGATAACGGCCGCGCCAACCGATAGAGCGGAATGCGGGTTCGGCATAGATGCCGCCGACCGGATCGTAAATGACATCCGGACCTTTGCCGCCGGTTGCTGCCTTGACTGCTTCGCGCAAATCCTGCGTCGTATAGTTGATGGTCGCATCGGCGCCGTGTTCCTTGCAGACCGCCAGTTTTTCATCGGATGATGCAGCGGCAATGACGCGCGCGCCCAACGCCTTGCCGATTTCAATCGCCGCCAGACCGACACCGCCTGCCGCGCCGAGAACCAGCATGGTTTCGCCCGCTTTCAATTGCGCGCGATCGACCACCGCATGATGGGATGTACCGTAGGTCAGCGTGATGGCGGCGGCGGTATCGAAATCCATGCCGGGCGGCATCGGCATGACGGCCTGCGCCGGAACCGCGATCTGCTGCGCAAATGCGCCTTGTCCGGTAAAGGCGATCACCTGATCGCCTGCCTTGAATTGCGTGACGCCTTCGCCGACTGCGCGCACTACGCCGGCGAGTTCGCTGCCAGGCGTAAACGGAAGCTCGGGCTTGACCTGGTATTTATTCTGGATGATCAGCACATCCGGAAAATTGACGCCTGCCGCCCTGATATCGATCGCTATCTGGCCGGGACCCGGTATGACGTCGTCCAGATCTTCCACTGCCAGGGTATCGGGCAGTCCCCATGTTTTGCAGACGATGGCTTTCATGTTGTCTCCTTGTTATTTTAAAAAACGAACGGTCGTTTGATTTTATGATTATGCCGCAAAATCGCAATATGTTCACCGGTTCGCGATATTGCTTCAGGTAAAATCAACCCATGAAAATTCTTATCAGTAATGACGATGGTTATCTTGCCCCAGGTATCGTTGCTCTGGCCAATGCGCTGGCCCCGATTGCTGAAATTGTTGTCGTTGCACCGGACAGCAATCGGTCCGGCTCTTCCAATTCGTTGACGCTGGATCGGCCGCTTTCGGTTTATCGTGCGGAAAACGGTTTTTATTTTGTAAACGGCACACCCTCCGATTGCGTGCATATCGCGCTGACCGGCGTATTGTCTTTTCGACCGGATCTGATCGTGTCGGGCATCAACCAAGGCCAGAACATGGGGGACGACACGCTCTATTCCGGCACGGTGGCGGCTGCGACCGAAGGATACTTGTTCGGCATCCCGGCAATTGCATTTTCGCAGGTCGAGAAGGGCTGGGCGCATCTGGATGCGGCGGCAAGAACGGCAAGGGAAATCGTGGAGCGCCGCTTCGATGCAATACAAAAACCCTATTTGCTGAACGTCAATATTCCGAATTTGCCGTATGGCGATCTGAAAAGCGCGGTTGCCACCAGGCTCGGCAAGCGCCATCAATCGGAAGCGGTGATCAAAACAACCGATCCGCATGGCCGCGAGATTTTTTGGATCGGCCCCGCAGGTGCGGCAAAAGATGCGGGCGAAGGTACCGATTTTCACGCTACCGCGAAAGGGCATGTGTCGATCACGCCGCTGCAAATCGATTTGACGCATACGGCGCAACTGGACGCGCTCAAGAAAGGTCTGGCATGACCGGCAAGAGCAAAAGTTTTCCATTGTCGCTATCGTCGATCGGCGACAAGTCCTCGAAGGCTGTTGCTGCCAAATCCTTGGCATTGACCAGGATTGTTGCCACGCCACAAACCGCGACGCAAAATGCTGCGCAAAACGGCATGCGAACGGGATCGCAAATTGCTGCTGTCAATCGAGCTGCGCAGGCTTTGCAGGATTTGGAACGCCCGACACCGCTGGTATCCGGCGGGGTACGCAAAGCGATGGTTGCGCGTGTGGCAAAGCAAGGCGTCAAGGATGCCAAGGTGCTGGCCGCGATGGAGACAGTGCCGCGCCATCTTTTCATCGAATCGGCGTTTGCAAGCCAGGCTTATATCGATGCGTCATTGCCGATCGGCCATCATCAGACAATTTCGCAGCCTTACATCGTCGCCCGGATGATTGAAGTGATGCGCGACAACAGCCAGGGCGGCGTATTGAATAAAGTGCTGGAAATCGGCACCGGCTGCGGTTATCAAGCCGCAGTGCTGTCACTGGTTGCGAAGGAAGTGTATTCGATTGAGCGCATCAAGCCGTTGCATGAATTGGCCAAAGCCAATTTGCGGCCATTGCGCATCGCCAACATCCGCTTGCATTACGGAGATGGTATGCTTGGATTTCCGCAAGTCGCACCGTTTGACGGCATCATTCTGGCCGCCGCAGGACTGGAAGTGCCGCAAGCTTTGCTGGATCAAATGACGGTCGGCGGCCGGCTCGTAGCCCCGGTGGGTTCGCGACATCAGGTATTGCAGCTCATCGAGCGCATCAGCAGGTACGAATGGACCACGACTACGCTTGAAGATTGTCATTTTGTGCCGCTTCGTCCCGGTACCGCAGGATGATTTGAGGCCGTATTTCAAAAATGAACATGATGCGAATGAAAAAAATACGCTTGATATGCCTGGTAATGCTGGCCGGAGCAATTGCCGCATGCAGCACAACGCGCCATTCCGCGCCGGTCGTGGACCGTGCGCCAATTATCAGCTCCGCCGAAATTTCCAAGCCGAAACAGATCGAGGGGCGCGGCTACTATATCGTTAAAAGAGGCGATACGCTTTATCGGATTGCGCTGGAATTCGGACAAAATTTTCGCGATATCGTTGCCTGGAATAATCTTGTCAGTCCGAACGATATTAAAGTCGATCAGGTGCTGCGTGTGCTTCCGCCTGAAGCAGGCGCTGCACCAGGTGGCGCGCAAACCGGCAGCGTCGCTGCCACGTCAGGAGTCGAGGTCAGGCTGCTTGCGCCGCCACCGGCATCTCAAGCGGCAGCCTCGGCACACAAAATTTCACCGCGCGGCGACAAACGCCCCTATTCCGAAGCGGCATTGGCGGAACTGCAAAAGCCCGATGCGGTCGCCTCTTCCATCGCCAAGGCGGAACCCTCCAAAAGTCTGGATGTCAGGAACGACAAACCGGTTGATTCGCCTGCCGTGGCCGGCGTTGACAGTGAAGGGATTGCGTGGATGTGGCCGGCCGATGGCAAGCTGGTCGGCACGTTCGATAACGGCAAGAAAGGAATCGATATTGCCGGCAAGCTGGGCCAGCCGATACTTGCCGCAGGATCGGGTACGGTACTGTATGCCAGCAGCGTTCGCGGTTACGGCAATCTCGTTATCGTAAAACACACCGCCAACTTGTTGTCGGCTTATGCTCACAACAAAACCATCCTGGTAAAAGAAGGTCAAATTGTCAGCAAAGGCCAAAAGATCGCGGAGATGGGCAATTCGGATAGCGATGCGGTAAAGCTTCACTTTGAAATTCGTCAGCAAGGCAAGCCGGTCGATCCATCAAAATTCCTGCCAAACCGATAAATGACACGCAATCCCAATGACCGTGCGGATGACGACGCAGCGTCGGATGATTCGTCTGATACGACGCTCAACGCCGATGGCGAGGTAGCTGAATTGCTGGCCGATGGCGCCGATGACACGGAAAGCGGCATCGTTGTCGCGATCGATAGCGTCGATGAACTGAAGACGGTGCTGGCCGCCGAGCTTTCTACCGATACCACGCAGCATTATCTGAACCAGATCGGTTTGCGCCCATTGCTGTCGGTAACGGAAGAAGTGCATTTTGCGACGCTGGCCAAGCAGGGCGATTTCGATGCGCGTCAAAAAATGATCGAGCACAATCTGCGCCTGGTGGTGTCGATCGCAAAGCACTATATCAACCGCGGCGTCGTATTGCTGGATCTGATCGAAGAGGGCAATCTCGGCTTGATGCGTGCAATCGATAAATTCGAACCGGAGCGCGGATTCCGGTTTTCGACTTACGCCACCTGGTGGATTCGGCAAAGCATCGAGCGGGCGATCATGAACCAGGCGCGCACCGTGCGTCTGCCGGTGCACATGGTGCGCGAGCTCAATCAGATTCTGCGCGCCAAATATCATCTTGAAGCACAGCATCACGATGGCAAGGATGCAACCGCAGAAGATATTGCGCACCTTATCGATCGATCGGTGGAAGACGTGCAAGATATCCTTGCGCTGTCCGAGCACGCGACATCGCTCGATGCGCCGCTCGACAACGACCCGCAAGCCAGCCTGATGGATATGTTGCCGGGCAACAGCGAGGATGGGCCCGATTCGCGTGCCGAACATCATGAAATGACGACGCTCGTGCGGGACTGGTTGAAGAAAATGCCCGACAAGCAGCGGATCGTCATTATCCGCCGTTTCGGTCTGGACAATGACGATCCGGCGACCCTGGAAGAACTGGCTGCGGAAATGGGCGTCACGCGCGAACGCGTGCGGCAAATCCAGCAGGAGGCATTGGTCAAACTCAAGCGTGCGTTGACCGCGCGCGGCGTCGGAAAGGATGCATTGCTGTGATACCGATCCTGGTGTTCGATATCGAGACGATTCCCGATGTGAAGGGTTTGCGCGCGCTTAACGCTCACCCGGAGGCTATGAGCGATAGCGAAGTGGCCGCCGCTGCCTTTGCCGCAAGACGTGAAAAATCAGGTTCGGATTTCCTGCAGCATCATTTGCATCGGGTCGCTGCGATTTCATGCGTATTTCGCGATGACGATGGTTTTCGCGTACGTTCATTAGGCACGCCGGACGATCCTGAATCAAAGCTTGTGCACGATTTTTTCCGCATCATCGATAAATATACGCCGCAGCTTGTATCGTGGAACGGCGGCGGTTTCGACTTGCCGGTATTGCACTATCGTGCGCTGATCAATGGCGTCACGGCATCGCGCTATTGGGAAATGGGCAGCGAGGATCGCGATTTCAAGTGGAACAATTACCTGAGCCGTTATCACAGCCGTCATCTGGACCTGATGGATCTGCTGGCGCTCTATACCGGCCGCGCCAATGCGCCGCTGGATGATCTGGCAAAGCTGTGCGGCTTTCCCGGCAAGATCGGCGTGGACGGATCGCAGGTCTGGACGTTGTTCCAGAAAGGCCGCTTGAATGAAATCCGCGATTATTGCGAGACGGACGTGGTCAATACTTATCTGGTTTATTGCCGGTTTCAGTTGATGCGCGGCGAGATGACGCAAGCCGCCTACGACGCCGAAATGTCGCTGATCCGGTCTTCGCTTGCCGCAATCGAGGCGCCGCATTGGAAAGAATATCTGACGGCATGGCCGCCGTCCCAGCCGCCGCTTTGACGCAATCGTTTTCAACATCGTTTTTCATAATTCATATCGGGTTGATGGCGAACCCGATACTTTGATTTTCCCTATGCCGCACAACATCATCGATATCGAATCGCTTGACATGGAAGCTCGTGGCGTCGGCCATCTGCAAAACGACGATGGCACGCAAGGCAAAGTGATTTTTGTGGAGGGCGCCTTGCCGGGTGAACGTGTCGGTTTTCAGTCGTTCCGCAGGAAAGCGAAATGGGAAGCGGCTACGCTGACTGCCGTGCATCGCGAATCTCCGTTGCGCGTCAAGCCGAAGTGCGTTTATTTCGGTACTTGCGGCGGCTGTGCCATGCAGCATCTGGAGCCGGGCGCACAGGTCGCAACCAAACAGCGGGTGCTGGAAGATAATCTCAAGCATATCGGCAAGGTGAAGGCGGAGATCATGCTGCGGCCGATTTACGGACCGACTTGGGGTTACCGTTACCGCGCTCGCATGTCGGTACGCAATGTACCTAAAAAGGGAAGCGTGCTGGTCGGTTTTCATGAAAGAAAATCGACGTTCATCACCGATATGAAAACATGCGAGGTGTTGCCGCCGAACGTCTCGGCAATGCTGGTGCCGTTGCGCAGCTTGATTGCATCGCTTTCGATAATGGAACAATTGCCGCAGATCGAACTCGCCGTGGGAGAAGGCGAGCACGCCACGATTACCGCGATGGTGTTGCGGATCATGGCGTCGCTGTCGGCTGGCGATGAGATAAAGCTCAAATCCTTCGCGGACCAATATCATGTTCAGTGGTGGTTGCAACCCGGCGGTCCCGATAGCGCGTATCAATTTTATCCGATGGATACCGAGCTGCATTATGCGTTGCCGGAGTTCGGCATCAGGATGCCATTCAAGCCGACTGATTTTACCCAGGTAAACCATCAGATCAATCGCGTGCTGGTGGCGCGTGCATTGCGCCTGCTCGATGCACAACCGGACGAGCGTATTGCGGATCTGTTTTGCGGCCTGGGAAATTTTACGTTGCCGATTGCAACGCAAGCGCGCGAAGTGATCGGCATCGAAGGCAGCGTGACATTGACCGAGCGCGCATTGGAAAACGCAAAGGCCAATGGTCTGGCGGATAAAACAGGATTTTTCAGCCGCAATCTGTTCGAGGTCACGGCTGACGATTTTGCAGCCTTAGGAAAATTCGACCGATTCCTGATCGATCCGCCGCGCGATGGCGCGATGGCGGTCTGCCAGGCACTGATCGGCTTGAAAAACATCGATCCAAACATGCGCCCGAAACGCATCGTCTATGTATCATGCAATCCATCGACGCTGGCGCGCGATGCGGGTTTGCTGGTCAATGATGGCGGTTATGCGTTGAAGCAGGCGGGCGTGGTCAACATGTTTCCGCATACCGCGCACGTGGAATCCATTGCCGTATTTGATCGGATCGATTAACCGGGCACCTGCCGCGGAGTCAGTGAATAAAGCAGGAATGGAAATAAAAAGCCGATCATCGGATCGGCTTTTTGGTTTAATCGGATCAATCGCGGCTGCCGCCGACTATTCCTAACAGTGACAGCAAGTTAACGAATATGTTATAGACATCCAGGTAAATCCGAAGTGTTGCTGAAATATAATTGGTTTCGCCGCCGTTGATGATCTGCTGCACGTCATACAGGATATAAGCGGAAAAAATCGCAATCGCAATGACCGAAATCGCCAGATAGAGCGCCGGCATTTGCAGGAAGATGTTTGCCGCGGCAGCAACCAGAATCACCAGCACACCGGCAAACAGCCATTTCCCCATACCGGAAAAATCACGCTTTGAAACCGTTGCAATGGTAGCCATCGCGCCGAATATTGCAGCCGTTCCGCCAAATGCGGTCATGATGAGCGGCGCACCGTTTGAAAATCCCAACGTAAAACTGATGAGGCGTGTCAGCATCAACCCCATGAAGAAGGTGAAGCCGAGCAATACGGCGACGCCCAAACCGGAATTCTTGGTTTTTTCTATCGCATAGAAAAAACCGAAGGCGATCGCCAGAAAGGCGATAAAGCCGATAACCGGGCTGCCGGAAAAAAAAGCAAACTTGAATTGCACGCCTAACCAAGCGCCCAAGATGGTCGGAACCATCGACAATGCAAGTAGCCAATAGGTATTGCGCAATACGCGATGACGTGTCACCAGCGATTCGACAGGCACGCTGTAGGTCTGCTGCAGGTTTCGTTCCATATGTCCTCCGATGGCGGTTATATTATTGCAACTATTTCAAAACATGGCATCGCTCGTTACTTTCATAGGATAACCCAATATCAGGGAAGTTCGAGAATCATTGTCCTCATCCGTCCTCTGTTTGATCCCATATATAGGGGTTTCATGTTAAAATTAAAGGTTAGTTGAATTCTTACTTGTAGTCTTAACCCTTTATTTTTATTGGAGTTTTTACAGATGGCAATCGAACGTACCCTGTCGATTATTAAACCGGACGCAGTCGCGAAAAACGTGATCGGCCAGATATATTCCCGTTTTGAAAACGCCGGTCTGAAAATCGTTGCCTCCCGCATGACACAGCTTTCCCGCGCCGAAGCCGAAGGGTTTTACGCGGTTCACCGCGAACGCCCATTCTTCAAGGATCTGGTGGATTTCATGATCTCGGGTCCGGTCATGGTGCAAGCGCTGGAAGGCGAAAACGCCATTGCCAAGAATCGCGACCTGATGGGTGCAACCGATCCGAAGAAGGCCGACAAAGGGACCATTCGCGCCGATTTTGCCGATTCGATCGATGCCAATGCAGTACACGGTTCCGATGCTGTGGAAACCGCAAAAATTGAAATCGCCTATTTCTTTCCCGCTTTGAATGTTTATTCGCGCTAACTGAAATTCCGTTCGTCCCAAGTTTTTTGTTGCTTGAAAGATGAACGGCATGATGAAATGCTGCTATGACGGCTCTTACCAATCTACTGGACCTTGATCCCGCGCAACTCGTCTCTTACTGCGGCGAGTTGGGTGAGAAGCCGTTTCGGGCCAAGCAATTGCAACGCTGGATTCACCAATTCGGCGCCAGCGACTTCAATGCGATGACCGATCTGGCGAAGTCGCTGCGCGACAAACTGGCGACTCGCGCAATGATTGCCGCTCCGGCAACGATCAGCGATCATATTTCGTCCGATGGCACGCGCAAATGGCTGCTTGACGTCGGGCAGGGCAATGCAATTGAAACCGTTTTCATTCCTGAAGAAAATCGCGGCACGCTGTGCATTTCCACACAAGCGGGCTGTGCAGTCAACTGCCGGTTTTGTTCGACCGGCAAGCAGGGTTTCAGCCGCAATTTGACGGTCGGTGAAATTATCGGCCAGTTGTGGATGGCGGAATTTGAATTGCGCAAGACAAAAGGCATCGAACCCGGCCCTAAAGGCGAACGCCAGATCACGAATGTCGTGATGATGGGCATGGGCGAACCGCTGTTGAATTTCGAGCCGACCGTTATGGCGCTGAAGATGATGCTCGACGATAATGCGTATGGCTTGTCGCGTCGTCGCGTGACGCTTTCCACCAGCGGCGTGGTGCCGATGATCGACAAATTGTCGCAGGAATGCGCTGTTGCGCTGGCCGTGTCGCTGCATGCATCCAACGACCAGTTGCGCGACGGACTCGTGCCGCTCAATAAAAAATATCCGCTGAATGAATTGATGGCCGCATGCAAACGCTATCTCGATTACGCGCCGCGCGACTTCGTTACTTTCGAATATTGCATGCTGGACGGCGTCAACGATACCGATGTCCATGCGCATGAGCTGGTTGCGCTGGTGCAAAACGGTGTCAGTGTGGTGCCTTGCAAATTCAACCTGATTCCTTTCAACCCTTTTCCGGCATCGGGATTGACGCGCTCGAATAATGGCCGCATCAAGGCATTTGCACAAATCCTGATGGATGCCGGTATTGTCACGACGATACGCAAGACGCGCGGCGACGACATCGATGCGGCTTGCGGGCAATTGGCGGGCGAAGTGCAAGACCGTACCCATGTGCAGGAACGGATGCAGAAAATGGCGGAATACCGGGAAAAGTTCGGTAGGGATTTTGGTCGTATCGTGGAGATATCTGCATGAGAGCGGTTTGGCGAAAATCCGGATTTGCTGCCATTGCGGCGATCGTTTTGCTGCTGGCGGGATGCGCATCGACTCAGCCGGGAAGCGCGCAAGGCGAATTGCCCACCAGTTCCGATCAAACCGACAATCAGAAGCGCGCCCAAATTCGACTGCAACTGGCAATCGGCTATTACGGACAAGGCCAAATGAATGTCGCCCTTGACGAGTTGAAGCAGGCGCTTCAGATAGATCCTGGTTATGCGGATGCATATGGTGTGCGGGCATTGGTCTATATGGACATGGGTGAAACCGCCCTTGCGGAAGATAATTTCCTGCGTGCGATGAAACTGGCGCCGAACAATCCGGATCTATCCAATAATTACGGCTGGTTCCTGTGCCGGAACGGCCGCGAGCGGCAGTCGATTGCCTACTTCGACGCCGCTCTCAAAAATCCTACCTATCGATCTCCGGCCAAGGCATTGAACAATGCAGGCGTATGCAGTTTGAAATTGAAAGACAGCGTGGCGGCGGAACGCTATTTCACAGAAGCGTTTCGGCATGATCCGGGAAATCTCGATACCAATGCAAATATGGCAAAGGTGTATTACGGTCGCGGCGATTATCAGCGGGCGCGTTTTTATATCAGTCGGGTGGCCAAGGCGGATAAATTGAGCGCGGATATTCTATGGACTGCAATCAAGGTCGAGCGGAAGACCGGCGACTGGGCAGCCGAAACAAGGTTGGCTACGCAATTGCGCCGCCGTTATCCCAATTCGCAAGAGTACGCGGCTTATCTTCGCGGGGCGTTTGATGAGTGACACGGCAATGAATGAATCAAATGCCCAGGAAAAACAAGGTCAGCAGCAGGAAGAGGTTGATCAACCTGCTCCGGCCCCTGGCGCACAACTGGCTGCACGGCGGCAGGCATTGAATTGGTCGATTGAGCATGTTGCAAGCCAACTGAATTTGGCTCCTCGCCAAATACAGGCAATCGAAGCCGACAATTACGCGGCGTTGCCCGGCATGGCCAGTGTGCGCGGCTTCATCAGATCCTATGCGAAGCTGTTGAAGGTTGATCCAGCGCCGTTGTTGCTTGTCATCGCAAGCGAGGCTACCGGTTCCGACGAATTGATGCCGTTGCGTCGTGCGTTGTCCACCATACCTTTTTCGGAGAGCCGCTTGTCGACAGGGAGCCGGAATGGCTTGTCTTCGAAATCGTCTCTCATTGCGCTGATTCTTGTGCTGCTGGTGGCGGCAATCCTGGTCGGGCAGAAGACGGGATGGTTTTCGGTTTTGCCAGAATCGTTGGCATTGAAAATCGACAAGGAATTGCCGCTGTTATCCGCCCCTATGCAAAATGCGCCGATGCTCGCTGTGCCCGGTTCGGTGGAGGTGGATAAAGCCAGTCATTTGAACGGCATGAACGTGGATGCTGCCGCAATGAATGGCGTCGCGACAACTGGTATGCTGGACGTTGCAGGCAACAACAGCATCGCAACCGTCCAGGCTGATGTGAATGCAACGACTGCAACAAAGCTGGCTGTGAGAACGGCGAATACGGCCGTTTCTCCTGCCGCCGGTTCAGTTATCGATATAAAAGACATGCTCGTCTTGAAGCTGCGGGAAGATTCCTGGATTGAAATCAAGCGGTCGGACAACAGTCTGGCTGTTTCTCGTCTGGCCAAGGCGGGCGAAACCGAGACTTACAGGATCACGGCGCCGGTGTCGCTGACCATCGGAAATGCATCTGGTGTCGATGCGGCATTGCGCGGCGTACCCATGGCGTTGCGGGCCGAGGCAAAAAGCAATGTCGCCCGTCTTAACTTGAAGTAATGCGCGTATGTCATCAATGAATTCTCCAATCGGTTCCGGCCCGCTGGCGCGTCGCAAAAGCCGGCATGCCGTGGTCCGATGCGGAACACGAGAAATAAGCATAGGCGGTGATGCGCCGGTGGTGGTGCAGTCGATGACCAATACCGATACGGCGGACGTCATCGCAACCGCAATCCAGGTCAAGGAATTGGCGCGCGCAGGTTCCGAACTGGTGCGGATCACCGTCAATAATCCAGAAGCTGCTGCTGCCGTGCCCGCGATTCGCGAGCAATTGGACAAGATGGACATCGATGTGCCGCTGGTCGGGGATTTTCATTACAACGGCCACACGCTTTTGAATGATTATCCCGATTGTGCGAAAGCGCTGTCGAAGTACCGGATCAATCCCGGCAATGTCGGGCAGGGCGCCAAACGCGACACCCAATTCGCGCAGATGATCGAAGCGGCTTGCAGGTACGACAAGCCGGTGCGCATCGGCGTCAATTGGGGCAGCCTCGATCAGGCGCTGCTGGCGCGCATCATGGATGAAAACGCGCAGCGCGCCGCGCCATGGAGTGCGCAGGCCGTGATGTACGAAGCGCTGGTCACATCCGCCATCGAAAACGCCCGGCGCGCGGAAGAAATCGGTTTGGCCGGCGATCGCATCATCCTGTCGTGCAAGGTGTCGGGCGTGCAGGATCTGATTGCGGTCTATCGCGAACTCGCTCGCCGCTGCGACTATCCATTGCATCTGGGATTGACCGAAGCCGGCATGGGCAGCAAGGGTATCGTCGCTTCCACCGCCGCATTATCGGTGCTGATGCAGCAAGGAATCGGCGACACCATTCGTATTTCGCTGACACCGGAACCGGGTGGCGATCGCACGAAAGAAGTGGTTGTGGCGCAAGAAATTTTGCAGACGATGGGATTGCGCAAATTCACGCCGATGGTGATTGCCTGCCCCGGTTGCGGTCGCACGACATCGACGGTATTTCAGGAACTGGCCGACAAGATTCAGACGTATCTGCGCGATCAGATGCCGGCATGGAAAACGCAGTACTCCGGCGTTGAAAGCATGAATGTCGCGGTGATGGGTTGCATCGTGAACGGGCCCGGCGAATCCAAGCATGCCAATATCGGGATCAGCTTGCCCGGTACCGGGGAATCGCCCGCTGCGCCGGTATTTGTCGACGGCCAGAAAACGATCACGCTGCGCGGAGAACGCATTGCGGAGGAATTTCAGGCGATCGTGCTCGATTATGTTAAAACCCGCTATCGAAAAGAAGTGGCCATCACTTGAGCATGCGGTAAACAAGTTGCAAACAAGTAGTCCGGAAAATGTCAGAAAATAAAAAAACAGAAAAAATCGTCGGCGTGAAAGGAATGAATGACATCCTGCCAGCCGATGCGCCGCTGTGGGAATTGTTCGAAAATACTGTTCATACAGTCCTGAAGAGCTATGGTTTTCAGCAGATTCGCACGCCGATAGTCGAGCCTACCGCGCTGTTCGCTCGCGGCTTGGGAGAAGTGACCGATATCGTCGAAAAGGAGATGTATTCCTTCACCGACTCGATGAATGGCGACCAGTTGACGCTGCGTCCGGAAAGCACCGCAGGCGTGGTGCGCGCCGTACTGGAACATAACCTGACTTACGACGGCCCGAAGCGCCTGTGGTATGCCGGCCCGATGTTCCGCCATGAAAGACCGCAGCGCGGTCGCTATCGCCAGTTTCATCAGATCGGCGCCGAAGCAATCGGCTTCACCGGCCCCGATATCGATGCTGAGCTGATCATGCTGTGCCAGCGGTTATGGGATGATCTGGGCCTCGACAATATCAGGCTGGAATTGAATTCGATCGGCGATGCCGCCGAACGTAACCGGCACCGCGCCGATCTGGTAGCCTATTTCGAGCAGCACAAAGAATTGCTCGATGCAGATGCGCAGCGGCGCCTGCATTCGAATCCGCTGCGGATACTCGATACCAAAAATCCGGTGATGCAGCAGATGGTCAATGCGGCGCCAAAGCTGCTCGATTATCTGGGCGAGGAATCGCGCACTCATTTCGAGGGCGTACAGAATATTCTGCGTCATGGCAATATCCCGTTCACGGTCAATCCGCGGCTGGTGCGCGGGATGGACTATTACAATCGCACCGTGTTCGAATGGGTCACCGATCAATTAGGGTCGCAAGGCACCGTCTGCGGCGGCGGCCGCTATGATCCGCTGATCGAAATGTTCGGCGGCAAACCGACGCCTGCATGCGGATTTGCAATGGGCGTGGAACGGTTGCTGGAGCTGATGAAGGCAACCGGCGAGCAATTTGCATCGAACCAGTGCGATGCCTATCTGGTGCATCAGGGCGAGGCCGCGCAACTCCAGGCATTCGTGCTGGCGGAGCGATTGCGCGATGCCGGGCTGGATGTTGTGCTACATTGCGCATCGGCCAATGCGGGCAGCGGATTCAAATCGCAAATGAAACGGGCGGATGCCAGCGGCGCCGCTTATGCAATCATCCTTGGCGAGGACGAAGTCGCCAACGGCGTTGCGACCGTCAAGACGATGCGTTCGGCAGAAATTGAAACCAATCAAGCCACGGTCGCATTCGACAAAGTCGCCGATTATCTGGTCGATCAAATCGTCGGTGCGGATGAGCATGACCATTCCGAGCACTTACACTATCACCACTAACATTACATCACATGGCATACGATCTCGAAGAACAGGAACAGATGGCCTCCATCAAGGCCTGGTGGAACCAACACGGCAATCTGGTGACCTGGCTGCTCATCATTGTGCTGGCCGCTTATGCAGCCTGGTCCGGCTGGAATTATTACCAGCGCAATCAGTCGGCGCAAGCCGCACAGCTTTACGAAGAACTGCAGAAATCGGTTACCGCAAAGGATACCGCAAGGGTTCAGCGTGCGGCAGCCGACATGGAGGACAAGTTCAGCAAGACTGCCTATGCGCAGATGGGTGCGCTGACGGCAGCCAAGAGCGCATTCGATGCGAATGATTTGAAGACGGCGAAAGCACAGTTGCAATGGGTGGTCGACAATGGGCTTGATGCCGAATACAAGGCAATTGCAAAGATCCGGCTGGCCGGTGTCCTGCTCGATGAAAAAGCATATGACGAAGGCTTGAAACTGATGTCCGGCGATTTTCCGGTGCAGTTTGCAGGGATCGTTGCCGATCGTAAAGGCGATATCCTGGTTGCACAGAACAAGCTGGAAGAGGCGCGCGCCGCTTACCAGCTTGCGCTCGATAAAACGGATCAAAAAAATCCGGGCCGTCAGCTTATTCAATTGAAACTGGATGCGATTGGCGGCGCACCTGCCAAAGCTGCGGCTTAATTACAAGCAAATGAGCAAAGGGGAAAAAATGCGTATCGCAGCGAAGCTCGCATCTGCAGGGTTGATGGTCGTACTGGCAGGGTGTTCGACGCTCTCTTCGTTGAATCCTTTTGCCAGCAAGCCTGCGCCGCGCAATCCGCCGGCACAATTGGTGGACTTCAAGCCGACTATGGCAATTCGCTCCGCATGGTCAACCCCGGTCGGCAGTGCGGGCAGATTTGTTTTTTCGCCTGCCGCCGCAAACGGCAGCCTGTTTGCGGCGGCGGCAGATGGCTCCGTCATGCGCATCGAAGCCGCCAGCGGCCAATCCGCGTGGCGGATCAATGCCGGCATGCCTTTGACTGCCGGCGTCGGCAGCGACGGCAATACCGTTGCGGTCGTCGGTGAAAAAGGCATGGTGCTGGCATTTGACGGTGCGGGAAAATTACGCTGGAAAGCCCAAGCATCAAGCGAAGTGTTATCCGCCCCGGCGGTGGGCGAAGGGCTGGTCATCGTGCGCAGCATGGACAACCGCATCGTCGCGTTTGATGCCGATTCCGGAACACGCCGCTGGGCGGTGCAGCGTACCGCACCGCCATTGACTTTGCGCACTGCGCCGGGCATTGCCATTGCAGGCACAACCGCTTTTGTGGCATTGCCGGGCGGGAAATTGCTGGCGTTGGCGTTGACCAACGGCGGCCCCCGCTGGGAAGTGGCGGTAGGCGACCCGCGCGGCGCCACCGAACTGGAACGCATTGCGGATGTATCCGGCATGCCGGTCGTAATTGGGGGCGATGTATGCGCAGTGGCTTATCAGGGCCGCATCGGCTGTGTGGATGCGGTCACCGGCGCTTCCCGCTGGGCCAGGAAATTTTCCAGCGAAGTGGGCTTGGGAGCAGATGAGCGCTTCGTATTTGCCGCCGATGAGCGCGGTGTTCTGAACGCATTCATGCGCGACACCGGGGTCAGCGTATGGCGTAACAAGGAACTTGCCAACCGCCGGCTATCAGCGCCAGTTTCGTTCGGACGTGCGGTTGCGGTTGGCGACGGCCAGGGCTACATTCATTTTCTTTCCCGCGAAGACGGCGCTTTTATCGCACGTGCCGGCACCGATGGGAGTTCAATTGTTGCCGCTCCTTTGGTGACGGGTGCGAATCTGATTTTTCAAACTCAAGCAGGGACAGTGGTTGCATTAGCGGCCGACTAACAATTTGATGAAGCCGGTTATTGCACTTGTAGGCCGACCCAATGTCGGCAAGTCCACGTTATTCAATCGGCTGACTCGCTCGCGTGATGCGCTGGTCGCCGATCTTCCCGGGTTGACACGCGATCGGCATTACGGCGAAGGCAGAATGGGCGAGCGCCCTTTTCTGGTGATCGATACCGGCGGCTTCGAACCGGTCGCAAAAGAAGGCATCATGCATGAAATGGCCAAGCAGACCAAGCAGGCCGTGGCGGAAGCCGACGTCGTCATTTTCATTGTCGACGGCCGTCAAGGCTTGACGCCTCACGACAAGACCATCACGGAATTTTTGCGCAAATCCGGTCGTTCGGTGATGTTGGTGGTCAATAAATCCGAGGGCATGAAATATACGTCGGTCGCAGCCGATTTCTATGAACTCGGACTGGGTGATCCCTATGTCATTTCCGCTGCGCATGGCGACGGCGTGATGGATCTCGTGGATGAATCGCTTGATATCGCATTCGCGCAGCGGCCCGTCGGAGACGAACAGCCCGCGGCATCGGCCAGGGACATCAAGATCGCCATCGTCGGGCGTCCGAACGTCGGTAAATCGACACTTGTAAATACGCTTCTTGGCGAAGAGCGCGTGATTGCCTTCGACATGCCTGGAACGACGCGCGATTCGATCGAAATCCCGTTCGAGCGCGACGGCAAGCATTACACGCTGATCGACACGGCAGGCATACGGCGGCGCGGCAAGGTGTTCGAAGCGATCGAAAAATTCTCGGTAGTAAAAACCTTGCAGTCGATTTCAGAAGCCAATGTCGTTCTGCTCCTGCTTGATGCGCAGCAAGACATATCCGAGCAGGACGCGCATATCGCGGGATTCATCCTGGAGTCGGGACGAGCTTTGGTGGTCTGCGTCAATAAGTGGGATGGATTGACCGGCGATCGGCGCGATGAAATCAAGATCGACCTGGAGCGCAAGCTGAGTTTTCTGTCTTTTGCAAAATTCCATTTCATCTCTGCCTTGAAATCGACCGGCATTGCGCCTGCGATGAAATCGATCGATGCGGCTTACGCCGCGGCGATGGCTGATTTACCTACGCCGAAACTCACCCGCGCATTGATCGAAGCGGTAGAGCATCAACAGCCGCGCCGCAAGGGATCGATTCGGCCCAAACTGCGCTATGCGCATCAGGGCGGCCAAAATCCGCCGATTATCGTTATTCACGGTAATGCGCTGGAAGCGGTCGATGCAAACTACAAGCGCTATCTCGAAAAACACTTTCGCGAAACTTTTTCATTAGTTGGCACTCCATTACGTATAGAGTTGCGTTCCAGTAAAAATCCTTATGCCAGGAATGAAAAATGATGCGGCATGACTTCTAGTTTTAGCAAAAAAGAGTGAAATCGTTTACATTCGACCTACGCAATTCAGCGAAGCACTTGAAAAAGTTCAAGATGTCTCCACCTCCTAATCACAACAACACAATGGAGTTTCCATGAGCAACAAAGGGCAATTATTACAAGACCCCTTCCTCAACGCCTTGCGCAAAGAGCACGTTCCCGTTTCGATTTATCTTGTCAACGGGATAAAACTTCAGGGCCATATCGAATCTTTTGACCAATATGTTGTTTTGCTTCGCAATACCGTGACGCAAATGGTCTATAAGCATGCTATTTCCACCGTCGTTCCCGCACGCGCAGTCAATCTGAATCTTGAGTCGACAGACGCAGAATAAAGCCATGCATGCGGGCTACCTGATACAGGGCTTGATATGCGTGCTGCATTAGTCGGCGTTGATTTCGGCAAAGGCGATTTCGAGGCAAGCCTCGAAGAATTGTCGCTGCTCTCCAAATCGGCAGGGGCAGTGCCAGCCGTAACCGTTATTGGCAAACGCGCCAGTCCCGATGCCGCTTTTTTTGTAGGCTCCGGCAAGGCGGATGAAATTGCCGGTGCGATAGCCGATCATCAGGTCGATATCGTCATTTTCAATCATGCCTTGTCGCCTGCACAGCAACGCAACCTCGAGCGGCATCTGAATGTGCGTGTTGTCGACAGGACCAGCCTGATTCTGGATATTTTTGCGCAACGCGCGAAAAGCCACGAGGGTAAAGTTCAGGTTGAGCTTGCTCAATTGCAGCATCTTGCTACCCGGTTAATCCGCGGCTGGACCCACCTGGAACGCCAAAAAGGCGGTATCGGCTTGCGCGGTCCGGGTGAAACACAGCTTGAAACAGACCGGCGTCTGCTGGGGGAACGTGTCAAAGGGTTGCGTATCAAGCTCGATAAATTGCATCGCCAGCGTGCAACCCAGCGTCGTGCGCGAGGACGTAGTCATGCGTTTTCGGTATCGCTGGTCGGTTATACCAATGCAGGGAAATCGACGCTGTTCAATACGCTTACCAAAGCGCAGGCGTATGCGGCCGACCAATTGTTTGCGACACTGGACACGACTTCTCGCCGCGTTTATCTGGCCGATGCAGGTAATGTGGTGATATCCGATACGGTCGGATTCATTCGCGAATTGCCTCACCAGCTGGTTGCATCATTTCGGGCCACGCTGGAGGAAACCATTCATGCCGACTTGCTGCTGCATGTGGTCGATGCGGCCAGCCCTGCCCGAATGGAACAGATCGAGCAGGTCAACATGGTATTGAAGGAAATCGGCGCGGACCATATTCCGCAGATTTTAATCTGGAACAAGATTGACGCGGCCGGCCTCGATCCGGCTTTGGAACGTGATGAATATGCTAGAATCCGACGTGTTTTTATCAGCGCCCGGACTGGGGATGGCATGGGTCTGCTGCGGGAAGCGGTCGCCGAATTCGCCAAAATGAACAATACAAAATCCCTTGATGGCATGGGGCCGGTTGAGCTTCATAATCTGCATGCCGAACCAACCACTTAGCATTCCAACCTATTATTTTTAAGCCGGATCGCGACAGAATGCTTGTTTCCCTATTCAAGAAAATTGGCTTGATGTTTTCACTGAACGATCCCCGATGGGGCCGCGGTTCACAAAACAACGATCAAAACCAGGACGGTAAAAAGCCGAATGACGGTCCGCCGGATCTTGACCAATTATGGCGTGATTTCAATCAGCGCTTGAACCGGCTGTTCGGCAATAAAAATAGCGGCGGCGGCGATTCCGGCGGCGGT
This sequence comes from Herminiimonas sp., assembly GCA_027310305.1. Classification (GTDB taxonomy): domain Bacteria; phylum Pseudomonadota; class Gammaproteobacteria; order Burkholderiales; family Burkholderiaceae_D; genus DAIDBD01. Next base: position 70,589 of record DAIDBD010000127.1, read on the forward strand.
TTTACGCCAGACATGAAGGGGGCCGGCATTGGAGCCGGGGCGGTCGCGGTTATCGTATTTTTTCTGTGGCTGGTCAGCGGCTTCTTCATTGTGCAGGAAGGCCAGACCGGCGTGGTAATGACTTTTGGAAAATACAGCCATATGACGCCGGCGGGCTTCAACTGGCGCTGGCCTTACCCTATCCAGAGCCATGAAATCGTCAATGTGTCACAAGTCCGTACCGTCGAAGTCGGCTATCGTTCCAGCATCAGGAACAAGCAGCCGAAAGAATCGCTGATGTTGACCGAGGATGAAAATATCATCGATATCCAGTTTGCGGTGCAGTACAGGCTGAAAAGCGCAGCAGATTGGGTTTTCAATAACCGCAACCAGGAAGAGATGGTCAAGCAAGTGGCAGAGACGTCAATTCGTGAAATAGTCGGTAAAAGCAAAATGGATTTCGTGTTATACGAAGGCCGCGAAAAGATCGCCTTTGATGCTGGCCAGTTGATGCAGAAAATACTTGATAGCTATAAGTCAGGGGTTCAAATCAGTGCCGTTACCATGCAGGGCGTTCAGCCGCCGGAACAGGTACAGGCTGCATTCGACGATGCGGTCAGAGCTGGCCAGGATCGCGAGCGTCAAAAAAACGAAGGCCAGGCGTACGCAAACGAAGTGATACCCAAGGCACGCGGTACCGCCGCGCGGCTGATGCAGGAGGCGGAAGCGTATCGCTCGCGCATCACCGCCACTGCGCAAGGCGATGCATCGCGCTTCAAGCAGGTAATGACGGAATATCAAAAGGCGCCTGCTGTCACGCGTGATCGCATGTATCTCGAAACCATGCAGCAGATATTTTCGAACACGACCAAAATCATGATTGACACCAAGAGCGGCAATAACTTGCTGTATCTGCCGCTGGACAAGCTGATTGCCCAGACTGTCGCAAATGAAGGAGCCGCATCCAAGCCTCCAACCGCAGGCACAACAACCGGTCCTGCGCCCGATTTGCAGTCGCTGGACGCGCAGCATCAGAAGGATGCGCGCAGCCGCGACAGCCGCAACTCACGCGAGCGGGAGGTCAGATAATGAATCGTCTCGTTTCTTATTCAATCGCCGCGGTGATCGGCCTTCTGCTACTGTCGTCCACCCTATTTTTGGTCGATCAGCGTCAATATGCAGTTGTGTTTGCGCTCGGCGAAGTCAAAAAGGTGATCAGTGAGCCTGGCCTGCATTTCAAGCTGCCGCCGCCATTTCAAAACGTGATTTTCATGGACAAGCGCATCCTGACGCTTGATACGCCTGATGCGGATCGGTTCATCACTGCAGAGAAAAAGAACATTCTGGTCGATGCGTACGTAAAATGGAAAATCGCTGAACCAAAACTGTTTTTCGTCAGCTTTGGCGGCGACGAACGTCTCATGCAGGATCGGATGGCCCAGATAGTAAAAGCGGCGCTGAACGAAGAGATTACCAAACGCACGGTACGGGAAGTCATTTCGGGCGAGCGCGGCGCAGTAATGGCTGAGGTACAAAAGAAAGTGTCCGAAGAAGCCGGGCAAATCGGCGTCGATATCATCGACGTGCGTTTGAAGCGGGTCGATTATGTCGACCAAATCAATGCCTCGGTGTATGAGCGGATGAAGTCGGAGCGTGCTCGCGTCGCCAATGAATTGCGTTCCACCGGTTTTGCGGAATCCGAAAAAATCCGTGCAGACGCGGATCGTCAGCGCACGGTGATTCTGGCAGACGCGTATCGCGATGCGGAGAATATTCGTGGCGACGGCGATGCCAAGGCATCCCAAGTTTACGCTCAGGCTTTCGGCCAAAGCCCGGAATTCTATAAATTCTATCGCAGCCTGGAAGCCTATCGCGCCAGCTTCAAGAATCGTACCGACATGTTGGTGATCGACCCCAATTCCGAGTTCTTCAGTTATTTCAAGAGTGCGGGATCCGGTAACGCCAAGAAGTGACGCGGAGCCTTGTGAAAAGTCCTTGGATGATTGCGTTTGGATTGATGCTGCTGCTTGAGGGCGTCATTCCATTTTTCTTTCCGAAGCAGTGGCGACAGACGTTTAACCGCATCACGCAATTTTCCGACGGGCAAATCCGTTTCTTTGGTTTGATAGCGTTGCTATGCGGGCTGGCGACGCTTGGCTTGATCCACTTCCTTTTCTGACTTTCTTTTGTCATGCCCAATTGGCTTCTTCCTGAAAACATCGCCGATGTCTTGCCGTCCGAAGCACGCAAGATCGAGGAGTTGCGCCGCGCCATACTCGATAATTTTCAACTGTACGGCTATGAACTCGTCATGCCGCCGCTGCTGGAATATCTGGAGTCGCTGACCGCTGCCGGGCAAGACATCGATTTGCGCATGTTCAAGCTGGTCGACCAGTTATCCGGGCGAACCATGGGCATGCGTGCCGACATGACTACGCAGGTTGCGCGGATCGATGCGCATTTGCTCAATCGCGCATCGGTCACCCGCTTGTGCTATGCCGGCAGCGTGTTGCATACGCGGCCATCCGGCTTGCACGCCACGCGTGAGCCGCTGCAGATCGGCGCCGAAATCTACGGACATGCGGGCCTGGAGGCGGATGCCGAAATTCAGGAACTGGCATTGGCTTCGCTGGCGCTGGCCGGTTTTTCCCAGGTGCGTCTTGATTTGTCCCATGCAGGTGTAGTGCGTGCAATCATCGGCAATGATGCCAAGGCCCGAAAAAATGAAGCCGAACTGTACGTCTTGTTGCGTGCCAAGGACGTACCGGGTCTGGAAGTAATGACCGCCGATTATGATGAAATGACGCGTACCGCATTATTGGCGCTGCCGGGACTGTATGGCGATGCGCAAGTCATGGCGCGCGCGCGCCGGATATTGCCGCAATTGCCGGGAATTACGGCGGCTCTCGACGAACTTGAATCGCTGCTCAAGCTTGCCGGCGGCGCCAGCGTGACGATCGATCTGGCCGATTTGCGCGGCTATCAATATGAAAGCGGTGCGATGTTCTCGATTTATGTGCCGGGCCTGCCGAATGCGGTGGCGCGCGGCGGGCGTTACGACCATGTCGGTGAAGCGTTCGGGCGCGCCCGTCCCGCGACCGGATTTTCAATGGATTTACGTGAATTGGCACGTTTGCTGCCGCGCGCCGAACGCAAGCGCTCGATTCGGGCGCCATGGGGCAGGGAGCCCGGGTTGCGCGCAAAAATTATCGAATTGCGCAGAGCGGGCGAAGTCGTGATCCAGAATCTGCCCGGCCACGAAAATGATCAGGACGAGTTCGATTGTGACCGTGCAATGGTGCTTGAAAATGGAAACTGGGTTCTTAAAAATTTAGGTTAAGTGATGTCTCAAAAAAGCATGGCGAAAAATGTCGTAGTCATTGGTACCCAGTGGGGCGATGAAGGAAAAGGGAAGATCGTCGATTGGCTGACCGATCATGCGCAAGGCGTGGTGCGCTTTCAGGGCGGACACAATGCAGGCCATACATTGGTCATCGGCGGACAGAAGACCGCGTTGCAGTTGATCCCTTCCGGCATCATGCGTCCCGGCGTCGCCTGTTACATCGGCAATGGCGTTGTGCTGTCCGTGCCTGATCTGTTGCGGGAAATCGATAAACTGCAAGCGGTTGGAGTGGAAGTTGCGTCGCGCCTGAAAGTATCGGAAGCATGCCCGGTCATTTTGCCTTACCACACGGCATTGGACTCGGCACGCGAGGTTGCGCGCGGTGCGGCCAAAATCGGCACTACCGGCAAAGGTATCGGCCCGGCATACGAGGACAAGGTTGCGCGCCGTGCGATTCGGGTGGCCGATTTGCTGAACGAAAAACGTTTTGCCGAAAAGCTGCTGGAAAACCTCGATTATCACAATTTTGTGCTGACCCATTATTTGAAGGCGCAAGCGGTCGATTATCAAAAGACGCTGGATGATGCACTCGCCAACGTGCCGCGCATCAGGCCGATGGTAGCGGATGTCTCCAGCGCTTTATATGGCGCATACAAGGCCGGCGCCAACCTGCTGTTCGAAGGTGCGCAAGGCAGTTTGCTGGACGTCGATCACGGCACGTATCCATTCGTTACTTCCAGCAATTGCGTCGCCGGCAATGCCGCCGCCGGTTCCGGCGTCGGCCCCAATATGCTGCATTACATTTTGGGGATCACCAAAGCGTATACAACACGCGTAGGCTCCGGCCCGTTTCCGTCCGAATTGCCGACCGATCAAGGCACAGGCAAGCACTTGGCAAGCGTCGGCCATGAATACGGTACCGTTACCGGTCGCGCAAGACGCTGCGGCTGGTTCGATGCCGCATTGCTGAAGCGCTCGGTTCAAATCAATGGCGTTTCCGGTATGTGCCTGACCAAGCTGGATGTGCTCGATGGGCTGGACTCGCTCAAATTGTGTACCGGATACAAGCTGGATCGCAAGAAAGCCGATATCTTTCCGGTCGGTGCGGAAGATGCCGCCCGCTGCGAGCCGATATATGAAGAAATGCCCGGCTGGAAAGAAACGACTGTCGGTGCAAAATCGCTTGCTGCGTTACCCGCCAATGCGCGTGCTTACATCAAGCGCATCGAGGAATTGGTCGGGGTGCCGATCGACATGGTTTCCACCGGTCCTGATCGAGAAGAAACGATCGTGCTGCGCCATCCTTTCGAATAATCAGCGAACAAGAACAAGGGAAACACAGTGCCGCTATCGAACGATAAGCACCTTTGGGTAGACTGGGACGAATATCACCGCGCAATCGAAGCGCTTGCATTGATGGTGCATGAGTCAGGCTGGAAATTCGACCAGGTATTATGTCTGGCAAGAGGCGGCTTGCGACCAGGCGATATATTTTCCCGCATCTTCGATGTGCCGCTGGCGGTGCTGTCGACCAGTTCCTATCGTGAAGAAGCAGGGACAGTGCGCGGCAATCTCGATATTGGCCGGTACGTTACGATGACCAAAGGCGCGCTGGCCGGCAGAGTGCTGCTGGTCGATGACCTGGTGGATTCAGGCGTTACGCTGGAAAAGGTGCAACAGCATTTGAAACAGGGCTTTCCGGCGGTGACAGAGGTGAAAACGGCTGTCATCTGGTGCAAGGCATGTTCATCGATGAAGCCGGACTTTTATCTGCGATATCTTGAGAGCAATCCCTGGATTCATCAGCCATTTGAAGAATACGACAGCTTGCGCCCGCACCAGCTTGCGGTATGGATGAAAAAAGGCGAAGCGTAATACAAGAACGTATTAACCGAATTGTCTGAATTGAAGCCAAACCAGGAATGAATTGGTCTTGGTCAAAAAAAACCGCTGACGAATCAGCGGGTTTTCTAATGACTTGGTGCCCACGGAGGGACTCGAACCCCCACACCTTGCGGCACATGGACCTGAACCATGCGCGTCTACCAATTCCGCCACGTGGGCATTGCGAAAGACAGAGATTATAGCGTAAAACTTCCGGAAGTCAATTGGCAAGTGCTGTCGACACCAGTCCGGATGATGGCGCGTTAGGTAAAAATTGAACTCCTCCGTTACACTACCTGCTGTATCAATCAACTCTAACTGAAACACCCTTTTGAGCCAATATCCCTACACAATTCCCAGCCGGGAGGAAATTCTCGGCATCTTGCGAACCGCTACAGAACCGCAGGACACGACATCGATCGCACTGGCACTTGGCGTCAATCCCGAAGAATTCGATGGCCTGACGCGCCGCCTTAATGCGATGGAACGCGATGGCCAGATCAAGCCGAATCGCAGCGGCCATTTTCAGCTCGCTCATCTGCCCAATTTTATTGAAGGACGCGTCAGCAGCCATCGCGACGGATTCGGTTTTCTGATTCCGGACGATGGCAGCGATGATCTTTTCCTGCCAGAAAAAGAAATGCAAAAGGTTTTGCACGGCGACCGTGTGCAAGCCCGTATCACCGGCACCGATCGACGCGGACGTCCGGAAGGCACAATCGTTGAAGTCGTCGTTCGTGCCAATACGCATGTAATCGGACGCCTGCTTAACGAGAATGGCGTCTGGATCATTGTGCCGGAAGACAAGCGCATCGGTCAGGACATTTTGCTCGCAGGTTCGCCGGGCAAGGCAAAAACCGGGCAGGTGGTCAGCGTTGAATTGACCGAGCAGCCTTCGCGTTATACGCAGCCGGTCGGCAGGATAGTTGAAATACTGGGCGATATCGACGATCCGGGCATGGAAATCGAAATCGCGGTGCGTAAATACGGCGTGCCGCACGAGTTTTCCGACGCGGCGAAAAAGCTGGCGGCGAAACTGCCCGGTGAGGTGCGCGCCGTCGATTTGGGAGAGCGGGTCGACTTGCGCGACGTGCCGCTGGTGACGATCGATGGCGAAGACGCGCGCGATTTCGATGATGCGGTCTATTGCGAGCCGATCAAGATCGGCCGCAGTGACGGCTATCGCCTGATTGTCGCCATTGCCGATGTCAGTCATTACGTCAAGCCTAACGACGCACTCGATGTCGATGCGCTCGAGCGCAGCACTTCCGTGTATTTTCCGCGCCGCGTGATCCCGATGCTGCCGGAAAAATTATCGAACGGCCTCTGTTCATTGAATCCGGCAGTGGATCGCTTGACGCTGGTGTGCGATGCGGTCATCACGGCCAAAGGCGAAATCAAGGCGTATCAGTTTTATCCCGCGGTGATCCATTCCGCGGCACGCCTGACCTATACCGAAGTGGCAGCCATACTGGCCAATACCAGAGGCACGGAAGCGGCCAAACGTCCGGCGCTGGTGCCGCACTTACTGCATCTTTACGAAGTGTTTCAGGCGCTGTTGCAGGCACGGCAGGCACGCGGCGCGATCGACTTCGAGACCACGGAAACGTATATCGTGTGCAATGCGGCCGGCAAGATCGAGCAGATTCTGCCGCGCACCCGCAACGACGCGCACAAGGTCATCGAAGAATGCATGCTGGCGGCCAACGTCTGCGCGGCCGATTTGCTGGAGCGTCACAAGCATCCCGCCGTTTATCGGGTTCATGCCGCGCCGACCAAGGAAAAGCTCAATCAGGTCAGGACATTTCTGAAGCAGGTGGGTTTGCATCTGGGCGGCGGCGACACGCCCTCGGCTTCCGATTACGCCGAGCTGATGCCGAAAATCAAGGTGCGGCCGGACGCGGTGCTGTTGCAAACCATGCTGCTGCGCTCGATGCAGCAAGCGGTCTACAGCCCCGACAACATCGGCCATTTCGGCTTGTCATACGAGGCATACGCCCATTTCACCAGCCCGATCCGCCGCTATCCCGATCTGCTTACCCATCGCGCGATCAAGGCAATCCTGCAAGGCAAGCGCTACGATCCGAAAGGAATCGATACCAGCGTGCTGAACACGATGCTGTCGCCGGCGGCGCGCAAGAAACAGGCGGAAGACAAAGCCAAGGGAAAGAAAAAACACGAAGGCGATCTCGCGATCTGGGAAGCGCTCGGCATTCACTGTTCCGCGAATGAACGGCGTGCCGATGAAGCTTCGCGCGATGTTGAAGCCTGGCTCAAATGTTACTTCATTCGCGACAAGCTTGGCGAAGAATTCACCGGCACGATTTCAGGCGTTGCGACATTCGGTATTTTCGTCCAGTTGGACGCGCTCTTTATCGAAGGCCTGGTGCATGTGACCGAACTGGGCGCGGATTATTTTCAGTACGACGAGGCGCGGCACGAACTGCGCGGCGAGCGTACCGGCATCCGCTATCAATTGACGGATCGCGTCACTGTCCAAGTCAGCCGCGTCGATCTGGACGCACGCAAGATCGATTTGCGTCTGGTGTCCGAACCAGGCATCAAAACGCTGTTGAAAAACGAGGCGCGCCGGGCCGAAAGCGAGCAGCAATCGCGCGATAAAAAGAAGAAAGCGGATTCTGCATCGAACACTGCGGAGCCGGCAAAAGCCGCCAGGCCAAAACGATCGAAGGCAGCCCCTCCGGCCGGAGAAAAAACACGCGCGCCAAAAGCGTATGCAAAATCTGGCAGGAAGAAACGATAAAAATGAAAAGTAAAATGATTTTCGGCTTTCATGCTGTCACTGCCCGCTTGCGCCATGACGCCTCTTCGGTCGAGGAAATCTATATCGATGCGGACCGCCATGACGGCCGCATGCAGGAATTGTTGCGTGCCGCCAAGGCGGCCAATGTGCGCATCATCCAGGCCGACGACCAGCGCCTCAGCAATATCGTCGGCACCCGGCGTCATCAAGGCGTGGTGGCGAAGGCCGGCGAGCTGTCGCTGGCGCGCAATCTGGATGAATTGCTCGATGCAATCGTCGGCCCGCCATTGTTGCTGATACTCGATGGCATAACCGACCCGCACAATCTGGGCGCATGCCTGCGCGTGGCAGACGGTGCCGGCGCGCATGCGGTGATCGCACCCAAGGATCGCGCGGTCGGCTTGAATGCCACTGCGGCCAAGGTCGCCAGCGGCGCGGCGGAAACCGTTCCCTACATTACCGTCACCAATCTGGCACGCACGATGCGTGACCTCAAGGAACGGGATATCTGGCTGATCGGCACGACCGAAGATGCGGAAAAAGGTTTGTATGAAGCCGATTTTTCCGGAGCAGCCGCACTGGTGATGGGATCGGAAGGCGAGGGCATGCGCCGGTTGACGCGCGAAACCTGCGACGTGCTGGTCAGCGTGCCGATGTTCGGTTCCGTGGAAAGCTTGAATGTCTCCGTCGCATCCGGTGTTTGCCTTTATGAAGCGCGCCGGCAGCGGATCGTCAAGGGTGGATAGCGCTTTATCGCGGGATAAAGACAAACCTGATTTCCTGACAGTCGTTCGTCATTGTTGCCGGACAAGCAAAGCTTTGGCGAACGCGCTAACATTACCCGTCAAAGCCACCTCTTGTATTTCCAGAACGGACCACCGTCGCAATTGACTCTGTGTCGCAACGCCGTCCAACAATATTCAAAATCATGTTCAGCCGCCTTCGGGAAGACATCGCCAGCATTATCGAACGTGACCCGGCCGCTCGCACGGCGTGGGAAGTGCTGACTTGCTATCCGGGCTTGCATGCAATCGCGATGCATCGCTGGGCGCACTGGTGCTGGATGCATGAGATGAAGTGGCTGGGACGCTTCATCTCTCATATCGCACGCGGTTTGACCGGCATTGAAATTCATCCGGGCGCTATCATCGGACGGCGCGTATTCATCGACCATGGCTTTGGCGTCGTCATCGGCGAAACGGCGGAAGTGGGCGACGATTGCACGATTTACCAAGGCGTCACGCTGGGCGGCACCTCGCTGCATAAAGGCGCGAAACGCCACCCGACTCTGGGGCGCGGTGCGATTATCGGCGCCGGCGCCAAGGTGCTGGGCGGTTTCACCGTCGGCGAAGGAGCGAAAGTCGGCTCGAATGCCGTGGTTGCCAAAGAAGTGCCGCCGGGCGCCACTGCCGTGGGCAATCCCGCGCGCATCATTCAGAAGGAAACCTATAATCTCAAGGAAGAAGCGGCTGCCCGCATGTTTGCCGCCTATGGAATAACGCCGAATGGCGACGATCCGTTGTCGAAGGCTTTGCACGGTTTGATCGACAATGCGGCTACCCAGGAACATCAAATCGTCAAGATCATTACCGCCTTGAAGGCTGCCGGTATTCTCTGCGAGACTTTGCCTGAACTGGAAAAATTCGATCCCGCTCAACTCAACAAGATGGTCGAATGAGGATGCGAAATTGAGGATCGAGAGTGCAGCTCTCAAAAAATGCGGCGTCCCGGATCCATACGCCGGCGTCTACCGGAGCTCGATTCCATCGATATCAAAGCGTCTGATTGCGCCGCCGGCATCGACTGCAATCCAGCCGCCGCGCCTGGGTTCGGCATCGCAATCCCAATCCGGCAACACATAGCGGACAAAGGTTTCACCATTTTTCCGATAATCGTGCCTGGCCGGCCGATGGGTATGACCGTGAATCATGATGGCGGTATTGGTTGCGTCAAACAGTGCGGCAATCGATGCCGCATTCACATCCATGATGCCGTATGGCTTGCTGCGTTGCGCCTGGCGGCTGTCGCTGCGCATTCCTTCGATGATCTGCTTGCGTTGCGCAAGCGGCCGTGCGAGAAAAGCCTGTTGCCAGGCCGGCTTCCGAACCTGGGCGCGAAATGCCATGTACGATGCATCGTCGGTGCATTGCGCGTCGCCATGCGTCAGCACAAGTCGCCGGCCGGCAATCGTTGCAACGAATGGATCCGGCAACAGCGTCGCACCGGTTGCCTGCGCAAAACGCTCTCCGATCAGGAAATCGCGATTGCCGGCAATCCAGAATACGGCAACGCCCGCATCGCCGACCTGGCGAATTGCATCGACTACTTGCCGGTTGCAAGGCGCGGACATGTCATCGTCGCCGGCCCAATATTCGAACAAGTCGCCCAGCAGATACAACTGCCTCGCCTTCATTGCACGATCGCGTAAAAAAGCGAAGAACGCCTGCGCGGTGCGCGGCAAGGATTCATGCAAATGCAAGTCGGAAATGAAAAGCGCAACCGCTTCCGGTTGCGCCGTATTCGCCGAAGCAGATGCTGTCGTATGCGGGGCTGACATGGCGAAGAATGGGAAAGAGCGGCCGATTAAACCAGCTCTGCCTTTTCAATTACGACATTGTCGACCGGAACATCGGCAAACATGCCGGTGCGCGTGGTCTTGACCGCTTTGATCTTGTCCACCACATCCATGCCTTCGACTACCTTGCCGAACACGCAGTAACCCCAACCGTCTTGCCCCGGGTAATCGAGAAAGCCATTGTTCTTGATATTGATGAAGAATTGCGCGGAAGCCGAATGCGGGTCGGACGTGCGCGCCATCGCAACCGTGTACGGCTCGTTCTTCAGGCCGTTCCCGGCTTCGTTCGTTACCGGGTCGCTGGTTGGCTTTTGCTTCATGCCGGGTTCAAAGCCGCCGCCCTGGATCATGAAGCCGTCGATGACGCGGTGGAAAATGGTGCCGTCGTAATGGCCGGAACGTACATAGGCGAGAAAATTTTCGACGGTCTTCGGCGCTTTTTCCGCGTCGAGTTCGAGCTTGATCTTGCCGTGATTGGTGGTGAGGATGACAGCCATAAAAGTCCTTATCAAATAATTCAATCAAAGTTGTAATTCGGGAGTGCTTATTTTGCAATCGATGCGGATTCAATCACTACCGGCTTGACCGGAACGTTGTTGGCGCCGGTCGGCACCGCCTTGATTCTATCGACGACATCCATTCCTTTGATGACCTTGCCGAACACGGCATAGCCCCAACCGTCCTGTCCCGGATAATCGAGAAAGCTGTTGTTTTTCACATTGATGAAAAATTGTGCGGATGCAGAATGCGGTGAAGCAGTGCGTGCCATCGCCAAGGTATACGGCTCATTCTTCAAGCCGTTTTTGGCTTCGTTTTCAATCGGCGCATTGGTCGGCTTTTGCGTCATGTCCTTGTCGTAGCCGCCGCCCTGGATCATGAAGTCGTCGATCACGCGATGAAAGATGGTGCCCTTGTAGTGATCGCTTTTGACATACTTGAGAAAATTTTCAACGCTTTTCGGTGCCTTTTCAGGATACAGTTCCAGCACGATTTCCCCCATGCTGGTTTTTAACAAGACATGAGGCGCATCGGCCGCGGCTGCGGAAAAAGCAATGCCTGAAAATGCCAAGCTTGTGAGCAGCGTTAAAAAATAACGGCGTGAATATTGCATCGTTGATTCCTTGTTGGATATTGTTGAATAAATGATTGCATTTCCACGTTTTTTACTGGCCGATCCAGCGCAAACAGATCGGATATCGCAGCCATCGACAATGCGGATCGCCAAGCTTTGACAAGCTTCAGGCTGCGCATAAAAAATCTTTCATGCATGCGATGCAAGAACAGTTCGAATCAATGGCGACGGAGAAGGTACTGGATTTTCATCAATGTTATACTGCCGCAAAAAGAAGCATTTTATCAAAATAAGCATCACAAAAGGGTTTTGGCGACCTTGTCGCATAAACGTTCGGCGCCTGCTGCCGCGCCTGCAGAAACGTAAAGTAAATCGTGCGACAACTTCTCAGCCGAAACGGATAATCGTCCATGAGTGTCTTGAAAATCTACAACACGCTTGCGCGTGAGAAGCAATTCTTTTCCCCGATGCAGCCCGGCAAAGTCAGCATGTATGTATGCGGCATGACGGTGTACGACTATTGCCATCTCGGCCATGCGCGGGTCATGGTGGTATTCGACATGGTGCAGCGCTGGCTGCGCGCGTCCGGCTTTGACGTTACGTATGTTCGCAACATTACCGACATCGATGACAAGATCATCAAGCGCGCCGTGGAAAACGGCGAATCCATTTCGCAACTGACCCATCGTTTCATTACCGCAATGAATGAAGATGCCGCCGCGCTGGGCGTCGAAAAACCGGATCATGAGCCGCGTGCCACGCAGTATGTGCCGCAGATGCTGGGCTTGATCGAAAAGCTCGAACAAAACGGCCTGGCATACAAGGCGGCTGATGGCGACGTGAATTATTCCGTGCGCGACTTTCCGGGTTACGGCAAGCTGTCGGGAAAATCGCTCGATGATTTGCGTGCCGGCGAGCGCGTCGACGTCAACAGCGGCAAGCGCGATCCGCTCGATTTCGTACTCTGGAAATCATCGAAACAATCCGAGCCGGATGAAGTCAAATGGGATTCGCAATGGGGCAAGGGGCGCCCGGGCTGGCACATCGAATGCTCTGCAATGGCATGCGCACTATTGGGCGAGCAATTCGATATTCACGGCGGCGGACAAGACCTGCAGTTCCCGCATCATGAAAATGAAATAGCGCAATCGGAAGGCGCGCATCAGCACACGTTCGTCAACTACTGGATGCACAACGGTTTTGTACGGATCGATAACGAAAAGATGTCGAAATCGCTGGGCAATTTTTTCACGATCCGTGAAGTACTGAAAAAATACGATCCGGAAGTCGTGCGGTTTTTTATTCTGCGTGCGCATTACCGCAGCCCGCTCAATTATTCGGATGCGCATCTCGATGATGCAAAAGGTGCGTTGACGCGCTTGTATACCGCGCTGAAAGATATTGCGCCGGACGATCAGCCGCTGGACTGGAACGAAGCGCATGCAGTGCGTTTTGCTGATGCGATGAACGACGATTTCAACACGCCGATCGCAGTTTCGGTTTTGTTTGATCTGGCCAATGAGGTGAACAGAACTAAATCTGCGATAGCGGCGCGTCAATTGAAGCGCTTGGCAGGAATCATCGGTTTGCTGCAACGTGATCCGAAAGATTTTTCGCACGGTTCTGTAACAGTCGTGCTTGAAGGTCTTCAGGCTTCAACGAATTTAGGGAATGTCACTGCTGGAGTTGCACTATTTGATCATGCAGAAATTGATGCATTGATTCAATTACGTGCTGGCGCTAAAAAAACCAAAAATTTCGCCGAAGCAGACCGCATTCGCAATGAACTGCTAGCCAACGGCATCATTCTCGAAGACAAGCCGGGCGGCGTCACCGAATGGCGGAGGACATAAACCGCATGGGGAAAACAATACAGGTCGCCATCGAGACTTGCGTGCCGTTCTATTGGGAGGACGCGAAGCTGGAATTGATGAAGCGCGACCGCATCATGCGCAAGCTGATTCCGCAGTTCGGCGATTTGCATCTGATCGGGCGTGGCGAAGCGTTCACAACGTTGGCCCGCTCCATTGTCGGTCAGCAAATTTCAACCAAGGCCGCAGAATCGGTCTGGCAAAAATTGCTGCTGGCTTGCCCGAAATGCACGCCGCAGCAGATACTGAAATCCGGCAATGACAAACTTGCATCGTGCGGTTTGTCCAAGCGCAAGGCAGAATACATTCTCGATTTGGCCGAGCATTTCAAGGCCAAGCGCGTGCAAGCGGATAAATGGACCGAGATGGACGATGAAGATGTCATTGCCGAACTGGTGCAGATTCGCGGCATAGGACGCTGGACAGCGGAGATGTTTTTGATATTTAATCTGCTCCGGCCGAATATTTTACCGTTGGACGATCTTGGGCTGCTCAAAGGCATCAGCCTGAATTATTTTTCCGGCGAACCGGTATCGCGCAGCGATGCACGGGAAGTTGCCGCAAATTGGGAGCCCTGGCGCACTGTCGCAACCTGGTATTTATGGCGCAGTCTCGATCCGGTCCCGATAGAGTATTGAAGTAAATCTTGAATCACGCTCTTGAACAGTCCCCCGTGTTGAAATAGAAGGAGGCAGGGTGAGTAAAATTACGTTTCTCAATTTTGAGCAGCCGATTGCGGAGCTGGACTCGAAAATCGAAGAGCTGCGCTTTGTGCAGGATGATTCGGCAGTGGATATCTCGGAAGAGATCGACCGGTTGTCGAAAAAAAGCCAGCAGCTAACCAAGGATATCTACGCCAAGCTCACGCCATGGCAGATGTCGCAGATCGCGCGTCATCCGCAGCGTCCGTACACAATGGATTATGTGAATGAAATTTTCACGGACTTCCATGAGTTGCACGGCGATCGCAGTTATGCCGATGACTTGTCGATCGTCGGCGGCCTGGCGCGTTTTAACGGCCAGCCGTGCATGGTGATCGGTCATCAGAAGGGACGCGACACCAAAGAACGCGCGTTGCGCAATTTCGGCATGCCTAAACCGGAGGGCTATCGAAAAGCGATGCGCCTGATGAAGCTGGCGGAGAAATTCGGCTTGCCGATTTTTACTTTTGTCGACACGCCCGGTGCTTTCCCGGGTATCGATGCGGAAGAGCGCGGCCAGTCCGAAGCGATCGGCCATAACTTGTACGTAATGGCGGAATTGGAAGTGCCGTTGATCGCCACCATCATCGGCGAAGGCGGTTCCGGCGGCGCACTGGCAATTGCCGTCGGCGATGCGGTGCTGATGCTGCAATATGCGACCTATTCCGTTATTTCGCCGGAAGGTTGCGCGTCGATTCTGTGGAAAACCTCGGAACGCGCTTCCGACGCGGCAGATGCGCTGGGCCTGACCGCGCATCGTTTGAAAGCGATGAATCTGATCGATAAGATCATCAATGAACCGCTGGGCGGCGCTCACCGCGATCCGAAGCAAATGGCTGCGATGCTCAAGCGCGCATTGGCCGATACGCTGCGCCAGTTTCAGGGAATGAAAACCAGGGAATTGCTGGCGGCACGCCATGAAAAACTGATGAGCTATGGCAAATTCAAGGAAATCGCGCAACCGGAATAAAGACGGCGACGTACAAGCCGCATTCGAACGCGCGCTCGGGAATTTCCTGGCGCGCGTTTATGTTTCTGCGACCGCAGGAAGTGCAGAGCCGACCGAAAATCGCGTGTCGATTGCCGTTGCCTATAGCGGCGGCCTGGATTCCTCCGTATTGCTGCATCTGGCCAGTCAATATGCGGCCGCGCATGATTTGCCGATTCATGCTTTTCACATTCATCACGGTTTAAGTTCCAATGCGGATGCGTGGGCCGCCCACTGTCAGTCCGAATCCGATAAGTGCGGTGCGGCTTTCGCCGACTGCAAGGTTGCCGTCGCCGCCGATGGCAGAGGAACCGAAGAAGCGGCGCGCATTGCGCGCTATGCAGGGTTGCGCGATTTATGCCGGCGCCATCGCGTATCGCTTTTGCTCACCGCGCATCACCAGGACGATCAGGCCGAAACCGTTCTGCTGCAACTGATGCGCGGTGCCGGCTTGCCGGGGTTATCCGGCATGCCTGCTTTTCAGCAGCATCACGATCTGCTTGGTCTGGACATTGCGTTGGGGCGTCCATTGCTCGGCATTGCAAGAGCGGATCTGGAACAGGCGGCGCAGCGATTCGGCGTAAAGCACGTTGTCGATGAATCCAATGCCGATGTCCGGTATCGGCGCAATGCTCTCCGGCATACTATTTTTCCCGTAACCGAGACATATTTTCCCGGGTTTTCTTCCCTTGTGGCGCGCACCGCTTCGCATGCGCAATCGGCGCAATTACTGCTGCATGAACTTGCGATGATGGATCTTGCTGTCTGCAAGGCAAGCGGCGGGAACGCAGCACTGGAGATCGCCAAATTGAAGAATTTATCCACGGAGCGAACCGACAATTTATTGCGTCACTGGCTGCATGAACATGGGGTTCGGCCACCCAGCGCGTCGCGGCTCGATGAAATACGCGCGCAAATGTTTGAGGCCGTGTCCGATACGCATCCTTTCTTTGATTTCGACACTGTCAAATTGCATCGCATAGGCAACCGCCTCGAGCTCCATCCGAACATGGGTACGCCGCCTTGCGATGCGCTCACGCTGCAATGGCGGGACGAAGGCAGAATCGATGTGCCGCAATGGCATGGACGGCTCATTTTCGAGCGAACCGAAGGAATGGGACTGGATGCCGGCAGGCTGCGCAACGGGCCGCTGACGCTGCGTCCGCGGATTGGACAGGAGAGGCTCAAGGTCGCTGCGAATCGCCCCTCCAAAAGCCTGAAAAGTCTGTTCCAGGAATTGTCGATCGCGCCTTGGCGGCGCGGGTGGCTGCCGCTTGTGTATCTCGATAGCGATCTCGTATTCGCCGCCGAATTGGGCATGGACATTCGCCATTTGGTACAAGGCGAAAGCGTGGCAATAAGATGGGAAGCGGCATAGGGCAGCCGGTGCCGCCATCCCTTGTCATTTTGCATTGCACCATGTAAAATCGAAGCCTTATTTTTGCCGACTTTTTCTCATATTCCACATGGCTTTAATCGTCCACAAATACGGCGGCACGTCGATGGGCTCGACCGAGCGCATCAAGAATGTCGCCAGGCGCGTCGCCAAATGGCATGACGCCGGTTACCAGATCGTTGTGGTGCCGTCGGCGATGTCTGGTGAAACCAATCGCCTGATCGGCTTGGCCAAGGAAATCATGGCGCAGCCCGACCCGCGCGAACTCGACATGATTGCATCGACCGGCGAACAGGTATCGGTCGCGCTGCTGTCGATGGCGCTCCACGCGATCGGCAAGGAAGCGGTTTCCTACGCCGGCTGGCAGGTGCCGATCATGACCGATTCCGCTTTCACCAAAGCGCGCATCCGATCGATCGACGATGCCAAGGTGCGCAAGGATCTGGATGCCGGAAAAATCGTCATCATCACCGGCTTTCAAGGAGTGGATGGCGACGGCAATATCGCCACATTGGGCCGTGGCGGTTCCGACACGTCGGCAGTGGCGGTTGCCGCGGCACTGAAAGCAGCGGAGTGCCTGATTTACACCGATGTGGATGGCGTCTACACGACCGATCCGCGCGTGGTGTCGGAAGCGCGGCGCCTGAAGACCGTCACGTTTGAAGAGATGCTCGAAATGGCGTCGCTTGGCTCGAAGGTGCTGCAGATTCGTTCCGTTGAATTCGCCGGCAACTACCGGATGCCGACGCGCGTGCTGTCGTCATTGACCGACCCGTTAATGCCGCTGGAAGAAGAGGCGAATTCCGGCACCCTGATTTCGTTTGAGGAAGATACACACATGGAACAAGCCACCATCACCGGCATCGCGTTCAATCGCGACGAGGCCAAGATTACCGTCATGGCTGTGCCCGACCGTCCCGGCATCGCATATCAGATACTTGGCCCGATCGCAGACGCGAATATCGAAGTCGACATGATCATCCAGAACCAGTCCGTCGATGGGAAAACCGATTTCACCTTCACCGTGCCGCGCGGCGAATACGCGAAGGCGATAGAGACGCTGAACGAAAGTGTAAAAGCCCATATCGGCTCCGGCAATATCACAGGCGATGCGAAAGTGTCGAAAGTGTCGGTCGTCGGCGTCGGCATGCGCAGTCATGTCGGCATTGCTTCGCAAATGTTCCGCACTTTGTCGGAAGAGGGGATCAATATTCAGATGATTTCCACTTCCGAGATCAAGATTTCGGTTTTGATCGACGAAAAATACATGGAGCTGGCCGTACGCGCGTTGCACAAGGCATTTGATCTCGAAAAAGCCTGATTGGTGCAAAGATATGGCAAGCTTTGATTGACCAATTCTGCCCGAAAAGTTATTATCAGACGCTTTACTGCGGCAGTATTTTGCAATACCGCTTAAGTGTGGAGACGTGGCCGAGTGGTCGAAGGCACTTCCCTGCTAAGGAAGCATATGGGCTTAAACCTGTATCGTGGGTTCGACTCCCACCGTCTCCGCCAGAAATACGAAAAGTCCTTGTAAACCAAGGACTTTTTTCTTTTTACGGATAGGCATTCGATGCCGTATCGATCAAGTGATGCAAAAGTGTCGAACCTGCACGGGTCCCAGGACATCCCGAATTTTGTGTTAACGGAATTTCGGTTAAGAAGACGGCATTCGCTCTTCGGACTGAATTGTGAAGCTATTCAGTGTTCTTTTCCTTCTTTAAATCCGTTGCCACTATCGGTTCATGCCGCGTTACCGCATCATACATATTGATGATCGAATCGATCATCAAGGTAACTTGAGCCTCATCGACTGACTCGACCATGCTTTTTACGGTCGCTCCATTTTCCTGCACTCGACCCAGGCAGAGGTCATCCACCAGCTTTGCATAATCTTTTCGTATTTCAGGGGGAAGGTCTTTTGGTCTTAACAGCAGCAGATTTTCCGCGATGGCGCGCACCAGACGTTCTTTTGGTGATCCGCCATGCGCCAATTTATGCACTGCCGACCGAAACATCTCCCAAGCTTGCGACATAACTAACCTCCCGCTGTCAAAATCAGAATTTTTAGATTTGATTTTAATTGTAACCAAAAGTATAACTTATTTTGATTTTTCTTGGCGATTCGAATAAAGCGTGTCTTAATAATATTGTTTCCGGGCTTTTTTGCTATGAAGCAGTCTTCGCCAAGATGCAATTCTCATTTCAGGCGGCGTGAATCGCTGGACTGCCAAGCGTTGCTTTTGGCGGCCGCAAAATCAGAAAATGAACCCGATAAGGCTTCAAGTGATTTCCATTTTTCAATTCGGTTTTGTCATGCATTCAAGATAGCTTGAATTCGGTATTGCGGCTCTGGATGCAATTATGTGCAGGCCATGGATGTTGCTCGAATCGTGTTGCCATCCGGCCGCAATTTGGTGCTAGAATTAATCGTATCTTGTACGGTATTGTGATTTCAGTCAGTGTAAAACCAAAACGTTTCAATACAAGAGATGATTCGGTTTGTAACGAGGCCACTTTCCAGATAGGATCGGGTTTCGAGAATCTTCTCCTGTATTGAAAATACTAAAAACCCCCGTTTTGCGGATCGTGTAAAAACCAGCCAGCCCACTTAGCAGTGCCCATCCAGCGCAAGTTGGTTGGGCACTTTTCATTGGGAGCCGAGCATGAAGCATATTGCAGGTGTTGATTAGAGTTGATCTGCTTTAGTGATTTCACATAATTCATACAATTTGCGTTGCGAGAAATCGTAAGCATGACAAGAAAACGAATTGTGTATTATCAAAGAGACATGCTTGTAATGCGTCAAAATAAAACAATGGAAACTATGAATGATTACTGAATGAATCGGCCAAATTTTCGATCGTTTATGGACAAATGCATTACAGGATGCGGTAAAAATGAGTTCATCAACATAAATTCATTTTGATAACAATAATTCAACTCCGAATAAAATGGCGTTGAACATTTTGGTAAATATCAGGTAAAGCTGATGGAGTTTGAGTCAACAGAGAGCAGCCGCTGGCAACCCTATCCGAGCATTAGTCGCCTTGACGAAAAAACGCGGAATCTCAAAGGCATATTGAATAAACAAAGTGTTTCCGGTGATGATGTTTTTCCAATCGGCAAGGCCGTTAACCAACATGACGCGCGGGAATGGCTTGCATATTATCGAATTACAAGTAGCCTGCATGTCAGCATTCATGGTGCTTTTTTGCGAAATAATGGTGATCAAAATGATTAAACTGATTTTCGCGATAGCATTTTTTTCCATCAACTTCTCAGTTCAAGCTGCCAGCATAGGCAATATCTTCGGCGCGTTGATGGGTCGATCCAGCTCACCTGAACTTGAAACAACGGTAGACGAAGCACTTGTTAGCGTGAGTAGTCAAATCAACAAGAACATGCCGGTTCTTGTTGATAAGGAGACACGCCTTGATAGAGTCAGCGCAGAGCCCGGCCAACAATTTATTTATCACTACACGCTACTTTCTATAAGTAAAAAAGATATCAGTTCCGACGAATTTTACAAATTGATCAAGCCACAATTGAAAAGCCGGTTATGCGGCAGTACTGAAATGCAAAAATTTTTGAAAAGTGGTGTAACCGTTTCTTATCTATATCGCGGTAGTGACGGACATGCGCTCGGCGGAGTTACATTTGTGCCCAGCGACTGTGGTTACAAAAGTTGAATTGCTGGTTTTTGATCGAAAAACTGTTTGGGGAATACTTCCTGCACAAACGATATCGCTCAAAATTCCATTGACAAGCGCAATCGATTTTATCGCGATCCAATCCCAATTTTTATTGCTTTCCCCCTGCATAAAAGGCACTCGACATGTGAGGCATGGCGCTATATGTCGAGTGCCTTTTTATTCTGGGGTAAGGGCTGAAGTAACGGAAAAGTAACCAATTGAAAAATCGGAGGACCATTGCGCATGCGTCGAATATAGTTGGCTTCTCTTTCAGAATTCGCAATCGCAAGACATCTTGCACCTGTCGCAATGAAGGGTGTTTTTTCAAAGTTCCGGAAAATTGAGATGTGGGGCATCTACAGATGTTTTTGATTATTTTTATGCACTTGAAAAATTGGTGAGCTGAAAGTCAGTGATAAAAAATATGCAGAAGGTCATTATGGTACTGATTGCTATAAGCGGTATTTTATCTGCATGTCTTGCATACGATTTTCCGTATTATCAAGGCTACGATCAATACCGAAGCGACCATGCCGGCTATCATCGCGTCCTTGGCGATTTCTGTCCTCCCGGACAGGCAATGAAAGGGTATTGCTAATAACTGGCGGAGGAGCATTTCCGCCTTTCTGGTTGTGATGGTCTTGCTATATTTGTGATTACTCTTGGAAAATTGGCGGCGAGCATGCGATGCTGCCGCTGGTTTATCTAAAGCCAACTACTTATACCGGTATTCAAAAGCGCAAAGCGAGGCTGGAAAAATGCTCGACAAAATCGAACAATTCAACAGACAAGTGACGCCAGAAATTCAGCTCAAACGGCAGACGGCGGTACCGTATTTCCACGTATAGGCAATCCGGCAATTGCGGGGATATAGTAAGTGCGTCTTTCCTAGTCCTCCTAAGTCAGGAGTTCAGCCCGCTGCCGCAAGGTCAGCGGGCTTTTTTATTGATCTTTCCGCAGGAAGAAAAACCAAGTCAGGAACCTTCGGCGGATCAAATTTCTTTTCAAAAATTATGTCTAGGTATCGTTTCTTGTGCTAACGCAAGTTAATCCCGTGCCATACGATTACCATCTCCTGACGTTCTCTCTCCGAGAGATTTGATTGGTTAATACCGACTGCAGTCAAGACTGCGCATGTTTATTGTGATGAGGCCTATGCAAGCGAAGCGTCGATCTACTCTTATTCGGATGCGCAATTATTATCGTATTTTCCGTACCCATTCAGGTCGGGTCAAATCGTTTTACTTTGCCTTTCGGCTGACGTTGTGAACAACGGATTCAATGAGCGTCAACCGGTTTCGAAATTTCGCAAATCTTCAAGCGTATTGATATTCCGGAATGCTGCTTCGTCAGGAAAATACACCTCGGCCACAGCCAACGACGCATACCAATTATCGATCTTGCGTCCGCCATTTTGTAAAAACAGCGTCAAATGCGGCAGCAGTGATGCCTTCATCAGGCAGAACACGGGGTGCGGCTGTTTTGCTTCTCCTTCGCCTGTGACGGCGACAGCCAGATCGGCATCGCGGGTTGCCAGCGCATTGCTCAAGCGCATAACCAGATCCGCCGGCAAAAACGGCGAATCGCATGGCGCGGTTACCAGATAATCCGTTTCGCAACGGTTCAATGCAGTTTGCAAACCGGCCAATGGCCCTGCAAACCCTTGCAGTTCATCCGGCCAGACCGGTACGCCCAATGCTTCATAGGGTGCCAGGTTCTGGTTCGCATTGATCATCAACGTCCCGACTTGAGGCGCAAGCCGCATTAGCACATGCAGCGCCATTGGCGCGCCGCGAAAAGGCTGCAAACCTTTATCCACTCCGCCCATGCGAGAGCCGCGGCCTCCCGCGAGTATTACGCCGGTGATTTGTTTGATATCCATATTTTTGCAAGATGACAAGAAGTTAGCGCATGCAGGAAATTGTTCAATCGAAAAGAATGCCGGATACATTGTAAGTCCTTCGGTGCAACCCGCAGAACATTTCGACTTGCATGCATCAATGCTGCGTGAACCGCGATGCGGTTAGGCGCAGACAGCTTGTATCCGATGCCGCATGGCGAAAAAGGGTTGTCAGTAATCTGTAAGGGAAATTGCCCGGATTTGGTTTAGACTAATCGATACATCATTCAGGAGAAGTAATGAGTATTACGATTGAAGCCGTCAAGGCGGCGCTGTCCCAGGTTATGGATCCCAATACCGGCAAGGATTTGCATACCGGTAAATCCGTCAAGAATATTCATCTGGATGGGGTCGATGTCGCATTCGATGTCGAACTCGGTTATCCTGCCAAAAGCCAGATCGATCCGATTCGCAAGTCAGCCATTGCTGCGGTACGCGGTGTTGCCGGCATCGGCAATGTCAGCGTCAATGTCTATTCAAAAATAGTGGCGCACTCGGCGCAGCGCGGCGTAAAGCTGCTGTCGAATGTGAAGAACATCATTGCCGTCGCTTCCGGCAAAGGCGGCGTAGGCAAATCGACAACTGCCGTCAATCTTGCCTTGGCGCTGGCCGCCGAAGGCGCGCAGGTCGGCATTCTGGATGCCGATATTTACGGCCCATCGCAACCGATGATGATGGGCATTTCAGGTCGCCCCGAAACGGTGGACGGCAAGACCATGGAGCCGATGGAAAATTACGGCTTGCAGGTTTCTAGCATCGGTTTCATGATTGATCCGGACGAGCCGATGGTCTGGCGCGGCCCGATCGTGACGCAGGCATTGCAGCAATTGCTCGAGCAAACCAACTGGCGCGATCTCGATTATCTGGTTGTCGACATGCCGCCCGGCACCGGCGATATCCAGTTGACGCTGTCGCAGAAAGTCCCGGTGACCGGCGCCGTCATCGTCACGACGCCGCAGGATATTGCGCTGCTGGATGCACGCAAGGGCTTGAAGATGTTCGAGAAGGTCGGCATTCCGATCCTTGGCATCATCGAAAACATGAGCGTGCATATCTGTTCCAGTTGCGGCCATGCGGAACCGATTTTCGGCCAGGGCGGCGGCGAGAAAATGTGCGGCGAATACGGTGTCGAATTCCTGGGCGCGCTGCCATTGACCATGTCGATTCGCGAACAGACGGACTCCGGCATGCCGACGGTCGTTGCCGATCCGGATGGTCCGGTCGCTAAAATTTACAAGGACATCGCACGCAAGATCGCAGTGAAAGTCGCGGAAAAAGCGAAGGACATGTCGAGCAAATTTCCGAGCATCGTCATCAAGAACGATTGATTGCACTAAGGGCCGGACGTAAAACAGAAGCAACCGCAAGCGGAACATCCCGCGTAAAAGTATATGGAAACAGAAGCAATCCGGATCGGCATCGTGATGCAGCGCGTGCCGCTCAACAACCGCTGGCAGTCTTGTCAATGGCGGCCGATGGAGATCGTCGGCGATGCAGTGACACAGGGAGATGGCGCACGCTGTCTGCGGAACGATCCGGCCGATACGCGCTGGTTGTTCAGCGGTTTCGACATCAAGCTGTTCAGCGATGAAGGGGAGGGATATTTCCTCAATATCAGCTCGCCCGTACCTTGCTGGTTCGTCATGTGGCGCATCGAGGAACTTGATGGCGCGGAAATCGCGGTGCCGAAATCGGTGACCCTGTCTTATAACGAAGCAGCGCGGCTGATGGATGGCGGCGAACAGGTCGATACCTTGCCTTTATCCTCCGACGTCCTTGAACGCCTTAGCGCATTTGCCGAAGAATATTATCGCCCCGAGGTAAAGAAAAAGCGCAAGAAACCGTCCTTTGAAGGCGGCGAGGGTGTCGATAAAATGGCCAGGGCGGAAGGAGAATCGCATGGCCGCCGATGATTTTTTCAATCGCTGGGCCAGACGCAAAGCCGATTCGCCGCCGGACGCGCCAAGCGCATTGGCGCTGGCCTCCGCCTCTTCAACATCTTCAGCCGGCGCACACCATTCCGGCCCAAATTTCGTTGGCACGCAGCACAAGCCATTGCCAACGCTCGAAGACATCGGCAATCTGACGCGGGATTCGGATTATTCGCCGTTTGTCGCCAAAGGCGTCGATGAAACGGTCAAGCGCTCGGCCATGAAAAAACTGTTTTCCGATCCGCATTTCAACATCATGGACGGACTGGATATCTATATCGACGACTACAACAAGTTCGAGCCGATTCCCCCGGAAATGCTGGCTGCACTGAATCATGCGAAAGCATTGCTGGACCCGCTCTCGCAATTTGAGAAGCCTTTGATGCGTCTGGTGGAAACCGCAAATCCATCCGAAGAAAAACCGGCGACAGGCAGCGGCCAGATGGAAGGCGAACAGCAGTCGGCGGAAGCGAGCGAAACCGATCCTGTTGAATCGGCCCCTGTTCCGGCAGCGATTGAGAAATCAGCCGCATTGCCGAGTTCGCCTGAAATAGCCGTTTCCACCGAACCGGAATCCGACGTTGTGCCGAACGCTGCGATCAACCCGAACAATCCTGCACAAGTGCGCCAATGACCACACAATTCAAAGTATGCAACTGCAATCGCACGATGCCGCTGGACGCCGCCGCGGGCGCCAGGCTCGGTGCTGCCCTGGGCGGCGCGGCGCTGCCCGTCGCCACGGAATTATGCCGGCGCGAGGCGGGCAATTATCTCAATGCGATAGAAGGCGTCGATGATGTGGTGATCGCCTGCACGCAGGAGCGCGGATTGTTTTCCGAACTCGCACAGCAGAAGCAGTCGGTTGCGCCGCTGCGGTTCGTCAACATTCGCGAAACGGGCGGCTGGGGCGCGCAATCGAAAGAGTCGCTGCCCAAGATGGCCGCGCTATTGGCTGCGGCTGCATTGCCCGATCCGGAACCGGTGCCGGTCGTCAATTACGAATCGCAGGGGCAGGTACTGATCATCGGCGCTGCCGATCATGTGCTGCCGTGGGCAAAACGTCTCGGGTCGCAACTCGATGTGAGTGTGCTGCTGACGGGCGGCGGCACGTCGGAAATACTGCAGGATCGTTCGTATCCGACGTTTTCCGGCGATCGGGTAGCCGTGACCGGCTGGCTCGGCGCATTCAAAGTGACATGGCAGCAGGCCAATCCGATCGATCTGGAAACCTGCACCCGTTGCATGGCTTGCATTGATGCCTGCCCTGAAAATGCAATCGATCTGACGTACCAGATCGATCTGGATAAATGCAAAGCGCACCGCGATTGCGTGGCGGCGTGCGGCTCGATCGGCGCGATCGATTTCATGCGGCAGGCGACCGAACGCAGCGGTGAATACGATCTTGTTTTCGATCTGTCGGAGATGCCGCTGATCGCATTGCATCAATCGCCGCAAGGCTATTTTGCGCCGGGACGAGATCACCAGCGACAGATGGACGATGCGCTCCAGTTGGCGCAAATGGTCGGCCAGTTTGAAAAACCGAAATTTTTCCTCTACAAGGAAAAATTGTGCGCGCATGGCCGCAATGGAAAGATCGGTTGCAATGCCTGTATCGATATCTGTTCCGCCGAGGCGATCAGCCACAACGGCAATCACGTCAAGGTCAATCCGAATCTCTGCGCCGGCTGCGGCGCCTGCACTACGGTCTGCCCATCGGGCGCGATGGGCTATGCCTATCCTCGTACCACCGATATGGGCTTGCGGTTCAAGACGTTGCTCGGCACGTACGCCAAGGCGGGAGGCCGGCAGGCCGCGTTGCTGATACACAGCAACGAGCAAGGATCTGCACTGATCGATCAGGCCGGGCGTTTGTCCAGAACAGGCGGAAAAGGGATTCCAGCGCGTGTGATTCCGGTTAATGTGCATCACACCGCATCAACCGGTATCGATTTGTGGCTGGCGGCGATTGCCTACGGCGCCGCGAACGTGGCGGTACTGGTTACCGGCGAAGAAGCGCCGCAATATCTGTCTGCGTTACGGGAGCAGATGTCCATTGCGCAGACGATCTTGTCCGGGCTGGGCTATGCGGGAACCCACTTCCACATGGTTAACGCGAAAACGGCGCACGAACTGGAGATGGCGCTGCATTCTCTCCAATCCGGTCAAGCACCTGCACAGCGCGCGACATTCAATGTCGGCGCCGAAAAACGCGGCACGCTCGACTTTGCAATAGAACATTTGCTTAAATTCGCACCGGCTAGGCAAGATGAAATCGCATTGCCGGCCGGTGCCTTGTACGGAGCGGTCAGCGTCAACAAGGACAAATGCACGCTGTGCATGTCCTGTGTCGGTGCGTGCCCTGAATCGGCGCTGATGGACAATTCGAATTTGCCGCAATTGCGTTTCGTCGAGAAAAATTGCGTGCAATGCGGCCTGTGCGAAAAGACCTGCCCGGAAAGCGCCATCGCGCTGATGCCAAGACTGTTATTGACCGATGCGGCCAAACAACCGATCGTGCTCAATGAAGCGCAACCTTATCATTGCATCCGCTGCGACAAGCCGTTCGGCACGCTGCAAATGATCGACAACATGGTGGCCAAACTATCGCTGCATGGTGCATTTTCCGGCAATATCGACCGCATCAGGATGTGCTCCGATTGCCGGGTGGTCGACATGATGGAGAACAAGCATGAGGCGTTGATTACGGATATGAAGCGGCCGCATTAATCATTTTTTGAATAATCACTGAAGGCTTCAGGATTCCGATGACAAACCCTCAACCGTTAAAGTTTGAAACCCCCGATCAAGGAGAAGAAACCGCACGCGCCGATTTGTACGGATTGCTGGCAACATTATTTTGCGCACCGCCATCGCAAGCGCTGCTCGACACGATTGCATCGGCGCGAGCGGAAGGAAACGGCATTCTCGAACGCGCCTGGGCTGAACTGGTTGCCGCATGCAAGCAGGCGCGGGCGGAATCCGTCCGGGAAGAATATGAGCAGCTTTTCATCGGTGTCGGCAAACCCGAGGTGATGCTGTACGGCTCTTATTATTTGTCCGGATTTTTGATGGAAAAACCGTTGGCTGTATTACGGACCGACCTTGCAGATCTCGGGTTGCAGCGGTCGGAGGCGGTAGTCGAAAGCGAAGACCATATCGCAACGCTGTGCGAAGTAATGCGTTATTTGATAGCGTCGGACGACATAGTGCATGCGAATATCGCAACGCAAAAAAAGTTTTTCGCAGATCACATGCAAGCCTGGGTTGCTGATTTATGCACCGCGCTCGAAGCGCATCCCAACGCAAAGTTCTATATTTCCGTTTCGCATCTTGCCCGTGGTTTCTTTGAAGTCGAAATGCAGGCGTTTGATATGTATTGAAGATCAGTAGTGTCCGGTTTAATTAATGTGCGCCGACCGGAAAGCCAGACTTGACGCGGGTTTCGAGAGATTTAGGGGTGTCCACGATTTGAATTTCAAGTTGCGCATTTGCGATACTTTCGGGTTGAAACGACCTGGGG
>DAIDBD010000129.1 GCA_027310305.1 Herminiimonas sp.
ATTTTCAAAGGCACGACTGACATAGTCGTTTGCGACGGCTTCGTGGGCAACATAGTACTCAAGGCTGCTGAAGGGATAGGCCGGTTTTTTAAAACCTCCCTGATCGCCGAATTCAAGAGCAATCCGCTCAATATGCTTGGCGCGTTGATTGCGCGCGGCGCGATCAACTCATTTTCTCGCCGCATGAATCCATCCCGTTACAATGGCGCCAGTTTGCTGGGCTTGCGCGGACTCGTATTCAAGAGCCACGGCAGCGCCGACGCCTACGGTTACGAGTGGGCGATCAAACGTGCATTCGATGCTGCCAGATTCGATGTGTTGTCGCGTATTTCCAAAACGATCGCGGAATTGATGCCGCAGCCGGAAACCCTGCCTGCTTCTACCGATGCCACAAAAGTAACTGAATTAACCCAACAGAAAACGGCATGACTCTCTATAGCAAAATCATCGGCACCGGCAGTTATCTGCCGCCCAGGCGTGTAACGAATCATGATCTCGCGGCACAGCTGGCAGAGAAAGGGATTGAAACGTCGGATGAGTGGATCGTTTCGCGCAGCGGGATTTCAGCGCGCCATTATGCGGAGCCCGATGTGCAATCCAGCGATCTGGCGCTCGAAGCGTCCAGATGCGCGCTTGAGATGGCGCAACTTGATGCAAACGATATCGACCTCATCATTGTCGCGACCTCCACTCCCGATTTCTTTGGCGGTTTCCCCAGTACCGCATGTATCTTGCAGCGCAAACTCGGCATTTCCAGCGCTTGCGCCGCAGTCGATGTTCAGGCAGTCTGCAGCGGCTTCGTCTATGCGGTTTCCGTCGCGGACAGTTTCATCAAATCCGGCGCGCACAAGAATGTGCTGGTCGTCGGTGCAGAAGTGTTTTCCCGGATTCTCAATTTTGAAGACCGCACGACTTGTGTGCTGTTCGGCGACGGCGCCGGCGCCGTAGTACTGACGGCTTCCAAGGAACCGGGTATTCTCGCCACCAAGTTGCATGCCGACGGCCGCTACGCCGATATTTTATGCGTGCCGGGCAGCGTGAACGGAGGAGCGGTTGCCGGCAGTGCGTTCCTGTATATGGATGGCCCCGCGGTTTTCAAGCTTGCTGTATCGGTCCTCGAAAAAGTTGCGAATGAAACGCTCGAGATCGCCGATATGGATGCTTCGCAAATCGATTGGCTGATTCCGCATCAAGCCAATATCCGTATCATGCAAAGCACGGCCAAAAAGCTCGGTCTGCCGATGGACAACATGGTGGTGACCGTCGATCAGCACGGCAACACATCGGCCGCATCGATTCCGCTTGCGCTTGATGAAGCGGTACGCGACGGCCGCATCAAGCCGGGACACAACGTGATGATGGAAGGTGTCGGCGGCGGCTTTACCTGGGGTGCGGTGCTCGCACGAATGTAATAACAATTTAAGAATTGCGGGACAGAGTTTGTGAGGCGCCGCAGCGCGCCGAGTTATCTCGATCCCCCCTTGAGGGGGACTCTGTCCCCAACATTATAGAAAATGCGGAACAGGATTAAGCGTAGCGATACTCTGTCCCCAGCATTATAGAAAATGCGGAACAGAGTTAAGTTAAGCGTAACGGCACTCTCTTACAACAAGTCGAAATCATGAGCAAATTCGCGTTTGTTTTTCCGGGCCAGGGTTCGCAAGCCATTGGCATGTTGAACGGCTTTGCCGATAACGCAGTCGTAAGGCAAACGCTGCTTGAGGCTTCCGATGCCTTGCAATTCGATCTTGGCAAATTGATTGCCGAAGGTCCCAAAGAGGCGCTTGATGTCACCACCAATACGCAACCGGTGATGCTGACCGCCGCGGTAGCGTTTTACCGCGCCTGGATTGCTGCAGGCGGCAAAATGCCGGCGATTGTTGCCGGCCACAGCCTTGGCGAATATTCTGCATTGGTGGCTGCAGGCGTGATCGCATTCAAGGACGCTGTGCCGCTGGTGCGTTTTCGCGCGCAGGCAATGCAGGAAGCCGTGCCGATCGGGCAGGGCGGGATGGCGGCGATTCTCGGCTTGTCCGATGACGATGTGCGAGCCGTTTGCCTGGGATCGGCACAGGGCGAAGTGGTGGAAGCCGTCAATTTCAACGCGCCGGCGCAAGTCGTGATCGCCGGCCACAAGAGCGCCGTGGAGCGCGCTTGCGAGGCGGCGAAAGCCAAGGGCGCCAAGCGCGCGCTGCCGTTGCCGGTATCGGCGCCGTTCCATTCGTCGCTGTTGAAGCCGGCCTCGGATCGCCTGCGTGATTACATGGCTGGTTTGTCCTTCGCCGCGCCGCAAATCACGTTGATTAACAATGTCGATGTCGCTGTTGCAAATGATTCTGCCGGCATAAAAGATGCGTTGGTGCGGCAGGCCGCAAGTCCGGTGCGCTGGGTTGAAACCGTGCAGAGAATCGCTGCGGAAGGCGTGGCGCAGGTAATCGAATGCGGGCCGGGCAAAGTCTTGACGGGCCTGACCAAGCGTATTAACGGCGATTTGACTGGCGATGCGATTGTCGATCAGGCGTCTCTCGATAGATTATTGGAGAGTGTAAAGTGAGTATGTCCGATCCAGGCTTGAACAATCAGGTTGCGCTGGTTACCGGTGCATCGCGTGGCATTGGCCGTGCGATTGCTCAAGAATTGGCCAGGCAGGGAGCTAAAGTGGTCGGCACGGCGACCTCCGAATCGGGTGCCGCAGCAATTTCGGATTATCTCGGCTCGATTCAATCCGGTTGCGGCAATGGTATCGTATTGAATGTCAATGACGCGGAACGCTGCAATGCCGCGGTTGCCGATATCCAGGAGAAGTTCGGCAGCCTGTCCATCCTGGTCAATAATGCCGGCATCACGCACGACCAGCTTGCACTGCGCATGAAGGATGAGGAATGGGACGCGGTGATCGCGACCAACCTGAGCGCGGTAGCGCGTTTGTCGCGCGCGGTCCTGCGCGGCATGATGAAGGCCAGGCATGGGCGTATCATTAATATTACTTCGGTCGTCGGTTCGGCCGGCAATCCCGGACAGATGAATTATGCGGCAGCCAAGGCCGGCGTAGCCGGAATGAGCAGGGCTCTCGCGCGCGAGGTCGGCATTCGCAATATTACCGTTAATTGCATCGCTCCCGGCTTCATCGATACCGACATGACAAAAGCATTGAGCGAGCAGCAAATAGCGGCTTTATTGCAGCAGATTCCGGCCGGGCGGTTCGGATTGCCGGAAGATGTCGCCGCCGCCGCCGCCTTCCTTGCATCGGCGCAAGCCGGCTATATCACCGGCACTACATTGCATGTCAACGGCGGCATGTATATGAGTTAAATAGTTTTATCTGCTTTTGGCCGAAGTTTCCGCATTCTTGAAAATCAAAGCTAAAAGTAAATTTTCATGGCGCAAACCTGATAAAATGCGCGCACTTTCTGTAACCCACTCATTGGAGGCATAAGATGTCCGATATCGAACTACGTGTTAAAAAAATCGTTGCTGAGCAACTTGGCGTTGCCGAAGCAGACATCAAGATCGAATCATCGTTTGTTGATGACCTCGGTGCCGATTCGCTCGATACTGTCGAACTCGTGATGGCACTCGAAGATGAGTTCGAAATGGAAATCCCGGACGAGCAAGCCGAAAAAATCACGACCGTGCAGCAAGCAATCGATTACGCCAAGGCGCACGTCAAAGCGTAATCTTGTTTTGAACGACTCCAGGAGAATCGCTTGAGCCGCTCACGCCAACGCCGCGTCGTCATCACTGGGTTGGGATGTGTTTCGCCTATCGGCAATACCGTTGCCGCTGCATGGGATGCAGTAACCGCAGGCCGATCCGGGATTGCGACCATCACCAAATTCGATGCCGCACCTTTCACCACGCATTTTGCCGGTGAAGTAAAAGGCTTCAGGATCGAAGACTACATTCCTGCCAAGGAAGCGCGACATATGGATATTTTTATCCACTATGGCATGGCTGCCGGCATGCAGGCGATGCAAGACAGCGGTTTGCTGGTGACCGAAGCCAATGCCGAGCGCATCGGCGTCATTGTGGGCTCCGGCATAGGCGGTTTGCCGTTGATCGAGGAAACGCATGCCGAGTTGACAAGCCGCGGCCCGCGCCGCATCAGTCCGTTCTTTGTGCCGGCCTCGATCATCAACATGATTTCCGGCCATTTATCGATCAAGTACGGCCTGCAGGGTCCGAACCTGGCGATCGTGACTGCCTGTACCACCGGCTTGCATTGCATCGGCGCCGCAGGCCGCCTGATCGAATACGGCGATGCCGACGTCATGATCGCAGGCGGCGCAGAATCGACGATTTCACCGCTTGGTCTCGGCGGCTTCGCTTCGGCGCGCGCGCTGTCTTCCCGCAACGATGATCCGGCCACCGCATCCCGCCCGTGGGATAAGGATCGCGACGGTTTTGTACTGGGCGAAGGTGCCGGCGTCATGGTGCTTGAAGAATATGAGCACGCGAAAGCGCGAGGCGCCAAAATTTATGCGGAGTTGCTCGGTTTCGGCATGAGCGCCGATGCGCATCACATGACCGCGCCGCTGGAGGACGGGGATGGTGCGCGCCGATGCATGATTGCAGCGATGAACAATGCGCACATCAATGCCGATCAGGTCGATTATGTCAATGCGCACGGCACATCGACGCCATTGGGTGATATAGCTGAAACGGTTGCCATCAAACGTGCTCTGGGCGATCATGCGAAAAACATCGTCGTCAATTCCACCAAATCGATGACCGGCCATTTGCTGGGGGGTGCCGGCGGCCTGGAGTCGGTTTTCACCGTACTGGCAGTGCATCATCAATTATCGCCGCCGACAATCAACATTTTCAACCAGGATCCGGCGTGCGATCTCGATTACTGTGCCAACACCGCGCGCAAGATGTCGATTGATGTAGCGGTAAAAAATTCGTTCGGGTTCGGCGGCACCAACGGGACGCTGATTTTCGGCAAAGTCTAACCATCAATCATTCTTCCTGGCGGCATCGGGATGAGCGATCATTGCATTTTTTCCCAATATGTCTATTGCAGTATCTGTCGTGGTCAAGCCATCCAGATTATTGCTCGCCGCAGTCGGTAGCATGTGCTTCGGCATTGCAATCGCCGCAGGCATGATCGGCTTTGCCAAAGTCGGCGAATTATCCCTTTATCCGCGCCTCGCAATTGCGGGCGGCTGTCTTTTTGCGGGATTTTCGGGATTTTATTGGACAGTTCAGGCAAGAAAAACGTTTCATATTGATATATCCGGTGTCGGACAAATCCGGTTGGCGGAACATAGCGCTTTAGCCGGCGTTTCTCGGCAGGACAACTGGCTCAACCAGGAAAGCGGTGGCGAAGTGGTTAGATTAATGCCTGATTCCACGATTTGGCCCTACTTGCTGCTGTTACGATTGCAGGACGAAAGAAATCGAATAAAGGTATTGCCGATTCTGCGGGACTGCGTTGCGGCGGACGGTTTCCGGGCATTATCGGTTGCGTGCCGCTGGATTGCCACGCAAAATCATCGGACGAAAGGTAAAAATGTTTGATCAACACCAAGTCTTTTCATTGAACTTAATATATTTCATCCAGTCAACAGTTAGCCGCGTGTATGTTGCACAAAAACAAGGGAATAGGGCTTGACGACAGAGCGCGATATTGATCAACTGCTAGTTGAGCGCGTCCAGCGTGGCGATAAAAAGGCGTTCGAACTATTGGTGATCAAGTACCAGCGAAAGCTGATGCGGCTCGTGTCGCGGCTTGTGCGCGACCAGGCGGAAGCCGAGGATGTCGTACAGGAGGCTTTCATCAAGGCGTATCGTGCGTTACCTCAGTTCCGCGGTGATTCGGCGTTCTATACATGGCTGTACAGGATCGGCATCAATACCGCCAAGAATTATCTGGTAACGCAGGGCAGACGCGCGCCGACTTCGACCGAAGCCGACGCCGAAGAGGCAGAAACTTTTGACGATGGAGAACACCTAAGAGATATCAACACGCCGGAATCAATGCTGGCAACGAAGCAGATCGCGGAAACGGTAAATGTGGCAATGGATGCATTGCCTGAGGAATTAAGAATGGCAATTACCCTGCGCGAAATAGAAGGGTTAAGCTATGACGAGATCGCCGAGGCGATGGGGTGTCCGATCGGTACTGTACGCAGCCGGATTTTCAGGGCGCGCGAAGCAATCGCTGAAAAGCTGAGACCGTTGCTGGGAACAGCGCTTGATAAGCGCTGGTAAAAATAAAAATGAACGATGCGTAACAAGGGATTGGCTGGTTTTGGCGAGGTAAGTATGAACATGGATAAAATGAACCGCGAACAGATTTCGGCATTAGCCGATAGCGAATTGGCTGATAGCCGCATTGATGTTGCGCTGGCGGCGCTACGTCAAACAGATGAGCGAGCTGCCTGGGATATTTATCACCAGATCGGCGATGTATTGCGATCGGATGAGATGGCCGTGCCATTGCGCCCCGACTTTTCGGCGCGCATGGCCGCGCGACTGGAGGCCGAGCCGACGATAATCGCCTCTTTCCACCATGCTTCCACCGCATCGCAAACCGCTTGCGAAACAGTTCCGGTCAAGGCTGCGCCTGGCAAACGCGCGCTCAAACGCTTTGCGATGCCAGGCATGGTTGCCGTTGCTGCGGCAACGGCAGCGTTGATGGCCGCACCGCAGCTAATGGTGGCCAAGAAAGAAAGCCCCGCGAATGCCAATGAACAGATAATGATCGCATCCGCCAATAGAACCCCGACACTATCCGTGTCGCACGCCTCAGTCGCTGTTCCGGTTGTTGCAGCGAAAGCTGCTGCTGTTTCCTCCACTCCTGCGCGAGAAGACGTCGTACTGCGAGATCCGCGTATCGATGAATACCTGCTGGCGCATCAACGTTTTTCACCTTCCGTTTATAGCACTGCGCAATTTGCGCGTTCGGCTACGTTCGCAACCGATTCTGATAAATAACTCTATGCGGCGAACACTGGTTTTGTTCAAAATTGTCTTTACTTTATCCAGTTGTATTGCGTTTACCGCGCAAGCCGAAGGTGCCGGCCCGATAGCCGATAAACGGGACGCGCAAACTTGGTTAAAGAAAATACAGTCTGCGGCGCAGAGGCTCAACTATTCCGGCACATTTGTTTATCAACAGGGCAGTCAGGTGCGCACATCGCGCATAACGCATGTGCTGGATGGTAAAAACGAGCTTGAAAAGCTCGAGGTCCTGGATGGCAAGCCGCGCGAATATATTCGCAACAACGAAGAGATTATTTGTTACGTACCCGAAGCCAGAAAGCTATTGGTCGAAAAGCGCGTGACGCGGGATGTATTTCCGGCGATTCTGGCTGCCAATCCAGCCGATCTGGCAGAGCATTACAATATCAAAAAAGGTGAAACGGGGCGGATCGCGGGTTTCGACTGCCAGGCGGTCGTGCTCGAGCCTAAAGACAACCTGCGGTACGGTTACAAGCTTTGGGCTGAAAAATCAACGGGGCTTCTGCTGCGCGCTCAAACGCTGAATGACAAAAAGGACGTGGTTGAACAAATTGCATTTACCCAGATTGCGATTGGCAATATAGATCGCAGCCTGGTAAAACCAAGCTTTGCCAGTACCCGCGGCTGGCGTGTTGAAAACGCGGTGATGAGCGAGGTCGATTTGTCAAGCTGGACGGTCAAATTCGTGCCGGCCGGCTTCAAGAAAATTCATGAGCTGAAGCGGCTTTTGACGGATACGGCAGCCAGTGATTCCGTTTCGGACAGCGGCCGTTCAACCGGTCCGCCAAGTCAGCGCGAAGTCTCGCAAATTGTCTTTTCCGACGGGCTTGCTGCAATTTCGGTTTTTATCGAACCTGGAACGCAAAGCCGTACCGAAGGCTCGATGCAGCAAGGGGCAATGAACATCATCGGTAAGCGGCAAGGTGACTTTTGGCTTACCATTGTCGGTGAAGTGCCATTCGCGGCGATTAAACAAGTCGCCAACTCGATTGAATTCAAGACTAATAAATAATGATGAAAACAGCCTCTTCTGTTCAGAATACATTCCTGGCAATGACCCTGAGTGTGGCAACCGCCTTTTTCGCGCCGGCGCTGATTGGCGCTGCCCCGCCGGCTGTTGCAGCTTCGGTAGCGGGCTTGCCGGATTTTACCGACCTGGTCGATAGAGCCGGTCCGGCAGTGGTCAATATCCGTACCACCGAGAAGGTCAGGCCCGGCAGCCAGGCAACGCCCGGTGGTGACGATGCAGAAATGCAGGAATTTTTCCGCCGTTTCTTCGGCGTGCCCGTGCCCCCCCGGCAGCAACCGGACCGTCCCCAGCGCGACCGCAAGCCTGTTCCGCAACCGGAGGAAGAAGTGCCGCGCGGAGTCGGTTCCGGCTTCATTATTTCCGTCGACGGTTACGTCATGACGAATGCGCACGTGGTGGACGGCGCGGACGATGTCTACGTAACGCTGACCGACAAGCGTGAATACAAGGCCAAGATCATCGGTGCCGACAAACGGACCGATGTCGCCCTGGTCAAGATAGAAGGCAGCAATCTGCCGCGCTTGTCATTCGGTGATTCAAATAAAATCCGTGTCGGCGAATGGGTGATCGCAATCGGTTCGCCGTTCGGGCTCGACAATACCGTCACTGCCGGCATCGTTTCCGCCAAGGCACGCGATACGGGTGATTATTTACCGTTGATTCAAACCGACGTTGCCGTCAATCCCGGCAATTCCGGCGGTCCGCTGCTTAACATGCGCGGTGAGGTCATCGGCATCAACTCGCAGATATACAGCCGTTCTGGCGGTTACATGGGAATCTCGTTTGCGGTGCCGATCGATGAAGCGATGCGCGTTACCGAACAACTGAAGACAACCGGAAAAGTCACGCGCGGCCGCATCGGCGTGCAGATCGGCGAAGTGACCAAGGATGTGGCCGAATCGCTTGGCTTGCCCAAAGCACAAGGGGCGCTGGTACAGCGGGTGGAGCCGGGCAGCCCGGCCGAAAAAGGCGGATTGGAAGCCGGCGACATCATTCTTAAATTCAATGGCGCCACCATCGATAGGTCGAGCGATTTGCCGCGTATGGTAGGCAATACCAAGCCTGGCACGCGCTCGACGGTAACGGTTTGGCGCAAAGGCGCCAATCGCGATCTGGCCTTGACCATCGCCGAGATGGAAGCGGATAAAATCGTAAAGAAAGCAGAAAAGAAGTTCAAGCCGGAACAGCCGGTCAATACGCTCGGACTTGCCGTAAGCGATCTGAGCGATGCGCAGAAAAAGGAACTCAAGCTGGATGGCGGCGTGCTGGTCGATGCAGCGGAAGGTGCGGCGGCGCGTGCCGGATTGCGTCCCGGCGATGTGATTCTGCGTTTGAATAACACTGATGTAAAAGACGCGAAACAATTCAATGCGTTGGTTGGGAAACTGGAGCCCAAGAAGACAACATTGCTGCTGGTGCGGCGTGGCGAATCGTCGCAATTCGTGCCGGTGAGGCCGAACGGGCAGTAAATATACGCATGTCTGAAGAGGCTGCCGGGCGATCAGGTCTTGCAGCCTCTTTATACGTTTCTTGTTGCTTGAGTATGGCGACCAAGTACGGCCAGGTCATCGAGATTCTTTTTTACTGCCGCGCCCTTGATCCGATTTACACTCTATTCCCGATCCTATTGCCATCTCTGTGACGACATGCTGGAAGCGTTGCAGGCATTGAATAAGGAGTATCAATTCATCATTGATGTGGTGGATGTCGATGCGGATGCGGCATTAATCGCTCAATACGATGAACTGGTGCCGGTATTGGTGGCAAATAACGGCACGGACACGGCAACCCGTTTATGCCACTACTTCCTGGATGAGAAAAAAGTCGAAAACTATTTACAAAACGGCATTGTTTCCTGAAGGCATCAAGTCGGATTTTACGGGCTTTCCCCTCTGAAATCCGGTAAAATGCCGCTATCGAACAACCTTCCGTAACAAGGCGCTCGCTTGGGGAGACATTCCCTGCTCGGAGCGCCTTTTTTATGATTGCAGCTTAATTCACAGGATAGAGCCAAGCGCAACGACCAGACCGCCATTGAAGCGGTACTCTGTTCCCAACCAATTTCCAATGAATAACATTCGCAATTTCTCCATCATCGCGCATATCGACCACGGTAAATCCACGCTGGCAGATCGCATCATTCAATTGTGCGGCGGTTTATCAGATCGCGAAATGGAAGCGCAAGTTCTGGATTCAATGGATCTGGAGCGCGAGCGCGGCATCACGATCAAGGCGCAGACTGCAGCGTTATCGTACAAGGCGCTCGATGGCCAAATTTACAATCTCAACCTGATCGATACACCGGGCCATGTGGATTTCAGCTATGAAGTCAGCCGCTCGCTATCCGCCTGCGAAGGCGCCTTGCTGGTAGTGGACGCGTCGCAAGGTGTGGAAGCGCAGACGGTGGCCAATTGCTATACCGCGCTCGATCTCGGCGTCGAAGTGGTGCCGGTATTGAACAAGATCGACTTGCCTGCCGCTGATCCGGAAAACGCGATTGCCGAAATCGAAGAAGTCATCGGCATTGATGCGACCGACGCAGTGCGCTGCTCGGCCAAGACCGGCTTGGGCGTCCAGGACGTGCTGGAATCGCTGATCGTTAAAGTACCTCCTCCAAAAGGCGATCCGGCCGCACCGCTGCAGGCGCTGATCGTCGATTCGTGGTTCGACAATTATGTCGGCGTCGTGATGCTGGTGCGGGTCATTAACGGGACATTGCGGGCGAAGGATAAAATTCTGCTGATGGCGACCGACTCGCAACATTTGACCGAAAGCGTCGGCGTTTTTACGCCCAAATCGGTAACGCGCGAAGCGTTATCTGCGGGGCAGGTCGGTTTCGTCATCGCCGGCATCAAGGAACTGAAAGCGGCCAAGGTCGGCGACACGGTAACGCTTGCGGCCAAGCCCGCAGCAGAACCGCTGCCGGGTTTCAAGGAAGTGCAGCCGCAGGTGTTCGCCGGCTTGTTTCCGGTGGAAGCCAATCAATACGATGCGTTGCGTGATTCGCTTGAAAAACTGAAACTGAACGACGCGGCATTGCAGTACGAGCCCGAAGTGTCGCAAGCGCTAGGATTCGGCTTCCGTTGCGGTTTCCTGGGCTTGCTGCACATGGAGATCGTTCAGGAGCGCCTGGAGCGCGAGTTCGACATGGACTTGATCACGACTGCGCCGACCGTGATCTATGAAGTCATTCTGCGCGACGGCTCGACGCTGATGGTCGATAATCCGTCAAAGATGCCCGACCCTTCCAAGATCGAGGAAATCCGCGAACCGATCGTCACGGTCAATCTGTATATGCCGCAGGAATATGTCGGTTCGGTCATCACGCTGTGCACGCAGAAGCGCGGCGTGCAAGTCAACATGAGCTACCACGGCAAACAGGTCCAGTTGACGTATGAAATGCCGATGGCGGAAATCGTGCTCGATTTCTTCGACAAGCTGAAATCGACTTCGCGCGGTTATGCGTCGATGGATTACGAGTTCAAGGAATACCGGGCTGCCGATGTCGTCAAGGTCGACATGCTGATCAACAGCGAAAAGGTCGATGCGTTGGCCATCATCGTTCATCGCTCCAACAGCCAGTACCGCGGACGCGCCGTGGCGGCAAAAATGCGTGAACTGATTCCGCGCCAGATGTTCGATGTCGCGATTCAGGCGGCGATCGGGGCCAACATCATTTCGCGCGAAAATGTGAAGGCACTGCGCAAGAACGTGCTCGCCAAATGCTACGGCGGCGACATCAGCCGCAAACGGAAATTGTTGGAAAAACAAAAAGCCGGTAAAAAGCGAATGAAACAAGTCGGTTCGGTCGAGATTCCGCAAGAAGCTTTCCTGGCAATTTTACAAGTGGACGATAAATGAATCTGCAAGCAATCCTAGGCAATTTTGCATTAATCCT
This sequence comes from Herminiimonas sp., assembly GCA_027310305.1. Taxonomy (GTDB): domain Bacteria; phylum Pseudomonadota; class Gammaproteobacteria; order Burkholderiales; family Burkholderiaceae_D; genus DAIDBD01. Next base: position 11,898 of record DAIDBD010000129.1, read on the forward strand.
GTTCGTGCTGACGATTGCCACCGGCATCATCTGGTTTCTGGATGTGTTTTACCTATCCAAGCAACGGCGCGCCAAGGCGAACGCAGCGCTGGCGGAGTTCGATGCACGCAATGCGCGCCTGGCTGCCGATGGCGTCAAGCTGGATGCGAGCGGACGCAGCGCGCTGGCGGCAAATATTCTCAGGCAGCCGACCTGGATTGAATATTCAGGCAGCTTTTTTCCGGTCATTGCATTGGTGTTTTTCTTGCGCTCGTTCTTGTATGAGCCGTTCAAGATTCCGTCGAGCTCAATGGTGCCGACGTTGCAGATCGGCGATTTGATACTGGTAAACAAATTTACCTATGGCGTCAGATTGCCTATCATTAATAAAAAAATCATTGAAGTGAATCAGCCGCAGCGCGGCGACGTCATGGTCTTCAAATATCCGAAAGATCCATCACTCGATTATATTAAACGGGTCATCGGTGTGCCGGGTGATAAAATAGTATATAAAAACAAGCGGTTAGCAGTGAATGGTAAAGAGCTTTCTTATCGTCCGCTGCCGGATTACCTGGATGAAGAGCGCTTAACATACTCCAACCAATTTCTTGAAAATTTGACCGGAGTAGAGCACAAGATTCTCGTCGAGGAACGGGCGCCTGCTTATGTTCCAAATCCTGATGCTTTCCCGCAGCATGAGTTGTGTACCTATAATATCGAAGGGTTCGCCTGTACCGTTCCGGCTGGACAATACTTCATGATGGGAGATAATCGTGATAACAGCCTGGATAGCCGTTACTGGGGTTTCGTGCCAGACCGGAACATTGTCGGCAAGGCATTTTTTGTATGGATGAACCTGAGCAATTTTCCGAGTAACTTGAAGCGTATCGGCAGTTTTCAATAAATGTCGATCAGGAGGAGCGAATCAATGAAATTACGGTCAAAAGCCGGACAATCCGGCGTTTCCCTGATGGGCCTGATTTTCATTCTGGCCATTGTCGCGGTGATAGCGGTATTGGGAATGAAAGTGGTGCCGACCTATACGGAATACATGTCGATCAAGAAAGCCATTGCCAGTGCAAAAGCGGCCGGCACGACGCCTGCCGAAGTGCGGTCTTCCTTCGACAGGCAGGCGGAAGTCGGCTATATCGATTCGATTACCGGCAAGGATTTGGATATAGTAAAAAATGGCGATGCGCTTGATGTGAGTTTTGCTTACCAGAAAAAAATCCCGCTGGTTGGCCCAACCAGCCTGCTGATCGATTATGAGGGTTCCACCGCTGCGGCGACTTTGGCGAGGAAAAAGCCCGCAGAGCAATGAGGCAAATCGCGGATTAAAATGGATCCAATGTTATTGCAAACCCGGCTAGGCCACACGTTCAAGGATGCGGCATTATTGCAGCAAGCCTTGACGCATCGAAGCCACAGCAGTTTGCATAACGAGCGGCTTGAGTTTCTGGGCGATTCGATTCTCAACTGCGTGGTCGCGTCATTGTTATTCGACCGGTACAGCAAAATCGACGAAGGCGATCTGTCGCGCCTGCGGGCCAATCTGGTCAAGCAGCAATCACTCTATGAAATTGCGCAACGGCTGGAATTGTCGCAATTTTTGCGATTGGGCGAAGGCGAATTGAAATCGGGCGGATTCCGGCGTCCATCGATTCTGGCCGATACGCTTGAGGCGCTGTTCGGCGCCATTTTTCTGGATGCCGGATTCAATGCTGCGCGGGATGTCATTCGTTCACTTTATATTCCGATACTCGATACGGTAGACCCGAAAACACTCGGCAAGGACGCTAAAACCTTGTTGCAGGAATATCTGCAAGGCAAAAAAATCGCGCTGCCGCAATATAACGTTGTGGCCACGCACGGTGCCGCGCATAATCAGGAATTTGAAATCGAGTGCCTGGTGCCGAAGCTGGATATCCAGGTGTTCGGCACCGGCGGCAGCCGCCGCGCAGGTGAGCAGGCTGCTGCCAAGCTGGCGCTGGAAGCGGTGCAAACTGCACTGGTCAAAGCGCCTTCGGGCGGCCGCAAAAGCAAGCCGCGCACGGCGCAACTCAAGCTGGCGGGCATTGCAACCATTCAGCCCGATGCGCCTGTCGAAGAGCCGCCTAAACAAGCTGCCAAGCATGCATCGAAAAGCGACATCAAGCAGGACGCCAAATCCGGTTCCAGGCAAACCGAAAAAAGCGATGCGAAGGGCGAACCGAAAATTGAACCCAAATCCGACATCGACCTGACGGCCAAGGCAGACGCCGCGTCAGCCGACGAACCTGCGAAACCGCTAATCGTCAATCATTCAAAAATCGCATGACAGACTCCGCTGCAAGCTCTGCATTCCGATGCGGTTATATCGCCATCGTCGGTCGTCCCAATGTCGGCAAGTCGACACTGATGAATGCGCTGATCGGTGCGAAAGTAAGCATCACATCACGCAAGGCGCAAACCACGCGCCACCGCATTACCGGCATTCAAACCACCGAAGATGCGCAATTCGTCTATGTGGATACGCCCGGATTTCAGACGCGTCATTCGAATGCCCTCAACAAGACCCTCAATCGCACGGTAACCAATACGCTCACCGCATCGGATGTGATCTTATTCATCATCGAAGCGGGTACTTTCGGCGCGGCAGACCAGCAAGTACTGGATTTGATTCCCGCCAACGTGCCGTGCATTCTGGTGATCAATAAATCGGATCGCGTGAAGGACAAGGCGAAATTGCTTCCCTTCGCGCAGCAAATCGCCGCCAAGCGTGATTTTTCGGCCGTGGTGCCGGTTTCCGCCAAGCTGCGTTTTCAGCTCGACAATCTGCAGCGCGAGATCAGGAAATACCTGCCTGAGAATGCGCCGATTTTCGGCGCGGACGACATTACCGACCGCAGCGAAAAATTCCTGGCCGCCGAAATCGTCAGGGAAAAAGTATTCCGTTTCGTCGGCGATGAATTGCCTTATACCAGCACGGTCCTGATCGAGAAATTCGAACAGGAAGGCGATTTGCGCCGCATATTCGTCGCGATTCTGGTAGAGCGCGATACGCATAAATCGATGGTGATCGGCCAGAAGGGCGCGCGCCTCAAGGATATTTCAACGCAAGCCCGGCTCGACATGGAAAAGCTTTTTGGCGGCCCGGTCTATCTGGAAGTCTGGGTCAAGGTAAAGTCCGGCTGGGCTGATAATGAAGCCGGATTGCGCGCATACGGGTACGAATAAGCCCGCCATCGAATGAATGCCATCATCGCCACTGATGCCAGGCCGGATTTGAAATCTTCCTCTTCGTTGACGGAATCTACAGGGTCGAATGGCATGCCGCACGACGCTATTGAACCGCCATTGCGGTCACCGGGCAATAGTACCGACGATGCGCCCGGGACGTTCGCCGCCGGCATATCGGCCAAGCGCGCAAAATCTGAAAAAGACAGCCGGATCGCCAACCAGCCCGGCTTCGTGCTGCATAGCTATCCCTACAAGGAAACCAGCCTGATCATCGATGTATTTTCGCGCGATCATGGCCGGATTGCGCTGGTTGCCAAAGGTGCCAAGCGGCCGCATTCCAGATTGCGCGGCGTGCTGCAGACTTTTCAGCCGCTGTCGATCGGCTGGAGCGGCAAGTCCGAAGTGCGCACGCTGATTGTGGCGGAATGGGTCGGCGGCTTGTTGCCGCTGGAAAAATCTGCGCTGTTATGCGGCTTTTACCTGAACGAACTGCTGGTCAAACTGCTGGCGCGCGACGATCCGCATTCCGGCTTATTCGATCACTATGTCGCCACATTGAATCAACTCGCACACGATGAGCCGGCGCCGATCGTATTGCGGAAATTCGAGCTTGCGTTGCTGAAGGAAACCGGTGTTGCGGGCGATTTGACAATGTGTACCACAACCATGCGTCCGGTCGAGCCGGATCAAATTTACGTAGTCGATCCGGAACGCGGGCCGCGTCAGGCGCGACCTGCCGACACATCGCCGCGCGTGTCCGGGAAGACACTGCTTGACATGGAGCGCGAAGACTATGCCGATGCCGCGACGCAGACCCAGAGCAAATTCCTGATGCGGTTTCTGCTTGCGCATCATCTGGGAGGCACGCCGCTCAACACGCGGCAGATTCTGATCGATTTGATGCAGTTATAGACAACCGTCCCGGCACCGCTATCAACCATCCCCATGAGCTTCCTGCAACCCAATAGCCCGATCATCGATCTGGGCGTCAACATCGACCACGTAGCCACATTGCGCAATGCGCGCGGCACGGCTTATCCCGATCCGCTGCGAGCCGCGTTGCTGGCGGAGGAGGCGGGTGCCGATGCGATCACGCTGCATTTGCGCGAAGACCGCCGCCATATCAGGGATGCCGATGTCGAGGCGATTCGTCCGAGGTTGCGCACGCGAATGAATCTGGAATCGGCTGTCACGCCGGAAATGATTGATTTTTCCTGCCGCATCAAACCGCAGGACGCCTGCCTGGTGCCGGAGCGGCGGAAAGAGGTCACGACGGAAGGCGGGCTGGATGTCGTGAAATATTTTTCGCAAGTGCAGGCGGCGATCAGGCAGTTGCAAACGGAAAGCATACGCGTAAGCCTGTTCATCGATGCCGACATTGATCAGATCCAGGCCGCTGCCGAAGCAGGCGCGCCGGTCATCGAATTGCACACCGGCCGCTATGCCGATGCGCATGGCGAACCGCAACAGCGGAACGAACTGGAGCGTGTCAGGCAAGGTGTGCTGGAAGGCGTCAGGCGCGGCTTGAAAGTGAATGCCGGACATGGTCTGCACTACACCAATGTGCAGGCGATCGCGGCGATACCCGGCATCGCCGAACTGAACATCGGTCATGCCATCGTCGCGCATGCGGTGTTTGCCGGCTGGCAAAACGCAGTGCGCGAAATGAAGGCGATCATGGTGGCGGCACGCTTGGCGGCTCATACAAAATGATCTACGGCATCGGCACTGACATCATTCAGATTTCCCGCATTGAAGCCGTGCTTGCCCGCAATGGCGAACGCTTTGCGGAAAAAATCCTCGGCCCGGAAGAATTGGAAAAATACAGGCGGCGCAAAGCCAAAATTGAAGCGCGCGGCATTCGTTTCCTGGCCACCAGGTTCGCTGCGAAAGAAGCATTTTCAAAGGCGATCGGACTCGGCATGCACATGCCGATGACATGGCGCGCGGTGCAAACGCTGAATGCGCCGAGCGGAAAACCGATCGTCATAACCGATGGCGCATTGAAAACGTTTATGGAACAAAATGGATTGACCGCTCAAGTATCGATTACCGATGAAGCGGAATACGCGGTTGCGTTCGTGATAATAGAGAAAAAATGATGATGAATATGATGAAAAATTCAACACCGAATCTGGGGCCGGTCATGCTGGATGTGGCCGGCACGACATTGAGCGCTGACGATATCCGCCGCATCCGGCATCCGCTGACGGGCGGAGTCATCCTGTTTGCGCGCAGCTATGAGAATCGTGCGCAGCTCGCCGCGCTGACGGCGGCGATCCACGCGGCACGTCCTGGCGTGCTGATTGCGGTTGACCATGAAGGCGGCCGCGTGCAGCGCTTCAAAACGGACGGCTTTACCAAATTGCCGCCGATGCGCAAGCTTGGCGAATTATGGGATCGCGACGTATTGCAAGCAGCCAAAGCGGCTACCGATGTCGGCTTCGTCCTTGCGGCGGAATTGCGCGCCTGCGGCGTCGATCTGTCTTTTACGCCAGTACTCGACCTTGATTACGGCGAGTCGGGCGTGATCGGCGATCGCGCGTTCCATCGGGATGCGCGGGTAGTCGCGCTACTGGCCAAAAGCTTGAATCACGGCCTGGCTTTGGCAGGCATGGCGAATTGCGGCAAGCATTTTCCCGGACATGGCTTTGTCAAGGCGGATTCGCATATTGCGATACCGGTCGACGAACGCGGCCTGGACGAAATTCTGGCGCAAGATGCGGCGCCGTATGACTGGCTCGGCATGAGCCTGACAGGCGTGATGCCGGCTCATGTGATTTATCCTAAAGTGGACAGGCATCCTGCGGGATTTTCGAAGAAGTGGCTTTCAATGCTGCGCAACGATATGGGTTTTCAAGGCGTTATTTTCAGCGACGACCTCAGCATGGAAGGCGCCAGCGCCGCCGGCGGCGTGATCGATGGAGCGAAGGCGGCGCTGGCCGCGGGATGCGACATGGTCCTGATTTGCAATTCGCCGGACAAGGCGGATCAATTGCTTGCCGGACTGAACATCGCATCGAATGCCGCCGTGCGGGAATCCGCCCAACGCATTGCTGCATTGATGCCGCAAACAACTGCGCTGACCTGGGATGCGCTGCAAAAGGATGCGCGATATCAGGCGGCGAAAAAGATGGCGCAATCGCTGGTTTAATTACGAACTGAACCCCATTTACAACTAACACTTGAGTATGGAATTTTGTTTTAGCGATGTCTGAACCTGCTGTTCCCGATCCGCGCGCGGTTGTACTGGAAACCGTCTCCAAGCTGCCTCACTTGCCGGGCGTATACCGCTATTTCGATACGGATAACAATCTGCTGTATGTCGGCAAGGCGCGCGACCTGAAAAAGCGCGTCTCCAGTTATTTTCAAAAGACGCTGACCAGTCCGCGCACCGCGATGATGGTGGAACGTATCTCGCGGCTGGAAACCACGGTGACGCGCAGCGAGGCCGAAGCGCTGCTGCTCGAAAACAATCTGATCAAGACATTGCAGCCGCGTTTCAACATCCTGTTTCGCGACGACAAATCGTATCCGTATCTGAAAATCACCGGCCAGGAATTTCCGCGCATGGCCTATTATCGCGGCTCGGTCGATAAAAAAAGCCAGTACTTCGGACCATTTCCCAGCGCTTGGGCGGTCAAGGAGTCGATGCAGATTTTGCAGAAAGTCTTTTTGCTGCGCACCTGCGAAGATTCTGTTTTTGCAAACCGTACGCGGCCATGCCTGCTGCACCAGATCCATCGCTGCAGCGCGCCGTGCGTCAATGCCATTGCCAAGGAAGATTATCTGGCCGATGTCGAGAATGCCGCCAAGTTCTTGCGCGGGCGGCAGACCGAAGTGCTTGAGGCTTTGGAAGCCAAGATGCACGCTTTCGCTGCGGAACTGAAATTCGAACAAGCCGCTGCGGCACGCAATCAGATTTCGGCATTGTCGCGCGTATTGCATCAGCAAAGCATGGAAACCGGCGGCGATGCCGACATCGACATCATTGCGGTGATCGTGCAGGGCGGGCGGGCTTGCGTCAATCTGGCGATGGTGCGCGGCGGCCGTCATCTTGGCGATCGAGCCTATTTCCCGGTGCATGTGGAAGGCGCGCAGGCAACCGCTGAAGACGCGATCGAAGTGGAAGTCATGAAGGCGTTTCTCGCCCAGCATTATCTTGAAAAATTCATCCCGGGCACGATTATTCTGAACCTGGAATTGGATGAGCCTGAGTTGATGCTGGCGCTGATGGAGCAATGCGGCCATCGCATCAATCTCGTATTCCAGCCGCAGGAGCCGCGCCGTCAATGGCTGGAAATGGCCCGCAAAGGCGCGGAAATTTCATTGGCTCGCCTGCTGTCCGAACAAGGTTCGCAACAGTCCAGAACGCGCGCACTGGTCGATGCGCTCGGCATCGATATTGCGGATATCGACACGTTGCGGGCCGAGTGCTTCGATATCAGCCATACCCAGGGCGAAGCGACGCAAGCATCTTGCGTCGTGTTCCATCATCATGCGATGCAGAATGGCGAATACCGGCGCTACAACATCAACGGCATCACGCCCGGCGATGATTACGCGGCGATGCGCCAGGTGCTGATGCGCCGTTATGAAAAGGTGGCCAATGGCGATGGCGTGATGCCCGACATTGTGCTGATCGATGGCGGCAAAGGCCAGGTTGAAATGGCGCGCCAGGTCTTCATCGAGCTCGGGCTCGATATCAGCCTGATCGTCGGCGTGGCAAAAGGAGAGGGGCGCAAGGTCGGCTTGGAGGCGCTGGTCTTTGCGGACGGACGTCCTTCTCAAGAACTGGGCAAGGAGTCCGCGGCGCTGATGCTGATCGCCCAGATTCGCGATGAGGCGCATCGCTTCGCGATTACCGGCATGCGCGCCAAGCGGGCAAAAGCGCGCCAGACGTCGCGCCTGGAAGAAATCGAAGGCATCGGTGTCAAGCGGCGCCAGAAATTGCTGGCGCGCTTCGGCGGATTGCGCGGGGTGGCCGACGCCAGCGTGGATGAGCTGGCGTCGGTGGAAGGTATTTCGAGGGAATTGGCGGAAGACATTTACAGGCAATTGCATTGAATGAGTTCTGGATAAATAATTGCAATGCGGTCACTATGCTTGCAACAGTGAAAAATACAAATCTGACTTATGCCATTTAATATTCCTATTCTGCTTACCTGGTTGCGTGTGGCCCTGATTCCACTGGTGATAGGTGTGTTCTATCTGCCCGATGCGTGGTTGTCCCCATACGAAAAAGGCGTGGCATCTACTGCCATTTTCATCATTGCCGCCATTACCGATTGGTTCGATGGATTTCTTGCACGGCGCTGGAACGAAACTTCCGCGTTCGGCGCTTTTCTCGATCCCGTGGCCGACAAGCTGATGGTGGCGGGCGCATTACTGGTGCTGGTGGAATTCCGTGCCGATATCAAATACATCGCGATCATCGCACTCATCATTATCGGACGTGAAATCACGATTTCCGCGTTACGAGAATGGATGGCCCAAATCGGCGCAGCGAAGTCGGTTGCAGTAAGTTCAATCGGTAAAATCAAGACCACAGCGCAAATGGTCGCAATTCCGATGCTGCTCTTTAACGGCGAATTATTCGGCATCATCAATACCCATTACTGGGGCGTTATATTGCTATGGGTCGCCACGGTACTTACGGTATGGTCGATGTTTTATTATCTGCGCAAGGCATGGCCGTTGATCAAAGCGAATGCAGGGCATTTGCCTTGAATTGCATCAGCGAGTTGCTTGACAAAGATGGTGGATCATCTATAATGGCGCTTCTCTGTTGACGCGGGAGTAGCTCAGTTGGTAGAGCGCAACCTTGCCAAGGTTGAGGTCGAGAGTTCGAGACTCTTCTCCCGCTCCAAAATTCAGAAAGGGAAGCTCACAAGGCTTCCCTTTTTTATTGTTAAAATCATGTCTGCAATTTTTTTAGCAGAGTTTTGCAACCAGCACGGTTTTGATTTCGCGGTTACAATCGCACCCTTGGCGGGGTAGCAAAGTGGTTATGCAGCGGCCTGCAAAGCCGTTTACGCCGGTTCGATCCCGACCCCCGCCTCCAGATTTTAAAAAAGCGCTTCAAGCGCTTTTTTATTTATATGATGCCTTACACTGGTAAGCGCACTATGCCCGAGTGGTGAAATCGGTAGACACAAGGGACTTGAAGCAATTTGAGCCCTCCAGGGGAAACCTTGGAGGTGAAGCCCGTCAAATTCGGCGAACGCCCTGGATGCCGCGAGCATCCGAGCCAACACCGAGCCAAGCCCCGGATCGAAAGATTCGAGGGAAGGTGTAGAGAGCAGACGGCGGGCACCTAAAGTCGAAAGACTATGGTGAAGGCGTGCTCCAGACCACGAACAGCGTTCGCGCTGGCGGCGAAAGTCGAAGTGGTAAGAAAATCCCTCGACTCGAAAGGGTCGTGCCGGTTCGATTCCGGCCTCGGGCACCAATTTTAAGAGCCGTCCTTAACCGGGCCGGCTCTTTCACTTATCGGCGCCATTAGCGGTAGTTTGTTAAAGCCGGCATAAAAGCTGCATGCGGTTTGGTCAGGAGGTATCTGCCATGACTGCACGCCGACCTTGTCCACCGGCCCCGAGCCCGCTGGAAGACTATGCCCGGCAATTCGATTGCCTGTTTCA
>DAIDBD010000008.1 GCA_027310305.1 Herminiimonas sp.
GCAAAAACGCACGGCTGCCAAACCGAAAGGCTATGTCGAATCCGATCTGTCGGCGGACGAGCAGGCGATTTTCGACAAGCTGCGCTGGTGGCGCGTGGAAACGGCGCGCAAGCACAACGTACCGGCCTACGTGATTTTCCACGATGCGACGATGCGCGAAATCGCCAAGGCGAAGCCGGCTTCGTTGAACGACTTGCGGGGCGTATCCGGCGTCGGCGAGAAGAAGCTGGAAACGTATGGCACGGAGATCGTGGCGCTGATCGCGGAAATGGGCTGAATAGACTCTTCGTCTCGTGCAGCCGTTCGAAAAAGGATTTCCTGCGATCGTCCGAAAAGGGACTTCCGTTGGTCGTCGGAAAATGGACTTCCTTCGGTCGTCCGAACATGGACTTCCTTCGGTCGTAGGGCGTCAATAAGCGCAGCGCATTGCGCCGCATGTCTACTCCAAATAACCTGCCTGATCTTCATCGCCACCCGCCCAATCAGCCGGATAAACACCGTAGCTTGCCAACAGGTGAAACGTCGAATAAGGCCAATCAATCACCTTGCGAACCAAGCCATGCTTGAGTGGATTGATATGGACGTAATCCATATGCGCAGCAAAATCCCGGTCATCGCGAATCAGATGTTCCCAATATCGTCGCTGCCATATGCCGCGTTCGCCACGACGCACACGAGTCGGGGAGCGCCATTCCGTGCGAGGCAGTGACTTGGAAAACCGGATTTTAATCAAGCGCCAACGTACCGCAAAATCCGCATCGCCAATAGGAAGCTCGATCACGCAATGGAGATGATCCGGCAACACGACCCATGCGTGGATGGTGAAAGGATCGTGATTCGAACCACGCGCACTGCATCGCGGAGAAGATCAATATGACGCACCAGCAGATCGTTGTCGGATCGCTGGAGAAGATTGACCGTAAAGAAGTAAGTGCCGCCCGGATGCCAGGCGCGTAGGTAATTGGGCATGGCGATAATTTATCACGCGGCATGCGGCGCAATGCGCTGCGCTTATTGACGCCCTACAACCGACTACGACCGACAGAATTCCCTTTCCAGGATGGATACGTCTTCTTCTATCAGACGATTACATCTTGTCCCGGCTCGGCGGCATTCAACCGTTCCACCAGCGCCGCACGCTGCTTCAATACCGCCGATTGATTGATATAACCCTTGTCCGTAATCTCGCCCGCATCGACCGACGGCGGATCGGTCAGCAGCAATGCGCGCGTCGCATAGGTCGAGCTTCCACCGCCCAGGTTTTTCAGCGCAGCGAGTCCTTGCTGCACCCGACGGCGCACCGCATCGTGCGCCAGCACTTCCGCCGGCGGTGCATCTGCCGGCAATCCCGCCAGCTGGCGGCACGCCGCAACGTTCGGGAATACCAGAAAGCCGATACTGTCGCGGTCATGGCCGGTAACCACGATGTCCTGCGCGACCGGCGCCAGCATCTCGATTCCCTTTATCCGCACGCCGCCGACATTGACCCAGGTGCCGCTGGTAAGCTTGAAATCTTCCGCGACGCGGCCATCGAAAATCAATCCGCGTTCCGGCCGGGCCGGGTCGGCGAAGCGCACCGCATCGCCGATCAGGTAAAACCCTTCGTCGTCGAATGCATTGGCGGTCAGCTCGGGCTGTTTCAGGTAGCCCGGCATCACGTTCGGGCCGCGCACGCGAATTTCGAGCTTGTCGCCGTTGGGCACCAGTTTCAGTTCAACGCCGGGAATCGGCAGGCCGATCACGCCGGAGTGCGGCGCCTGATAATGGCAATCGGTTGCCAGCGGCGAAGTTTCGGTCGAACCCCATGCAGTGACCATCGGTATCGGCTGGCCGGTTTCTTGCTGCGACAATTCCAGCAATGCTTCCCACAGATTTTGCGGCAGCGCGGAGCCGGCGTAAAACATCACTTGCAGCCGCGAGAAAAAATTCTTGCGCAACGCGGCATCGGTGCGCAACGCGGTCACCAGCATGTCGAAACCGCGCGGCACATTGAAATACAGCGTCGGCGCGACGTCGCGCAGGTTGGCAACGCTGGCGTCGAACAGGCCGGGCATCGGTTTGCCGGCGTCGATGTACAGCGTGCCGCCGTGTTTGAGCACGAGGTTGAAATTATGGTTCGCGCCGAACGTGTGATTCCACGGCAGCCAGTCCACGATCACCGGCGGCGTCTGCGCCAGGAACGGCCATAGCTGCGCCTTGCCTTGCTGCGATGCGCACAGCATGCGCTGGGTATTGATCACGCCTTTCGGTTCGCTGATCGAGCCTGATGTAAACAGGATCTTCGCGACCGTATCCGGCCCGGTTTGCGAGAACGCCGCCGTCACGGCGGCGTCGTCGATCGCTCCCAGCAGGGAAGAAAATGTGCGGGCTTCCGGGGGCGGCGCAGTGCCGTCGGAAACGATCAAATGCGCATCATGCAAGTCGTCGATGGCGGCCAATGCCGGCTGGAAGCGCTGTGCATTGGCCACATAAATCACGCTGGGCTGCAGCCGCCTGATCAGGCTTTTGAGCTTCGCATGATCCTGCGACATCAGCGAGTAGGCCGGCGAAATTGCCGCATACGGCAGGCCGACATGCAGGCACGCCAGCATCAGCAGCGCATGTTGGACGCTGTTGTCCGACAGCACCGCAACCGGCTGCCCGGCCGGCAAACGCATGCCGAGCAAGCTGGTTGCGATCTGATGCACCTTGTGCAGCGCCTCTGCATACGTCACGCCTTGCCAGTCGCCTTGCGCATTCCGTTCCAGCAGGAATGCGCGATCCGGCGTCTCGCGCGCCCAGTGCTCCAGAGACTCGCCGATGCAGCGCTGGTACGGCGCGAGCGGCAGCGGCGATTGCAGCAGGATGGTGCCGTCGTCGCGTTGCGTCACCGTGACTGCCGGTGCCGCGAACAGGCGCGCCGGGTCGCGTTCGATGTCAGCCATGGCGTGCCTCCGCGTTATTTGGCGCTGATCAGTTTCCAGTTGCCGTTCTCGATGCGCACCAGCACGCGCGCCCGCGCATCATGGCCGTAGTGGTTGGTTTTCGTCATGTTGAACACGCCGTGCGCGCCGACTACTTCGCGTCCGGACTCGATCGCATCGCGCAAGGCCAGGCGGAATTCCGGCGTGCCGGGCTTGCCCTTTTTCAGGGCGGCCGGCACTGCAGCGGCAAACAGTTTATAGGCATCCAGCATGTGCGCGCCGAATGAAGAAACCGTGCCTGCGCCGTATTTTTCTTCATACTGCTTCGTGTACTCCATGCCGATTTTCTTCGATGGATGGCTATCCGGCAACTGGCTGGCCACCACGATCGGGCCGACCGGCAATACCGCGCCTTCGACCGCCTTGCCGCCGACCCGAATGAATTCCTTGTTGGCCGCGCCGTGCGTCTGATAGATGCGTCCCTTGTAGCCGCGCTCGGCCAGCGCCGTTTGCGGCAACGCTGCGGGCGTGCCGGAGCCGGCGATCAATATTGCATCCGGATTGGCCGACGCCAGCTTGACGATCTGCCCGGTCACGCTGGTGTCGGTGCGGTTGTAACGCTCGACGCCTGCCATCTTGATGCCCGCGCCTTCCGCGGTCTTGGTCATTTCCCGCAGCCAGCCTTCGCCATAGCCGTCGGCATAACCGATGAAGCCGAGCGTCTTGACGTTGTTTGCTTTCATGTGTTCGGCCAATGCCTGCGCCATCAGCGCGTTGTGCTGCGGCGCGCTGAATACCCAGGCTTTTTTGGCATCGGGCAAGTCAACCGGCGCCAGCGCGATTTGCGGGGTTTTTGTTTCGTTGGCTACTTCGGCAATCGCCAGCGCGGTCGGCACGGCGGACGATCCGAAAAAGATATCCGCCTTGTTTTCGGTGGAAAACTTGCGTGCATTCTTGTTGGCTTCGGTCGGATTGGTCGCGTCGTCGAGCACGATGTAATTGATTTTTTCGCCGGCGATGGTGGTCGGCAGCAACGCCACCGTATTTTTTTCAGGAATGCCGAGCGACGCGGCAGGGCCGGTCGCCGATACCGATATGCCAACGTTGATATCTGCCCACGCAGATGTGCCGGACAAGCCCAGCAGACACAGTACTGCAACGGCGGTACGGGTTTTATTTTGCTTGATCATTGCTGTCTCCTTGAAAGGTGGGTGTGTTTTTCTAGCGTTGAAAAATAATGCAATCACTGATCGAGCTTGGCCAGTTTTCTCAATAATTTAAGCAGCGTGGTGCGCTCGCGTTCGGACAAATGCGCCGATACGCGCGCATCGGTTTCGAGCACCACCCTGGTGATCCGGTCCAGCGTTGTCTGTCCCTTGCCGCTCAAGTGCAGGCCATAAGCGCGCCGGTCGGTTGCGGAAGGATGGCGCTCGACCAGTTCCATCTGTTCCAGCGTATTGATCAGCAACACCGCGCCGGAGCGCGCGACGCCGAGGATGGCAGACAGATCGATCAGCTTCAGGCCGGGGTTTTTTGAAATGATCGTCAGCGCCGAGAACCGCGGCGGCGTCATGTCCCACGGTGCAAGCGAACGGATGAAGTCGTCGTAGACCGCGAGTTGCGCGCGCCGGATGCTGTAGCCGATCAGCCGGTCCAGCACATCGTAATCGACGCCGGGAACATGCGGGCACAGGCGCACCGCATCGTCGTCATTGGCGCTGTCGGCACTGTTCGCCCGCCGGGGCTTTTTCTGCGGAGCCGTCGTCATGGCTGTTCAGGAGCGTTCGTTTTGCGGGAAGGGTGGCGCAATACCGACATGGTCAGACGGGAAATGCACACCAGCGCATCCTGTTCATCGACTATGCAAATTTCCCATATCTGCGTCGATTTCCCGATATGAAACGGCCGCGCGGTGCCGGTCACCCAGCCGCTGCGCATTGCGCGGATGTGGTTGGCATTGATGTCGAGGCCGACGCAATACGATTCATCCTGGTCAACGCATAAATTGGCCGCGTAACTGCCGATCGATTCGGCCAGCAGCACCGACGCGCCGCCGTGCAATATCCGGAATGGCTGCACGGTGCGCGCATCGACCGGCATCCGCGCCGAAAGCCAGTCGTCGCCGAATGCCGTGAACTCGATGCCGAGGCGTTCGACCGCCGTGGCGATATGTATCTCGCGCAGTTCATCGAGGCTGGGTGTCTTTTTCCAGATTGCCATATGTATTCAGATTCGTATTTTTTATTGGATAAGCGCGGTGAGCCGCTAGCGATTGCCCGTGCCGGCTGTCTGCAACGATTGCTTGTCGAATCCGGCCAGCCGCTTGTAGCGCAGTGAAATTTCTTCCCGTTCCGCCAGCGGCACGACTGCATCGATGTCGGTGAAACCGTGCGGCGCGCGTTCCTCGGCAAGCTGCATCACCTGTTCCGGACCGTTCATGCGGTTGCGCAGCACGATGCCGGCGGTGCGCGGCAGCCGTTCGGCTTCGTATTCACGCAACGCGTATTGCAGATCGCTGCCGCGCGTGTCGGCTTCGGCCATGCAATCGGCAAGATAGCGCGCATCCAGGATTGCCTGCGCGCTGCCGTTGGAGCCGATCGGGTACATCGGATGCGCGGCGTCGCCCATCAGCGTCACGCGGCCGAACGTCCAGCGCGGCAGCGGATCGCGATCGACCAGCGGGAATTCATAAATCGCCTGCGCGCCGTTGATGATCGCAGGCACATCGATCCAGTCCCATTTCCAGTCGGCGAACGCCGCTTCGAACACCGATTTATCGACCCGCCGGTTCCAGTCCGTTTTCGGCATTTTGCCGCTCGGCACACGCAATTCGGCGATCCAGTTGATCATCGATTTTCCTTGTTTGCGCAGCGGTTCCGAAATCGGATAGCAGACGAATTTCTGATCCTGATGACCGGCCATGAACATGCTGCGGCCGTCGAGATAAGGTTCTGCTTCGGTCACGGCGCGCCACAGCATGCGGCCTGAAAAGCGCGGCTCATCGCCGATCGGATGCAGGAAACGCCGCACCGCGGAATGAATGCCGTCCGCACCGACCAGCACATCGGCATGTGCGGAGGTCAGCGTGTCGTCGCTGCGGCGGCGCATCCGGCAAGTGACGCTGCTTCCATCCTGCTCGAAGGATTCAAATGCATGTCCCAGATGAACGTGCTCGGCGCCCAGGCGTTCGATAACGGCGCGGTACAGCGCCATCTGCAACTCGCCGCGATGTATCGAGAATTGCGGCCAGTCGTAACCGGCGGCACGACCGCGCGGCTCGGTCCAGATCTGCTGGCCGAATTTATTGTAGTAAGCCAGCGCCGACGTTTCGATACCGGCCTCGGCCAGCGTATGCTGCAAGCCGAGTTCGCTCAATTCCCTGACCGCGTGCGGCAGCAAATTGATGCCGACGCCAAGCGGCTTCATCTGCTCGACCGATTCCCACACGTCCACTTCAATGCCACGCTGATGCAGCATCAGCGCAAGCGTCAAGCCGCCGATGCCGGCGCCGGCTACTGCAATTTTCATGAACGTCCTTTTCCGTGCAGCGTGCGGAATGCCGTAACCGTTGCATCGGTTATCGGCTCGCATCGTTTTACGCTTTATATTGGAAGACCGGGAGCGATTGCAATTAATGGTTATAGTGTATAACAATATAACTGGAATGCAAGATGTGCAACCTCTTTCATTTCAGACACTGGTTTGCAAGCGGACTTTGTCGAAGGGCGAGCATTTCGGAAGTGACGAGCAAGTCGAAGCGCGGCCGGCATGCTTGCCGGTCGAAAAGAAAAATAATCAATTTTTACATCATGCAATGCGCAACCGATACGCCATGCTATTTTGCTTTGGCGCGCGCGTGAATTCGTATCGGGCTGACAGCAGCACTCTTCTTGCTGCGCCCGCCATTTTCCGATAACAGGCTTTCAAGCGTGGCGCTGTCAAGCACATCCAGGTAGGCGGTTGTGGCAGCGCGCAAGACCGCTTTCAGCTTGCAATTCGATGTGAACACGCATTGGTTTTTATCGCGGTCGAAGCATTCGGCCATGAAGAAATCGGTCTCGGTGCCGCGCACCACTTCGCCGATATTGATATCCGCCGGTTCCTTTTTGAGCCTCAGTCCGCCATTACGCCCCCGGACGGTTTCCACGATGCCCGTGACCCCCAGGTGATAGACGACTTTCGTCAAATGGTTCTTGGAAATGTTGTGCAAATCGGCGATATCCTGAATCGTCACCAGCCGATCCCGGCTGATCGCCAGGTACATCAAAGTGCGCAGCGTGTAGTCGGTATAAGCAGTCAGTCTCATGGCGCGTTCCGGATTTTTTTAAACATACAAATAATATATTGCTTTAAGCAATCGGCTAATGTAGTATTTATTATATAGGTTTAAAGCAAAGCGCAGAAAGAGATGAAACCACTCGGCATTGATGAATCCGATGCAAGGGAATCGACCAGGCGGTCGCCGGCGAATTATCCGGTGTTGCGACTGGGGTTTCGTCCGTTCTATCTGCTGGGCGCCGCATTCGCGGCAGTCGGCGCGCCGTTGTGGATCGCCCGTTATTTCGGGTGGATGGATATTCTTCCGAACATCAACCTCAACTGGCACATGCATGAAATGGTGTTCGGCTTCGTGCTCGCGATCATCGTCGGATTTTTGTACACCGCCGGGCGCAACTGGACCGGATTATGGACGCCGCGCGGCATGCCTCTGGCAGCATTGTGCGGCGTCTGGCTGTCAGGGCGTATCGCGATGCTGTTGGCCGGCCCGGCCGTGGCGGCAAGCGTCGATCTGCTGTTCATTCCGTGCGCTGCCTGGCCGCTGTACCGGGTATTGAAACAATCGGGCAACAAGCGCAATCTGCTTCTGGTCGGCCTGCTCGGTTTGCTGGCCTGCGCCAATGCCGTCTTTCACGCGGCACAACTGGGCTGGATCGACATATCCGCCATGCGCGCGATACAAGCCGCCATTTTGATCATCGTGGTCATCGAAACCGTCATCGGCGGCCGGATGATTCCCGGCTTTACCGCAAACGCCGTCCCCGATAGCCGTCCGATTGTTCGTGTCATGCGCGATCGGATAGCGCTTGGATTAGTCGGCCTGGCAAGCGTCGGCTGGCTATGCGGGTTTCCTCCGTTGCTCGCCGCCGCGCTGGCAAGCGCCGCAGCCTGTGCGCAACTGGCCAGGCTCGCCGGCTGGAAACCGCAGCGCACCGTGCACCATCCGATCTTGTGGATTCTGCATCTCTCGTATGCATGGATTCCGTTCGGATTTTTCCTGATGGCGCTGGCCGCATTCGGCATCGTGTCGAGCAGCACCGTGTTCCATGCGCTGGCGATCGGGTCCACCGCGGGTTTGATCATCGGCATGATCACGCGCACCGCATTGGGCCATACCGGCCGTCCGCTTCGTGCGGGACGCAACGAAACCGCAATGTATCTTCTGGTTCAAGCCGGAGCCGCAGCGCGTCTTGGCGCAAATATCGCACCCTTCGGATTGAGGAATGGCGCGCTGATGCTGGCCGCATTGTGCTGGTCGGCGGCATTCATTCTTTACCTCGTCGTGTACATGCCTTATCTGATCCGGCCGCGTCTCGACGGCCGGGACGGTTGACCGGGAGCGCCCAATATGATTTCAACGTTAGGCATGGCGGCTGTGATGGCCGCCGCTTTATGGGCCGGCGTGGTGATCGGCATTTCATTTATCGCGCAGCCCGCCAAATTCAAGATATCGGAACTTGCTCTTCCTGTGGCGCTGGAGGTCGGCCGGCGTATTTTCAACGTGATGCACGTGGTCGAATGCGCTTTCGCGCTGGTCGCCCTGTTATCGGTAACCTTCGCCGGCCAGGCCGGCGGACGCCTGGCGAGTTTCGACAGCCGGTGGCTGATCTATGCCGCAGCAATCATCCTGTTCATCCAGATCCGCTTCCTGATGCCGCCTTTATCCAAACGGGTCGATGCGGTCCTGTCCGGGAAAACGCTCCCGCCTGCGTCCCTCCATTTTTATTTCGCGTTTCTGGAAGTCCTGAAAACCGGTTTGTTGATAGCGTTCAGCCTGTCGCAGTTAATTTGAAAACACAGTGAGTAACCATGGATACCGCCACCATACTATTGTCATCATTCATCCTGTCCATCACCGGATTGTTCGTATTCATCTGGTCGCTTCGCAAGAAGCTTTTCGACAATAATCCCGCCGCCGCCAATGTGATTTTTTCGGCAGGGGAGATCGGGCGGGTCGAAGAACCCGCTGCCAGCGCGGCCCAGCGAAGCGGTCTGCAACAGGCTGCCGACGGCCGCGACCGGCCGGCATTGAGCGCGGCGCAAAATGCGCTGCTTGCAAAGGAACTGGACGAGCGGATGCAGGCCGACCGTTCCACGGCGTCCGTCGCGTTTGTCTTTCTATCCTGTGCGGTGGTGTGGCTGATCGTGGCATCGCTGGCCGGGCTCACCAGTTCCATCAAGCTGCATGAACCGGATTGGCTGACCGGCCAGGCATGGCTTACTTTCGGCCGGCTGCGCACCATCCACCTGAATGCGGTTGCTTACGGCTGGGCGCCGATGGCAGCGCTGGGCGTGGCCATCTGGATGCTGCCGCGCTTGCTGAAAACCGAACTGATGGGCAGCCGTTTCGCCCTGCTTGGCGCAATGGTCTGGAACGCCGGATTGATTGCCGGGCTCGGCTGCATCGCGGTCGGCCTGAATGACGGAATGGAATGGCTGGAAATTCCCTGGCAGGTCGATATCCTGCTCGTCATCGGCGGTTTGCTGGTGGCGCTGCCGCTCGTCTTCACGCTGCAAAACCGGCGGGTCGAACATCTGTATGTATCGATCTGGTACATGGGCGCGGCGCTGTTCTGGTTTCCGGTCCTGTTCTTTATCGGGAATGTCCCGAACCTGCATATCGGCGTCGAACAGGCGACCATGAACTGGTGGTTCGGCCATAACGTGCTCGGCCTGTTCTATACTCCGATGGCGCTCGCGTCGGTGTATTACTTCCTGCCGAAAATCATTGGCCGGCCGGTGCAGTCGTACAACCTGTCGCTGCTGGGTTTCTGGACGCTGGCATTCTTTTACGGGCAGGTGGGCGGCCATCATCTGATCGGCGGCCCGGTGCCGGGCTGGCTGGTCACGCTGTCGATCGTGCAAAGCGTGATGATGGTGGTGCCGGTCATTGCGTTTTCCGTCAACCAGCATCTGACCTTGCGCGGCCACTTCAAGACGCTGATCTATTCGCCGACGCTGCGCTTCATCGTGCTGGGCGGCATGATGTACACGCTGAGCTCGATCCAGGGTTCTCTCGAAGCGCTGCGCAGCGTCAATACCGTCACGCACTTCACGCATTTCACGGTGGCGCATGCGCATCTCGGGCTGTACGGATTCTTCACGATGGTGATGTTCGGCGCAATCTACTTCATCATGCCGCGCGTGATGTCGTGGGAATGGCCTTATCCCAAATTGATCGCAGTCCATTTCTGGCTGGTCGTCGCCGGTTTTTCGATCTACTTCATCGGCTTGTCCATCGGCGGCTGGCTGCAAGGCATGGCCATGCTGGATGCATCCAGGCCGTTCATGGAATCGGTCAATGTCACGATCCCGTACCTGAAAAGCCGCTCGTTCGGCGGCGCGATCATGACGCTCGGCCACGTGGTATTTGCAGGCCATTTTGTCGCGATGGCGCTGCGCTACGGCCCGCGCCGCATCGGCGCGGCATTGCTGCATATCCCGTCTTCCGTTCCCACACTGACGCGCGCTTGAATCATGGAAAACGAACTGAAATTATTGACCGGCGCGATGGTGGCGCTGGCGCTTGCGACCTCCACCCTGGTGGTCATTCCCTATCTCCAGTTGTCCGATCTCAAGCCGGCGGCGGGCTTGAAACCGTACACTGCGGCGCAATTGCGCGGCCGCGACCAGTACATCAGGAACGGCTGCGTCTATTGTCATTCGCAGCAGCCGCGCGACAAGGCGCAAGCGCCCGATGCCCAGCGCGGCTGGGGGCGGGCATCGGTCGCCGCGGATTACTATTACGACAATCCGCACCTGCTCGGCACCATGCGCACCGGCCCTGATCTGCTCAACATCGGCGCGCGCCAGCCGAGCGCCGACTGGCAACTCGGCCATCTTTACCAGCCGCGCGCCTATACGCCGGGCAGCATCATGCCGTCGTATCCCTATCTTTTCGACATCAAGAGCGAAGCAGAATCCGGCGACAGGGTCGTGACGCTGCCGCCGGGCTATACGCCGGCCGGCAAGGTCGTCGTCGCCAAACCGGAAGTGCTCGACCTGGTGCAGTATCTGCTCGGACTGGATCGCACCTATCCGGCAATTCCGGCGCCTGGCGGCAAGAAATAGAGAACTGCGATGACGCATGTCGTGACCGAAAGCTGCATCCGTTGCAAATACACCGATTGCGTCGATGTCTGTCCGGTCGATGCGTTTTGCGAGGGGCCGAACATGCTCGTCATCGACCCGGAGCTTTGCATCGATTGCGCGCTCTGCGTCGGCGAGTGTCCGGTCGCGGCGATTTTTGAAGAAGGCGACGTTCCCGCGCCGCAGCTCGGCTTCATCCCGTTGAATGTCGAGCTGACCGCCTTGTGGCCCATGCTCAGCGTGCGCAAGAAAGCGCCGCCGGATGCGGACGACTGGGCCGCTGTCGAACACAAAGTCCATTTGCTCGAACGGTAATGAATGCCACTTTCATCTTTGGAGTTTCATCATGATTCAGGATTCAAGAAAAGCGGATGCGCAACAAAGGGAAAACCCCGATCCGCATGAAGGCAACCGGCCCGTGCCGTGGCATGTGCTGGCGATCGTCGCACTGGCCTTGAGCTGGGCGGTCGGCTATATTTTTTTGACTCATCCGAACGATGACCCCGCATTGGGCGACAGCCGCACCCGGACGGATCTGATGGCGCGCACCGGCGGCAACGCGGGAACGGCCGATGGGGCGCAAATTTTCGCGGCGCAGTGCGCGGCCTGCCATCAGGCGACGGGCGCCGGGCTTCCCGGCGTATTCCCGCCATTGGCGGCATCGGAATGGGTGTTGGCAAAAGAGGCCGTGCCGATCAACATTTTATTGCACGGCATATCGGGCAAGCTGACCGTGAAAGACTCGGCCTATAACGGCGCCATGCCGGCTTTCAAAGACAAGCTGAACGATGCGGAAATCGCTGCGGTATTGACTTATATCCGGTCGAATTTCGGCAACAGCGCCGGCAAGATCGAAGCCGCCGCCGTCAAAGCAATACGCGAGGCAAGCAAGGAACGTACAGCGCCGTGGAACGGTGACGATGAATTGGCAAAACTCAAATAGCGGCTTCGCGCGCCATGCCGCGCTGAAGACGGCGATGGCACTGTTGTTCGTCTTCATCGCCGGAACCGGTGCGATCTATGCCGCCACAGAAGGCTTTCGCGTGGTGACGAGCGAAGATGCGCGCAGGCTGTCGATTGCCGAGCACCCGAGGCAAATTCCGGATGCGGCGATCCGGTATGAATCCGGCGCGAGCGCCCGATTGATGCAGGCATTGCATCAGGATGGACGGGTTGCGATTGTCGTTTTCATCTACACCGGCTGCAACGCGGTGTGCTCGGTGATGGGAACCGAATTCCAGCAGTTGCAGCAAGCAATCCGCTCGCGCGGATTGGACGATCGCATCCGCCTGATCAGCATCAGTTTCGATCCAGGCGATACGTCGGCGCGGCTTGCCGCCTATGCGGAGCGGATGCATGCGGAAAAAGCGAACTGGCGATTCGTCGGCGTGGCCGATGCAAGCCAGCGCCGCGCACTGCTGGATGCATTCGGGATTGTCGTTATCCCTGCGCCGTTGGGGGAATTCCAGCATAACGCCGCTTTTCATATCGTGTATCCGGATGGGCGTCTCGCGCGGATCGTCGATTACGGCGAACCCGAGGCCGCATTGATGTTTGCATTGGCGGCGGCGGATAGCCATGCAAAAAACCGCGCGCCGGCATCATGAACAGAACGCAACCGCCATTCCGGTTGAGCCGGAACGCATCGGCAGCGATCGGCATGCTGCTGGTGGTCGGTGCCGTCCTGTGCCGGCATTGGCTGGAACGGTCGATGGCATTGCACATGCTGTTGCAACTGCCGCTACTGCTGATCGCCGGCATCCTGATGGCATTCGGCCTGCCGGACGCCGAGGGCAACCAGGCAAGCCGAATCGGGCGCGTCATCCGCCGCCTGCGCGCTTTTGACGAGCATGGCCTCACCGGATTGTTCGCGCTTCTTTTCATCACTGCTTATTGGATGATCCCGAAGGCGCTGGAGCATGTGCTCGATTCGCCAATGACGGAGCTTTTCAAATTCGTTTCGGTATGGTGCGCGGGCGTCATGCTCCCCGGTGCGCTATCCCGTTCCAATCGAATCATCCAGCTATTTTTCCTGGGTAACTTCGCTTCGATGACGGCGATTGTCGGCATGCTGTACCAGGATGCGCCGCAACGATTATGCAATGCCTACTTGCTGGACGATCAGGTTGCCACAGGCACGGGATTGGTGATATTGGCGATCGGCATTCCGCTGCTCTGGTGCGCGCAGCAATGCGCCGTGAACGCCGGCGACGGCGCTTGATCTATTATTATTTACATCTCAGGGAAATTTCATGATGCATCAAACGATTAACCGCGATGCCGTTGTACAGCTTGTCGATCAGTTCTATGGCGAAATTCGCAACGACGACATGCTGTATCCCGTATTCGCCAAAGTGATCGGCGACAACTGGACGCCGCATCTGCAACGCATGGTTGACTTCTGGTCCACGGCAATGCTCGGCTCGCGCAGCTTCCAGGGCAATGTGTATGGCAAGCACATGGCATTGGCGGGAATCGAGCCGGAACATTTCAGGCGCTGGCTGGCCCTGTTCGAGGCAACCGCGCATGACTTGTTCAATGCTGCGGACGCGGATGAATTCATCACCCTGGCGCACAGGATTGCAGGCAGTCTGCAATTAGGCTATTTCGACGAAGTGATCGTTCCGTAATATTTCAAAGCCGGATCAGGAATGCTTGCATCGGCCGCGACAGGAAAATCCGGAATCAATCGTGCGGATGCCGGTGAATCGGATCGACCCGATGCACATCTTCCGGCTTCTCGACTGCGGCGATATGTTACCGATGTTCGCTTCGCTCATGATTTTCTCCCGTTGGATAATCAGTCATACGCCGCGCAGACTCCTGGTGGACCGGCTGCCGTCTGCCATACATCACTTTTGGTTCAGTGCGTCTTTACACAGAGGTCAGCAATTTGAACGACACATGCGGCGCAATACGCTGCGCTTATTGACGACCAACGGAAGTCCATGTTCGGACGCCCAACGGAAGTGTCTTCTCGGGACGGCCAACGAAAGCCTGCTAGGGCGCCGATAGCGAAGCGTATGGCGCCGCATGTGTCGTTTACGCTACTGGCCTCTGTGTAAATTACCGGCCTCCGTGTAATTCATTGCGGACCGGAATGCTGCTCTTCTTCCAATACTTGAATCACATGCCGGGTCATGCCGGATGCAAGTTCTTCCTCGCCGAGCAGCACTTTTCCCGCCCGCTCGTTTCGCAAAAGTTCTGCTTCTTTTTCATTATGGCTGCGAACAATGCTTTCAATGGATGGGTTGAGAGCGCGCGCCGTTTCGATCATTTTCCGAACATGAAAAGTGTCCGGCGTGGCAATCACCAAAAACCTCGCGCGTGCAATATGGGCCTGGATCAGCACTGCAGGATCGGCTGCATTTCCTGCAACCGCCGGTATGCCGCGCTTGCGCAATTGATCGACAATTTCGCGGTTTTGCTCCGCGACCACGAAATGCACGCCACGGGCTGAGAGCATTTCTGCAATATGCCGGCCGACCCGGCCGTATCCGACCAGGATAACCTGGCCCGTCAGCTTTTCTTCCTCGACCGTAGTGGGTAGTTCTGCCAGCGGATCGCTGGTGCGTTCCAGCCTGCGTCCCCATTCCGGGTTCGAGCGCACCCATGATTGCACCGGTTTGATTACTGCAAAGACCAATGGATTGAGCGCAATCGAAATAATGGCGCCGGCCAGAATCAGGCTTTGCCCCTCGACCGGGAGCAATCCGAGAGAAACGCCCAGTGCTGCCAGGATGAATGAAAATTCGCCGATCTGGGCCAGACTTGCCGAAACGGTCAGCGCCGTATTGAGCGGATAACGCAGCATCAACACCACGATGAATGCGGCTAGCGATTTTCCGAAAATGATGATGGCAACCACTGCCAGCAATTTCCATGGGCTTTCCAGTACGATTCCCGGATCGAACAGCATGCCGACCGACACGAAGAACAAGACTGAAAATGCATCGCGCAGCGGCAAGGTTTCTTCGGCAGCGCGGTGGCTCAATTCGGATTCGCGCAGGATCATGCCGGCAAAGAACGCACCGAGCGCAAAGGAAACGCCGAAAAGCCGCGACGAGCCGTACGCAACGCCCACCGCAGCGGCAATCACGCACAATGTGAACAATTCACGCGAACCGGTGCGCGCGACGCGCCATAGCAGCCAGGGAAACACTTTTCTGCCTACTACCAGCATGAAAACCACGAACGCGGCAACCTGGCCGAGCGTAACGGCAAGCGTAGTCCAGAGATTTGCGCCGGCTTGCACAGCCTTGCCGCCGAGCGCGCCGGACAATGCCGGCAGCAGCACGAGAACGAGCACCGTCACCAGATCCTCAACCACCAGCCAGCCGACTGCGATGCGCCCGTTAAACGATTCGAGGGCGCCCCGGTCTTCCAGTGTGCGCAGCAGGACGACCGTACTTGCCACCGACAACGCGAGGCCGAACACCAGGCCGGCGCCCAGGCTCCAGCCCCATAGGGTTGCAGCGCCGATGCCTAGCAGCGTGGCTGCGGCAATCTGCAAAATGGCGCCGGGCAGGGCAATGCGCCGCACTTCAAGCAAATCGTTCAGCGAAAAATGCAGGCCGACGCCGAACATCAGCAGCATGACGCCTATTTCGGCAAGCTGGCTGGCGAGTTCCATATCAGCCACGAACCCCGGCGTCGCCGGTCCGATGATGATGCCTGCGACAAGGTAGCCGACCAGCGCCGGCAGCTTCAGGCGCACGGCAATCAGGCCGAAAACAAGCCCGAAGCCCAGCGCAGCGACGATGGTGGTAATGAGGGGAATGTCGTGCGGCATGCGTACGCTTTTCTTTAACGCCTAGAAAAATACGAAGGCGGTTTGCACCATAAGATATTTCGAACAAAAAACATGTTCTCGATCAGAGACTGGTTTGCCGGGTGGATGCGATAACGCCGTGCCCATCCTGTTTTCCCTGATTCTGCATCAATTCGGTCAGGCCGTCTTTTTCGCCAACCCCAGATACGTATCGATCACCTTCGGATCGCTCGCCAGTTCATGCGCGGGACCCTCCAGCACCATGTCGCCGGTTTCCAGCACATACGCATGATCGGCCACTTGCAATGCCGCGCGCGCATTCTGTTCCACCAGCAGGATCGCCACGCCGGTCTGTTTCAGGCGCACGATGATATGGAAAATTTCCTTGACGATCAGCGGCGCCAGGCCGAGGCTGGGCTCGTCGAGCATCAGCAGTTGCGGCTTGGCCATCAACGCGCGGCCGACCGCCAGCATCTGCCGTTCGCCGCCCGACAAGGTGCCCGCCTCCTGCTTGCGCCGCTCTTCCAGGCGCGGAAACAGTTCGAACACCACTTTCATCTGATCGGCGTAATTTTTTTCACGCGCCTTGTATCGGCGATAGCTGCCCAGATGCAGGTTGTCTTCCACCGTCATCGTCGCGAACAGTTCGCGCTTTTCCGGCACCAGGCACATGCCGCGCGCGACGCGCGATTCGATCGCCACGCCGGCCATGTCGTGGCCTGCCAGCATCACGCTGCCGCGCATCGCGCCGTTGGCCGGCATCGCGCCGGCGATCGCATTGAGCATCGTCGATTTGCCGGCGCCGTTGGGGCCGATCACGGTCACGATCTGGCCGGCGCTTACCGTCAGGTTGGCGCCATGCAGCGCTTCGACCTTGCCGTAGGCCACGTGCAAATCGCGTACTTGCAGAATCGGTGTCGTCATGTCGTCTTCCTTATTCCACGCCGCCCAGATAGGCTTCCAGCACCGCCGGATTCTGCTGCACATCGGCCGGCAATCCTTCCGCGATCTTGGTGCCGAATTCCATCACGACCAGCCGGTCGGTCAGGTTCATCACGAAATCCATGTCATGTTCGACCAGCAGGATGCTCATGCCTTCGTCTTTCAGCTTGCGCAGCAGATCGGCCAGCGCCTGTTTTTCCTTGTAGCGCAAGCCGGCCGCTGGTTCGTCGAGCAGCAGCAGCGTCGGGTCGCAGCACAGCGCGCGCGCGATTTCCAGGATGCGCTGCTGGCCGAGCGCCAGGCTGCCGGCTTCTTCATACAGCATGTTGCCCAAGCCGACGCGCTCCAGTTGTTTTTTCGCTTCGAACAGCAAGGTCTGTTCTTCGGCGTTGTTCAGCCGGACGATGCTGGCGGCGATGCCGGCCACGTCGCCATGCGTGCCGCGCAGATGCGCGCCGATCGCGACGTTTTCCAGCACGCTCATGGTCGGCATCAGCCGCACGTGCTGGAAGGTGCGCGCGATGCCGCGGCGGACGATGTCGCGCGACGGCAAGCCGTCGATCCGCCGCAGTTCGCCCAGCGAACGGAAACGTATCTCGCCTCTGGTGACAGGCAGGACGCCGGTGACCAGGTTGAACATCGTCGATTTGCCGGCGCCGTTGGGGCCGATCAAGCCCATGATCTCGCCGGCTTTCACGTCGAACGCCAGGTCGTTGACGGCAACCAGCCCGCCGAATTCCTTGCGCGCCTGGCTGACTTGCAGCACGATCTCGCCGGCTGCATGCCTGGCGCGCATCGGCAACGCGGCAGCCGATGCCGGCGCGACCGCATCCGGTTTTTGCGGCAGCCACTTGCGGATATAAGGCCACAATCCGTCGCGCGCGCGCTGCAACAGCAGCACCATCATGATGCCGAACACGATCACTTCGAAATTGCCGTTGGCGCCGAGCAGCGTGGGCAGTATCGATTGCAACTGGTCCTTCAGCAAGGTCAGCAGCGCCGCGCCGAGGATCGCGCCCCACACATGACCCGCGCCGCCGATGACCGCCATGAACAGGTATTCGATGCTGGCGTTCAGTCCGAAGGGCGTCGGATTGACCGCCCGCTGCAGATGCGCATACAGCCAGCCGGAAATGCAGGCGAGCAGCGCGGCCAGCACGAAGATCACGATCTTCATCCAAGCCGTGTTGACACCCATCGCTTCGGCCATCACGCCGCCGCCTTTCAATGCGCGGATCGCGCGGCCGGGGCGGGAATTCAACAGATTCTGCAGCGCGATCACAGCCAGGATCATTGCCAGCCAGATCAGGAAATACATCTCGCGTCCGGTTTCGAGCGTAATGCCGAACAGGCCGATCGGCGGGATGCCGTTCAAGCCGTCGTACTTGCCGAGAAAATCGAGATTGCCGAACAGGAAATAGAGCGACAGTCCCCACGCAATCGTTCCCAGCGGCAGGTAATGTCCCGACAGCCGCATCGTAATGGCGCCGATCAGGAACGCAGCGCCGGCCGTGACCGCGATGCCGGCCAGCAAGCCGATCCATGGCGACAAGCCGAACTGCGTCGAGAGATAAGCAGTCGAATACGCGCCGAGCCCGACAAACGCCGCCTGGCCGAACGACGTCAGGCCGCCGACGCCGGTCAGCAGCACCAGGCCGAGCGCGACGATCGCATACAGCCCGATGTAATTGGCGAGCGTGATCCAGAATTCGGGTGTCGGCAATATCGGCAGCAGTGCGACGGCGACGATAAAAAGAGGAAAGAATTTTTTCATCATTCTTCTCCTTCATCGACATGTTTTGAAGTCAGCGAGCGCCACAGCAGCACCGGGATGATCAGCGTGAACACGATCACTTCCTTGAATGCGCTGGCCCAGAACGACGAATACGATTCGAGCAGGCCGACCAGCAGCGCGCCTGCCGCTGCGATCGGATAGCTGCCCATGCCGCCGATGATGGCGCCGACGAATCCTTTCAGGCCGATCAGGAAGCCGCTGTCGTAATACACGGTCGTCAGCGGCGCGATCATCACGCCGCATAGCGCGCCCATGGCCACCGCCAGCGTAAAGGCCAGGCGGCCGGCCTGCGTGGTGCCGATGCCGACCAGCCGCGCGCCGAGGCGGTTGACCGCGGTGGCGCGCAACGCCTTGCCGGACAGGGTTCGTTCGAAATACAGATAGAGCGCGACGATCAGCGCAAGCGATACGCCGGCGATCACCAGGCTCTGGCCGGAGATCGCCAGCGCGCCGATTTCAAATCGCGCATCGGAAAACGGCGTGGTACGCGATCCCTCGGCGCCGAACATGACGAGCCCGAGTCCGATCATCGCGAAATGCACGCCGACCGACACGATCAGCAGTACCAGCGTGCTGGCTTCGGCCAGCGGCTGGAAAGCGAGACGGTAAATCATCGGCCCCATCGGCACCACGATCGCCAGCGCCAGCAGCACCTGTAATGGCAGCGGCAGCGTCGGGCCGGCAACCGCTTTCGTGACAAGATAAATTGCAACCGGCAGCAAAATGAATTTCGCCAATGCGAGCGGCAAACTGCGTGCCGCCGTGCGGCGTCGCTCGGCTATGCGCAGTATCGAGACGGCTTCCTGCATGAAAGTCAGTATGCCGAGCGCAACCAGCAGCGTGGCCGATTGCGGAAATTTTTCCGACTGCATTGCCGCCAGCGTCAGCGCGCCGAACGCGACGAATTCACCTTGCGGAATGAAGATGACGCGCGTGACGGAAAAGACAAGTACCAACGCCAGTGCAAGCAGCGCATAAATTGCGCCGGTGGTGATGCCATCCTGAGCGAGGATGGCGGCAATTGATAGATCCATGCTGATTCCTAAAAATAAGGTTCATCCGGGTTTTCTGCGGGTGACAGGAACGCTATCGCGCATTGCCAGCAACGGAAGTAGGTTGGCGCTGAGCGCAGCGATGCCCAACATTCATCCGTCGCAAAAAGGCGCCCTGCAATTTACGGTCCGGCGTTGGGCATCGCAAAAACGCTCAGTTTGTAGGGCGTCAATAAGCGTAGCGCATTGCGCCGCACACTGTGGGCATGCGGCGCAATGCGCTACGCTTATTGACGCCCTACGACCAACGGGAGTCCCTTTTCGGACGACCGAATGGCATAAAACCAACTGCTGCCACTAGGGAAGTCCCTTTTCGGGACCAAAATTCAGCGCCTTCCGGACCCACAGAAAACCCGGATGAATCTTAAAAACCAATAAAAAGGCGCGACCGAAATCGCGCCTTTTTTTATAACTACTACATTATTTCGCAGCGCCGGCAAGCTTCCATTTTCCGTCCACGATCTGCACCATCACGCGGGCGCGCTGATCGAGGCCGAGATGATCGGTCGGGCTCATGTTGACGATGCCATGCGAGTTGGCCAGATTTTTGATGCCTTCCAGCGCATCGCGCAATGCGGCGCGGAATTCCCTGGTGCCCGGCTGCGCTTTCTTCAAGGCGATCGGCGCTGCCGTGGCAAGCAGGTTGCCGGCATCCCATGCATGGCCGCCGAATGTCGATACGCTGCCTGCACCGTACGCTTTTTCATAAGCGTTCTTGTAGGTCATTGCGGATTTCTTGACCGGGTTCGAATCCGGCAATTGCTCGGCGACCAGCAACGGGCCGGCCGGCAGCCAGGTGCCTTCGCAATCCTTTCCGCACACGCGGAGGAAGTCGTTGTTGGCGACGCCGTGGGTTTGATAGATCGTGCCCTTATAGCCGCGTTCCTTCAATGTTTTCTGCGGCAATGCGGCAGGCGTGCCGGAACCGGCGATCAGGACCGCATCCGGATTGGCGCTCATTATCTTCAGCACCTGGCCGGTAACGGACGTATCGCTGCGCGTGAAGCGCTCGTTGGCGACGATCTTGATGTTGCGCAGGTCGGCCAGCTTGGTAAATTCACGGAACCAGCCTTCGCCGTAGGCATCGGAAAAGCCGATGAACGCTACCGTCTTGATGCCGGCATCGGCCATGTGGCCAGTAATGGCGGTCGCCATGTGCGAATCGTTTTGCGGCGTCTTGAACACCCAGCGGCGCTTGGCATCGACCGGCTCGACGATCGCGGAAGAAGCCGCCATCGAAATCATCGGCGTTTCCGATTCCGCGACGACATCGATCATCGCCAGCGAGTTGGGGGTGATGGTCGAGCCGATGATCAGATCGACCTTGTCTTCCGCAATCAGCTTGCGCGTATTCTTTACCGCCGTCGTGGTGTCCGATGCGTCATCCAGAACGATGTATTCGACGGTCTTGCCGGCAATGGTTTTCGGCAGCAGCGCGATGGTATTTTTTTCAGGAATGCCGAGCGAGGCGGCCGGGCCGGTTGCCGACACATTCACGCCGACCTTGATCTGCGCGGATGCTGCGGTGGAAAGGGTCATGGATAGCAGCGCGGGCAGCAATGCGCCCAGGTATTTGGTGTTCATGATGTTGTCTCCATTTGTTTCATCAGGTTACAGGCTGTTGAATTTTTCATTCTTGCTACATGAACTTCCGGCATCCTTGCAGCGCAAAAAACACGGATGCATGACGCTCTTTTTGTGAGGCCCGGGTTTTCAAACGACTATAGCATTACACAGAGGTCAGTAATTTAAACGGCACATGCGGCGCAATACGCTTCGCTATTGGCGCCCTACCAGGCTTTCGTTGGTCGTCCCGAAAAGGGACTTCCTTCGGTCGTAGGGCGTCAATAAGCGCAGCGCATTGCGCCGCATGCCTTCTGTGCTGGGGCGACATCAAAATTTGTCGCTTTAAATACTGACTTCTGAGTAAGCATTGCCATTCATCGCAGATTACCGCCCGGCTGCATCGACGCTGTCTCGCCGGCAACCATACGTGCGTGCTACGACAGTCCGCCAAAACGCTCGTAAAAATAGGACGCCGCTTCAGGGATGTTTTCATCTTCCTGCTGCAGCGTCGCCAGAATGTATTGCTCCGCCTGCCGGTAGGTCAGCTGGTAAATTTCATGGCACAGTTCGTATGCAGTAGTGCCAGGCCATTCGGCCGGCAACAGCTCCAGCGGCAACTGCGGATCGTGCAATTGCACGCGGCGAAATGCGTGTATCAATAACGTGCGGATCGCGAACGCCTGTTCCGCGTCGAGCGCGCCTTTCGGTTTCAGCAGCTTCAGCACCGGTTTGAAGCAGTCGATGAAATGTCGATAGCCGTTCACCACCTTGTCCAGTTCCCAGCAATGCTCGACCAGATCGCTCAACGGACGGGTGCTGATCTGGCTCGATTCGCTGGCCGAACAGACGAATACCTTGCCGGCCACGCCGACACGAACAAGTATCTCTTCAAGCACCGACGCCTTGCCGCCCGGATGGCCGAAAACGCCCGGCGCGATCATGCCGAATCCTTCCCACAGCAGTTCCTTGCGCAAACCGGCGCGCTGTCCGGCGCTGATGATTTCCGGCGCGGTCAGCAACAGCGTCCAACTGCCATCCCAGCGCAGGTTGGTCGGCGAGTAAATTCTTTCGTACGCCCGCTCGAAGCGGCGCAGTCCCGGCGCTGTCAATGTATACAAACTGCGCCGTCCTTCGCGCGCCGCTTCCAGCCAGCCTTCTTCGGCGAGGCGGAACACGCTGGTGCGCACCAGCCGGTCGCTGATGCCGAATGGCGCCAGCAGCGTGATCAGGCTGCCCAGCCAGATTGCACCGCCGCGCGGCGTGATCGAGTCGCCGAACACCGTCATGACGACCGATTTCGAGCGCGGCGGATCGCTCGCGATGAAATCCTGCATCCATTTGTTAATAGGGCTCAATGGCACTCATTCCCTCGATAGGCGCGTGGATGAAGAAACGGTTTTATATCATAATTTTCCATGACAGGATACAAAACTGATAAATGATACGAAAAATACGTTTACATATTTTAATTCGTATCATAATATGGATTGATACTTGGCTTTGGATTGTCGCGGAAGCGGGAAGCCGTTACTGAAGGAAAGAAATCATGTACGCACAATTGGTTGAAACCGGCGCCCGGCAGATTCGTTCGCCGGACGACATGAGCTCCGAAGAAAGGGCGTTCCAGCAAAGAATCGATGCCGGCATCAAGATCGAGCCGAAGGACTGGATGACCGAAGGCTACCGCAAGACATTGATCCGCCAGATTTCGCAGCATGCGCATTCCGAAATCGTCGGGCAACTGCCGGAAAGCAACTGGGTAACGCGCGCGCCGACGCTGAAACGCAAATCCATCCTGCTGGCAAAAATCCAGGACGAAGCCGGCCACGGCCTTTATCTGTACAGCGCCGCCGAAACGCTCGGCGTGTCGCGCGACCAGTTGCTGGGCGACCTGCATTCCGGCAAGGCGAAATATTCCAGCATCTTCAATTACCCGACGCTGACCTGGGCCGACATGGGCGCGATCGGCTGGCTGGTCGACGGTTCCGCGATCATCAACCAGATCCCGCTATGCCGCTGTTCCTACGGCCCGTACGCGCGCGCAATGGTGCGCGTGTGCAAGGAAGAATCGTTCCATGCACGCCAGGGCTACGACATCATGCTGGCGCTGTCGCGCGGCACGCCGGAACAAAAGCGGATGGCGCAGGATGCGCTGAACCGCTGGTGGTGGCCGTCGCTGATGATGTTCGGGCCATCGGACGCCGAGTCGGTCAATAGCGCGCAGTCGTCGCAGTGGCGCATCAAGCTGTTTTCCAACGACGAGCTGCGCCAGAAAATGGTCGACCAGACCGTGCCGCAGGCGCAGTTTCTCGGGCTGACGGTGCCCGATCCGGATCTGAAATGGAATGCCGAAACCGGGCATTTCACATTCGGCGCAATCGATTGGACCGAGTTCAATAATGTGCTGCGCGGAAACGGCCCGTGCAATCGCGATCGGCTGCGCACGCGCGTAAAAGCCTATGAAGATGGCGCATGGTTTCGCGACGGCTTGAATGCGTATGCCGACAAGCAGGCCGCCAAGGTGCTCGAACCCCAGGCTGCCTGAAACAGACAAGGAAATCAGATGAGCAAGGAATGGCCATTGTGGGAAGTATTCATCCGCAGCCAGCACGGTCTGGCGCACAAGCATGTCGGCAGCCTGCATGCGCCCGATGCGGAAATGGCGGTCAACAACGCGCGCGACGTGTACACCCGGCGCAATGAAGGCGTCAGCATCTGGGTGGTGAAAGCGGCCGACATCACCGCCAGCAGCCCGAGCGACAAGGCGGCGCTGTTCGAGCCGGCCAGCAGCAAGGTGTATCGGCATCCGACATTTTTTCCGATGCCCGATGAAGTCAAGAATCTGTAGGACATTTCATGCAGGATGACAAATTCAACTACCTGATGCGGCTTGGCGACAATGCGCTGATCCTGAGCCAGCGGCTGTCGCAGTGGTGCGGCAAAGGGCCGGCGCTGGAAGAGGATATGGCGCTGACCAACGTCGCGCTGGATTTGCTCGGTCAGGCGCGCCTTTGGTTTTCCTATGCGGCCGAGATCGAAGGGACAGGGCGCGATGAAGACCAGCTTGCGTTCCTGCGCGACGCGCATGATTTTCACAATCTGCTGCTGGTAGAACAGCCGAACGGCAGTTACGCCGATACGCTGGCGCGCCAATTCTATTTCGATGCGTGGCATTATTTTCTGCAACAGGCACTGGCGCGCTCATCGGATGCGCGCATCGCGGAGATCGCTGAAAAGTCGCTGAAGGAAGTCAGCTATCACGTCCGGCGCAGCGGCGACCTGATCGTGCGGTTGGGCGATGGCAGCCCGGAAAGCCATGACCGGATGCAGGCCGCGCTGAACGACTTGTGGATGTTTACCGGCGAAATGTTTCAGGCCGACGCAGTCGATCATGCAATGACGGCGAGCGGCATTGCACCGGAACCTGCGAGCCTGCACGCGGCATGGCTGGCGCATGTGCGCGAGATTTTCGACGAGGCGACGCTGGCATTGCCGCCGGTCGATGCATGGATGCAGCAGGGCGGGCGGCAGGGCGTGCATACCGAGCATCTCGGCTACCTGCTGGCTGAAATGCAGTTTTTGCAACGCGCTTATCCAGGGGCGCAGTGGTGACCGATCTGGTGATGACGGCGCCTGCGATCGAGCAGGTATGGGCATGGCTGCATGACGTGCCCGATCCGGAAATTCCGGCGATCTCGATAATCGATCTCGGCATCGTGCGCGACGTTGCATGGAACGAAGGCGAGTGCGTCGTGACGATCACGCCGACGTACTCCGGCTGCCCCGCGATGGCGGTGATTGCGGAAGCGATCGAGCAGGCACTGAAGAACCACGGCATCGAACAGATCCGGCTAACAACGCAATTATCGCCGGCATGGACCACCGACTGGATGACCGACAGCGGCAAGACCAAGCTGAAAGGCTATGGCATCGCGCCGCCGGCGCAACAGGCAATCGACATCAGCGGCATCAGCCGCCGCAACGCACCTGCTGTTCCGGCTGTAGCCTGCCCCCATTGCGGATCGGGCAACACGCGCTGCACCAGTCAGTTCGGTTCCACGCCATGCAAGGCGCTGTACCAGTGCATCGATTGCCGCGAACCGTTCGATTATTTCAAGTGTCATTGAGATCCGATGAGCAAGTTTCATGCATTGAAAATATCGAACGTGGAGCGCGAAACGCGCGATGCCATCGTGGTCACGTTTGCCGTGCCGTCCGAACTGAAAGAAACGTTCCGCTACAGCCAGGGCCAGCATCTTACGTTGCGTACCGAGATCGCCGGCGACGATGTGCGCCGCTCTTATTCGATCTGCTCGGCAGTGCAGGATAACGTGCTGCGCGTGGCGATCAAGCGGGCGCCGGGCGGCGCGTTTTCCACCTGGGCCAATGACACGCTGACGCCCGGCGCGACAGTCGATGTGATGCCGCCAATGGGGCACTTCAATACACCGTTGTCACCCGATCATCGCAAGCACTATCTGGCCTTCGCGGCAGGCAGCGGCATCACCCCGCTGCTATCGATCATCAAGACCACGCTGATGGCCGAACCGCACAGCAGGTTCACGCTGTTTTACGGCAACCGCGCATCGTCTACCATTATTTTCAAGAACGAACTGTCCGATCTGAAGGACACCTATCTCGACCGTTTCAACCTTGTTTATGTGATGAGCCGCGAGCAGCAGGATATCGAGTTGTTCAACGGCCGCATCACCGGCGAAAAATGCGCAGCGTTCTTCAAGCAGTGGATCGCGCTGGACGATATCGATACCGCTTTCATCTGCGGCCCGGAAGACATGATGCATGGCGTATCGGCCGCGTTGCAGGCGCACGGCATGCCGAAAGAGAGCATCCGCATCGAACTGTTCGCCGCCAGCATTCCGAGGCATAAGCATGTCGCGCACGCGCGCCCGGCGATCGGCCGGCAGCAATGCGAAGTGACGCTGATCATGGATGGCCGGCACAGCAGCTTCATCATGGAAAAAGACAAGGAATCGGTGCTCGAAGCGGGCCTGCGGCAAGGCTTCGACATGCGCTATTCATGCAAGGGCGGCGTTTGCTCCACCTGCCGCTGCAAGGTGATCGACGGCAAGGTCGACATGGACGTGAATTATGCACTGGAAGATTACGAGATTGCGCGCGGCTTCGTGCTGAGCTGCCAGAGTTTTCCGGCGACCGACAAGGTGGTGCTGGACTTTGATCAGGACACTTGAGATTCACGATCAACATTTACGTAAACCATTACGGAGCAGACAATGACCTATCAGAATATCCTGTTCGAAATCAGCGACGGCATCGCGCGGCTGACGCTGAACCGGCCCGATAAGCTGAACAGTTTCACGGTAGCGATGCATCTTGAACTGCGCGAAGCGCTTGCCACGATCAAGGCCGATGCATCGGTGCGCGTACTGGTGTTGACCGGTGCCGGGCGCGGCTTTTGCGCGGGGCAGGATCTGGCGGACCTGGCCGGTGCGCCGGGCAAGCCGGCCGCCGATCTCGGCCATGTGATTGGTGAATATTACGGACCGCTGGTGCTGGCGTTACGCGCATTGCCGTTTCCGGTAATCTGCGCCGTCAACGGTGTGGCAGCCGGCGCCGGCGCCAATATCGCGCTGGCATGCGACATCGTGCTGGCTGCCCGCTCGGCCAGCTTTGCCGAAGTGTTCTGCAAGCTCGGATTACTGCCCGATACCGGCGGCACTTACTTTTTGCCGCGCCTGGTCGGATCGGCGCGCGCGATGGGATTGTCGATGCTGGGTGACAAGCTCTCCGCCGAACGCGCGGAGAACTGGGGACTGATCTGGAAATGCGTCGATGACGACAAGCTGGCGCAGGAAACCGATGCGCTGGCGCGGCATTTCGCTTCCGCGCCGACCAAGGGACTGGCGTACATGAAGAAGGCGTTGCAGGCCAGCGGCGAGCACACGCTGGCGCAGCAGCTTGATCTGGAACGCGACCTGATGCGCGAACTCGGCGACAGCGACGATTACCATGAAGGCGTCAACGCATTCCTGGAAAAGCGCGCGCCGCAATTCAAGGGAAAATAAGCTGCGCATGCGGGAAGCCGATACGATGAATAAAATGACGGAAGACCCGGGCATGAATCCGCAGGCATTGGCGCAAGCGACGGCGGATGTAATGGTTGCACGCGATCGTGCATCGCAAGCGCTGGGCATGAAGCTGCTGGAAGTCGCACCCGGTTTTGCAAAAATGTCGATGCCGGTGCGGCAAGACATGTTGAACGGACATGGAACCTGTCACGGCGGCTTCATCTTCACGCTTGCCGACAGTGCATTTGCGTTCGCCTGCAACAGCCGCAATCTGAATACGGTCGCATCGGGCTGCGCGATCGATTATCTTGCGCCGGGTGTCGAAGGCGATGTGCTGGTTGCGGAAGCGATCGAGCAGGCGCTGTCAGGCCGGACCGGCGTGTATGACGTCACCGTAACCAATCAGGATGGAAAACGGATTGCGCTGTTTCGCGGGAAATCGCACCAGATCAAGGGCGAGGTCATCCCGGCACCGGTAGAGGGTGGACAGGCGCTAACATGACGACACGATGCCCGCTGCGGCAAGCGGATTGAAAACAAGGAGACGTGCATGCCACAACGAACACCCGCCCCCGGCGAGCTGGAGCCGATCGAGCGTGCCGGCAAGGACGAACTGCAGGCATTGCAGTTGCAGCGCATGCAATGGTCGTTGCGCCATGCATACGACAATGTGCCGCATTACCGGACATCGTTCGATGCCGCCGGCGTTCATCCGGATGATCTGAAGACGCTGGCCGATCTGTCGAAATTTCCGTTTACCGGCAAGAAGGATTTGCGCGACAACTATCCGTTCGGCATGTTCGCGGTGCCGCGCGAACAGGTGGTGCGGATTCATGCATCGAGCGGCACCACCGGCAAGCCGACCGTGGTCGGCTACACCAAGAACGACATCGAT
Source organism: Herminiimonas sp. (assembly GCA_027310305.1). GTDB lineage: Bacteria > Pseudomonadota > Gammaproteobacteria > Burkholderiales > Burkholderiaceae_D > DAIDBD01. The sequence goes on from DAIDBD010000008.1 coordinate 28,339, forward strand.
ACCTGGTCGCATGTGATGGCGCGTTCGATCCGCGCATCGGGCGGCCGCGCCGGCGACATCGTCCATGTTGCCTACGGCTATGGCCTTTTCACTGGCGGCCTCGGTGCGCATTACGGCGCCGAGAAACTGGGTTGCACCGTGATCCCGGTGTCGGGCGGCCAGACCGAAAAGCAGGTGCAATTGATCCAGGATTTCAAGCCGGACATCATCATGGTCACGCCGTCCTACATGCTGGTCCTGATCGAGGAGATGGCGCGGCAGGGAATCGATGCGACCGACACGTCGCTGAAGATCGGCATATTCGGCGCGGAGCCGTGGACCGATGCGATGCGCGCCGAGATCGAGGCGCGCGCCGGCATCGATGCGGTCGATATCTATGGCCTGTCGGAAGTGATGGGGCCGGGCGTGGCCAACGAATGCATCGAGAGCAAGGATGGCCCGGTGATCTGGGAAGACCATTTTTATCCGGAGATCGTCGATCCCGATACCGGCGAAGTATTGCCCGATGGCGAGGAAGGCGAGCTGGTGTTTACATCGCTGACCAAGGAAGCGCTGCCGATCATCCGTTACCGCACGCGCGACCTGACGCGGCTGTTGCCGCCGACCTCGCGCTCGATGCGGCGCATGGGCAAGATCACCGGCCGCTCCGACGACATGCTGATCATCCGCGGTGTTAACTTGTTTCCGACCCAGATCGAGGAACTGATCCTGAAGCAGGTTCAACTGGCGCCGCAATATCAGTTGCTGGTCACGCGTGAAGGCCATCTGGACCGGCTCGATGTGATGACCGAGTTGCGCGCCGAATTGTCGGGCACCTTGTCGGCGCTGGAGACCGACGCGATCAGCCACCAGCTGGAGCACCTGATCAAGACCTATGCCGGCGTCACGACCAAAGTGACCGTGCTGGCATCGGACAGCATTGAACGCACGCTGACAGGTAAAGCCAGGCGCGTGATCGACAAGCGTAATTAAAAGGAGCAGGACATGACGAAAAAATTCGCATCGCAAGCCGACCTCGAAGAAAAGAAAACCAGCTTCATCAAGCTATCCGACAACGCCTATGCCTACACTGCGGAAGGCGATCCGAATTCCGGCGTCATCATCGGCGACGACAGCGTGATGGTGATCGACACCACCGCGACGCCGATCATGGCGCAGGCGCTGATCGCGCACATTCGCTCGGTCACCGACCTGCCGATCAAGTATGTCGTGCTGTCGCATTACCATGCGGTGCGCGTGCTCGGCGCATCGGCCTATGCCGCCGAAGGCGCGCAGCAGGTCATCGCGTCGCGCGGCACTCATGAAATGATCGTCGAGCGCGGCGCGCAGGACATGCAATCCGAGATCGAACGTTTTCCTCGCCTGTTTGCCGGCGTCGAATCCGTGCCCGGCCTGACCTGGCCGACCATGGTATTTGACAAGGAAATGGCGATCTTCATGGGCAAGCTCGAAGTGAGGCTGATGCATATCGGCATGGGCCATACCAAGGGCGATACCATCGCATGGATACCGTCGCAGAAAATCTGTTTTTCCGGCGACCTGGTCGAATACGACGCGGCCGCTTATACCGGCGATGCGCAACTGGAAGAATGGCCGGTCACGCTGGAAGCGCTGCGCGCGCTCGACGCGGAAAAGCTGGTACCGGGCCGCGGCCCGGCGTTGATGAATCCGGCCGAAGTCAATGCCGGCATCGATTACACCAAAGACTTCGTCACCACCTTGCTGCAGAGCGCGAAAGAAGCGGTCGCCGCCGGCAAATCGCTGAAGGAAGCGATGGCGCATGCGCGCAGCAGGATGGACCCGAAATTCGGCCATGTATTCATCTATGAGCATTGCCTGCCGTTCGACGTCACGCGCGCGGTCGATGAAGCCGGCGGCATCAAGCACCCGCGCATCTGGACCGCCGAGCGCGACAAGGAAATGTGGCATGCGTTGCAAAACTGAGTCATGCAAGACTATCAAAAGCTGGTATTCGACTATGTAAAATCGGCCGATCATCATGCCGATGCGCCGGCGCGTTATCCGGTGGTTGTGGTCGGCGCCGGCCCGGTAGGATTGACCACGGCCATCGATCTGGCGCAGCAGGGCGTGCCAACGATACTGCTGGACGATGACAACAAGCTTTCGAGCGGATCGCGCGCGATCTGTTTTGCCAAGCGCACACTGGAAATATTCGATCGGCTGCAATGCTGCGAGCCGATGGTTGCCAAGGGCGTCAGCTGGAATGTCGGCAAGGTTTTTTTTCAGGACGAAGCGGTCTACAGCTTCAACCTGCTGCCGGAAGCGGGGCACCGGCATCCTGCCTTCATCAATCTGCAGCAATATTATGTCGAAGGTTTTCTGCATGAACGGGCGCAGCAGATTCCCGGTCTCGATATCCGCTGGCAGCACAAGGTAATCGGACTGTCTCAACCGGACGATTGCGTTGAACTGTCGGTGGAAACGCCCGATGGCGTCGTCAAGTTGCGTGCCGATTATGTGGTGGCGGCAGACGGTGTGCGCAGCCCGGTGCGCGGGTTGATGGGACTGGAAAGCCAGGGCCGGGTGTTCAGGGATCGGTTCCTGATCGCCGACGTGAAAATGAAAGCCGAATTCCCTACCGAGCGCTGGTTCTGGTTCGATCCGCCATTCCATCCGAACCAGTCGGTACTGCTGCACCGGCAACCCGACAACGTGTGGCGCATCGACTTTCAGTTGGGATGGGATGCCGATCCGGTTGCCGAGAAACTGCCGGAGCGCGTCATTCCGCGCATCAAGGCCTTGCTCGGCAATGAGGTCGAATTCGAACTCGAATGGGTCAGCATCTATACCTTTTCCTGTCTGCGCATGGAAAAATTCCGCCATGGCCGCGTTCTTTTCGCAGGCGATGCGGCCCACTGCGTATCACCCTTCGGCGCGCGCGGCGCCAACAGCGGCGTGCAGGATGCCGACAACCTTGCGTGGAAACTGAAGCTGGTGTTGAGCGGCAACGCGCCGGAAGCGCTGCTCGATACCTATGCCGGCGAACGTGAATTTGCCGCCGATGAAAATATTGTCAATTCCACCCGCGCCACCGATTTCATCACGCCGAAAAGCGCGGTCAGCCGACTATTCCGCGACGCCGTTCTGAAGCTGTCGAAAGAGCATGCATTCGCCCGCAAGCTGGTCAACAGCGGCCGGCTGTCGATACCGTCGACCTATGTCGACTCGGTTCTCAATACGCCGGATGCTGATGATTTTTCAGGTGCGATGGTGCCCGGCGCGCCCTGCACCGATGCACCGGTTACGATGCAGGGAGAGGCGGGCTGGTTGCTGCCGCATATCGGCGGCGAATTCAACGGAATCTATTTTTGGGACGGCAACCCGGCTGGCAGCAACTCGATTTCCGTATTGCGTCTTTTATGCGACAGCAATTTTCCGGTAAGGCCGGTAGTCATCGTGCCCGGCGGAACGCGACATGCCGACTTCAATGACATTACAGTACTGGAAGACACCAGCGGCCTGCTCGCGCAACGCTTCGACGCACGAGCCGACACCTTTTATCTGCTGCGCCCGGACCAGCATGTCTGCGCACGTTGGCGCGCGCTCGATATCGATCAGGTGCAGGCGGCAATCGCGCGCGCGACCTGCAATAGCTGAATGGGAAAAGCGATGAATCCGACACTGAACACGGCGCCGAACATACCGCTCGCCGATGATTTTTATGAAGCGCTGATCGACATTCACCGTGACCTGACCGAAGCGCAAAGCCAAATGCTGAACGCGAAGCTGATTCTGCTATTGGCTAATCATGTCGGGGATTTGAACGTCTTGCGAGAA
>DAIDBD010000012.1 GCA_027310305.1 Herminiimonas sp.
CCGAACTGTTTTCGATCCAGCACATATTGCCGCGCGATATGCCAGCACGATTCGGCCGCCCCCAGCGCGCCCCACGCAATGCCGTAACGCGCCGAATTCAAGCAGGTGAAGGGCCCTTTCAAGCCGCGCACTTCGGGAAACGCATTGTCTTCCGGACAGAACACGCTTTCCATCACGATTTCGCCGGTAATCGATGCGCGCAAGCCGAACTTGCCGTGAATCGCCGGAGCCGATAATCCCTTCATGCCTTTTTCCAGCACGAAACCGCGAATCGCCCCTTCGTCATCTTTCGCCCACACCACGAACACATCGGCAATCGGGCTATTGGAAATCCACATCTTGGCGCCGCTGATCTCGTAACCGCCGGCCACTTTGCGAGCGCGGGTGATCATTGAGCCGGGATCGGAGCCATGGTCCGGCTCGGTCAGGCCGAAGCAGCCGATCCATTCGCCGGTGGCCAGCTTGGGTAGATATTTCTGCCGCTGTTCTTCAGTGCCGAATTCAAAGATCGGTACCATCACCAGCGACGATTGCACGCTCATCATCGAACGATAGCCGGAATCGACCCGTTCGACTTCGCGTGCGATCAAGCCGTAGGACACATAGTTCAGGCCAGGGCCGCCGTATTGTTCGGGGATGGTGGGGCCGAGCAAGCCAAGCGCACCCATTTCGCGGAAGATGGCGGGATCGGTCTGTTCATGGCGGAACGCTTCGAGCACGCGCGGGGCCAGCTTGTCCTGGCAATAGGCGGCTGCGGCATCGCGGATCATGCGTTCGTCGGCCGTCAACTGCTGGTCCAGCAGCAACGGATCGTCCCAGTGAAACTGCGCTTTGGCCTTGGACAAGCTCATAACAACTCCTTGAATGGTAGGTGACTGGATAATTTTTGCGCATTGATTGCGCGCTTGATATGCGTGATTAATATCTGAGCCTGGCGCCCGCGATCAATGTCCGATGCCGGCAGCGCGGGCTTTCGCCACAGTGCGCTCCATGCCGGTCCAGGCCGGCTTGTCCGGTGCGTAGCGTTGCCGCATGTAACCCGCAATCCGGGCAATTTGCTCATCGCTCAGGCTGTGCCTGAAAGCCGGCATGAAACCGCCATCGCGGCTCGCGGTTTCCCGGATGCCGTTCAGGATGATCTGCACAAGATTGTCAGGCGTCCGGCTATGCAGGTTGCTGTTCAACGCCAGCGGCCGGTTCAGCCCGAGCAGGCTCGGACCCGCACCGTCGTGGTGACAACTGCCGCAGGCAGCCGAGAACAAGCGGCTATCGGCGCTCACGACCCGGTCGGCCCGGATCCTGCTAGCCGCAACCAGTTCGCCGGCAGCGGCTAGCGTCTCGCGCGCAGCTACAGGCGCATTGAACGATGCAAGATAATGGGCCATCGCCTTCACGTCTTCTTCCGGCAGCGTTGCCAGTTCCTGCACCACCGGCGCCATCGGCCCGGCGGCCACGCCATGCTGTTCGGTGTGTCCGAATCGCAAATAGCGGAACAGCTCCTGTTCGGTCCACGGCACCGGCGCATGGGTAATCGAGGTCAGCGGCGGCGCTTCCCAGCCTTCGATCATCGCGCCGGCGAGATAATTTTTGCCGATTTTTTCCGCACCCATCGCATTGCGCGGGGTGTGGCACGCGGAGCAGTGTCCCAGGCCGTTGACCAGGTAAGACCCGCGATTCCATTGCGCCGAACGCGCGAGGTCGGCGCTGTCAGGTCCGGGCTTCAGGTAGAGCGCATTCCACAAACCCATCAGGGGGCGCACGCCGAACGGGAACGCGAGCTGCGTCTTCGGCACTTCGGCGCGTACCGGCTCCTGCGACATGAGATAGGCATAGATCGCCATCAGGTCATCATCGGTGGTCCTGGTGAACGAGGTGTAGGGAAATGCCGGATAAAGGTGGCTGCCGTCGCGTGAAATTCCTTCACGCATCGCACGCTGGAATGCGGTAAACGACCATTTCCCGATACCGGTTTCCGGATCCGGCGTCAGATTGGTGGTGTAGATTTTGCCGAACGGCGTATCCAGCGCGCGGCCGCCGGCATTGCGCACTCCGTTCGGGGCGGTATGGCATACCACGCAGTCGCCGGCGGCAGCGAGCCGGCGGCCGCGTTCGATCACCTCTGTCGAATAGATCGATGGATTGAGGCGCGCCACTTCCGCAATGCCCGGCTTCCAGCCGAACGCGGCAACGCCGAGCCCGGCCACGCCGGCAACCAGCGCACCGGCAATCGCCCACCACGCCCGCCGCGTGCGCGGTGGCGCTGCAGGCACGGCAGGCGGATTCAACGCGGCCCTGACCACATCCGGGGTAAACGGCGGCTGGCGGAAGCGCACGCCGGTCGCATCGAAGATGGCATTGGCGATCGCCGCGGTTCCCGGAACCGATGACGATTCGCCGACGCCTTGCGGCGGCTGGTCGGGGCGCGGCATCATCATCACGTCGATGACCGGAACTTCGCGGAAATTCAGGATCGGATAACTGCCCCATTCCTTGTTGACGACGATGTTGCTGCGCGTATCGACCTTGACCTCTTCCTTGAGCGCGCGGCTGGTGGTTTGCACGACGTTGCCGTGGATCTGGTGCTGCACGCCGGCCGGGTTGATCATCAGGCCGGCGTCATGCCCGACCACGACCCGGCGCACATGCACTTCGCCGGTGTTGCGATTGACTTCCACGTCGGCCACCCACGCAGCCCACGCCGCACCGAAACCGGGAAAGCGGCTGTGGGTGTACCGGGAATAGGCGAAGCCTTGCCCTTTGAGGAATTCACCTTCGGCAGGCTGTTGCTGCGGCTGCGTATGCCGAAGCCAGCCGGCGCGATCGGCGGTGGCCCGCACCAGATCGATCGCCCGGTCGTCCTTCAGGTAGCGCAGTCGAAACTCGACCGGGTCAACGCCGGCTTCGGCAGCCAGTTCATCGATGTAGCTTTCATGCGCGAACGAGTTGGGCAATGCGGACACGCCGCGCAGCCATGACGCGCGCAGGATCGGCGCCATGTCGTTGATCGCCACGCGCAGGTGTTCATAATCGTAGGGCGGCACCGAAGTACGGTCGCCCATTTCATACGCAACCGGCTCAGGGCTGACTTTGCCGGTCAGCAGCAGCGCCAGCGGGACGGCGCCGTTCGACGGATAGGAGGTCTGGAAATCGTAGCCGGCGACGCCGCCGTCGGCATTCAGGCCGCCACGCACGTCCATCAGTTGCGCCGCTCCCTTGGGTTCCCATTGGTGCTCCTGCTCGCGCGTCAGTTGCACGCGCACCGGCGCGCCGACCGCGCGCGACAGCAGCGCGGCATCCGCGGCCACATCGTCGGCGCAGTTGCGCCCGTAGCAGCCTGAGGCTTCCATCCGGATGACGTCGATTGCCGTGTCCGCCAGATCCATGAGTTTCGCAAGATCCGCGCGCAGCACGTGCGGGTTCTGGCTGCCTGCCCATACGGTCAGGTGCTCTGGCTGCCAGTCTGCCACCGCACAGGAGGGACCGATCGATGCATGCAACTGGTATGGCCAGACGTAGGTCCGGTCCATCCGTACCGCCGCGTTTGCCAGAGCCGCGTCGACGTCGCCCTGATCGACGACCACCCTGCGCGTGGATGGATTTTCACGAAGCGCGACCTCGAGATTGGCCAAGTCGGGCAACGCCGGCCAGTCCTTCCATCGCACGGCAAGCTCGTGCATCGCCTGTTCCGCATGCTCTTCGCGGATCGCGATCACGCCGATGAAGTCGCGGATCACCACGACCGTCACGATGCCGGGAATATGTGCGATCGAACTTTCGTCGACCGACTCCAGGGTATTGCCGATGAAGTCGCCGTGGTCCGCGCCGGCATACGGCGGCCGGACCACGCGGCCGTGCAGCATGCCCGGCACGCGCATGTCGTGCACGAAGGTCAGTTCGCCCACAACCTTGCCCGGTATATCGACGCGCAGCGTGTTCTGCCCGACCAGGCGGTAGTGTTCCGGCCGCTTCAGCGACGCGCCCGTGTCAAGCATCAGCTCGACATGACAGCCGCTTACCAGTTCGGCGTAGCTGACCGAACGTGCAGGATTGCCGCGCAGCGTGACGATGCCCGCATCGACTTCAAGTTCTTCCGGTGCGGCACCGAGCCGCGCTGCGGCCTGCGACATCAGCCATGCGCGTGCCTGTGCCGCGGCAATGCGCAGCGGAACGGAATGGATCTGGATCGACGCACTGGCGATGGTCGCCCCCTGATTCGGGGCGCGGGCAGTATCGCCAAGAACCATATTGAGCTGGTCCATCCGGACGTCCAGCTCTTCCGCAGCGATCTGCGCGAGCGCGGTGCGAATGCCGGTGCCGAGATCGACATGCCCGTTCAGCGCGGTGACGCTGCCGTCGTCCCAGACCGCAATCAGAATCTCGACCCCTTCGGCGGGATTGCCCGGCACAGCGGCCGGCTGGCCTTTGATGGCCGACAACGGCGGCGGCGGTTCGCGCGCGATCAGCAACACGCCTTGCGCTTCATGGAAATCACGCCGGCTGTACGGCATGTCGGCGCGACGGCTCATCTCGACTCCTCTTGCATTGCAGAGAGCTGCTGCGCGGCGCGGTGCACGGCTCGCAGAATTTCGACGTGGGTGCCGCAACGGCACAAATTGTGCGACAGGGCATCCCTGATCCGACCGTCGGTCGGGTGCGGATTTTGCTGCAGCAGCGCGACGGTCGACATGATCATGCCGTTCAGGCAGTAGCCGCATTGCGCGGCTTGCTCATCGATGAATGCCTGCTGTACGAAATGAAGCGCTGCTCTGGTCCCCAAACCCTCAAGCGTGATCACATGCCGGCCGGCGACGCCGCGTACCGGAATCACGCAGGAACGCGCGCACTTGCCGTCGATCAGTACCGTGCAGGCGCCGCACTGCCCCAGTCCGCATCCGTATTTCGGTCCGTTGAGTTCAAGATCGTTGCGCAACACGAATAACAACGGCGTGTCGCCCGGCACGTCAAGGCAATGCTGGCGGCCGTTGACGGTCAGCGACAAAGGCGTTGGGGATGTGCTCATTTCGCTTGTTGGCTATACGCTGAGGTAGGCTTGCCTTACCGCTTGATTGGCGGCGAGTTCCTCCATCGATCCCTCGAACCGGATCTGCCCCTTCTCAAGCACATAGGCACGATCCGACACCAGTTCCGCGAAATGCATGTTCTGCTCCGACAGCAGAATGCTCACGCCGTCAGCCTTCAGTTCGAGGATCATCTGTGCCATCTGCTCGACGATCACCGGCGCGACGCCTTCCGATGGCTCATCCAGTAAAACCAGATAAGGGTTTCCCATCAGCGTGCGTGCCACCGTCAGCATCTGCTGCTCGCCGCCGCTCATCCGGCCGCCAGGCCGGTCAGGCATTTCGCCCAGGTTGGGGAACAGCTTGAACAGCCGCTCCGGGCTCCATAGCGGCGCCACGGAACCATCGGGCCAATGACGCGGCGGCTGCCGTCCGACATCCAGATTTTCCATCACGCTCAGGTCGGTGAAGATGCGCCGGTCCTCCGGCACGAAGCCAAGGCCGCGCGCGGCAATGTCATGCGGCTGAAACGATGAAATATCCTTGCCCATGAAGGACAGGACGCCGAGCCGCTTCGGGATCAGTCCCATGATCGTCTTCAGGGTTGTCGATTTTCCGGCACCATTGCGGCCCATGAGCGCAACCACTTCGCCGCGGCGCACGTCGAGATCGACATCGAACAGAATCTGTGCCGCACCGTACCAGGCATTGAGCGCCTTCGCATCCAGCAGTTTTTCACTGCTCAGGATCTGCCGCGCGCCATGCATGACACCTGCTTTCTCGACTGGCATCATGCAGCCTCCGTGGACGATTTTGATTTTTCGAATGTCTTGCCGGTCCCGAAATAGACTTCCTGTACTTTCGGATGATCACGGATCTCATGCGGCTTGCCTTCCGCAATCAGGCGGCCGCGCGCCAGCACGATCATCCGGTCGGCGTAGGCAAACACCACGTCCATGCTGTGCTCGGTAAACAGTACCGCCATGTTGCGCTCGGTAACCAGCTTTTTGGTCAATGCCATCAGCTCATTGCGTTCTTTCGGCGCCATGCCTGCGGTAGGCTCGTCCATCAGGAGCAGTTTCGGCCGGTTTGCCATCGCGATGGCAAGCTCGACGCGCTTGATGTCGCCATATGCCAGGACGCTGCAGGGGCGGTCCGCCTGAGCGGCCATGCCGACCTGGCCCAGCAGCTCCAGCGCTTCGTCGCGCTTGTGGGCCGCGGCCCTGCGCCACATTGAAAACAGCTTGCGGTCGGCTGACAGAAGCGCCATCTGCACGTTTTCGACCACCGTCAGCGAGGAGAACGTTTCGGCGATCTGGAACGTGCGGCCCACGCCCAGGCGCCAGATTTCGCGCGGCTTGAGCCCGATGAGTTCCTTTCCATCGAACCGGATCGACCCCATATCCGCCTGGAGCTGGCCATTCACCATGTTAAATGTGGTCGACTTGCCGGCGCCGTTCGGGCCGATCAGCGCCAGCAGTTCGCCGGCCGCAAGGCCGAAGCTGATGCCGTCGACCGCCTTGACGCCGCCGAAAGACTTCCCGAGGTTGTCTACATTGACCAGGCTCATCGGATCGCCTCCTTCGCTGTGGCCTTGCGCTCATCCAGGTTGGTGAACAGTTGCCGAACGAACCCGGCAATTCCTTGCGGGAAGAGCAATACCAGCAGCAGGATGATCCCGCCCAGCATCGCGCGCCAGTAATCGGTACTGCGCGCGACCGAATCATGCAGCCAGCTGAACGTGACTGCACCGACGATCGGGCCGACCAGGGTCTGGATTCCGCCCAGCATCACCATCACGATGCCATCCACGGACTTGCTGACGTGCAGGGTTTCAGGGGAAATGCTGCCTTTGGAAAATGCAAACAAGCCGCCCGCCAAGCCGGCGGCCACGCCGGCAATGATGAACGCTGCCCATTGCAAGCGCTTTACGTCGATGCCGATTGCGTCGGCCCTGAGGACCGAGTCGCGGCTCGCGCGCATGGCATAGCCGAACGGCGCGAACAGGATGCGGCGCAACATCAGCGCGCCGGCAACCACGATCGCCAGCGTCAGGTAGTAATAGGCCGTCTTGTCGGACAGCCACGGCGCCGGCCATATGCCGGTCAGTCCGTTGCTGCCGCCGGTCACGGCGTCCCACTGGTATGCAACCGCCCAGGTGATTTGCGCAAAGGCCAGTGTCAGCATGGCCAGATACACGCCGGACAGACGCACGCAGAACCAGCCGAACAATAATGCGCCGGCAACGGCCGCCAGCGGCGCTGCAACCAGTGCCACTTCCATCGGCAAATCGAGGCTGCGTACCGCGATCGCTGCGCCGTAGGCGCCCAAGCCGAAGTAGGCGGCGTGGCCGAATGAATGCATGCCCGCCGGACCCATGATGAAGTGCAGGCTCGCCGCGAACAGCGCCGCGACCATCAGATCGATCGCCAGCACGATCATGTACGGCGAGTCGCTCATGAGCAGCGGCAACACAAGCAGTGCGGCGAACAGCATCCCACCGATTATTTTGTACATGGTCGTGGAGGGTCGCAATGGTTCCTCCGCCGCGCCGTAACTGCGGCTTGGCGCCTGCGGCCGCCCCAATAATCCGCTGGGGCGGGCGATCAGGACAGTTGCCATCACCAGAAACTCGACCACCAGCGTCAGCTTGGAAAACGAGATGCTGACACCGAGCACATCCACCAGTCCGAGCCAGATGCAGATTGCCTTCACTTCCGCAATCAGCAGCGCGGCCACATACGCACCCGGAATCGATCCCATGCCGCCAACCACTACCACGACGAAGGCAGCGCTGATCGTGATCAGATCCATGTCAAGGTTCGCCGGCTCGTGCGGTAACTGCAGCGCGCCTCCCAGGCCGGCGAGGAATGCGCCGAGTGCGAACACACTCGTAAACAGCCATGCCTGGTTGACGCCCAGCGCACTCACCATTTCGCGATCTTGCGTGGCGGCACGAACCAGCGTGCCCCAGCGGGTGCGGCTCAATAAGAGCCAGATCAGGCCGAGCACCACCGGCCCGACCACGATCAGGAACAGATCGTACGTCGGAAATTGCCGCCCCAGGATCGTTATCGCGCCGGACAATCCCGGCGCTCTCGGGCCGAGCAGTTCATCCGGCCCCCAAAACCACAATACGGCATCCTTGAAGACCAGCACCAGCGCAAACGTGGCCAATAACTGGAACAGCTCCGGCGCACGGTAAATGCGCCGCAGCAGGACGATCTCCAAGATTGCCCCAAGAATGCCCGTGATAACCGCCGCGAGCAGCAATGCAGGCCAGAACCCCATGCCGTCGCCCAGTCGCTCGACCAGCGTATAGGCCACATAGATGCCGATCATGAAAAAGGAACCGTGCGCGAAATTGACGATGCGCGTCACGCCGAAAATCAACGACAGTCCTGCCGCGACCATGAACAGCGATGACGCTCCCGCCAGGCCATTGAGCAACTGAACCGCTAAACTTGACAAATCCATGAGACGTTCTTTCTTTCAGCGGGATGGGTTATTGAAAATCCGGTAAATAATTGCCGCACTCAAGATCCGACCCGACTTTCCCCGGGAGAGGAAAATCGGAATCGGAAGTCGAATGGCTCAATACATTCCGCTGTCATCCATTCCCTGAAAATTCATTAGCCGCCAGCCGGACGCAATTTCGACACTTCGGCATCGGAAGGCAGGAATTTCGCGCCGTCCAGATAACGATAGCCGACCATGACGCCCTTGCCGTCCACGTTCTTGGTGCGTCCAACGTAAGCGCCCATGGTTGACTGGTGGTCCGATGCGCGATAAATAATCGGTCCGAACGGCGTCGATACCTTCAGGCCTTCGAACGCGGCAATCAGCTTTTCGGTGTCAGTCGATTTCGCCTTCTTCATGCCCTCCGCGAGCGATATGATCGCGCTATACCCAACGACCGAACCCAGACGCGGGTAATCGTTGTATTTCGCTTCATAGGCTTTACGGAAAGCCGAATGTTCCGGGGTCTGGATGCCATACCAGGGATAGCCGGTGACGATCCAGCCGTTGGGACTTTCGTTCTTGAGCGGATCCAGATACTCCGGCTCGCCGGTCAGCATGCTTACCACCTCGCGATCCTTGAACAGTCCGCGCGTATTGCCCTCGCGGACGAATTTCGACAGGTCCGCACCGAACAGCACGTTGAAGATGGCATCAGGCTTGGCATCGGCGAGCGCCTGCACCACGCTGCCGGAATCGACCTTGCCCAACGGCGTTGCCTGTTCGGCGACGAACTCCACGTCCGGCTGCGCCTTCTTCAGCAACTCCTTGAACGTTGCTACCGCGGATTGGCCATATTCATAGTTGGGATAAACCAGTGCCCAGCGCTTCTTTTTCAACGCTGCCGCTTCCGGCACCAGCATCGCGACCTGCATGTAGGTCGATGGCCGCAGGCGGAAGGTGTAATGGTTGCCGTTCTGCCAGACAATCTTGTCGGTGAGCGGTTCGGCTGCCAGGAAGAAGAACTTGCGCTGCTTGGCGAAATCCGTCACTGCCAGCCCGACGTGCGACAGGAAAGTGCCGGTCAGCACATCGACTTTTTCACGCGATACCAGTTCTTCCGCCGCGCGCACCGCATCGCCGGGATTGCCGTTGTCGTCACGGATGATCAGCTCCAGTTTTTTCCCATTCACGCCGCCGCCGGCATTGACCTGGTCTACTGCCAGCTCGAGTCCCTTGCGGTACGGCTCAAGGAAAGCGGGCTGCGCCTTGTAGCTGTTGACTTCTCCGATCTTGATCACGCCCTGCGCCTGCGCCGGAGCGACAAGCGCGCCGGTGGTTGCCATGAGGGTGGCCGCTGTTGCGAGCCAACTGATTGTATTTTTCATGCAAGTCTCCTTCGTTATGTACCAATCGATGCGATTTACGGCGCCATGCAACCTAGCGCAAGCCATCCTCGCCTTTGATTTCGTGGGACTGAAGCCCGCCCACGCGGGGTAATGGCCGGCCGCTGTCGGTAACGACAACGGCGACGACGATTTCGTTTGCACGCGGCGCATCCGCCACCCGCGCTTCCATGGCATCGAAGTGACTGCGCACGAATGCGGCATCCTTGTGCCCGAGCGGCACATCGATGGCAGTGCCAAGGCCGCCCTGCTTCTTGCTCGAAGGCACCAGCGCAGCGCCTTTGCTCACTGCCTGGCGCAGCGGCGCGCCGAGCTTCGGATGCAGGATCGCGGCCGCGTGTTCCAGTTCGCCTCCTTCACCGACGATGGCCGCTTTGCCATAGCTCTGTGCCTGTTCGGGAGCAATGCCGAGGGCTTCCACGCAGCGCTTTCCCAGCAGCCCGCCCAGTTCTTCGCCAATCGCGATCAGCTCATCAAGCGATTCGGAATAGCGTCCGGCGTAAGGGTTGTCGATGACCGCCATCGCCAGCGCCTTGCGGGTAGGCGGGTCGATGGCTTTGCCCATTTCGAACCGGATTTCGTCGACTTGCACGATAAGCTTGCGTATCTTTGCTGGCATGGCGTGGTCCTCAGGTTGGTAGATTGAAAGTCGAAAAGCCGGGTCAGCGCAAGCCATCCCATTGCGCAATGTCGGCTGCCTTGAGGCCGCCGACACGGGCATGGATGCGCGGGCCGGTGCTCATCGCCAGAATGACAACCAGTTCATCGGCGCGCGGCGCACCGGGAATGCGCACCTCGATCGCATCGAAATGGCTGCGCACGTAGGCAGCGTTGATATGCGTCATCGGCACGTCGAGCGTAGCCCCCGGCCCCGCCACTTTTTTTGTCGATGGCACAATGGTCAGCGCATTGCCGGGCTGTCCTTTGGTTCTGCTGCCTTTTCCCGCTGCATAGTCGGACGGATCCCCTTTCCAGCCCAGCAGTTCACGCATCGCATAACCGCCCGGCACATGCCACAGCGCGCCGTGCTCCAGTTCACCGGATGATCCGATCAGGGCGCCTTTGCCGTAGCCCTCGATTTTCTGTGCCGGTACCGCAAGATGATCAAGCAGTTTGTGTGCAAACCTGATGCCGACATCGTTCAGCTGCGCCATCATGGGAAGAATGTCAGGCTCATAACGGCCTGCATACGGATTGGTCAGCACACCCGCAATATAGCCGCGGCGCAGCGGCGTCAACGCTGGCGGTCCGAATTCGTGATGGATGTCTTCGACGTGGCAAAAGATGCGGCGAATTTCGATCATGTGCAGTTCCTCGCGGGATTCGATTTGATGGTGTTTGGCATGGCGCGGCTTATCATCAGAATAAGCTCAACATGTTACGGATGAAAGCCGGCGCAGAATTTTTTTCGGCGGGTCAAAAGAATAACGACCGGCTTGCAGTGCTTGCGCCATGCCGTCCTGCCGGTCGATCTGCAAATGCGCGATGCGGCCCTGGCAGACCAGCACCGCATACCATATCAGCCCTGCTTGTTGCAAATCCTGTGCCCGGGCAAGACCGGCACGCAATGCGTGGTCGATCAGTCCGGATTCGAGTCGCGGCACGTCGACAGTGACCGGCAAGCTGCCCAGATCGGCGTTGTCTTTCAGTTCGCATGCGGGAATGCGCCTGATGCGCACATCGTCCACGTTGACTTGATTGGCAATCACGGTGGCCGCGGCATCGGCCTGCGCAGCGGTAGCGGCAAGCACCGTGACGCTGTCGGCAATGCCCAGCGAAAAGCTGCGTCCGCGCCAGCCGCTGGTTGCGATACCGCGCACCGGCATATGCGCTTCGATCAGAATGTCGCCGTCCGCCTGCAGCTCACCGTGCATCGCCGCGTCGGTCGCGGCATCGACATCGGTGCAGATACCGACCCGATATGACGCGTGAGCACCGAGATGGAGCGCGATGTCGCCGCCATTGTTGACAGCGGCCCGGTCGATGCCCGGCACGGCGTAACACCGCGCGATCTCCTGTGCGACGGAACCGGCGACGGCCGCCATCGGCGTGATATAGACCGCGCGAAATGGATGGCAGGCGTCCCACATGCGCCGCGCAACCGCGCCATTGACAGGGCAGTCATCGCCGACCGGGCTCTGAAGCGCATGGAGTTCTCTCACCAGTTCCGGCAGTACGGTTTCAAAGCGGCGCCATGCGCTCTGGTGCGCGCCCCGGATCGCGTCGGCACGGCCATCGGCCTGTATCACCAGGTCGATCGGTCCGTGCGAGAAATGCAGACGGCCATCCGGGAGCGAAGTGAATTGGGGCGCCATGATGCGTTCTCCGGTCAGCCGAGCATCGGGCCGACTGCGGCTGGCCACGCGTTGACCGCAGGCTGTTGCAGCCACTTGCGGCCTGTCGGTGCGCCTTCGTTATGCCATGCGCCGGTATCCAGAGCGGAAAACAGCGAGCGTATGTATTCCATGTGCCCGCCAAGCGCCTGGAAATCGGCAAGCTTCATCGTGAATTCGATCGGTGCGACGAGCGCGGGCGTCGGCACTGTTCCGAAGCTGTTGTCCGGCATGCGCATCACGTCCGTCATGATGGTGATGCCGCCGCCGGGCCAGACATAGGCCGGCGCACCGCCGCACGTCACATTGACCAGCGCCCGCTTGATCGAACGCGTCAGCAAGACCGGATTTTCGGTGACGCCGGCGCGCAGGCTGCCGCCCGCACCGCCCAGGAATAGGACCGACGTCAGTGACGGCTCGCAATTTTCACCGATCCGCCCCACCACCTTCTGCACCTCGGGCGGCATCGCCTGCTCGACCGGCTTCAGGTTCTCGTCCAGCACGAACCAGACGGCGTGCTCGCCGGTAGTGGATGTCATTAACAAGCGCAACCCCGGTCGCGCCGTTTCCGGATCCCAGCCTTCGATAATGCTCAACGGGTCGGCGATATCCGTTCCGCCCCATCCGATGCCGGGATTGGCTACTTGGAAATACCGGCCCGGCGTCGACTTGCGCCCGCGGATTTTCACGCCCGACAAAGGAATGTCCAGGCACCGTCCCGCCTGATGCTCGGTCAGTACGCCGGTGATGTGGTCATCGACGACGATTACTTCATCGACCTTGCCGAACAGCTGTTTGGCAAAAATGCCGATCGTCGCCGATCCGCATCCGACGCGCATTCGCCGCTCTTCTATTCCGTTGACGATCGGTGCGCGCCCGGCCTGAATCACAACTTGAGATCCGCCGTCAATGGCCAGCTCCGCCGCCTTTTTGTTGCCGAGAAGCTGCATCATTTCGACGGTCAGGCGACCTTCTTTCTTGCTGCCTCCGGTAAGGTGGTGAACCCCGCCCAGCGACAGCATCTGGGATCCATACTCGGCGGTCGTCACATGGCCGACAACCTCTCCCTTGTAACGCACATTGGCTTGTTCGGGGCCGAGATAGCGGTCCGTATCGATCTTGACCTTGAAGCTGCAGTAACTGAATATGCCTTCGGTCACCACGGTGACCATGTCGACGCCATCGACCTTGGAGGCGACGATAAACGGTGCGGGCTTGTAGTCCGGGTAAGTCGTCGACGATCCGACGCCGGTGATGAACACTTCGCCGCTCTGCAAAAGATCCCCATTCCACTCGGGCTGCGCCGCGGCGTGCTCGCCGGATTCTTCCGTCCTGCCGGCGGCGCCTGATGCAAGGACCTGGCGTCCCGAAAAAGGGACGACAACGCTATCCGGCGCATCCAGCGTCTTCCTCAGCAAAATCACGGGATCCACGCGAACCAGGGTTCCATCGACGTTGGCATACCGGTCGCATGCGCCGGATCTGCCCGCCGTGATCTGACAAAGCACCGGGCAGGCATTGCACTCTATCTTGTCGCCGGCCATCCGCTCGCTGCGCGGCTTGGCGCGCTCAAGCATCTGCGGCTCAAACCCCGGCAAGCCGTCGGTTTTCGTGTGCTCAGTCATGATGCGGGCATCCCCCGAATTTTGGTTGCGCGTCAGATTTAACTGAATGTAGTGTACACTACATTTTCGTTTAGTATACACTACATATTCGTGTTATATCCGCTACATTAAATTGAAAAGCCGTTCAAGGCAACTGCCGATGTTCGGCAACGCCCCGTCGCCGGGACGTGACTGCAAGGAAGATGCCATGACCCACGTAGTGACCGAAACCTGTATCCACTGTAAATACACCGATTGCGTTGAAGTATGTCCGGTTGATTGTTTCAAGGAAGGACCCAACTTTCTTGTGATCGATCCCGAAGAGTGCATCGACTGCGCTGTTTGCGTTTCCGAATGCCCCGTTCAGGCCATCTGCGCGGAGGAAGACCTTCCGGCGGAAATGCAGTTATTCGTTAACCTGAATGTCGAGCTCGCCGCAGGCTGGCCTACCATATCGAAACACAAGCTTCCGCTTCCTGATGCGGACACCTGGAAAGATCAGACGGGCAAACTTGCCCATCTGGAGCGCTGACCGGCCGCCTGAATTTTTTAATGTTTGCCATGGAGAGAATATGAGTGCCCTCAATGAAGAGCGGGTCTTGAGCGTTCACCACTGGACTGACCGTTTGTTCACTTTCACAACGACGCGCGACCCGTCGCTAAGGTTCAGTAATGGTCATTTCACGATGATCGGCTTGCGTGTGGATAATAAACCGCTGCTCAGGGCCTACAGCATCGTCAGCGCGAACTACGAAGAACATCTGGAGTTTTTGAGCATCAAGGTACCGGACGGCCCGCTGACATCGCGGCTGCAGAATATCAAGGTCGGCGATACGATCGTGGTCGGCCGCAAGCCGACCGGAACGCTGGTCACGGATTATCTGCTGCCCGGTAAACGTTTGTATCTATTGTCCACCGGAACAGGCCTGGCGCCTTTCATGAGCATCATCCGCGACCCCGACACGTACGAAAAATTCGAGCAGGTCATCCTGGTCCATGGCGTGCGGCAGATCGACGAGCTGGCGTATCACGATCTGCTGGTGGAGCATTTGCCGAATCATGAGTTCCTCGGTGACATGGTGACCAGCAAGCTGCGCTACTATCCGACAGTCACGCGCCAGCAGTACAAGAACATGGGACGCGTCACCGACCTGATGAATAACGGCAAGCTTTTTTCAGACCTTGGCGTACCGGACCTTGATCCGCAGCATGATCGCATCATGATCTGCGGCAGTCCGGGGATGCTGCGCGATCTGAAGCACATGCTCGAAGACAAGGGTTTTACGGAAGGCAATACGTCGACGCCCGGCGGTTTCGTTATCGAGCGGGCCTTTGCCGAGCAGTGACATGCAAATTACACATGGTCAGCCGTATCCTGCGGCTGACGGCTTGAACGACTTTCGATAGCGGCTGATTATGGCGACGTCTTCCCCACGAGCTACCACCATCAATGCAGCGGCCACGAGGCGACCCCGCGTACGCGAGCTTGCCGCGCAGGCGACGCAGGAAAATATCCTGCGCGCAGCAACGAAGGTATTCGCCAAACATGGCTTTGCCGGCGGCCGGATCGAACAGATCTCGAAAGCCGCCAAGTCGCACGACCGCATGATCTACTACTACTTCGGCAACAAGGAGGAGCTGTTCATTGCGGTAATCGAGGAAACCTATCGGCGGTTCAACGACGCGGAATCGAAAGTCGTCCTTAAAATGGATGATCCGGTCGACGATCTGAAGACGCTGGTGCGGTTCATGTGGACTTACTATCAGCAGCACCCGGAGTTCATCACGCTGCTCAACAGCGAAAACCTGCATCGCGGCAAGCACATCTCCAAATCGCTGCGCGCGCGCGAGTACTCCTCGCCGGCCATCTCGCTGATGAACAGGGTCCTGAAGAGCGGCGCCGAGAAGGGCCTGTTCCGCTCCGACGTCCGGGCGCGCGACATCTACCTGATGAGCGCCGCCCTCGCCTATTTCTATGTCTCCAACCGATTTACGCTATCGGCCTTTTTGGGTGAAGACCTGGAAGCCCCCGTGGCGATCGCGCACTGGGAGGAATTCATTACTTCTGCCGTGATACGCCAGGTATCGATTATGTGAAGCGGTTGCATGATAACGGCGCCGTGAACCATTTCTTTTATTACCGTTCAGGAGAACCAATATGTCAGACGCGAGCGCTACACCGAAATCCGGAAAACTCGTCATCAAGAACATCGGCCTTTTATTATCGGGAGACATTGACCATCCGGTTCTTCAGGCCGATACCATCGTCGCCCATGACGGCCTGATCACAGCGGTGGGCACGGCATCCGAGTGCAATACCGAACAGGCCGACGTGGTCATCGACGCCCGCAAGACCTGCGTGGCGCCAGGCTTGATCGACAGCCATGTTCATCCGGTATTCGGCGACTGGACGCCGCGGCAGAATCAGATCGGATGGATCGACTCCACAATGAATGGCGGCGTGACCACCATGATTTCGGCGGGTGAAGTGCATTTGCCGGGCCGGCCCAAGGACATCGTCGGACTGAAAGCGCTTGCCATCACGGCGCAGCGCGCATTCGACAATTTCAGGCCCGGGGGCGTCAAGGTAATCGCCGGCGCCCCGGTGATCGAGAAAGGCATGGTCGAGGAAGATTTCAAGGACCTTGCCGAAGCCGGGGTCACGCTTCTTGGCGAGGTCGGTCTCGGTTCGGTCAAGGCTGGCGAAGAAGCACAAAAAATGGTGGCGTGGGCGCGCAAATACGGCATCCAGAGCACGATCCACACCGGCGGCCCATCCATTCCCGGTTCAGGCCTGATCGACAAGGATGTGGTGCTGGAGGCCGACGCTGACGTAATCGGGCATATCAACGGCGGCCACACGTCATTGTCGGAAGCCCATGTCTGTGAACTCTGCGAGAAATCGAGCCGCGCGATCGAGATCGTCCACAACGGGAATGAACGCGTCGCGATTGCCGCCGCACAGGCTGCCATGCAGCTCAAGTGTCCGCATCGGGTCATCCTGGGTACGGATGGTCCTGCCGGCTCGGGCGTACAGCCGCTCGGTATCCTGCGCATGGTTGCGCTGCTGTCCAGCATAGGCCGTATTCCGGCGGAACTGGTATTCTGCTTTGCGACCGGGAATACGGCCCGTATTCGCAATCTGAACTGCGGGCTGATCGAGGTCGGACGGGCAGCCGATTTCGTCTTCATGGACAAGGCCCAGCACTCTTCCGGTCGCGACCTGCTTGACAGCATACAGCTTGGGGATATTCCAGGCGTCGGAATGGTGGTGATCGACGGTATCGTGCGTTGCGGTCGCAGCCGGAATACGCCACCGGCCACCGAAATTCCTGTGGTGATGCCAAGCAGCCATTAGAGCGGTTTGACCAGCGGTCCGTCCGGACATTTGGAACCAGTCTTCACGCGGCATTCCTTGCCTGCTTTGGAGCGAGAAAGGGAACGGCATGACAGCACTGGCTCCAGGCAAGTGTGCGGTCGACTGCAACGCCACGGTCGGCGTCAAATCCGACGGTTCCGGCATCGATATTGCCAACGTCAAGTCGCTCATGCGTAACCGCTGCGCCGAATGACTACTTCGCTTTCACAATACTTCGATGCCCGCTCGCCGCAGACAAAAGGTTTTTGTCTGGGTCTGCTAGCAATGGCGCTGTTCGGGTTGACATTGCCGATGACGCGCATGGCTGTCGGGCCCGAAATGACCCCGCAGCTTTCGCCCTGGTTCGTCACCTTCGGTCGCGCAGTCGTGGCGGCAATTCTATCCATCGTTCTGCTTGTTCTCACCCGATCGCCATGGCCTGAGCGTACGCAATGGCTGCCTTTGATTGCAGCGGCGCTTGGAAATGCAATCGGATATCCGCTTCTGCTTGCTTTAGCGTTACGCAGCGTGACGACAAGTCATGCGGCAGTGATCACCGCGTTGCTGCCTTTGTCGACATCAATGTTCGCCGCCTGGCGTTTCCGACAGCGCGCCAGCACCGGTTTCTGGGTCTGTGCTGCCGTCGGTACCGGGCTCGTCGCAATCTATTCGTTAGTGAAATCCGGACAAGGCCAACTGGTTTTCCAGGCGGCATGGGTGGACTTGCTCCTTCTCGCCGCCGTGATCGCAGCGTCAATCGGTTATGTGCAGGGCGCCCTGATTACGCCGACACTCGGGGCGGAACGTGTGATCTGTTGGGTCACGGTGATTTCATTGCCGGTCACGCTTCCGGGGGCACTGCTTAGTTGGCCGAGCACACCGGCAAGCCCCGGAGCCTGGGTCGGATTCGCCTATGTCGGCGTGTTTTCGATGTGGATTGCATTCTTCGCGTGGTACCGGGCGCTTGCATTTGGCAACGCGGTGCAAGTGAGCCAGGTACAGTTGCTGCAGCCTTTTTTCGCAATGCTGTTCGCTGTACCGCTGCTGGGCGAGGCACTGGATGCTTCTACTCTGGTTTTCAGCGCCACTGTGGTTCTTGCAGTCTATCTCGGCAAGCGCTTTTCCAATCGTTCGCAGTAACTTTGAATATTCCGCCACTCTGCATAATGACGCCGGTCGCCCGGAAAAACGCAACCGCGCTGTTGTAACCTGTTTCCAAATGCAGTCGGAAATTATTATAAAATCTGTGCTTAAGATCGCTCTTCAGAAGAAGATTTCGGGTCGCGAACTCCATGAAACCCTGCCGGACCCGGTTCATGCGCCGATCTTTTATTGCGAGCGAACATCCCGCACAGTATTTTTCGATGATGCAAGCGAAGCAAATTTCAAGCGAAAGCAATTTCTGAAATATTAATTTTGATCAATACAACGATTTCATTGCATGCTATTCTGCTCCGCTGGTGTAGCAATTAATCAATTGATGAATGAATGATTTTTAATCCTTGGTGACAAGCTGCATTGCCGGGCTTTTGATCAATCGCAACATGTCATCAACGTGCTCTTTCGGCTGAGCGCGCGATTGCGTTTCGAACTGTAAAGCTATGAGCCATGTAGTAAACGAAAAAAAATCCCGGATGCGTGTGCTTGCAGTTGAAGACAATCAGGATTTTGCACAAGTATTGCGTCACTTGCTGGAAGCGATGGGATGCGATCTCAATATTGCTTTTGATGCACGTTCGGGCCTTGAAATGGCAAAAAAATCCATGCCGCACATGATTTTTTGCGACATCGGCTTGCCTGGCGACATGAACGGTTTTGATCTCGCTTCTGCAATCCGCGCCGATATTACCTTGGCTCATATTCCCCTGATTGCTGTTTCCGGCTATACCAGTTACGAAGACAAAGCGCGCGCTGTCAGCGCCGGATTCGATCGGGTTTTTCCGAAACCGGTCAAATTTTCGGATATCAACGAAGCGCTGACGGCGTTTTCAAGCGGAAAACGCCCGGAATAAGACCATCGTCTTGAAGCATGCCTGAAATTGTTTCCTGAATGACATGTTTGCAAGCGACAGCCAGACAGCAGCGTAACGCGCTGCATGCTTTTCCACACTCTCACTTCAGCCATAGTACCTGTTATGGAAATCGGGCCTGCGCCAGCGATTTCCAGTTTTGCAATGCAAATTCAACGAATAGCCGTTATTAACACATTAAGTTTTCCGCCTATTCCCTTAAAATCAAAAATTGCAATCGCCAATCCGGTTAAAAAGTTGCACACTGCTTGCGTGTTGCAGTAAACAGTAAATTTTTAAATGCTGCCGCCGTTGCCGCACCGCGAATCCCAAATCCGGTTATCCGCTGTTCAATTTTTTTGAATGACACAACCCCATCGTGACAACGTCCAAGACGCCGCTGACCGAGACGCTTCTCAAGCATCTGGTTGAAATTACCGGGCATCGCGATCATGCACTGCTGGATACGTCGGTGCTGTCGGCCTTGCATGAACTGATCGGCGCGAAACAGGTGCGCGTGCTTGAAATTTTCCGGCTTGCCGATGATCTGCTGGTGCGGCCGCGCGTCTGGGTCAAGGATGGCACCGTAGCGTCGCTAGACGAAAGCACCGATGCCCAGCATGCGGGGACGCCGCTTTCAAGCTACCCGGTCCTGATCGATTGCATCGAACAGCGCCATGCCAGTGCGGCGGAAATCGCAGCGGATGGCAGGCATATTCTGTGGATGCCGGTATGGACCAATGACAAAGTCACAGCCTGCATCGAGATCAGCAGTGCGGCACCCTATTCCAGTCAGACCCTGCTGGTGATCGAAGGCATTCTGAGCGTCTATCGCAACTATCAGAATCTGATCGATTACAGCGAGCGCGATTCGCTGACCGGCCTCTACAACCGTAAAACATTCGACGAAAAATTTTCCCGGATGGTGTCGGCAGCAGCGCCACCGCAAGACAGTCCGGCGGCGCAAGCTCAGGACGAACGGCGGATGCCGGCAGGCGTCCGCGAACAATGGCTTGCAGTGGTCGATATCGATCACTTCAAGCGAGTCAACGATACATTCGGCCACCTGTACGGCGATGAAGTGCTGATCCTGATCGCCAATTTGCTGCGCGCCGCGTTTCGCGCGGAAGATCGGGTATTCCGCTTCGGCGGCGAAGAATTCGTCATCCTGCTGCGCTCGGCCACGCTCGATAATGCGCTCAGGATTTTCGAGCGTTTCCGCAGCAATGTCGAACAGCATGATTTTCCGCAGGTCGGGCGCGTTACCGTCAGTCTCGGCTTTGCCCGCATCAGCCAATATGAAACGCCGGTCGTCATCCTCGGCCATGCCGACCAGGCGCTTTATCATGCCAAATCGAACGGCAGAAACATGGTCTGCCATTACGATGAATTGGTAAATCAAGGGCTGCTGCAATCGGGCGTATCGAACGATACCGCCGAGTTCTTTTTCGACGAACCGGCTGCTTCCTGACCTTCCCTTTTTTCGCAGGGCGCAAGACAATCAAGCTTGCCGGCTGGCCGCACGCGTTATCATCCGCCCATGGAACTGCGCCAACTCCGTTATTTCGTCGCGATCGTCGATCACGGCTCGATGTCGCGCGCCGCCGGCGTGCTGCACATCGCGCAGCCGGCGCTGACGCAGCAGATCCGGCAACTCGAAGAAGAACTCGGCGCGCAACTGCTGCACCGTTCGGCGCAAGGCGTGTTGTCGACCGATGCCGGCAAGACGTTTTACGAACATGCGCAGGCGATCCTGAAACAGGTCAGCGACGCCAGGTCGGCGGTCGCGCAATCGACTTCGAAGCCGTCCGGCACGGTGGCGCTGGGCATTCCGCAAAGCGTATCGGGTGCGCTGGCCTTGCCGTTGCTGACCGCGATCCGCAACAGCTATCCCGAGATCACGCTGCAACTGACCGAGGAATTGTCGGGTAACCTGATCGACCAGTTGAAGTCGGGCCGCATCAATCTGGCGGTGCTGTTCGACGATGGGCAGCTGACCGCATTCGCAACGACGGCTCTGGTGGAAGAAGAGATGATGTTCATCACCCGCACCGATTCGCGCTTTGCGGCACGCGGTCTAACCATCACGCTGGCAAAAGCGGTCAAGTCGCCATTGATCCTGCCGGGATTGCAACACGGCGTGCGGCCGCGGATTGAGAATATCGTGCGTGCGGCCGGGCTATCGATCGATAACGTGATCGACATCAATTCCATTGCGATCCTGAAATCGGCGCTGCTGGCGGACTTGGGCGCTACCATCCTGCCGGTTGCGCCAGTGCTGGCCGAAATCGAACGCGGCGATCTGTCGGCGCATCCGATTACCGGCGCAAAAGTTTCCCGCACCATCGCCTTGTGTTCGTCGAAGAATATTCCGCTGACCAATGCCGCAGCAGCAGTGGAGCGGCTGGTGCTGGAGGTAGCGGGTGAATTGTGTGTCAGCGGGCGTTGGCTGGGAACAACTGATTTAAGGAAGCTCTGATTTACAAATGCTTTCCTGTTGGCGCAATCAAAGCATAAGCGCCGAGGCTTTTATCAATAAGAGTTACGCAAATTCCAATGACTATTCAGGCCGCAACTCTTGATTTATGAGCGCACAACGAACCGTTCGACCTGAGTAGCGCAGCGTATCGAAGGTTCCGCAGCCTTCGATACGCTGCGCTACTCAGGTCGAACGGACGTTTGGATAGCCATAGCCGCATTGGCGCGGCGCTTGATAGTTACCATTTTTGACTTGCTTTGCGTAAATCTTGGGCAAGCAATATGCGATGCCCATTCACACAAGCATTAAGCCATCATTTTCTCTTATACCCCTATCCGCATTCCGTATTTCCGGATAATCGTCCACCCTCGTACACTTCTTCCCATGGCAACGTTCGATCTTCGGCGTTGCCGTAAAAGCCGCCACCCCGGCTCCTGTGTCTGGCAATAACCCGCCTTATCCGGCGTACTACCTGTCAGGCGCTATCTGAAATATGATTTTGGAGAAGACCATGCACGCCCCTTCGGCAAGTGAATCTGCTGGGTTGTCTGACGCCGCCCAGCGCGGCGCAACATCTCTCGCCATCGTCAATCTCGACGACAAGTACACCTCCACTTCCGGTTTGATCTTTCTGTCTGGCATCCAGGCGCTGGTGCGTTTGCCGCTGATTCAGCGCCAGCGCGATCTGGCGGCCGGCTTGAATACCGCCGGATTCATTTCGGGTTATCGCGGCTCGCCGCTCGGCGGGCTCGATGAAACGCTGTGGAAAACCCAGAAACTGCTGGATGCGCATCACGTCAAATTCGTGCCCGGCGTCAATGAAGATCTGGCCGCGACCGCCGTCTGGGGTACGCAGCAAGTCGATCTGATCGGCCCGGCCAAATACGACGGCGTGTTTGCGATGTGGTACGGCAAGGGTCCCGGCGTGGATCGCTGCGGCGATGTATTCAAGCACATGAACCATGCGGGCACCGCGAAACACGGCGGCGTGCTGCTGGTGGCCGGCGACGATCACGGCGCGTATTCATCGACCTTGCCGCACCAGTCCGATCACTTGTTTTCGGCATCGATGATTCCGGTGCTGTATCCGTGCAACGTGCAGGAATATCTCGACCTCGGTTTGCATGCATGGGCGATGTCGCGCTTTTCCGGTTGCGTGGTCGGCTTCAAGGCGCTCGCCGACACGGTCGAATCGAGCGCATCGATCGATGCCGATCCGTTCCGGCTCCAGATCAAGTTGCCGACCGATTTCGTGATGCCGGCAGGCGGCTTGAATGCGCGGCTGACGACGGCAACGCTCGGCATCGAGGCGCGCAAGCAGGAAGCGCTGATGCAGGATTACAAGATCTATGCGGCGCTGGCCTACGCCCGCCTGAACAAGCTGAACCACACCACGATCGACAGCCCGAACGCGAAACTCGGCATCATCGCCTCCGGCAAATCGTATCTCGATGTGCTCGATGCGATGGAAGAACTCGGCATCGACGAGCAGGTGGCGGCCGACATCGGCATCAGGCTGTTCAAGGTTTCCATGCCGTGGCCGCTGGAGCCGGACGGCGTGCGCGAATTTGCACGCGGGCTCGATGAAATCCTGGTGGTCGAGGAAAAACGCCAGATCGTCGAATACCAGTTGAAGGAACAACTCTATAACTGGCGCGACGACGTGCGGCCGCGCGTGATCGGCAAGTTCGATGAAAAAGGCGAATGGGTGGCGCCGCACGGCGAATGGCTGCTGACTTCGAAAGCCGATTTCTCGGTCGCGCAAATCGCGCGCGTGATTGCCGCGCGCATTGCCCGCTTCCACACCAGCGATCTGATCAAGGCGCGCCTCGCCTTTCTGGAAGCCAAGGATGCGGTGCTGACCAAGGCGGTCAACACGCCGCCGCGCCCGGCCTATTATTGCTCCGGCTGTCCGCACAATACGTCGACCAAGGTGCCCGACGGCAGCCTCGCGCTGGCCGGCATCGGCTGTCATGTGATGGCGACGGCGATCTATCCCGAATACAACAAGACCACCACGCACATGGGCGGCGAAGGCGCGCCGTGGATCGGGCAGGCGCCGTTCTCGACCTTGCCGCATGTGTTCGCCAATCTGGGCGATGGCACCTATTTCCATTCCGGTTACCTGGCGATACGCGCGGCGGTCGCGGCCAACGTCAACCTGACTTACAAGATCCTGTACAACGACGCGGTGGCGATGACCGGCGGCCAGCCGATCGACGGCATCATCACGGTGCCGATGATGGCGCAGCAGATAGCGGCGGAAGGCATCAAGCGGATTGCGCTGGTGACCGAAGATCTGGCGCGCTATAGCGACCGCTCCGGCTTGCCGTCGTTCGTGACGCTGCACGACCGCAAGGACATGGATGCGGTGCAGCGTGAGCTGCGCGACGTGCGCGGCGTGTCGGTGCTGATTTACGACCAGACCTGCGCCGCGGAAAAACGGCGGCGCAGGAAGAAGGCCGAGTATCCCGATCTGAACAAACGTCTCTTTATCAATGAAGCGGTCTGCGAAGGCTGCGGCGATTGCGGCGTGCAATCGAACTGCACGTCGATCATGCCGCTGGAAACCGAGTTCGGCCGCAAGCGCACGATCGATCAGTCATCATGCAACAAGGATTATTCATGCGTCAAGGGTTTCTGTCCGAGCTTTGTCACGGTCGAAGGCGGCACGCTGAAGAAATCGAAAGCCGGTGTCGCCGATGCTACTCACGAGGATGACTTCGGGCCGCTGCCGGAACCGCTGTTGCCAGCCTGCGATGCGCCGTTCAATATCCTGTTGAACGGCATCGGCGGCACCGGCGTGATCACGATCGGCGCACTGATCGGCATGGCCGCGCATCTCGAAGGCAAAGGCATATCGGTGCTCGACATGACCGGCATGTCACAAAAGAACGGTTCGGTGACGTCGCACATCCGCATTGCAAAAACGCCCGGCACCATCCGCGCGCAACGCATCGCGACCGGCGAAGCGGATCTGATCCTGGGTTGCGACATGCTGACAGCAGGCGCGCATGATGCGATTGCCAAAATGCGCGCCGGCCGCACCAGAGCAGTGGTCAATACGCATCAGCAACCGACCGGGCAATTCACGAAGCAACCGGACTGGCAGTTCCCGGTCGAGCAGGTACGCGCATTGATCGATGAATCGGTCGAACATCGTGCCGATTTCATCGACGCCACCATGCTGGCGACGGCGCTGATGGGCGATTCGATCGCCACCAACCTGTTCATGCTCGGATTTGCCTATCAAAAAGGCGGGATTCCGGTATCGGAAAGCGCGCTGCTGCGTGCGATTGAGTTGAACGACGTCGCGATCGAATCGAACAAGAAAAATTTCTTGTGGGGCCGCCGCGCCGCGGTCGATCTGGCGCGCGTCGAACAGATCGCACTGCCGGCCAAACCGATCGTGCTGCAAATGCCGCAGAGTCTCGATACGCTGATCAAACGCCGCGTTGCATTCCTCACCGACTATCAGGATGCCGCCTATGCGGCGCAGTACGAGGCATTGATCGATCTGGTACGCACTGCGGAAGCGAATGCGGGCGGCGGCAACAAGCTGACGACCGCCGTGGCGAAATCCTTTTTCAAATTGCTGGCTTATAAGGATGAATATGAAGTGGCGCGACTGTATACCGATGGCCGGTTCGTCGAGCAGTTGAAGCAGCAGTTTGACGGCGAGTTCACGGTGAAATTCAATCTGGCGCCGCCGCTGTTTTCAAAAAAGGATGCACAGGGGCATTTGATCAAGGCGCAATACGGATCGTGGGTCTGGCATGGATTCACGCTGCTGGCGAAGCTGAAAAAACTGCGCGGCACAAAACTGGACTTGTTCGGGTACACCGCCGAACGCAAGGCAGAGCGCCGGTTGATTGCCGATTATCGTGAAACCATCCTGATGCTGCTGGATAACCTGGACAACGACAAGCTGACGACTGCGATCGAGATCGCCGGCTTGCCGGAAAAAATCCGTGGTTTCGGGCATGTGAAGGAGAAGGCGATCAGCGATTTTTATGCTGCGCAGGCGCTTCTCCTGGCAAGGCATGTGGACGGTACACCGACCGTTGCGCAGGTTGCATGAAGGGCAGGAAACGTTCAATTACATTGCCGGGATAGAAATTGACGGATTCTTGTCTGACAAGACTTGAGGAAACCCGGTAGATCCCAAGAAGAGTCGGTTGCATTTGTTTGTCGGGACGAGGCACCTTGGGGTGCGGAGATGGGTTTTAAATTGCGGACATCAACCCATGCACCTTTGTCAGGCGAACACTCTGATCAAGCTGGAATTCACATGTCAACGACCATCAAGCACCGAAACACCAATATCGTCACGCTGGAACAGGGCGAATCCATTGCGCAGCAATGCCGCCCCGGCGACATTGCCTTGGTGCAGGACGGCGACGGATGGTGGACCAACTTCGTCGGCCAGAACGGCAAAGTGGACAGCTACGACGCCCCTTTCGAAACCTACAACAAAGCGCTTTGGACGGCCAAAGCGGCGGCTGAATTCGAAGCAGAGTAATGGTTACACTCGCAGGCCGTATCGCACCGCATGAAACGTTGACAAGATAACGTCATCATTTGACAGGCTGCCTGTCGATAATGACCAGTGCGATTCCACCGAGAATCGCAGTAGAGGCGAGCAACAGGCGTAACGTGATGGCTTCGCCGAGAAAGATAATGCCGCCTACGGCTGCGATGATTGGCACGCTAAGCTGCACCGTTGCTGCGCTCGTCGCCTTCAGCCCGGGCAAGGCCGTGTACCAGATCGCATAGCCGACACCGGACGACAATGCGCCGGAGGCTATCGCGTACCAGTAACCGGAATTATCCAGCGAATGCCAGGGAAGCGCGACCACGCTCAGCGCAACAGCCAAGGGCGCGGCACGCAAGAAATTCCCTGCCGTAACACACGTTGGATCGCCGACGCCTTTTCCGCGCAACGAATAAACCCCCCACGCGGCACCGGCGCACAGCATCAATACGGAACCAAGAAGAGGCGGCGCCGAGACGCCCGGAATCAGCAGCCCCGCAAGTCCGCTGAACGCACAGACAAGCCCTGCGGATTGCCCTGTTCGCAAACGCTCGCCGTTCCATAGTCCATACCCGATCATCGTTGCCTGCACTGCACCAAAGAGCAGTAATGCGCCGGTCGCAGTTGGCAGGCTGGCGTAGGCATACGAGAAGGTGGCTGCGTAGGCAAAGAGTGCGATGGCGGAGGGCCAGTTGCCTGCTGCGCTGTATGTGCCGCCACGTATCCGGACGATGAGCCAAAGCACGAGGGCGCCGGCAGTCATCCGAATGGCGGTGAAGCTGGCTGCGTCGATGCTGGTGTGCTTCAACGCCAATCGGCAGAGCAGCGAATTGGACGCGAACGCAATCATCGCCAGCAAGGTCAGGAAAAATATCCGGGTACGCGTCATCAAGGACTTCCCGGTATGTCTGGCATGGGGATGCGCATGAAATTGCCTTGTTCGCCGGATGTCACGGCATCCATGGACTCTACCTGATTTGCAAGGGGAAAATGGTTGTTGCAACCTCAGCGTTCGAACTCATCTGACCGCACTGTTTATTGCGCAGGTTCGATGGAATGACGGGTTGGGCGGCTCGCGTTTTAACCGGCAGCGGTTTTTCTATTTACGGCCTTTCCAGAAACCCGGGCGCCGCCGATGATGCGCCACCGCGATGATCCGAAGTTCTTCGGCGGTGATTTGATAGATGACGCTATAGGGAAACCTGCGAAGAAGATGGCGGCGGAGCGTACCGCGAAATATCGCCCCCAGCATCGGATTTTCCAGAATGAGATTTGCGGTTCTCTCAAACTCAGCCACGAATGTAAGCCCGAGTCCGGCATTCGCCTTTGCCGCATAGAAGGCCGCAGCATCATGCAACTCGGCGAGTGCGAGCGGAATAATGACGAGTTTCACTTCAATGCTGCACGGACTTGAGCAAGAGCCTCTGAGATTGGAATGACCTGAACCGTTCCACTTTCGACATCGGCGATCCGGCGCTCGACTTCCACCGCCCACGCTTCCTCATTCGCGGCATCTTCGTCGAGACTCTCCAGCAACAATTGCGCGAATGCCGCACGTTCGCCTGATGTAAGTTTCAGCGCCTCGGCTTCCAGCATTTCGAGTTGAATTCCCATGGTCAGAGTCTCCGTAGAACCGGCTTATATTTTACTGTGATTGCGATCGGCGCGCCAAAAAATGTCAAGGCAGAGGTAAGCGCAGCAGGTTGGACTAACGCTTACCTATGTCTCCATACTGAACAAAAGCGCTAACCCAATCTGTTCAGCTTTCAGCGCCGCATGTGTGTAGGACAAATGAAGCACAATGAATAGATGATAGCTTTTGCGCGCGTAACAATCGTCAAGGATGTTTGACGAACCATGCGGCGCAATACGCTTCGCTATTGACGCCCTACAGTACACCTTACGCGCGTTAATTCCCGCTTTTCTCCTCGCGATCTCCCGATGAATCGGCGAATACGGCCAATCCATCGCATTTGAATTTTCGATCGACAGGATTGACGGTGAAAAAATAGATGGCTTTGGGTGCGGTCGCTCGGCGATATCGAATCGAGTTTATTTGGTTGAATGTTGGGCTGGTAAAGCGCTAGCCCAACTTACCGCGCTTTTCGGGACAAGTATGCCTTACGCGCGTTGCCTTCCCATGCGTCGTTCGCAGTGGGTGCAATATGTTAATCGGCGCCCGTACTTAGTCTGCAACCATTGCTCCATCGCTTTTAGGTCGGTTGAGCAGAACTTTATGTAATCACCGGTTGTGAAGTTGCCAATCTTTTGGCTTGATACTAACCCGTGTGTGGCAATGTGAATCATTGGGTAATTCTTCACTTTCTGCGCCCGGTCTATATTAACTACGTAGCCCGTTGGATTCGCTTGAAGCCATTGAAGATAGGCGGCTTCTTGGTTGTCAAAAACACTTATCACTCTGAGCTCCTTGCGATCGCCACGATCTGCGAGAACAACCTAACGCCAAAATTAAGCCGAACCGCGAAGCGGTTTTGGCTTGAATGATTTGTTAACTGGCGACTTGTGACTTCGCCAGCAAACTCAAAAAGCGCGACTCATATTCACGACGGACCGACTCAAGTTTCCATTGAACGTCAGCACGCTTTCGCTTCAGAACTGGCTGAAGGGCAACCGTAACCTTCGTTATGACCTCATGGGGTTGGCCAGTTGATGCCTTGATTAAGTCACTCATGCTGATGTGACAAGAGTGCTGACTAGTTGTCGCGTTACAAAAGCTGCAACAGGTAACAGTGTTAACCGCATTAATGCCTTTTGACAGATTTTCTCGCTCGCTGTTGCTAAGGAACGTGTACGAAATAACTTCCTGAATTCATGGGCTTGCGTGCGGCGAGATGGTGTAGTTCCATTTGGGTAAGAGCGCGTCCAACGCGATGTTGAGGGTGGCCTTGAGACGGTCTGCCGCTTTGCGGCCGGTTTCG
>DAIDBD010000058.1 GCA_027310305.1 Herminiimonas sp.
AGTGGTGCGGCTGGCGGGGATCGAACCCACGACCCTTGGCTTCGGAGGCCAATACTCTATCCACTGAGCTACAGCCGCGCAAGAGGAACGGTGAAGAGGCATGAAGGATACCGTTTTTCTGGTTTGCCGTCCATGGAAAGCGGTGATTTCCCGTTCCAAATCGGGTGCTTTACGTCTATAATTAAAGGTTTGGCGGGATATTGCACTGCAGAATACGCGGGCCGACGGTCTGCAGGCGCCTCTGCCGCACGGTTTCAAAATTGTATTGAGGGAATAATGAGCGACGCACATAACGAACACGAATCCGCGATCAGAACACCGAAACAGCTTATCGCTGCGATTGCCGCAGGTTTTTTGGTCCCGATCATTTGCATCGTCCTGTTGGTGCAGTATGTCGCCAACACCAAGAAAGTCGGCGCCGGGTCGGATGGCCAGACGCCTGAAGCGATTGCCGCCCGTATCGCACCGGTCGCCAGCGAGGGTTTCACGCTGCGCGATGCGAATGCACCGAAACAATTGCAAACCGGCACGGAAGTCTACAAGGCAGTGTGCGCCGCCTGTCATGATACCGGCGCCGCAGGCGCCCCCAAACTGGGCGACGCTGGCGCCTGGTCCGCGCGTATTGCGCAAGGTTATGACACGCTGGTCTCGCATGCGATCAACGGCATTCGCGCAATGCCGGCCAAGGGCGGCAATCCGGATCTGGACGATATCGAAGTCGCCCGTGCAATGGTCTACATGACCAACCAGTCCGGCGCCAAATTCAAGGAGCCCGAGGTAAAGGCAGCAGTTCCTGCCGCAACTGCGGCGGCGCCTGCCGCGAATGCCGACGCACCTGCCGCGCCGCAAACTGCGGCGGCGCCTGCCGCTTCGCCGGCTCAGCCCGCGCAAAACCAGACTGTCGATGCAGGAAAAAAACTGTATGACGCCACATGCCAGGCTTGCCATGCGGCCGGAATCGCCGGCGCGCCGAAGTTTGGCGACAAAACCGCATGGGCCGATCGCCTCAAGCAAGGCGCTGCCGTATTGCATGAACATGCCATCAAGGGCTTTCAAGGCAAAGCCGGCATGATGCCTCCAAAAGGCGGCTCTACCGCATCGGATGAAGAAGTCAAGGCAGCCGTTGACTACATGGCCGCCGCCGCGAAGTAAGAAAAACAGCGACGCGTCCGGCAACAAAAAACCGGCCCGCGGGTCGGTTTTTTGTTGGTCCGGGGGATTGCATCCTGGGCACGCGCTATCTCGGTTGCGGGCTTTGGGCGGTTGCCTGCTGCTCGGCGACGAAGATTTCCACGCGGCGGTTCCTGGCGCGGCCGGCATTGTCGCTGTTGGCGGCGATCGGTTCATGCGAGCCGCGGCCGTCGATGGCGAAGCGATTCGATGCGGCGCCGCGGCTCACCAGATAATCGCGGGTGCGGGCGGCGCGGTTAACCGACAGCGGTTCATTGATCGCATCATTGCCGGTGTTGTCGGTATGGCCGACGATTGTCACCCTGGTGTAGGGATTTTCGACGAGGCTGGCGGCAAAATTGTCCAGTACCGGACGAAAATCGGGTTTGATGTCGGCGCGGCCGGTATCGAAGGAAATGTCGCTGGGAATGTCGATCTTCAGGCGATTATCGGCAGTCTGGCTGACTTGCACGCCGGTGCCTTGCGCGGCCTGCTCCATTTTTCTTTTTTGCGCTTCCATCCGGCCCGACCAGATATTGCCGATCACCGCGCCGGCGGCACCGCCGACTACCGCACCGGTCGCCGCGCGGCGTCCCCCGCCGTCGCCGGTCGCCGCGCCGAGTATGGCGCCGATGCCGGCGCCGACACCGGCACCGGTAGCGGTGCCGCGCTGCATATCGTTCATGTTGGCGCAACCGGCCAATAACAATGCTGACGTCGTGATGGAAATTGCAGATTGCCCGCGCATAATCGATTCCCTTATTGGTTTAATAAAATTCTTCGACAGAAAGTGCCGATAGAAGTTCGTTGATATTATGGCATTGCAACTAATCCTCGAATGACATGGCTACGCATGAACGCGCCGCCATGCCGGGAATATAATTCCTTTTACGTGCCCGGCTCCTGCGCCGCGGCTTTGCCGAAATCTTGCCGAAAGCTTCCATGTCCGTAACGATCCCCTTTTCCATTCTGGACCTGTCGCCGATTGCCGAAGGCGGCGATGCGGCGCAATCGTTTCGCAACACGCTCGATCTTGCGCAGCACGGCGAGCGCTGGGGCTTTCGCCGTTACTGGCTGGCCGAGCATCACAGCATGCCCGGCATTGCCAGCGCCGCGACGGCGGTCGTGATCGCCCATGTTGCCGCCGGCACCTCGACCATTCGGGTCGGCGCCGGCGGCGTCATGCTGCCCAACCATGCGCCGCTGGTGATCGCCGAGCAGTTCGGCACGCTGGAATCGCTGTTCCCGGGACGCATCGATCTTGGCCTGGGACGGGCGCCCGGTTCCGATCAGGCCACGGCGCGCGCGCGCTCAGGCGCAATCTGTTTTCCGATCCCAACGAGTTTCCGCAGGATGTGATCGAGCTGATGGATTACTTCAAACCGGTCGAGCCGGGACAGGCCGTGCGCGCGGTACCCGGCGCCGGCCTGAATGTGCCGATCTGGATACTCGGTTCCAGCCTGTTCGGCGCGCAGCTTGCCGCCGAACTCGGCCTGCCTTACGCTTTCGCTTCGCATTTCGCTCCGGCGCAAATGATGCAGGCGATCGACATCTACCGCGCCCGCTTCCGCCCTTCGGCGCAACTCGAACGCCCTTATGTGATGCTCGGTTTCAACGTGTTCGCCGCCGACACCGATGAAGAGGCGCGCTTGCTGGCCACGTCGATGCAGCAGGCGTTCGTCAATCTGCGCAGCGGCCGGCCGATGCGTCTGCAACCGCCGGTCGACGGTTACGAAAGCCGGCTCGCGCCGCCGGAGCGCGCGATCCTCGAGCAAACGCTGTCGTGCGCGGCGATCGGCTCCCCGGAAACCGTACGGCGCGGGCTGGAAGCGTTCATCACGCGCACCGGCGCCGACGAGCTGATGATCACTTCGCAAATTTTCAGCCACGCGGCACGGCTGCGCTCATATGAAATCACCGCCGAACTCGGCAAGCGGGCGGAATGATCATTCACGCATCCGCTCGCACGTAATCAGCGGCCCGAAAAAAGGCCCGCGATCCTTGCGGCTGCGGGCCAAGTCCATCCTTGGAGGACGGAGGAGACAACCAGTGAGCGTCCGGCGCAGTCCGTTTGCAGGCCGGGTTGTTCAGCGCCGCTGGCAGCGGCGCTGAACAATTTTGCGGGCGCCGGTTGGAGCGCCATCTTTCAATCAGCCGATAGAATATTTCGCCTAGCTCGTGAGCGAAACAGTAACCTCCGGCAGCGAACGGACACAATCCAGATCGTTGCCTTCCGGATCTTTTTCCGCCATCAGATGCACCCATCCGAGCACTTCGTGAATGCTGGCAAGCCCGCTGAGCAACGCGGTGCGCGCGGTACGGTACACCATCACTTCATCCGCGCCGGCGGCAGCACCCGTAGCCGAGGCCCGTTCGATTCGCCGCAGATTGCTTTCCACGTCATGCAAATCCGTCGACAAGATTTCCTGCAAGGCGATGATGCCGGACACCGCATCGTCTGTATCCCGAACGCTTAAATTTCCCATTTTGCATACCGATGATCGTCGCAACATAAGCTTGAAATCAGCGCGCGCATTTATATCCTGACTTCCGTGCTTCGTTTGATCTCAATCAAGGCTTTTGTTTATGCAAGAACATGAATGTAGCCGGCAGGCTTTTTTTCATTGCCCGTTCCCGCACGGATCGCCGTTCGGCCATCATGAATTCTCCATCGAATGCCTGCAACGCATAGAACCAACCCAGGCAATGGCAAGTCTGATAATGGCATCCTGCGCGGATATCGGCATGCACCGGTATGATTGCCTTATCGAATAAAAAAAATCCGGAAAAAACTTGAATAAAATGCAGACGGCGTTTTCCGGTTCCGCCCCCAACCCGGGCGAGAACCGGGGAACGTTTCCCGGCACCAATGCGCTTGCCCTGATGCTGGCCGCACTCGCGATGCTCGGGCCGTTTTCGGTCGATACTTATCTGCCCGCTTTTCCGAGCATCCAGGCATCGCTGCATGCCAGCGCGATCGAAGTGCAGCAGACATTGTCCGCATACATGCTTTCATTTGCCGTGATGATCCTGTGGCATGGCGCGCTGTCGGATGCGTTCGGCCGCCGCAACATCATTCTGGCATCGCTCGCCGTGTTCGCGGTTGCGTCGCTCGGTTGCGCGGCGGTTCACAGCGTTGAATATCTGTGGGCATTCCGCATATTGCAAGGCGTGTCCGCCGGCGCCGGCATCGTCATCGGCCGCGCCATCATTCGCGACGTCTATTCCGGCGCGGCCGCGACCCGCTTGCTATCGCTGGTCACCATGATTTTCTCGATCGCGCCGGCGATTGCGCCGATACTCGGCGGCTGGATCGTGAAGCTGCTCGACTGGCGATCCATCTTCCTGTTCCTGTTCATCTATACCGTGCTGTTGCTATGGTACTGCTACCGAAAATTGCCGGAAACGCTGCCGGCGGCGATGCGGCAACCGTTCAATCCGCATTTTCTGAAACAGAGCTACAGGCTGGTGTTCGGCTCGCCGCTGTTTCATCTGAAAGCCGGCGCGCTCGCTTTCAATTTCGCGGGGCTGTTTCTGTATATCGCCGCCGCGCCGGTATTCATCACCAGGCATCTTGGACTCGGGCCGGATCAATTCGCCTGGCAATTCATACCGGCCGTCGCCGGCATCTTTCTAGGCGCGCTTGCCGCGAATCGCCTGGCTGGAAATATTTCGATTCCGAAACAGGTTCTGACCGGCTTCTGTTTTCTGTTGGGGGCTGCCGCGTTCAATGTGGTTTACCATCTGTTTTTTCCGCCTGCCGTGCCGTGGTCGGTTGCGCCGCTGTTCTTCTACACCTTCGGCATGTCGCTCGCTGCACCGGGCATCACGTTGCTGGTGCTCGATCTTTTTCCAGCCATCCGCGGCATAGTCGCGTCCTGCCAGTCCTTCACGATGACCATGCTGGCGGCATTGGTGGCCGGCGTGGTCGCGCCGATTCTGTCGCAGTCCGTCCTGTGGCTGGCGGCGGGGCAGCTTGCGTGCGTGCTGATCGCGCTGGTGCTGTGGCTGGGCGGACGATCTTATCGCCATGCGCATTCGCGGCGCAACCTGAATGCACGGGAAGCCGTCGAATGAAACAGGCGGCGAACGCTTTCTGAACGGAACGGAGAAAAATGGCGTTTGATTTTTTGAAATTGAATAGCTTGCGCAGCCGCTTGCTGCTGCTGGTCGCGTTGGCCATTGCGCCTTCGCTGCTGATGACCGTCTATAACGGATGGAAAGAACGCCAGAGCGCCATCACAAGCGCGGAAGAAAACCTGCAGCGGCTGACGAACCTGGCCGCCATCAACGAAGCCAACTCGATTGAAAGCGCGCGCCAGCTGTTGATGGATTTATCGGACATACCCGATTTGCACGGCACGCCGCAGCAGTGCAGCGCATTGCTGAAAAAAATTCTGGGGAAAAATCCGGATTACGCCAATCTGGGTTTGATACAACTGAATGGCGACGTCACATGCAGCGCGGTTCCGTCTTTGAAACCGGTCAACCTGGGCGACCGTTCGCATTTCAAAAGAGCGATTGCCGAGCGTAAATTCATTGCGGGCAATTACGTGTTCGGCCGGGTAATTCAAAAGCATACGATCAATCTGACCTATCCGGTGACCGATGCGGGCGGCAACGCCGTGGCGGTTGTTTTCGCGGCGCTGGATCTGGCGGAGCTGGACCGATTCATCAACGGCATCGACCTGCCGTCGGGCGCTGTCTTGATCACCGCCGATTCCGAAGGCTCGATCATTTCCAGGCGGCCGAACCCTGAAAAATGGCTGGGCAGGAAGATCTCGCCGGAAATGCTGCATGTGATGTCGCAACCGCAACAGCAACCGCTGGTGCTGACGGACGCGGACGACATGCCGCGATTGCATGCATTCGCCCGCATCGGCAATTCCGATCTGTCGAATTTCACTGTCACGATCGGCATTCCGACCGCGGATATCGTGGCATCGGCGCAGCATGACCAGATCATGGCGCTGGCCGCGCTCGCGGCCGCCACTATCCTCGCGCTGCTCGCCACCTGGTTTGCCGGCAACATCATGATCGTGCGGCGGGTGAAGGCATTGGTTGCCGCCGCCGAAAAAATCACTGCCGGCGATCTGCGTGCCCGCACCGGCATGCAGTACGGCCGGGAAGAAATCAGTTATCTGGCGCGCGCTTTCGACGACATGGCGGCATCGCTGCAGCGCCAGCATGTCGAACGCGACAAGACCGAGGCGTTGCTGTCCGCCGAAAAGGCCGAGGCGAAACGCGCCGAGGAGGAGCTGCGCGCCGCCGATCGGCGCAAGGATGAATTTCTCGCGATGCTGGCGCATGAATTGAGAAATCCGCTGGCGCCAATCCGCAATGCGGCGGAGTTTCTGAAACTCGTGCGCACCGACGAACCGCGCGTGCGCCAGACCAGCGACATCATTGCCCGGCAGGTCGATCACATGACCAACCTGGTCGATGATCTGCTCGATGTATCGCGCGTCACGCGCGGCCTGGTCACGCTCGACGAAGAATCGTTCGACTTCAGGCACATCGTGGCGGAGGCGGTGGAACAGGTACGATCGCTGATCGATGCGCGGCGCCACCACCTGGCGGTCGACATGAGCGCCGAGCCGGCATGGGTGCACGGCGACCGGACGCGGCTCATGCAGATACTCACCAATCTGTTGAATAATGCCGCCAAATATACGCCGGAGGGCGGACAGATCACGCTGCGGGTCGAAGTCGGCGTGAATGAAATCACGGTGAGCGTCAGGGACAACGGCGTCGGCATCGGCCCCGAGCTGATGCCTCATGTCTTCGATCTGTTCAGCCAGGCGGAAAGATCGCCCGACCGATCCCAGGGCGGCCTCGGGCTGGGGCTGGCGCTGGTCAAGCGCCTGGCCGAGCTGCATGGCGGCAGCATCACGGCGCGCAGCGAAGGCATCGGCATGGGCAGCGAGTTCATATTGCGTCTGCCGCGCGTGTTT
This sequence comes from Herminiimonas sp., assembly GCA_027310305.1. GTDB lineage: Bacteria > Pseudomonadota > Gammaproteobacteria > Burkholderiales > Burkholderiaceae_D > DAIDBD01. The sequence goes on from DAIDBD010000058.1 coordinate 7,125, forward strand.
GCGGCGGAGCAACGGCAGCACTACGCAACCGACCAAGCGCTGCGCATTCCGACTGCCGCATTCCATCTGATGGTGGTGGACGACAACGCGGATGCCGCCAAAACCATTGCGATGCTGCTTGAGATTCTGGGATACAGCGTGTCGGTGGAATACGAAGCGCACAGCGCGCTGAAACGGGCCCGCATCGAAGCGCCGCGCGTGCTGCTGCTCGACATCGGCCTGCCGGACATGGACGGCTACGAACTGGCCCGCCGCCTGCGGGCGCTGCCGGAGACGGCGCGCGCAACGCTGATCGCGCTGACCGGTTACGGCCAGGAAGAAGATCGCGCGCGAACGAAGGCCGCCGGCTTCGATCATCACTTCGTAAAACCCGTCGATCCGGCGCAACTGGCGGCATTGCTTGCCGAGATCGGCCGCGAAATGCAGGCATGAGCCGGCAGTATTCGCAGCGCGTCATGCGGCAGCGTACTGCGCGGTAATGCCATCCATCACTTCGAGAATGCGTTCGCTGGTCGTGGCCACATTGGTCGCCTGCTGCGGGACCGCAGCGGGACCGGCCGGATTGCGCAAGGCATTGTCGAAGAAAAGCCATTGCTGGCCGGCCAGCTCGAGTCCGCGCCGGATCGCCGCAGTATTGTTCGGCGCAGCATTGAGCGCGGCAGCCGCTTCCGGCGGCGCGACATTCCAGTTGATCACCTGATAGAACTTCGCCATCCGCTGCGACAGCATCCGCTGGCGCCCCGATTGATTGATCGCGTCGTTGATCCTGGCCGATTGCGCCAGCACGTTCTGCATCATGCTCGTGCAGAACGCAGTCGCGCTGGCACCAAGAAAGCATCGTCTGTTCATTGTTTACCCCGCTTCGGATTGTCGCTGCCGTAACCGGACTGCCTATGCGCAACATCCATACCATGAGGAAATTTCATCGGCGCCGCGATGCGCATCGGGCAAAGTGCTGCAAGAAGCGCGACGGGCTGGATATTTGCGCGGGACATCCATCGCGCGTTCGGCGGAATCCGGATAATTGAGACAGCACAATGTTTGCGATTGCAACCAAGGAATTCTTTTCGGCCATCGCAGCCAAATGAACATGCCGCCAAACACCGGAGTTCTTCGAGGCCACATGCCGACACCTGAAACGTCACCCGAACCTCCGGTTGCCGGGCCCGAACCTTCCCTCGTACCGCCGCCCTCTTCGATTGGCAAGCCGCATGCCACCGGCTTGAACGTCACGACGCCGGCGGTCGTGCTGCTGACGGTCGCGACGCTCTACTTCGGACGGGATATCTTCATTCCCTTTGCGCTCGCGGTGCTATTGAGTTTCATGCTCGCGCCGCCGGTTGCCTGGCTGCGCCGCGTGCGCGTGCCGCGCGCGCCCGCTGTGCTGCTGGTGGTCGGCGTTGCTTTTTCGCTGATCGGCGCACTCTCTGTTCTGGTCGGCAGCCAGATGGTCGGCATCGCCAGGAATTTGCCGGCCTACCAGACCGCGATGCAGGAAAAAATCCGTTCGATCCGTTCCGTCGCGCCCGGCGGCGGCGCGATCGACCAGACCACCAAGGTGATCGAAGCGCTCGGCGCCGAACTGTCGGCCGAGCCCGGCGCATCCGCGGCAAGCAGGAACGGCGAGGCCGGCCGGCCGAAAAAAGAGCCGATCCCGGTGCGGATCGAGTCGCCCGGCTATCAGCCGTTTACCAGTATCCAGACGGCAATCGGCCCGCTTCTGGGGCCGATCGGCACCGCCGGCCTCGTCATCATTTTCATCTTTTTCGTTTTGCTGGAGCCGAGCAATCTGCGCGATCGATTCCTTCGGCTGGCCGGCGGCGACCTGCATCGCACGACCGAGGCGCTCAGCGAAGCCGCCCAGCGTGTCAGCCGTTATCTGCTGATGCAGCTCATCGTCAACGCCACTTACGGCGTGCCGCTCGGCATCGGCCTTTATTTCATCGGCGTGCCGAGCGCGTTCCTGTGGGCGCTGCTGGCGACGCTGCTGCGCTTCGTGCCGTATCTCGGCCCGTTCATCGCGGCGCTGTTTCCGCTCACGCTGGCTTTCGTGGTCGATCCGGGCTGGAGCATGCTGCTATGGACTGCGGCGCTGATTCTCGGCATCGAGCTGATCAGCAACAACGTGATCGAGCCATGGCTGTATGGTTCAAGTACCGGCCTGACGCCAGTCGCGGTCATACTCGCCGCGATCTTCTGGACCCTGTTATGGGGGCCGGTCGGCCTGATTCTGGCCATGCCGCTGACCGTCTGCCTCGTGGTCATGGGACGTTATGTGCCGCAGATGGAGTTTCTCGACGTGCTGCTCGGCAGCGACCCGGTGCTGTCGCCGGCGGAACGGCTTTACCAGCGCCTACTGGCAGGCAACGTGGAAGAGGCGATCGAAATCGCCGAGCTGCATGTGGCTGAAAACTCGCTGCTCGCGTTCTACGACCAGGTTGGCCTGGCGATGCTGTGCCTGGCGGAAAATGCCCGGCAGCACGGCGCCTCCGCCGAAGACCGGCAAAAGGTGGCGGACGGCGTGCGGACGATCGTGCTCGACCTGAAGGAGCAGGACGGAAAAGCGAAGAGCGGGAGCAATGAGCGGCAGGCGAAGGAATCGCGCGGCGCATCCGCGCTTTGCATCGCCGGACGCGGGGAACTCGATGACGCCGCTGCCGCGATGCTGGTGCATGGACTGGAAAGCCGCGGCATCGGCGCGCGTCCGGTTCCCGCGTCGGCCGTCAGGCTGGAGACGATCGGCAGTCTCGATCTTGACGGCGCGGCAGTGGTCTGCTTTTCGTATCTCAACCCGATGCCCAAGGCCTATGCCCGCTTCGTGTGCCGGCGCCTCAAGCGCCGCATGCCGCAACTGAAAATCGTGCTCGGCCTGTGGAACCTGGCGCCCGAGGCCGGTACGGCGGCACAGCTTGCCGCCGACGCGGGCGCCGACGCCGCAGCCGTCACGCTGGAAGAAGCGGTGCGTCTGGTGGAAGAAATGGCGATGCAGCCGGCGCCGGCTGCCGGCGCTTAGAGGCCGCCGCCGCAAATCCACCGCATCGCAATCGATCCCGGCTCACCATATTTTTTTTGCGCCGGACCGATTCAAGATGTCGGATGCACGAGCCAGTTGCTCGTCGTCATTCGCATCGACGGTCAGCAGGCAGGTGCCGCGCTGCACCGGGTCGGAAAAATTGTGCCGGTAACCGTCATCGCCGCCGGTCAGCAGCTCGACCAGCCCGCGAACGACGCGGTTGCCGGCATCCGCATTGCCAACGGCGAAGTTGCCCTCTACCGGCCCGGCTTCATCCTCTTTCGACGCGAGATGCACGCTGGAAGAGGAAAAGCCGGAAGCGAGAAGTTCCTTTCGCACATTGTTCGCAGTGGAAATACTGTCGTAGGTTCTTACTAACGTGTTTGCCATGATCATTCTCCTGTGGCGGTTCGCCTAAATGAAAAAGGGGAAAATCGGCTTGGCAGGCCGTTGCTCCCTGTAAAAAACGTCTGGCTGCGATCGAACGGCGATACATGTCAACGTGTGCCTCGGAACGGAAGCGGCAAACCGGCGTCAGCAACTTTCATACCGGCGCTGCGGAAAACTCCGGCGCAACAATTGCAATGACCATTTTTCATTTATCGAGTTCTGCGCCCGAGCGGAATCGTCTCGAAAAAACCTGCATGAAGTCTTCGGCATTTCACGGCTGCGGTCTGGGCAACATGATTTCCGGACAGCCGGGAGAAAATTTTTTTGCGCGACTATGTAAAGCCGGCCCATGGCATGACCGCTTGCGAGAACCGAACCGCAGTGCGCGCATCCAAGCTTTTCAAGCAGCGATATTCTGGAGAACGATATGGCAACCAGCACCCTCGATCCGGACAACCTGGCCGGCGGACCGGACCGCAGCCTCGGCAAAGGTCATGGCACCGGCGCGCTCGGCCCCAGCGACACGTCCGACAGCGGCAGCGATTTGCAGGGCGCGCCCGGCATGGTGCGGCAAGCGGGCCTGGGGTTGGGAACCGGCACTACGCCGGATCCGGAAGGCGGCACCGCCGGGCCGGATTTCGGAGACGCCAACCTCGATAGCGACACCGACTCGGTCGGTACCGGCGAACGCGCCAGCGCTTCGCGCGATACGGTCGTGCCGGATGGCGCCGATATCGATACCGACCGCATCGAAACGATCAATCCCGGCGATGATGCCGGCGATACGGACCGGCGCACGCGGCAACGGCGTCAACGATAGCGTGCCGGCGGCGGTGCCGCGTCGAACGGTTTGCGCTGTTCCGCTTTATCGGCGGCGGCAATGGCGGATTGCGTCCGGTTCCTTCTGCGCGACAGAAACGAGACCAGCGTTCCTGCCGCAGCCAGCGTCGCCACGCCGGCGATGACGGGCTTTAGCAGGAATCGCCGTTTCGACAGAAATGAAATACCGGTGATCAGCAGCGGCAGCAGTGTCTGCACATTACCGTTCCTGAAACTTTTCAGGCTGAGTAAATTGCCAAACATGCCGGAGGCATTCGCCACGAGATGATCGATCGCGCCTTTGGCCAGCGCCTCCATCTGCAGATTCGACCGCACCGCATTCTTCGCTTCGCTCACCCCCAGCCGGTATAGCGCGCCTTGCGCGATCAGCATGCTTTTGCGTTGCTGTACCGTTGGCTGCCGGTTGCGTTCGTTGCGTGCGTCATTCATTATCGATTGCCCTGCAATTAAAGCAATGCATCGCGGTCATTGCGCAATTCAGCCATGGTCGCGTGCATCGACAGTTTGTCCTGCTTGAGCATCGATCGGGCATACGCGATGACGCCGATCGTCAGCAGCGTGAAAGCCGCGGCGAGCAGCAACAAGATTGTCCAGCCGAATGCGGGCCACGCCAGCCATACGATCAATACGGTCCAGCAGGCAAGCGCAAACCAGGCCGCAACGATCCCGCATGCAAAAACCAGCAGCAGCTTGAGCAGATTGGTTCGAACTTCCGACAGTTCGAGGGCTGCCAGTTCGATCCGGCTCAGCAACAAGCCGAACATGTTTTTAGCCAGCCCGGTCAGGCCCTCGATCAAACCCGGACTGCTGTCGGAAGAAGCCGATTGGTGGTGGTCCATGAATGCCTGAATGATTGCCGCGCTTATTTACGGGCAATCAGCATGCCTGCCAGCAAACCGACGCCGGCTGCAATCGCAACCGCACGCCATGGATTTTCCTGTACATAATCATCCGCCGTTCCCGCGATTTCCTTGCCGGTTTCCAGCGCGGCGGTCTGCACTTCCTGCGCCTTCACCATCGCGGTGTCAAGCAGATCCAGCCCTCTGTTGCGCAAGTCTTCCGCTTTGATGCCGGTCGCGGAAGTCGCTTCGCGGAATAAATCCTGCGCATCCTTGATCAGGCTTTTCATATCGGTGCGGACTGTTTTCAAATTGGATTCATGCATGGCGGGTTCCTTGAAAGTGGATAGGGAAATAAGGATGCTTCGGCCTGGACGACCTGCGAAATATGAACCAGGCATCAATCATATTCGATTTGCAAGATTGCCGAATGCGTCAATGATACGCCATGGCATCAATTGCGCTTTGCCCTGCATCAATACAGAATATTCCCGATTTTGTATCTGTTCAGTGCGGCAGCGCACCGTCATACGCCCGGCGTGCAATCGGTGCAATGCTCGATTTCAGGCAAGCCGTGCAACAATTTTTCCCTGGCGTCGCGCAGCGCCGTGCGCAATCCTTCTTCGACCACCGGATGATAAAACGGCATGTCGATCATTTGCGCCACCGTCATGCCGTTCTGACACGCCCATGCCAGCAGATGCGCCAGATGCTCGGCGCGCGGCCCGATCATTTCGGCGCCGATAAAACGGCCCGATCCGATCTCCGCATAGACGCGCAGCAAGCCATGGTTTTGCCGCATCACGCGGCTGCGGCCCTGATCTTCGAACGACACTTCGCCGACGATAACGCGGCCCTGCTGCAGGGTCCGGAACTTCCGGCCGACCGTTGCAATCTGCGGGTCGGTAAACGCGATGGCGAGCGGCGTGCGGCGCAGCCCGGGCCGCACATCCGGATAGCGGCCGGCATTGTCGCCGGCGATGCGGCCCTGATCGGCCGCCTCATGCAGCACCGGCAATGCGTTGTCGGCGTCGCCGGCGATGAAAACGGCGCTGTCGCCGCATTGCATCGTGCGCGGATCGAACAACGGCACGCCGTTGACATGCAATGCCAATCCGGCATGTTCCAGCCCGAGCGCCTTTACATTCGGCGCGCGGCCGGTCGCCGCCAGCACATACGCATAACGTTCGGCACGCTCGCCGCCGGCCGCATTGCGCCAGCGCACGACGACATCGTCGCCGTCGCGTTCGACGCCGGTCACTTGCGTATTCAGGCGCAGATCCAGTTCGCCGGCCAGGCAGCCGGTGGCGCTGGCCAGCACCGCCGGATCGCTCAGTTGCGCCACGCCGCCGCCGCGGCCGAACAATGCGACCCGCACGCCCAGCCGATGCAGCGCCTGGCCCAGTTCCAGGCCGATGACGCCGCTGCCGACGACCGCCACCGATTCCGGCAGATCGTCCCAGTCGAACACATCGTCGTTGACCGCCAGCCGGTCGCCGATGCCTTGCAGTTCAGCCGGCACTTGCGGACTGGAGCCGGTGGCGATGACGATGCGTGCGGCAGTGATCACGGTATGGTCGTCGACCTGCAGCCGCAACGCATCGATAAAGCGCGCATGACCGCGCAAGCGGTCGGCTTGCGGAATTTTTTCGACGCCGTCCAGCACAAAGCCGACGAAGCGGTCGCGTTCGGCCCGCACCCGCGCCATCACCGCGCGGCCGTCGATGCGCATGGGCCCGCCATGCACGCCGAAAGCGGGCGCATGCGCAACCGCATGCGCCGCGTCCGCGGCGGCGATCAGCAATTTGCTCGGCATGCAGCCGACCCACGCGCAGGTCGTGCCGTACGGGCCGCCCTCGATCAGCAGCACCCGCCCGTGATGGGACCTGGCGGCGCGGTAAGCGGCCAGCCCTGCGGTGCCGGCGCCGATCACGGCAACATCGACTGTCAATTCATTCATTGCAAATCCTTTCCGGAATCGGCATGCATTGCATGCATCGCGTATCGAACACGATCAAAACAACGGCAAAATTCCGCTGTTCGCTTCTTGTCTTGAATAGTCGCAGTGGCATCGATTTACTGACAGGCAATTGCGCGCGGCCGGCGTCAAACGATCCTGTCGCGCAGTTCCGCGAACGCTTCGATGCTGCCGATCTGAATGACGATCGATTGCAGCGCCGCCGTCGGTTGCGTCGGTCGCCATGCGAACAGCCATTCTTCCTGATTGGCATCGCGCCGGTTTTTCGAAAACGCCCGGCCCAGCGGGCTCGGCACGCCATACGAAATGGCGGCGTCGATGCCGGCCCAGGTCGGCAGCATTTTTGCCGCGGCGCGATGAATCCGTTCGCCGAATTGTTCGGCATCGTGAATGATCAGGCAGCAATCGGCGCCGGGAAACGCATCGAACAGTTGCGGTTGCCATACTTTGGCCAAGCTCAAGGTGAGGTAAGTCGATGCGGGCATCGCGCGGGCGGCGCGTGTCTGGAACGGCAAAATCTGCCGGCTTTCCGCGACCGCCTCGGCGGCCGGCTGCAACCGGAATTCGCCCAGCGTCAGCGAACGCTCGAGCGCGTGGCGTTCCCCGTATCGGTACAATTTTGACGGGCGCTCGCAATCCGCGTCTGGCATGGCAGTACTCCTGAAAACATGGTTGGCGGACGAAACCGTGACCGTGGAATCGCCGGCATCGAATGCATCCAGATTAACATGCGGTCTTGTTAGGCACTCTTAATAACTGATGCGACGCGGGTTCGTTATGGAGAAAATATAGTCCACGAAAGATATGAAAGACACGAAAGATTCATAACACTCCTTATTTGTCTTTTTCGTGCTTTTCGTGTTTTTCGTGGGCCATGCCTTCCGTCATAACGAACCTGCGCCGCATCAGTTATGAAACAGGCCGGATCAATGCCGCAGCCGATACCAGCCCAGTCCGATCCATTCATGCATGCCGTAATGGCTGAGCTCGAACCCGAAGCCGCGCGGCACGAAATCGATTGCCGACAACGGTTCGCGGCTGAAGAAGGATGTCGGCGCCGGCACCACCTGCAAACCGTTTTGCATGAATACTCTTCGCGAGCGCAGCATGTGCACCGCATCGGTCACCAGCAGGATCCGGTTCACGCCTGCCTGCTTCAGCATTTGCGCGGAAAATTGCGCATTTTGCGCGGTGTTGTCCGATGCCTGTTCCAGCCATTTGACGGGAACGGCGAAATCCTCGCGCAATACCCGCGCCATGATCGCCGCTTCCGATTCGGCCGCGCCGTCCGGCGAACCGCCCGTCACCAGCAGCGGCAACCCGGTTTCGCGTTGCAGCTTGGCGCCATAGCGCAACCGCATCAATACGACCTGGCCGGCAGTATCCTTGCCGCCGTATTCCGGCGCATTTTTCAACCGTCCGCCGCCCAGCACCACGATCGCCTGCGCGCCGCTGCCGTGCGCCGAAGCAAGCGGCGCGGACAGATTTTCAAGCGGCGCGACAATCAGCTTGGCGACCGCGCCGGTGGAAAGCGCGGCCAGTCCGATCAGCGACCCGATGCATAGCGCGGCGCCGAATCGCGGCCAGCGCTTGCGCAGCATGAATCCGCCGACGCCGGGCACGACCAGATTGAGCGGCGGCAGCAACAGTGCGCTGACGATATTGGTGGCGATCCAGCTGATGCTCATGGCAATCCCGTGTTGTTGGCTGACGCAATTATTCGCGAAAATCCAACGCGCGACAACATCGGATAAGATCGCACTGGCGCTTCCGGTTTGCGCATTGGCGGCCGGATCGACGATCAACCCAGAAGCATTGCTGCTTCCCATCCTGTCCGAGGTAACGAATGACGATTGCATTTTGGTGTGTGCTGGCGGCCGGCTTGCTGCCTTATCTGCTGGCGGCGCTTTCCAAGGCCGGCAACCGCTACGACAACGCGATGCCGCGCCTGTCGAACAAGACCGGCTGGCAATTGCGCGCCGACTGGGCGCAGCAAAATGCATGGGAAGCGTTCGCTCCGTTTGCGGCGGCGGTGCTGATCGCGCACTGGACCCAGGCAAATCAGTCCGCCATCGATCTGCTGGCGGTTCTTTTCATTCTGCTGCGGATCGGGCACGGCGCCGCATATCTGGGCAACCGTCCGACGCTGCGCTCGGCATTGTGGCTCGGCGGGATATTGTGCGTGATCGGGTTGTATGTCGCGGCGGCCCGGGCGGCCTGAACTTGATTATTCGCTGATTTACGCACGTCCGTAAATGAAGGGCATGGTCCACGAAAAACGCGAAAGGCATCACATCAACTACTCATCCATCTGCGGCTGGGCCATGGTGCGCAACTGAAAGCGGCCGTCGTTGTTGAACAGCCAGGATTCCATTATCTCGACGCGTCCGCGGTGCAGCAAATGCGGCGGCGGCTTCGGAAACGGTGCCGTGTTTTTCAGCGTCGCCAGCGCGGTTGCTTCATTGGCGCGGTCGCGGTTGCTGCGCAGGATTTCGCTGCGCAGCAGCTTGCCGTTGCCGTCGATCGAGTACTTGAGCACGATTACCGAACGCAGCAAAGCCTGCGGCCGGCCGGCATACACCCTGATCGAATTCACCTGCGAAATGCGTTGCGCGATATCCTGCTTGTAGCCGTCGATCGTGCCGGCGGTGGAGGTGCCGTCGCGCGTGGTTTCCGCTTTTTCTTTTGCGCCGATGCTGTCGACGTTGCCGGCTGAAGAAGTATCGGCCGGAGGCGTGCCGCAACCGGCAAGTACCGATGCAGCCAGAAAAATAGCGAGGGTGGTTTTCATGGTGTTTACCGTTGAATTGAATCCGGGAGCGACGATTCGCCGCCTGTTCTTGTAACAATAAAACGACGTTCCGCGCCGAATATTTTTTCTTACATTCAGATACATAACTGATGTTATGCATCCGTTCAAAGCCGCGCCGCCAGTGCAACAAAAATTCAGCGACATTGAAGCCGATGCCGGCACCGATGATCGCGAAAATAGGCGGCCGGTTTCGGATAGCTGCGGATAGGTTTGACTGGTCATTTGTCGCATGAATTGTGTGAACGAATCTGCAGGAACCTCATAATAGAATGCATTTCATCCATTGCGTATAAATCAGACGATCCGATGCACATCCTGATAATTGAAGACCAGCAGACCGCGGCGGCCTATCTGCAAAAGGGGTTGCAGGAAAACGGGTTCCACGCGGATATCGCGGCGACCGGGGTCGACGGGCTGCATCTGGCGCTGACCGGGGATTACCACCTTGTCGTGCTGGATGTCATGCTGCCCGGTATCGACGGATGGTCGATTCTGGAACTTGTCCGCAAGCAAAAACCGGCGCTTCCGGTGCTGTTCCTGACCGCTCGCGACGGCATAGAAGACCGGGTTCGCGGCCTGGAACTTGGCGCCGACGATTATCTCGTCAAGCCGTTCGCGTTTTCCGAGCTGCTGGCCCGGATTCGCGTGATATTGCGGCGGGGTCAAGGCATGCAACCGCAACGCGAGACCCTGTTGCACATCGCCGATCTGGAACTCGATCTGCTGGGCCGGAAAGCGACGCGCGGCGGCCGGCGCATCGATCTGACGCCGAAGGAATTTTCGCTGCTGGCCTTGCTGCTGCAGCGGACCGGAGAGGTTTTGTCGCGCACGCAACTGGCCGAGCAAGTGTGGGACATGAATTTCGACAGCAACACCAACGTCGTCGATGTCGCCGTGCGCCGGCTGCGCGCGAAAATCGATGCCGACTTTACGCCCAAACTCGTTCATTCCGTCAGAAGCGTCGGCTACGTGCTGGAGGTACGCGATGCGTGATGTCCGCCCGTGGTCGATTGCGGCGCGATTGACCATCATCTTTGCGGTGTCGATCGCCTTGATCCAGCTGGGCGCCAGCTTCTTCCTGTATTGGTCGCTGAAGCAGGACATCCTGGAGCAGGACCGGGCGACACTGGTCGAGGATCTGCGGGAAGTGCGGCTCATCATGGCGGGCGACAAGCCGGCGCAAACCGCATCGTTCCGGCGATGGGTGTCGCATGTGCTGCCGCGCGAAGGCGTGTACGTCCGGATTCTCGGGGCCGGCGGCAAGGCGCTCTCCGAAACGCCCGGCATGCCGGTGCCGGCCGCGGCATTTCCGGAGGCCGTCGAATTTTCCAATCTGCCGCGCGAGCCGGTACGCTGGCGCGAGCCGGGCAACAGCCGCGAGTTGATGCTCATGGCGGCCTATGCGCCATCTGGCAATGCGGATAATGGCCAGGTGATTCAAGCCGCATTGAATCTGGATGCTTCCGAGCGCGAATTCACCGCCTACCGCAACAAACTCGCCGGCGTCTGGCTGGGCGCTGTGCTGGCAGCCATCGCAGTCGGCTATGTCGGCATCCGGCGCGGCTTGTCCGAAGTGCGGCGGATCGCGCTGGCGGCCGGCCGCATCAATGCGGCGCATTTCGACGAACGCCTGGGCGATCATCCGATGCCGGCCGAATTGAGGGAACTGGCGGACGCGTTCGACGCGATGGTCCGGCGTCTACGCGATTCGTTCGAACAGCTATCGCGCTTTTCGGACGACTTGGCGCATGAATTCAGAACGCCGCTGAACAATCTGATCGGCGCGGCGAGCGTGATGCTTGGCCGCGCGCGAACCGCGGAAGAATATCGCGAGCTGGTCGAGCGCAGCATGGATGAATATCAGGCATTGAGCCGCATGATCGAGGCGATGCTGTTCCTGGCACGGACTGAAAACCGCCAGATAAAACGGCAGTTTCAGCAGATTTCGGCGGCGTCCGAATTCGAAAAGATCATCGCGTTTTTCGAAGCGTTTGCCGACGAGCGCGGGGTAGCGCTGTCGCAGCAGGGAGACGTCGAACTGGTTGCCGATCCAGCCCTGCTGCGCCGCGCATTATCCAACCTGGTGGCCAATGCGCTGCGCCATACCGCGAAGGGCCAGTCGATCGTTTTGAAAGCGGGAAAAACGGCCGATGGACAGGCGATGCTGCAAGTCGCCGATGGCGGCGAAGGCATCGCCGAAAAACATCTTCCTCATTTGTTCGACCGCTTTTACCAAGTCGATTCGTCCCGCTCGGAAGGCGGCATCGGGCTGGGGCTGGCGATCGTCGAATCGATTGCCGCGCTGCATGACGGCAGCATCGCGGTATCGAGCAGGCCCGGGCTGGGCACGACGTTCACACTGCGACTTCCGTGCCGGCCTGATGCCGGATAGGTGTTGCATCATTCGGCTTCGCCATCCAGCCGGTCATGTTTTGCAAAACGGCCGAACCGCAACGCCAGCGTGGGCAGCACCAGCAGATTCAGGATCGTGGAGGTAATGAGGCCGCCGAGGATGACGATCGCCATCGGACCTTCTATCTCGTTGCCCGGCTCTCCGCTCTGGATCGCCAGCGGCAGCAGCCCCAGGCCGGTCACCAGCGCCGTCATCAGAATCGGCGCCAGCCGTTCGGATGCGCCGCGCACGGCCGTCGCCATGCCCCACATCATGCCCTCCTCATTCACCAGATATTCATAATGGGAAATCAGCATGATGGAGTTGCGCAGCGTGATGCCGAACAGCGTGACGAAGCCCACCAGCGAACCCAGCGACAACAGGCCGCCGGTCGCGAATACGGTCAGCACGCCGCCGATCACCGCGAACGGCATGTTGACCATCACCAGCAGCAGCGCGCGGGTGCTGCGCAACGCCATGAACAGCAGCAGGACGATCGCTACGCCGGCCATCAGCGAATAGACCAGCAAATCCCGCTGCGACTGCGCCTGGGCCTGCGCCTCGCCGGTGAAGGCTGCATAAAAGCCTTTGGGGAAAGCGATCTGCGTGTTGATCCGGCGCTGCGCTTCATTGACGAAGGTGCTCAGCACCGGTCCGCTGACGTTCGCGGTGACGGTCTGCAGGCGCCGGCCGCCGTTGTGCAGCACCATGTAGCGGCCGTCGGTCTGGCTGATGTCCGCCAGCTGCCGCAACGGCACGTTGATGCCTTCTGCATTGCGCAGCGGCAGCGCGCCGACATCCGCCGGGCTTTGGCGGGGCGACGCGCCGGCCATCACCGCGACGCCGAAAATGCGATTACCTTCATACACCTGCGCGACATCCGAGCCGTCGTAGGCAGCCTGAATCGCATCCAGCACTTCGACCGGTTTGAAGCCCCATCGCGTCAATTGATCCTGTTTGAGGCGGATCGTCAGTTGCGGCGTGCCTTGCGGCGACTGCACCGTGACGCCGGTCGCGCCGGGAACCGTATTCAGTACCGCAGCGACCTGCCGCGCCAGGCCGTCCAGCGTATCGAGATCGTTGCCGAACACGTTGACGATGACTTGCGCGGTATAGCCGGAAATGGTTTCCTGGACGCGCTCGGTCAGGAACGTCTGCGTGGTGAAGGTCAGCCCCGGGAAATCGACCAGCGCCTTGCGGATATCCGCCAGAACCCGCTCCTGCTGATCGCCTCCCAGGCCGGGCTTGAGATCGACCTCGAACTCGCTGTAATGGGTGCCGAATACGTCCACCGCCTTGCTGGCCCGGCCGACGCGCTGCGCGATGGAGCGCACGCCCGGCACTTTCAGCAATGCGCGCGACACGTCGCCGCCGATCCGCAGCGATTCGTTGAGCGACGTGCCCGGCGCCGCTTTCATGTGCATGATGTAATGCCCCTCGCGCAGCTCCGGTATGAACTGGGTGCTGAAGAACGGCAAGGCCGCCAGGGCGGCGGCGACCACCACGGCCAGACTGATCATCACGGCCTTCGAGCGCTTCTCGACGCTTTCAAGCAGCGGCTCGTAACGCTTCTTCAGCGCCCGGTACAGCCGCGGCTCGTCGGCTGCCAGCGGGGCGCGGGCGAGCATCATGTAAGACAGCGCCGGCGTCAGCGTGAGCGCCACGCCGAGCGACGACAGGATCGCAAGAATATAGGCGATGCCGAGCGGGGCGAACAGTTTTCCGGCCACGCCCGACAGCGTCAGCACCGGCAGGAAGACCAGCGCGACGATGAAAGTCGCATAGACCACGGCGCTTCTGACTTCGATCGATGCGTCGAGCACGACCCGCCAGGCAGCGCGCGGGCTGGCCAGCGTCCGGTTTTCGCGCAGGCGCCGGTAAATGTTTTCGACGTCGATGATGGCGTCATCCACCACCTCTCCCAACGCAATCGCCAGCCCGCCGAGCGTCATCGTGTTGAGACTGATGTCGAAATGACGCAGCAGGACGATGGCGGTCAGCAGCGACAGCGGAATCGCGGTGGCGGAGATGAACGCGGTGCGGGCATTCTGCAAAAACAGGAACAGCACGATCACGACCAGCGCCGCGCCGATCAGCAGCGCGGTGCGCAGATGGCCGATCGAGGTCTGAATGAAATTGGCGGGCCGGAACAGGTCCGGATGGAACGCGATGCCGCTTGTTTTCATCAGCGGCCGCAGATGGCCGAGCGCCTGTTCCACCGATTGCGTCACGCTCATGATATCGGCGCCGTACTGGCTGTCGACCATGATGATGACGCCGGGCTTGCCCTGGACAGTCGCGCCGCCGACCGGCATCTGCTGCCCGACCGCCACCTGCCCGACATCGCCCAGGCGCACGCTCACGCCGTTTTTCTGCACCACGACCGTTTGCGCCAGCTGTTCGGCGGTGGCGGTCGGCGCGATCGCATTGAGCACGATGCGCTGGTTGTCGTTTTCGATGAAGCCGCCGCCGCGCACGCCGGTCGCCAGTTGCGCGGCGTTCGTCACGTCCTGCAGCGAAAGACCGAAGCGCACCAGCTTTTGCGGGTCGACCCGGATCTGGAACTGTTTTACCTGGCCGCCGAAGACGGTGACATTGGCGACGCCGGAGACGCCGAGCAGGCTGGGCCGGATCGTCCAGTCCGCGAAGGTTCTCAGATCCATCGGGGACAGCGCATCGGACGTCAGGCCGACGCCGAGCACCACGCTGGTGCTGGAGGTCAGCGGCGTCATGGCCGGCGGCTTGACGCCCTTCGGCAATGCGCCGGCAGCGGCATTCAGCTTTTCGGCGACCGATTGCCTCGCGCGGTAAATATCGGTTCCGCTGCGAAAGGTCATGGTCACGACCGACAGTCCCTGAATCGACTGGGAGCGCATCGATTCGACGCCGATCGTGCCGCCCAGCGCGTTTTCGATCTGCTGCGTGACCAGCGCTTCCACCTGTTCCGGAGACAGGCCCGGCGCTTCCGTCTGGATAACGACCAGCGGCGGCGCGAACTCGGGAAAGACATCGAGGCGCGATTGATACAGCGTGTAGATGCCAAAACCCAGAAGCAGGCAGGCCAGCGCAATCACGATGCCGCGAAAGCGCACCGAAAAACGGACGATGGCGGTCAGCATGGCTTGTTTTTCCCTGTGGTATCGGCTCGTCTAGTCATTCTCTTTCGCTCCCCCGCCGCCTTGGGCCGCAGCGCGCGATTCTTCCGACAGCAGCAATTGCGCGCCGGCGATCACGACGCGTTCGCCGGGCTGGAATCCGCCGGTGGCGACATAGCCGCCGTCCGCGGGAAATTGCTGCGAAACCGGCCGCCGTTGAAAATGCGTCGGATCGGCTTGCACATATGCCCAGGGCTGGCCGCCATACCAGACGATGGCGGCTTGCGGAATCAGCAAACCCTGGCCGGATTGGCCGGAAACAGACAGGAATGCCTCGACCCGGGTGCCGACGGACAGCGCGGCCGCCGTGCGGTAAAAGAAACTGCGGCCTTGCAGGGCCGGGTCGGACTGCGGGGAGGGGCCGATCAGCGTGGCGGCTGCGCGCCGGTTGTCGCCGGCGCCGATTTCAATTGCGGCGGGCGCGGCGGCCGTGTCGTTCAATGGAAGAGTGATCCGCAGCAGCACTTCCTGCCGCGTCAGCAGCGACTGGAATTGCTGGGCATTCGCATCGAATGCCCAGCGGCCCAGCAACGCGCCGAACTGCTGTCGCGCGGCGGCTTGCAGGTTGTCCGCATTGGCTTTCGCCAGCGCGACCCTGGCCTGGTCGGCCGCGTGGATTGCCTGCGCAGCCTGCATGACTTTCAGGGATACGTTCCGGTTGTCCTGATACAGAACCTTGTTGCGGTCATATTCGGCTTTGGACGCCTGCGCCGCCGCCCGGGCGGTTTCGGCATCCGCCTGCGCCGACGCGTAGCGGGTGCGCAGATCGATCAGCGGCTGCAAGTCGATCGCCGTGCCGTAGGCAACCGTTTCCCGGATATGGCTGGTGGCGGCGACCGGCGCGACCTGGATGCCGCTTTGGGCTTGCACCGCAGCCGGTAAGGTCAGTGTCGTCAAACCGTTGACGACACTGAGCCGGTCGGGCGTTGCAACGGGCGCCTCGCGCTGCGCCTCCATCGCCTGTTCGCCCTTGCCCAGAACGTAACCGCCGATCAGCAGCGCGATCAGCGCGACGATCCCGATCACGGCAAAGATCGGTTTCAGACGTGTTTTAGTCTGCATGTTGATGCTCCTTCAGCGGAATGGCGGGAATGGATGCTGCGGACAACGGACGCTGCATCGCGTCTTCCAGCTGGCCGAGCGCCTGCTGCACTTGCGCCAGCACATCCTGGCGGACCAGCAAATTGGCGTAGGCGGCCTGCCGTGCAAGCGTCAACGCCAGGCGGTCGGTTTCGCCCGAGCGGAACGATTTTTGCAATGCGGACAACTGCCGCTGTTGCGCGGCCAGCAGGTCTTCCGATTGCTGCAAGCTGCGCAATGAAGCCTGGTAATTCACCAGCGCCCGCGCGGTTTCATTGATCGCCTGCGCTTGCAGCGCCTTGACATTGGCTTCTGCTTCAGCCCGGCTTGCCGTGGCCTCCGCGATCGGCCCCTGATTCTGATTCAAGAGCGGCAAGCTGATGCCGGAAACGCCAAATGCAATCTTGTTCGCGCCCGCATCCCAGCTATAGCCGGGCCCCAGAGTGATATCGGGATACTGATTGGCGATCTGCAGCCGCAATGCCGCCTGGCTTGCTTCGTATTGCGAAAGCGCGCCCAGCAAATCCGACCGGTTCAACATGGCGCTGCGTTGCGCGTCCCGCGCAGGAATGTCGGGATAGATGCGCTCGAAATCGTCGACCGCGATCCTGACGTTTTCCAGTTCCCGGACTGGCACGCCGATGATCGTCGCGGCTTGCGCGCGCGCATCCCGCGCCTGTTTTTCCGCATTGGCCAGACCGGCCGCATGCTGAATCAGCAGGATGCGCTGCTGATTCACCTCCGATGCGGCGGCCGCGCCGACGGCCAGCCGTTTCTCCAGCATGGCGACGATCTGCCGCTGCACTTCGATTTGCTGCCGGAAAAGATCGGCGCGGCGGGTTGCCGCATGCAGATTGAGAAGCTGGATACGCAGCCGGCTGCGCAACTGCCAGGCGGCGTTGCCGATATTGAAACGGGCAGCGTCCGACATGTGCGTTGCCTGACCCATCCGGTATCCGCGCTTGCCGGCCGTTTCGATCGGGATAGCGAGCCCGAATCCAAACGTCCACGGCGAGGCGCCGTTGCGGGGATTGGCGTTGTACTGGAACGGCAGTTGCAGCGCGGGATTCGGCCGCTGCGCCGCAGTGATCGTTTTAGCGCGCGCCGTTCCCCATTTGGCGCGCGCGACGTCCAGCTCGGGGCTGTAGTAAAAACCCGCCAGGGTGAGCGTGTTCAGGTCCCATGTTTCTGGCGGCCAGGCCGGTAATTTGCGGTTGAGATTTGCTTCGATGAACCGATGCAGCGCCGGATCGTTCAATGTCCGCGCTTCGTAGGTATCGGCTATCGCCGCCGGTTCCAGCGGCTTGGGATAAAAGCGCTGGGTTGCACAGCCCGACAGCACGACCAAAGTGGCAATATAAAATATTTTTCGCATTGCGCCTCGAAATGAATTTCTTGCAGAACTCGCGGGGGCTTGTTGCATCCGGCACCGGATCGATCCGGCTTTGCCTGGCGGAGAAAATTTCCTTCTTGCCTGTTCAGCTTGCGAAATAGTAGCGCAGCGAAGGCGACGCAAGGCGCACAGATTCATGACAATTTCGTCATTAATCTCGGAATTGTGGAAAAGGAAACTGAGATGAATGCAATGAATTGATGGTTCGCAGCCGGCAATCCAATCAACTCTTATGCATATTTCAATGACTATCTGATGTTATGCATTTGTCCACGGAAGATACGAAAAGCACAAAAAGGATTCATCGCGCAATCCTTTCTACTCCTGTTTTCAGGAGGCAAGTATCTGGTCTTATTCTTTTCAACAGTTACTTGCTGACTTTATGCAGAGTCGAAAAGATATTTCCATGCAACGAGACGCTAATCGACTTGATCAATGTTTTGTTCGACGCTTGAAAAGCGTAAACGCATGTAACACAGCAAATAAAGTAAAAAAGTTAAATATGGCACTTGAAAAGGCGTTGCCCCATATGATTTTTACCGCTGGCTGTTCAAGTGCATGCGCACTAAGTTCCCAACCAAATAGCATTTTATGGGGGAAAGGGGGGTCAAATTTTTCTTGATTTTGCACAACGAAAGGAAAAGGCCATCCAAACTCAAGTTGCTTGATTGTTTTCACATCATACGCAGTGTCTTTCGTCCAAAATAATGAACTGATCGTAAAAAGTACTGCCAGAACAAGCGCATGTATTAACGTTCCTCCGACGTGGATTTTAGATCGCAGTCTAACCATGTTTACTAAAGTGAACATGATTAGAAGCAAAAGCGAACTCAGTATCACAATTGAGAGTGTAGGCATACTTAGATAAGGTAGCACCGTAATATCAACTAGATTTGCAAATTCAAAAACACCCACATATGGCAACTAAAAACTGCTCTAGCATGGACGTCTTACTGTGGTGTTCCATAACCAATTATATTGCTGGCAACCTGGCACGGTAAAATGATCTTGAAACGGAAGTGTCGGGAAGTTGTTGGTTTCATCGCAACCATAGGAACACCATTCGCTAGTACAACCGTCTGGATATTGGGCACCTCGTTGAGCTGATAGCTTTAGCCAACTTGAAGTGCCTTCACCGGGGTACATACGAGTAACTGTGTAATAGGTTCGCCAAGGGACAATTGAGGTAGCGTATGCTGATCCTATCGTAACCGCCTTTTCCCCGGACGGGTCCAGAAACTGAGTATCAACATAAGGGCTTGGCAAATCCGAGGCCCAATATCCGCCAGGCCTATCGCCATATGCTTTCCCGTCATAATTATAAAAGAACGCATCCGGCTCAAAAGTAGTACCCGTATAAGTGTTAAGCCACTTTAATCTGTCTGCATTATCCCAGTACATATATTGCCAAATATAGCGACCCCCAGCATCTACGGCTACCTCTACAAAACCCCAGCTCGGTACAAAATTAGTACCATCCGGAGCTGTAGGTTTACATGCTATTGTTTGCGCGTGTGCTTGCATGCTTAAGCAAAGTAAGAATGGTAGAAAAAGAGTCAATATGTGTTTCATCGCAACTCCATTATTGGTGTGAGATTGAACATAAAATGCAATTATTCACTACTGCTTTGATGGAATGATTGCTGGTTGCGGAACACCTCTTTCTTTAAGCTCAACAACGTGGACGAAAGAATTTCTTTCTTTAAAATCAGAAATGTTTTTGGCAGTGCCATAAAGGCCAATTCCGATTACACGTATTCCTTTTTCTTGATAGTCAATTTGCATTTGCTCAGCTTGCTTACGATTAACCTCCAGCGCTTTTCGGAGCTCGTCATTAGTTTCATTTGCTATGAGTTTGTTGGTTCGAGCCAGATTATCTCGAATAAAAAATAAATGATCATGTCGATAGTTAATTATTGCTTGATCAATGGTTTCTCCTTTCTTCAATGTGTATCCGCCACTATATGACTGTGTTCCATGACGAAAATCAATAACCTTTAATGGAGTGTAATTAAGTGACATTCGCAAATTTTCCAAAGCCAAATCATTAGTAAAGAATACAGCCACAGCGACGCTCTCGTTAGGAGCCTTTTTCAGCGCTTGTTGAAATTTCTCATGCGCTGTTGCTATCCGCTGGGAAGTAGATTGAGAAACGACGAGAGCCTCAGCACTCGCAATAACGTAATTAAAGCTAATTACGCAAAATGCTAGAATCTTTAAGATTTTCATTTTTGCTCCTTTAATTTAAGGCAAACTGATTTTAGGTATTTGTTTTAAGGGCTTTACGTAATTTTTTGCTATTATTTTTGGATGCCCATTAAGTTATTAAGTATTAAATAATTTTAATAATATGCAACTTAATAAGAGCACTATTTGACATAAATCAACTCAAAGTTTTATATAAGCGGAACTTACGTACATTCCGATAATTATTGATCCACAATGGTGTGTCTGATGTATCTACATTCATCAAACCGTTCATGCTTCTCTCAGAGCAAACGCATCTACGGCAGCACCCATGCCAACTTGGCAAGTGTGAGCAGTTTTTTCACCAACCTTGCCGAATCCGACACCAGCATGCCGGCTAGCTCGCGATCAAGCGGCTGCGATTGCTCAACACGAACCCGTGCGCTGCCGATCGCTTCGATCAGCGTCAGACCGTCGTTCGGCACCTCGAACGTTTTACCCGGTCCGATGAAAAAATCCACGCGCTGATCGTAGGCGGTGATCCAGATCAGGCCCGACACGCACTCGATACGGCGACCGGCGGCCCGCACCAGCGACAGAGGATGATTTTCATGCAAGGAAAATTCGAGATGCTTGCTGCCGGCTGCTACGATTGCGGGTTTCATTTCCCGTCTCCCGTGATGGTTCAAGACAGGATCAGAATACGGGTTTGCACAATCCGATAACAGATGCAGCCAACCGGAATTGTTACCGTCACAGTTACGGTTGCACTAAACTGTATTGGTCAAAAATTCATGCCGCTGTATCTATGCCGGCCTCCTCACTCCGTCGCAAAATCATGTCATGTCATCCCAACTCAACTTGTACGAACATCTGGCCGATGAACTCGGTGCGCTGATCGCCGGCAGAATTTTTGCGCCCGGCGACCGGCTGCCGTCGATCCGTCATCTGGCGCAGCAGAAAAGGCTGTCGATCAGCACCGTGATGCAAGCGCTGCGGCTGCTGGAAGATCGCGGCCTGATCGATGCGAAACCGCAGGCGGGGTTTTACGTGCGCCATCGCGCCCGCACGCTGAGCTGCATCACCAGTTCACACTGCCCGAAGGAGCCGACCTATGTCGGCATCAACAACCTGTTGATGCGGGTGCTGCAAGCCAATGATTCGCTGGGCGTCGTGCAGCTTGGATCGGCCTGGCCGCCGGATGAAATCCTGCCGGTCAAGCGGATTCAGCGGGCGGTGAATACGGTCACGCGGCGCAATCCGGATCTGCTGACGCGCGTCAGTTGCGCCGACATGAACGAACCGAATTTCGTGCGCCAGATCACGCGCCGGGCGATCGACTGGGGCCGGCTCGATGCCGACGAGATTG
The DNA here is from genome assembly GCA_027310305.1 of Herminiimonas sp. Taxonomy (GTDB): domain Bacteria; phylum Pseudomonadota; class Gammaproteobacteria; order Burkholderiales; family Burkholderiaceae_D; genus DAIDBD01. The sequence continues at coordinate 28,573 of DAIDBD010000058.1, forward strand.
TCGTCACCAGTTCCTGCACCGAGGCGATCAGCCTGTGCGTGCGCGCGGTGGCGAAACCGGGCGACACGATCGCGATCGAATCGCCGACTTATTTCGTGCTGCTGCAACTGATCGAAAGCCTCGGCATGAAGGCGCTGGAAATACCGACCGATCCGAAAACCGGGCCGTCGATCGATGCGCTGGAACTGGCGATGCAGCAGGGCTTGGTGCAGGCCTGCCTGCTGGTGCCCAATGCAAACAATCCGCTCGGCAGCATCATGCCGGAAGCGAACAAGAAGCGGCTGGCGGCGTTGCTGTCGCAGCATGACATTCCGCTGGTCGAAGACGATATCTACGGCGATCTGTGCTTTACCAACGAGCGGCCGTGGCCGGTGAAAGCGTACGACACCACCGGCAACGTGCTGCTGTGTTCGTCGTTCTCGAAAGCGGCGACGCCGGCGGCGCGCGTCGGCTACGTGGTGGCCGGCAAATATGCGCAGCAGGTTGCGTTCATGAAAACCGTTTCCAGCGGCGCCACCGGTCATTTTTTCCAAGCGGTGCTGGCCGATTTCATCGGCAGCAGCAGCTACGACAACCAGATCCGCAAAATGCGGCGCGTGCTGGCGCAACGGATCGCGCAGATGTCGGACGCGGTCTCCAAATCCTTTCCGTCCGAGTGTTCGGTCGCCGAACCGCAAGGCGGGTTCGTGCTATGGATTCAATTGCCGGAACAGGTCGATGCGCTTGCGCTGCATCGACCTGCGATTGAACAGCGCATTGCCTTCATGCCCGGCCCGATGTTTTCCGCATCGGGGAAATTCGGCAATTACATGCGGCTCAATTGCGGCAATGCGTGGAGTGTTGAGATTGAAAAAGCGGTGCAGACGCTGGGCACGCTGGTGCACCGCTTTTCAGACCGTCCATCCGGCCGCATTGCGTTGAATTGAAAATCGGCAGGTCATTCAACGGCGTAATATTCTGGCCAAAATTGCCGAACTGTTGTAGACTTCGGCCCCTTCGGGTGTGATGACAAACACCAGATTTTGATAGCCTGGGCAATGCAGCGGAGTGGTAGTTCAGTTGGTTAGAATACCGGCCTGTCACGCCGGGGGTCGCGGGTTCGAGTCCCGTCCACTCCGCCAAAAATCTTAAGGCCCGATTCGTCGGGCCTTTTTCTATTCCGGCGAAAAAGAGGTGAACCATTG
>DAIDBD010000062.1 GCA_027310305.1 Herminiimonas sp.
GGCAAATCCACCAGAATCGGCCGCAATCCAAGCAACTCGGCGATCGCCATATAAGCCGGCCAGTAAGGGCGGAAGATGAGCACCGCATCGCCCGGATCGGTGAGCACATAGAGCGCCTCGTACACTGCCTGCTTGGCGCCGTTGGTGACAATGATTTCGTCGGCCCGCGCATCGATATGGTTTTCGGAATGCAGCTTGCTGACCAGGGCGTTGCGCAACTGCGGGGCGCCGACCACGGACGTGTAAGGCAGGGCCGCCGCGGCACGCAACCCTTCGGTTGTGCGCGCAACCACCGTGTCGGGCGCGGCATAATTGGACAACGCGATGGACAGGTCGATGATCGCTTGCCCGCTGGCCTTGAGTTCTTCGGCCCGGCCGTGAACAGCGGTGGTCGGCAACGGGCGGGCTAAGCGGATTCGGTTGGAGAGTTCCATTGTTTAAAACCTTTTGGGACTGGGTAGCGAGACCGTAGTATAAATATTTGGCGGCTTTTTGGCAGAGAATCGTTTGCTTCGCTATTACACTTCGGAAGTCAGCGGTAGCGTGCGCTGTACGCACGATTGCAATCCACCAGCAACGCGTATCGATGCCTTGCAAGGTTAGCCCGTTATTAAAAAATCATGCGCACAGCGCTACGCCGGATTCCCCGATTTTCGCGGCTATTTGTCCGGTATGAATTTACGGCAATTATGTCAATTCGTATCGAGCCATAAATTTTTTATCCAGACGTTTTTCCATCACCGCATCGCATAGTCAGCAGCAATCCCCGCAAACACCGCCGCCCCCAGCCAGTTGTTATGCCGGAACGCCGCAAAGCAGCGCATCCGGTCGCGCTCCCGGATTAAAAAATAGTGATAGACCGCGCAACCGCCAGCAACCAGCAACCCCACAACGAACCATCCGCGCAAGCCGTATTGCCAGCCCACCAGAAGAATGATTAAAAGCGTAACGGCATAGCACAGCATGACCGCCGCCACATCGAACCGGCCGAAGGTGATCGCCGATGTCCGGATGCCGATTTTCAGATCGTCGTCGCGGTCCACCATCGCATACTCGGTGTCGTACGCAACCGCCCAGAACACATTCGCCAGCAGCAGCAGCCATGCCGCCGCCGGCACCGTGCCTTGCACGGCGGCGAACGCCATCGGGATGCCGAAGCCGAACGCAATGCCCAGATACGCTTGCGGTATCGCGAAAAACCGCTTGAAGTAAGGGTAGCTGGCCGCGATCAAGACCGCCGCCACCGACAACTGTTTGGTCAATCCGTTGAGCGGCAGGATCAGCATGAACGACAACAGCGCCAGCACTGCCGCCACCATCACCGCTTCCCACGGTGCGATCCTGCCGCTGGTGAGCGGGCGTTCGGCGGTGCGCTTGACGTGCCGGTCGAAATCGCGATCGGCGAAATCGTTGATCGCGCAACCGGCCGAGCGCATCAGTACGGTGCCGATGCAGAAAATCGCGACCAGCCGCCAGTCCGGCTTGCCATCGGATGCAAACCACAGCGCGGCCAGCGTCGGCCACAGCAGCAGCAAAATGCCGATCGGTTTATCGAGGCGCACCAGGCGAAAATAAAGTAATGACCGATTCATGTCTTTTTGTTAATGATGCGCTGCAAAATCGAATTATAAGCGCGGTATGGCTTGCATCAGTTATCGTAACGATCTTGTCATACCGCTCATTTATCATCCAAAATTTTCCAGGAGATTCCCCATGCATTTCAATCTGAAAGCACTGGCCGTCACAGGCTTGCTTGCCACGATGGCCGCTTCCGCGCATGCGGTCACTGAAATCACCTGGTGGCATTCGATGACCGGTGTGCTGGGCGATCGCGTGGTCGACCTGGCGGACCAGTTCAACAAGAGCCAGTCCGATTACAAGGTCAATGCGCTGTACAAGGGAAATTATGACGAGGCGATGGCGGCTGCGGTCGCCGCCTACCGGGCCGGCAATGCGCCGAACATTCTGCAGGTATTCGAAGTCGGCACGGCGACCATGATGTATTCGAAAGGCGCGATCAAGCCGGTCACCGAAGTGATGAAACTGGCCGGCGAGAAGTTCGATCCGTCGGTCTACGTGCCGGCGGTGGCGGGCTATTACACGTCGCCCAAAGGCGATATGGTGTCTTTCCCGTTCAACAGTTCCACCCCCGTGATGTACTACAACAAGGACATGTTCGCCAAAGCCGGGCTGGACCCGAACAAGGCGCCGGCGACCTGGCAGGAAGTGGTCGTTGCTGCCGCCAAGCTGAAAGCCAACGGAGAAAAATGCGCGTTCACCACGGGCTGGCAATCGTGGGTGCAACTGGAAAATTTCTCGGCTTGGCACAATGTCGAGTTCGCTTCCAAGAGCAATGGTTTCGGCGGGCTGGATACGCGGCTGAAATTCAACGGCCCGCTGCAAGTCAAGCATATTGAAAACATGGCGAACTGGGCCAAGCAAGGCTACTTTACCTATGCCGGGCGCAAGAACGAACCGGAAGCGAAATTCTATTCCGGCGAATGCGGAATGCTGACTTCTTCCAGCGCAGCCTATGGCAACATTGCCAAAAACGCGAAATTCAAGTTCGCGGTATCGGCGCTGCCTTACTATGCCGGAGTCACGGGCGCACCGCAAAACACCATCATCGGCGGCGCATCGCTGTGGGCGATGAGCGGCAAGAAAACGGATGAATACAAAGGCGTCGCCAAGTTCTTCAAGTTCCTGTCGCAACCGGAACTGCAAGCGAAGTGGCATCAGGATACCGGCTACCTGCCGATCACGACTGCGGCCTATGAACTCACCAAAAAATCCGGTTTCTATGAAAAAAATCCCGGCACCGACGTATCGGTGAAGCAGATGATCGTCAAGACCACCACCAAATCGCGCGGCATCCGTCTCGGCAATTTCGTGCAGATCCGCAGTGTGATCGATGAGGAACTGGAGAACGTCTGGACCGGCAAGAAGACCGCGAAAGAAGCGCTCGATACGGCGGTCAAGCGCGGCGACGAGTTGCTGGTGCGGTTCGAAAAAGCCAACAAGTAACCGGCAGCGTGGGCACGCTTTTGTGCCCGGGCCGTATCAACCTCGCGTGGGCACAAAAGCGTGCCCACGCTGCTTTTTGACAAAACAAGCAAGTAATGGAAAAACGCGTACGCTTCAAATCCGCATGGCTGCCCTACGCACTGGTCGCGCCACAAATTCTGGTGACGATCCTGTTTTTTTTCTGGCCGGCGGTGCAGGCGTTGTATCAGTCGGTGCTGCTGCAGGATGCATTTGGCGCATCGTCGCAATTCGTCTGGTTCGATAATTTCCGCGACTTGTTCAATGACGGCAACTATCTGCGATCGTTCAGGACGACCGCATTCTTTTCGATACTGGTCGCATTTCTGGGGCTGTCGCTGTCGCTGGTCCTGGCGGTGTTTGCGGACCGCGTGGTCAAGGGCGCCGCGATTTACAAAACGTTCCTGATCTGGCCGTATGCGGTGTCGCCGGTGGTGGTCGGCGTGCTGTGGATGTTCCTGATGAGCCCGACGCTCGGCATTGTCGCGCATGCGCTGCGGCATGTCGGCATCGAATGGAATCACATGCTCAATGCCAACCATGCAATGATTCTGATCGTGATGGCGGCGGTGTGGAAGCAGATCAGCTACAACTTCCTGTTTTTCCTGGCCGGCCTGCAATCGATTCCGAAATCGCTGATCGAGGCGGCCGCCATCGACGGCGCCGGGCCGGTCAAACGGTTCTTCACGATCGTATTTCCGTTGCTGTCGCCGACCACGTTCTTTCTGCTGGTGGTCAACATGGTGTATGCGTTTTTCGATACGTTCGCGATCATCGAGGCCACCACGCAAGGCGGTCCCGGCAATGATACTGAAATCCTGGTGTACAAGGTATTCCAGGATGGTTTCAAGGGCGGCGATCTGGGCAGCTCTGCGGCGCAGTCGGTGGTGCTGATGACCATCGTGATCTTGCTGACCGTGGTGCAGTTCAAATATGTGGAAAAGAAAGTGCAGTATTCATGATTGAACGCCGCCCCATCCTCGATTTCATCAGCCACATGGTGTTGATTCTGGGCGTCCTCATCGTCGCCTTTCCGATCTACGTGGCGCTGGTCGCCAGCACGCAGACCGCGGACCAGGCATCCGCCGCGCCGCTGTCGCTGATTCCCGGCAATCAGTTTATCGCCAACTATGCGGCTGTCCTCGCCAAGGGCGCATCGGGCAATGTGTCGGTGCCGCCGGTCGGGCGGATGATGTGGGTAAGCCTGGTATCGGCATTGACCATCGCGGTCGGCAAGATTGCGATTTCGATGCTGTCCGCGTTTGCCTTCGTCTATTTCCGTTTTCCGGGACGCACGCTGTTTTTCTGGATGATTTTCGTCACGCTGATGCTGCCGGTCGAAGTGCGCATCACGCCGACTTACCAGGTGGTGTCTGATTTCGGGATGCTCAATACTTATGCCGGCCTGACGATCCCGCTAATTGCATCGGCAACGGCGACGTTCCTGTTCCGGCAGTTTTTCCTGACGGTGCCCGAGGAACTGGCGGAAGCGGCGCGCATCGACGGCGCCGGACCGTTGCGGTTTTTCAAGGATGTGTTGTGGCCGCTGTCGCGCACCAACGTGCTGGCGCTGTTCGTCATCATGTTCATTTACGGCTGGAACCAGTACCTGTGGCCATTGCTGATCGCGACCGACCAGAGCATGTACCCGGTCGGCATCGGCATCAAGACGCTGATCGCCGGCGGCGATGCGGCGGTCGAATGGAACATGGTGATGGCAACCCTGATCCTGGCGATGCTGCCGCCGGGACTGGTCGTGGTCGTCATGCAGAAATGGTTTGTCAAAGGGCTGGTCGATTCCGAAAAATAATATGGCACAAGTTCATCTCAAAAACATTACCAAAACCTACGGCAACGGCGCGAAAGCGGTCGATGTCATTCATGGCATCTCGGTCGACATCGACGACGGCGAATTCGTCGTGATGGTCGGACCAAGCGGTTGCGGCAAATCGACGCTGCTGCGCATGGTCGCCGGACTGGAAGAAATCACCGGCGGCGACATCGTCATCGGCGACCGCGTCGTCAACGAACTGGAACCGAAGGATCGCGACATCGCGATGGTGTTCCAGAACTACGCGCTGTATCCGCATATGAGCGTGTACGACAACATGGCGTACGGTCTCCGGATTCGCGGCCTGTCGAAGGACGACATCGAGACCCGCGTGCAGAAAGCGGCCAAAATTCTCGAACTCGGCGCATTGCTGCAACGCACGCCGCGCCAGCTTTCCGGCGGCCAGCGGCAGCGTGTCGCGATGGGCCGCGCCATCGTGCGCGAGCCGGCGGTGTTTCTGTTCGATGAACCGCTGTCGAACCTGGATGCGAAGCTGCGCGTGCAGATGCGGCTTGAAATCCAGAAACTGCATCGCACGCTCGGCACCACCAGCCTGTACGTGACGCACGACCAGGTGGAAGCGATGACGCTCGGCCAGCGCATGATCGTGATGAACGGCGGCCGCGCCGAGCAGATCGGCACGCCGGCCGAGGTGTACGGCAAACCGGCGACGACCTTCGTGGCCGGTTTTATCGGCTCGCCGCCGATGAATCTGCTGCGCGGCCAGGTCGCTGCCGATGGCAGTCAATTCAATCTGGGCGATGCCGTTGCCGTGGCGTTGCCGGCAGCATGCCGCGCACCCGCCAACCGCGCATGCATACTGGGCTTGCGTCCCGAGCACTTGGTGCTGGGCAGGCCCGGCCTGGAAATGGATGTCGAGCTGGTGGAGGCATTGGGAGCCGACTTGCTGGTGCATGCGCGGGCAGGCGGCCAGCCGCTGGTGATTCGCGCGCCGGCCGGTACGGCGGTCACCGCCGAGCAGCGCGTGACCGCGGGGTTCGATGCGGCGTCGGTGCACTGGTTCGACAGCCAGACATCGCATCGGCTGGAGCAATAAAAGAGCGGAATTTTTTTCTTAACTCGCTGCGATCTCAACGTCGCGCAACATCGAAACACCGTGCAGATCACACGCCAGCACCGCATCCCGCACCGCTTCAATCGCCGCACCGCGGGTAAAGCTCTTGCGCCACGCGATGACCACGCGACGCGACGGAGCGGGTTGTGCAAACGGCACGTAACGCAACATGCCGTTTTTCGCCTCCATGTCCGGCACCGATGCCCGCGGCAATACGGTAATGCCGATGCCGGATGCGACCATATGCCGGATCGTCTCCAGCGACGACCCTTCGAACGTGCGCGCAATGCCGTTGCCGGTAGTGGAAAAACGGGACATCTCCGGACAGACTTCAAGCACCTGGTCGCGAAAGCAATGCCCATTGCCCAGTAGCAGCATGGTTTCCGATTTCAAATCTTCTGCGCTGATATCGGCACGACCGGACCACGGATGCTGCTTCGGCAATGCAACGACGAACGGTTCGTCATACAGCGGTTGCGTCATCAAGCCGTGATCTGAAAACGGCAGTGCCATGATCGCCGCATCGAGTTCGCCTTGCCGCAATAATTCAACCAGCCGCACGGTAAAATTTTCCTGCAATATCAACGGCATTTGCGGCACGCGCTCGATCATGTTCTTGACCAGCGGCGGCAACAGATACGGCGCGATCGTATAGATGATGCCGAGACGAAACTGGCCGGCCAGCGGGTCCTTGTTCTGTTTGGCAATTTCCTTGATCGATGCGGTTTGTTCCAGCACCCGCTCGGCCTGCGCGACGATTTGCGTACCGAGCGGCGTCATGGATATTTCAGTGCCGCCGCGCTCGAAAATAATGACGCCGAGTTCATCTTCCAGTTTTTTGATCGCGACCGATAAGGTCGGCTGCGCGACGAAACAGGCTTCCGCCGCATGGCCGAAATGTTTCTGGCGCGCGACGGCGACGATGTATTTCAGTTCTGTAAGAGTCATGTCGGTATCTTGGTATAGGCAGAAAAATTATTCACGATGCTACAGGGAAATAATCAGTAGAACTTACGCATAACAAGCCAGAGTTGGTAACTATTGAGTGCGCAGTTATAGCAACCGATTTTAGTTATCCAAAGGTCCGTTCGTCCCGAGTAGCGTAGCGTATCGAAGCCTGTCCTGAGCTTGTCGAAGGGGCTCCGCAGCCCCTTCGATACGCTACGCTACTCAGGACGAACGGACAACTGAATAGTCATTGAAAATTTGCGTATCTATGGACTCCACCCGATTTGCAAGGGGAAAAATTGATTTCAGCCTGTAGGGGTAAGATTGCACGTATCTATTCGGCCTGTCATCGAGCGGTTTATTGCTCTGGCCCTGATGCAATACGCACGCTGGAAT
>DAIDBD010000106.1 GCA_027310305.1 Herminiimonas sp.
AGTGAAACAGGCAATCGAATTGCCGGGCATAGTCTTCCAGCGGGCTCGGGGCCGGTGGACAAGGTCGGCGTGCAGTCATGGCAGATACCTCCTGACCAAACCGCATGCAGCTTTTATGCCGGCTTTAACAAACTACCGTTACTTGGCGGAGAGGGTCGGATTCGAACCGACGGTACGCCTAGACGTACACTGGATTTCGAGTCCAGCGCATTCGACCACTCTGCCACCTCTCCTGATACGGTCGTTTGCGGCATGCATGCGCCGCAAAGCGGGAAATTATAGCAGAGTCCGACTTTATTCGGAACAGCAGCGTTATCGAAAACCAGGGCTTCCGCATGAATCCCCGCGTCAGGCAAGGCCGAGAACGCGATTGCGGTAATTGACATCCCATGCGGCCAGGTTGCGCACGTTCTTCAGGCTGACGCGTTTGCCATCTTCCTGCACGGCCCGGCGCGCCAGGTTCAACGTGATTTTGCGAATCAATGCCAGGTTGCGCGCGGCGTTGCGGTCGCGCACCTGGCAGGCATCTTCGCCCCATGACACATCCAAGACCCAGTGCAGGCAATTTTCAATCCCCCAGTGGGCGCGAATCAGTTGCGCCATTTCCTGCGCCTTGATGGCGCGCGAGCTGATGTAGTAACGGCACTCGACGCTGGTCTTGTCGCCAATGGTGCGGCTCGATTCCACCATCACCAGCCGCTTGAGCCCGGCCCAGCATTGCCCCATGTCCGGTAGCCAGGCCACATCGTCGGTGACGCGGCAAATCCGCGTTTCCAGCCGGCCGTGCCCCTTGTCATGCGCCACATGTTCCCAGTACGAGTGCGCCAGCCGCCCCTGGCGCGCCGCCGCAAACCATTGCTTGACCGCGTCCGCCAGCCCCGGCTGATTGTCCTTGAGCGCCAGCACATAATCGGCTTGCGCTTCGATAATCACCTCGGCAATGGCGTGCTGGGTCCCCATCGCATCGATCGTCACCGTCGCCCCTTTCAATTCCAGCGCCTTGAGCAATTCCGGAATCGCGGTGATTTCGTTGCTTTTCTGTGCGGTACTGACTTGTCCCAGCGACAAGCCGTTGGCCGAGCACCAGGCCGACACCAAGTGCAGCGCAGGCGCCTCGCCGTTGCGGCTGCCGCGCACGCTCTTGCCGTCAATGGCGACATGCTTGCCTTCCAGCGCCGGGCACAGCGTGCCGACCCAAGCCGTGAAGCAGCGTTCGAACGCGCTCGGGTTGAGCGCCGAAAAGACGCGCCGGAACGTGTCGGGCGACGGGATGCCTTGGCCATACGGCAGGAGCCGGCGCAACCATTCCAGCTGGCTGCGCCCCCACAGCGTCATGGTTTCCCAGTCTTCCACCCCGCACAGCACCGCGCACAACGCCGTCAGCAAGATCTCGTCCAGCGGGTAACGACACGCGCGCCAGCGCGGATCGGCCAGTTCCGCAAATGCATCCATCACGCCGGGTAGTTGATGCGCCATCGCTCGACCTCAAAAATCGAGAGTAAACCTCGTTCGCTCAAAGTTTACAACCACTAACCTGTCGCGAACCCTTTGTTTATGCGGGGATTCATGCGGAAGCCCTGTATCGAAAACCTAGCGCTGCGGCGGCAAACGTGTCAAGCCTCCCATATAAGCCTGCAAGACTTCGGGAATATCGACGCTGCCGTCGGCTTGCTGGTAATTTTCCAGAACCGCAACCAGCGTGCGGCCGACCGCCAGCCCGGAACCATTCAATGTATGCACCAGTTCCGGCTTGCCTTGCGCGTTGCGAAAGCGCGCCTGCATACGGCGCGCCTGGAACGCTTCGCAGTTCGATACCGATGAAATTTCGCGGTAGGTATTTTGCGCCGGCAGCCATACTTCCAGATCGTACGTCTTGGCCGCGCCGAAGCCCATGTCGCCGGTGCACAATGTAATCACGCGATATGGCAAGCCGAGTTTTTTGAGAATGTTTTCGGCGTGGCCTACCATTTCCTCGAGCGCTTCGTATGATTTTTCCGGATGGGCGATCTGCACCATCTCGACTTTGTCGAACTGGTGCTGACGAATCATGCCGCGCGTGTCGCGTCCGTAGCTGCCTGCTTCGGAGCGAAAGCATGGCGAATGCGCGGTCAGCTTGATCGGCAGCGTATCGAGAGCGACGATTTCGTCGCGGACGGTATTGGTAAGCGGCACTTCCGAAGTCGGAATCAGATACAGCGTTTCGCCCTCCCCTTCTTGCCCGCCTTTTTTAACGGCAAACAAATCCGCTTCGAATTTCGGCAACTGGCCGGTGCCGCGCAACGAATCCGCGTTGACGATATACGGCGTATAGCACTCGGTATAACCATGCTCGGCGGTATGCATGTCGAGCATGAACTGCGCCAGCGCGCGATGCAGCCGGGCGATGCCGCCCTTCATCACCGCAAAACGCGAACCGGTCAGTTTGGCGGCGACATCGAAATCCAGCCCGAGCGCGGCGCCGACATCGACATGATCTTTTACTTCGAAGTCGAAGCTGCGCGGCGTGCCGATCCTGCGCGCTTCCACATTAGCCGTTTCATCCTGCCCGACCGGCACCGATTCATGCGGAATGTTGGGCACGGCAAGCATGAATTCGCTGACCTGCGCCTGCACTTCATCCAGCCGCGCCGCAGATGCCTTCAATTCATCGCCGATGCCGGCCACTTCGGCCATCACGGCGGAGGCATCCTCGCCCTTGCCTTTCAGCATGCCGATCTGTTTGGACAGCGCATTGCGCCTGCCTTGCAATTCCTCGGTGCGGGTCTGGATCAGTTTGCGCTCGGCTTCCAGCGCATTGAAGGCGGAAACATCCAGCTGAAATTTTCGCGCAGCCAATTTGGCCGCTACGGTGGCGATGTCTTTGCGAAGAAGTTGAATGTCGATCATGGCGATTGCAGGAGTGGAATTTCTAAACCGCCATTGTACCAAGCGCACTACGATCGCCTGCAGGTCGCCGCTATTGCTTGTCGTTTTTCCTGGCCGCCTGATCCAGTGATTTCAGATATGCCAGTTTATCGGCGATCCTGCCTTCCAGCCCGCGCGGCGTCGGCATGTACCAATGCGGCTCGGCCATGCCGTCCGGCAGATAGGTTTCGCCAGCCGCGTAGGCATCCGGTTCATCATGCGCATAGCGATACAATTTCCCGTAACCGAGTTCTTTCATCAGCTTGGTCGGCGCGTTGCGCAAATGTTCGGGCACGGTGCGCGATTTATCCTTGCCGACAAATATGCGGGCGGCATTGTAGGCGTTGTAGACGGCGTTGGATTTTGCGGCGCAGGCCAGATAAATCACGGCTTCGGCCAGCGCCAATTCTCCCTCGGGCGAGCCCAAGCGTTCATAGGTTTCCGTCGCATCCAGCGCCAGCCGCAACGCGCGCGGATCGGCCAGTCCGATGTCTTCGCTGGCCATGCGGATGATGCGCCGCGCCAGATAACGCGGGTCGGCGCCGCCGTCGAGCATGCGCACGAACCAGTACAGCGAAGCATCCGGATTGGAGCCGCGCACCGATTTATGCAGTGCCGAAATCTGATCATAAAATGCATCGCCGCCTTTGTCGAAACGGCGCAGCGCATCGCCCAGGCATTGGGCCAGCAATGCCGCATCCACTTCCTTTTGCTTCTTGGCAGCGGCGGCGCGGGCGGCGATTTCCAGGTTGTTCAACAGTTTGCGACCATCGCCGTCGGCGCTGGCGATCAGCATCGCTTTCGCATCCGATGCAAAAGCCAAACCCTCCAGTTCAATGTTGCAGGCGCGATCCAGCATTGTGCCGAGATCATCGTCGGTCAGGGATTTGAGCACATAGACCGATGCCCGCGACAGCAATGCGCCATTGACTTCGAACGACGGATTTTCAGTGGTGGCGCCGATAAAGGTGAACAGCCCGCTCTCGACATGCGGCAGAAAAGCATCCTGCTGGCTCTTGTTGAAG
>DAIDBD010000079.1 GCA_027310305.1 Herminiimonas sp.
TTTGGTCGAACGTTTTTTTAATCGGATCAAGCAATTCCGACGGATCGCAACACGTTATGAAAAACTGGCGCGCAACTACCTGTCTTTCCTGAATCTCGTTTGCGCTTACATCTGGATCGCTTGATTGTTAACAGACCCTAGAAGGCGTAAGTCAGGGATAAATAAGGATTCCAGCTATTGCTGCGGAAACCCTGCGGTTTGGTCAGCGGCGTTCCGGCTGAAAAGTCGAATTGCAGGCTCTTCCACTTGCCGCGCACGCCGAATGCGGCGCCGGCAAGTTTTTGACCGACCAGAAAAGCGGCGCTTGGTCCCCACACCCGGCCGTAATCGATGCCGACGTAAGCCAGCGTGTCGACGCCATTGATCAGACTGACCGGCGTGGACCAATCGTTGCGCAAAAAATAGCCGTTCTCGGCCAGCAGCACGCTATCTTCATCGAATCCGCGCACGCTGGAGCGGTTGCCGATGGCGAACTGATCGACCGACAGCGTGGCGTCGCGCGTATGCTGCGCATGCAGGGTCGCAACGTACTGCCACGGCCTGTCGGCAATTTTGAATGGCGTGCCGAAGGCAGCGGACAATAACGTAATCGTGGGGCGCAACGTCACGCCGCCCGCGCCGGTCGCCGGCAAATCGTCTTGCGCGTTTTGCCATGGCATGCCGCGGCGGTAGCCCAGTTCGAATTCGACGCTGCCATCGCCGATCAATTGCTTGTAAGTGATCCCCGTTTCGAGATTGGTGGTGCGCCGGCGCTGCACGATCAATTCGACATCATCCAGGAAACTGGTCGCCCTCCGATTCGAAACGGCGGCATAAATGCCGGCCTTGGCCGCGCTGGTGCGCAACATGGTGCGATGCCATTTGACTTCGGCGGTTTCGCTGGTGCCGCTGGAAAGGAACTGGACGGTAGTACCTTGCACGATTTGCGCAAAGCGGCTACGGCTTTTACTGAAGGTGAAAGTGTTGTAACCCCAGGGAATGCTGTAATTAAAGGAAAGACTTTGGCTGCGATGGTCTGCGGCAGGACGTTCGGCGTTGCTGCTGGCAGACAAAAACAGAATATCGTTCAAGCCGAGCGGATTATCGAAAGACAAGTAGTTCGAGAGCTGGGACTTGCCCAATACCTGGCTGCCGGAATTGTCGAGCGTGATGCCGCCGCGGATGCGATCCGGCAGCGTGCCGGACTGCCGTACGATCCGGACGATGGTCGTATCGGGCTCCGCTCCCGGCGCAAGTTCCGTCGCCACGGTTTGGCTGGGCAACCGTTTCATCTGCTCGACCCCTTGCTCGAGATCGCGCACATTCAACACATCGCCGCTGCCAACCGGAAAAGCATTCCACCATGTGCCCCAGGCGTCGTCGGGCGATTTGGCTTCATCCGTTTTCACCATTGCTACCTGGGCGACGCGCCCGACATGCAAATGAATGGTCAGCACCTCGTCCGCCAGATTTTGTTGCGGCAGCGTGGCTTTGCTGGTCACATAACCGAGATCGATCAGTTTTGCATCGAGCGCAGCGGCGATCTGGCGCAATCCGGTTACACCGACGCACCGGCCGAGATACGGCTGCGCGGTTGTCATCAACCATCCGAAGCGGCGTACGCCGGCGCCGATCAGCTTGATGTCCTTGATGGCAAAGCATGGCGTCTCGACAGGCAAGTCGGTCGAGACGCCATGAGGCTCCTGAGGCTGCAACACATCCGCTTTCGGCTGTATTTGCTGCTGCAGTACGCGCGCGCGATCTTCCTGACGGCGTAAGCCTTCGTCGATGGTTTGTACCGGCGTCTGCGCTGTTGCGAAGTGCGGACCAATGGCCAGGCCGAGCATGGCTGCGTATGAAAGATACATGGTCAGCGATAGCGCAGGCTTCAGGATCGCACAAGCGGTTTCGGAAGCCGGACAGCCAAACAGGTGCTGCCAATTCCGCGACTGTCTTTGTAGCGTTCTCATCTTGTTTGAATCAATACCTGTTTATAAATAGCGCGCAAGCGTCCTCCCTTGATCGGAGATCAAAGTTCAGTTCGGGTCATTAATGTTGGTCTGTCCGGCAGGCCGAAAATGTGTTCAGTCCCGCTAATTTCTGCAGCGCAAGTCGACTGGACTCAATGGCGATATTGCTTTAAAAGCAACAGGTGCGAGTGTAACGACTGGAAATTTTATTGCCAGTAAATAAACAAAATTTTTCTAAATTTGTTGTTTTTTAGACTATATTTATTGCTTTTCAACAAATTAAATTTCTTTATGGCATTTTAGTTGCGCTAAGGCATTGCAAAACTATGCTTTTTGATTTGATATTGAATGAAATTTCTAGGAGAAACGTTTCTCATAGAAAAATGACGATTCTCCGCTGTGAAATCAGAGGTTGTAGAAATAGCGGGATGTGCTTGGTGAGTGGATTATGGTTTTAGAACGCTAACATGAATAAATTGGTTTAAAAAAACAAATTTTGCGCGCGAAGCCCTTTATCAAAGCAACCCGCCAAGCCTGACGACAGCTTCAGGTCCAACGGGCTGCGCAACATCAATTACACAATCAGGCATCCGGGTCTTTAAGACGGCGTTGCTTGACCGCCGCAGCCAGCTCTTCCAGTACGCCGATGCTGTCGTCCCAGCTGATGCAGCCATCGGTCACCGATTGGCCATAGGTCAGCTCCTTGCCCGGAATCAGATCCTGCCGGCCTGCGATCAGATGCGACTCGATCATCACGCCGACAATGCGGGTATCGCCTGCCGCAATTTGCCTGCCGATCTCGGCGCAGACCGGGATCTGGTTTTCCGGTTTCTTGGAGCTGTTGGCATGCGACGCATCGATCATCAGGCGCGAGGCGAGACCGCTGGCCGCGATATCCTTGCAAGCGGCATCGACGCTGGCCGCATCGTAATTCGGCGCCTTGCCGCCGCGCAGGATGATGTGGCAATCTTCGTTGCCGTTGGTCGATACGATGGCCGAATGGCCGCCCTTGGTCACCGACAGGAAGTGGTGCGGCTGCGACGCCGCCTTGATCGCATCGACCGCGATCTTGATGTTGCCATCGGTGCCGTTCTTGAATCCGACCGGGCACGACAGGCCGGATGCCAGCTCGCGATGCACTTGCGATTCGGTGGTGCGCGCGCCGATCGCGCCCCAGCTGATCAGGTCGGCGATATATTGCGGGCTGATCACATCGAGAAATTCGGTCCCGGCCGGCAATCCCAGTTCGTTGATGTTCAACAGCAGTTCGCGCGCCATCCGCAAGCCATCGTTGATGCGGAAACTGTTATCCATGTACGGATCGTTGATGAGCCCTTTCCAGCCGACGGTAGTGCGCGGCTTTTCAAAATAGACGCGCATCACGATTTCCAGTTCGCCGGCGAAACGCTCACGCTCCTTGGCCAACCGATGCGCGTATTCCATTGCCGCCTTGGTATCGTGGATCGAACAGGGACCGATCACGACCATCACGCGATCATCCTGACCGTGCAGGATGCGATGCAGCGCGGTGCGCGAACCGGCAGCCGTGCTTGCTGCTTTTTCCGAGCACGAGAATTCGCGGATCAAATGCGACGGCGGTGTCAGTTCTTTCATTTCTCGGATCCGTAGATCATCGGTGCGCGGCATGTTTTCTCCAGTCGAAAGTTTTAAATCTGTAAAATGAAAAAACCGCCAGCGCGGGCGGTTTTTTAAAGAATTTCGGTTTGGCTTTTTCTTTCGAATGCTTACCGCTTCTCCACCGCCGTTGGGCTGGAATAGCTAAAGTAAAAATAAAAGAAAAAGTGTACGAAAGTCATGTTGTTCAGCGGGGTTGAATCAGGTTCACGGCAATAGTGCAATAAAACAAAAGATTTGGCAAGCGCGGCCTGCAAATTCCAGGCTCTGGGGCATTAAAAACCGCTTACAAACCAAGAGTTGCGATAAGGTATTTTAAACAGAAGAGCCCTTACGCCGGATTTCTATGCGCCAATACGCGCCGCGCTGTTTGATGTAGGCCATGCCGGTATCTCCAAGTGTTGTAGAAACGCTTGGTCCGGATTTTCTAGCTCCGGCAAAATTCCGGCAAAGGCCAGTTTTTGAATGTTTTTTGATGCCCAAAATAACTGGGCTGCGCAAAACAAAAGCGGCTGCTAGAGATAGCAGCCGCTTGTATTCGTGGTAGGCCGTGCGGGATTCGAACCTGCGACCAACGGATTAAAAGTCCGCTGCTCTACCAGCTGAGCTAACGACCCGAAAGACCGCAATTATAAGCAACTACTGGAGTCCCTGTCAAATCAGTCTGCATTTTTCCAAGGCCGGAGCATCAGAATTCGGCGACTGGCTGGATGCGCAGCAAATCGAATCGATAGTCCGGCTTTCCGGCGGCAAGTTTGCGTTTGCGCGGCAAGCTCAGTTTGATGATCGTATCGAGTCGAAACATGTTGAGCGCCAGATTGGGCAACGATGCTTCAATGGCCGCGATCTCATTGGACTTCTCCTGGCTTCTCCTCGCAGCGCTGCCGACCCAATTCCAGCTCGCTCGCGTAGGCGCTGGCCGCATGCAGTGCCCGCCGGCCGCAACAGGCCCACCTCGGAATCGGCCCTTCCAATGAATGGGCCAACATTTCCCGCCCCACCAGCACCAACTGAAACATAAGCAGGAGAACTACTGCTTGCTTTTGGATTACCGCGGCTCCCCATCAAACCGAGCGGATCAACTGAAATACCATGGCCATACCTATACCAGCGTCATGCCATATGACCCAGGTGATCGGGTGAAATTGCACGTATCGTTGAGTCCGCGCATCTGACTATTGGCACCGTCCAGAAATCACGGAGGGATGAATTCGTCACCGGTATTGAAAATTATCCGCCGTTTGGCTGAAGCTCCTTCAAATCAGTCGCCGACGCGCATGCCGGCGTCATCGATACTCCAGTCGGCAAGCCAGACCAAGCCGCAATTGCGACGTCGTCAGCGCTTCTTGCGACTGCGTTTTGACCGCTTGCGGCGGCAGCAGCCCGGCACCGGCAGTATCGCCCTCCGCGACTGACAATCCTTCGGCCATTCAAGCGTCGCGGTTACTGGCTCAAGCATCAATGGGAACAACCCGTGAGCAAATCGCCAGAGCGCAGGCGCTCGGTTACTCGGGGTGGCCTGACGAACAATTCACGCTGCCGGCCTCCGCTAGCCGTTGGGATTGACTGGCCGGCCATGGTTTTGACGCAGCGGCCAACAAAACACTGAAGCGGGTTTCGATGCTTGCGCCTGGCGCAAACAGCTTGCTTTCGCAAACACGCTTCGGCAGCGCATTTCAAGCGCAAAATCATCATGCCGATGATGCCTATGAATCATGCAACCGAGGCGGCACGGCTTATTTGCTGCGCAAGCAGTTGCCAACTTATCACTACTCTTCCGCCCGGCCCCGCAGCTTCAACCTGCCGGTATGGAAGTCATACTCATATACTTCGCCATACCGCCCCCATTCGACGGCCACCTCCAGCACCCGCTTGGCTTCATCCGCCTTCAAAAATTCTTCCAGCAGTTCAATGAACGGCTCTTCCGGCAGCGTGCCAGTCGGCTCTTGCTCCAGTTGCCGGCGGATGCGTGCAGCCAAAGGCACATGGGTCAATAGCTGCTGCCCGAAGATTTCCTGTCTCAGCGCCTGGTCTGCCTCCGCATAGCGGAGGCCCAGTGGCGTGAGCGCAATATCTCCTTTTTCCACCTGCGCCAAACCAAGCAAGCCAAGTGCTTCATAAGTGGGGAACAACTCTTCATCCGGCAGTTCCGCTTCCTCCGCGAGTTGCGGCAGGTCGGCGCGGCCATTAAATGGCGCATCGGCCAACAGGTCGAGTACGGCTTCGATACGGCTGACATCGGTTTCCGGCAGGTGGTAACCCGGGTGCGTGGCGGGTATGGCGCCGGCACGGATTTCCTGAATCGGCCGCATCGTCATCAATCCATACACCTCATCGATGAGCGCCCGGACCTCCGGGGAGTCGACGGTGCGTGGCCGCGGCAATTTGATTTTGATTTCGCTGCGAATCCGTCCAGGTCCGCTCGACAGGATAACAATCCGGTCAGCCATCATCACCGCTTCCTCGATGTTGTGGGACACGATCAGGATGCCTTTGGTCGGAATCCGGTTGCTGTCCCACAGATCGAGAATGTCGTTTCGCAGCGTTTCGCCGGTCAGCACGTCCAGCGCAGAAAACGCTTCGTCCATCAGCAATACATCGGGATTCGTCACGAGCGCTCGGGCAATGCCAACCCGCTGCCGCATGCCGCCCGACAGCTCGCGTGGCAAGGCGCCGCCAAAGCCGGCCAGACCAATCAACTCAAGCATTGCATCGGCACGTTTTTCTCGTTCCGCAGCAGGCATGCCTTGCGCTTCCAATCCCAGTTCAACGTTTTGCTGCACGGTTAACCATGGAAACAAGGCGAAGGACTGGAACACCATGGCGACGCCGGCCGCCGGTCCATGGATGCCTTGTCCGCGATAGATGGCTTTGCCGGCATCCGAAGGAATCAGCCCTGCCATGATGCGCAGCAAAGTCGATTTGCCCGAACCGGACTTGCCTAGCAGCGCGACGATCTCATCTTCAGCGAGTAAAAAGTTGACATCGTCCAGGATAAGGCGCGGCGCGCCGTCGGCACTGCGAAACGATTTGGCGATGCCATTCAATTCCATCAATACATTCTGAGACACGATTTTTCCTTAACTGCTGCGGTTTTCGGCCAGCAAATACAGCCTGCGCCAGAAGAACCGGTTCAACAACATGACGAATACGCACATTACCCCGATACCCAGCGCAATGCGGTGAAAATCTCCCGCATCGGTCATCTGCTTGATATAGCTGCCCAATCCGTCGGCCACCAATGCGGTTTTGCCCCAAGTGACGTACTCGGCAACGATACTGGCATTCCATGAGCCGCCGCTGGCGGTAATCGCGCCGGTGACATAGGCAGGGAACACTGCCGGCAGATACACCCGCTTCCATTTGAGCCAGCCTTTCAAGCCGAGATTATCGGCAGCCAGGCGCAACTCGTTCGGAATGGTCGATGCGCCGGCAACCACATTGAACAGGATGTACCACTGGGTGCCGAACACCATCAAGGGACTGAGCCAGATGTTCGGGTTAAGCTTCAGGGTCACCAGCAAATACACCACCAGCGGAAACATCAGATTGACCGGAAAGGCTGCCAGGAACTGCGCGACCGCCTGCACCCTCTGCGAATACTGAGGACGCAGGCCAACCCAGACAGCAATCGGCACCCACACGATAGAAGCCAGGGCAATCAGCAAAAGCACGCGCACCAGCGTAATCATGCCGAGTCCCACTACATGCGCTGCCTCCATCCAGCCGACATCGCTTTGTATGAACACCACGAGCCAATACACGGCCAGCAGTGAAGCCGCAACTACCAGCACATCCCACGCGCGTGCCAAGGACCGGCTGAATACACGCGGACGGACCTCCGGCGACACCCCATCGTGCCGCACACTGAACCAGCCCAGCGCACTACTCAGCGTCTGCCAGAAACGGTCCGTCAATCCCCGGATCCAGCGGCTGCGCCGTCCCCAGTCCAGCAGCCACGAACGCTGTGCGGTGTCGCCCTGCGATTCCTCGAAGCGGAACTTGTCGGCCCAGGCCAGCAGGGGGCGGAAAAACAGTTGGTCGTACAGCACGATGCCGGCCAGCATCGCGCCGATTGCCCATACAATGGCGCGGCCATTCTCGGCTTCGATCGCAACCGCAATGTAGGCGCCGATGCCCGCCAGCTTGATGTCCTGTCCCGCCACTGAAATTGCCTCGGCCGCGACCAGGAAAAACCAGCCGCCCGACATCGACATCATCATGTTCCACAACAGGCCCGGCATCGCGAACGGCAATTCCAATCGCCAGAACCGCTGCCAGCCGGACAAGCGGAATACGCGCGACGCTTCATGCAGCTCAGGCGGCACGGTACGCATCGACTGGTACAGGCTGAATGCCATGTTCCATGCCTGCGACGTGAAAATCGCGAAAATCGCCGCGCATTCGACGCCCAGCAGGTTGCCCGGAAACAGGGCAATGAACGGCGCAATCGCGATGGCCTGAAAGCCGAGAATGGGCACCGACTGCAAAATGTCGAGCAGCGGCACCATGACCTTTTCTGCGGCTTGGTATTTCGCCGCAATCGCTGCAAACAGGAAGCTGAACAACAGCGAGCAGGCCAGTGCAGTGAACATGCGCAAAATCGTGCGCAACAGGTAATACGGCAGATATACCGGGTCGAGCGAAATCGGCGTTGCCTGCCCGACCGTGAACGGCCGGGTCATTTGCATGGCGCCGAACGCCGCAGCAGCCAGCGCGGCCAGCACCAGCGGCAGCAGAATCCAGTCCCAGCGGTTGGGCCTGGTCGCAAGCAGCGAGCGGCCGGCGCGACGCGGATTGAACAGCTCAAACATCATGGCTCCTGGCTAGTGGTGTGTCCGATCAATCACGAAGCACACCACTAGAGCGGTTTCCGTATGCGTGTATGGCCGCTGCCGGCTGCTTTGGGGCGCATTGCAGCGTTGCTCGTCGCTGGTGTGGCTCGCCACACGGCGCTCCTCCCGCCTTGCCCTGCACCCCAAACCAACCCGCATCATCCACACACGCACACGGAAACCGCTCTAGTATTGCGCGTGCAAACGGATGGAGCTGACAGCCACCGGCCCGCGATCGGCGTTGTAGGCTGGATTGGCAATCCGCTGATAGTCCAGCGTTAGCCAGGCATTTTTGGCGACATTGACGCTATAGTAGGCTTCCACAATGGATTCCGGCCGGTAATTCAATTGACCGTCGCCGATGAACGCGCCATGACCGCCGGCGGCCAGGTAATCCCGATGCGCGCTCGACAGGCCATTGCGAACCAGCGCGATGCCCACCGCATCGTCATTGCGGTTCCAGGCGCGCCCCTTCGCTACCGTTCCGGCGGAAATCGAGCGCTCGATTTCGCTAAAGGCATAGGTTTCCGACGCGCCGTCGTTCCAGCTTGCTCGCGCGAAAATGCCCATGTCGGGCGCCAGATTTTGTTCGGCATTCACGCCAAAACCGGCTTTCGTGCGCTCGGTGCGCACGCGCGATACATCCGGTATGCCGCCATTGTTCGGCGCATCGGCCAGCGCGTCGCGAAAGCTTCCCATACTAGCCTTGTTGCGAAACGCCAGAACACGAAGCTTGCCAGGCTGGCTGCCGATGGTGTGGGCATGCTCCAGCTCGATTTGGTCGCCATAGTGTTTGAAGATATTCTTGTCAAGCGGAAGGCCATTGGATTCGGCGGGCTGCATGAACCGCCCGGCGCGAAGCACCCAGTCATCATAAAAATATTCGATAGCAGCGCCCCAGGAGTAGCCGCGTGCATCCGCCGCAAAGTCATACGCGCCATGGGCGAGCAGCGACCAGTTCATGAATTGCGTGCGCGGGTCGTGCGCAAACGCGCTATTGTCGAACAAATCGATGACCGCAAGATTACCGGCGGTGACAACGATGCGCCGTTGGTCGACCATGCCGGCGAGCTGGTTTGCATCCGACTCCACTGCCGCCTTATCGCCGCCCAATTGCCATGTCTGGCGAACGAATAGCCGAGCGCGGTAAAGCTTGGGATTGGGACCGCTGGTCTTCTGCTGTTCGCCATTGGTCATGCCACCCAGACCGGTCAAATCGGACAAAGGCACGCCTTGCACCAGCTCGGGGTCAAGGTAGAGCTCGCCGCCATCCCAGGCACGCCAGCCAAGCGCCGCCGTGGTGCTGAACGAATACGACTTTTCCGCTTGCGGCTTTAGGCTGTTTAAACCGGAATAAGCGGCGGAAAAAGATGGTTTCTTTTGCCAGATGTACGTGGTCTGAAAGTGCGCATTCCATGCCTCTTCCTTGACGCCCTCTGCATGCGCCGAAACCATGGAGCCGCCCTGCGCGGCAAGGATGAATGCAATCACCGTTTTTTTATTGTTTTTAAACATTGACACCTCCATCCGGAATGGGCGATAGCGTACCTTTCATCAGTTCTGTTCAATGTCAACCGACATGGCGGCACCACGATAGCGCTAAAACCAGGAAACAGGTCTGTGCAGGCGCAATAGCAATGGCTCTCGCTGCTTGGACGGCAGCGGTTCCAGCACTGAATAGAGTGTTTCTGGAATTTTGACTATGCCGGAGCCAGTCCGGGATATTACGATGCCATCATCTGCCAACGGCGCTACGGCGGCAGGAGGAAGAAAACCCTGCGCTATCCTGGCGAGGCAGAACCAGACGAGGCCTGGCAACGACTACCGCTCGAACAGGTGCCCATGAAAGGGCTCCGTAAAATGAAAACAGGGGAATTCTAGTTGCGCATCCTTTCTTCCGTCAAGGGAAATGCCAATGGCTTCAAGAAACGAACAGGAAAAGCCAGGTTGCGCCGGCTTGACTGCATCATGCACATCGCATCATGCCGACGGCGTCACAAACATTGCCACGACGGCGGCAGTCATTACCGCGGTACATATCCAGCCCAGCAGCTTGAGCTTGCGGGTAATGACCAATTTCCCCATGATGTCAGGCCGTGCCGCCATCAGCATCATGACGGCCATGATGGGTGCCGAGATAACCCCATTGACGACGGCGCTCCAGTACAAGGCTTTGATGGGGTCGATCGACGTAAAGCCAAGCATGACACCGACAAGTGTAGCGATGACGATGATGCCGTAAAAGCGTGGCGCCATGGATGGCTCGTCCTCCAGGCTGTTTTTCCACTTGAACGCTCCCGCCATCGCATATGCCGCAGAGCCGGCCAACACCGGAATCGCCAGCAAGCCTGTGCCTATGATGCCAAGGCTGAATAGCATGAACGCGAAGTTTCCCGCGATCGGGCGCAATGCCTGCGCCGCTTGCGCGGAGGTTTGAATATCCGTGATGCCATGAGCATTCAGCGTGATTGCGGTGGTCAACATGATGAAGAATGCGATCAGGTTGGAAAATCCCATGCCGATGTAGGTGTCGACCTTGATGCGGCCGAAGCCGGCACGCGCCTGTTCGGGCGCCTCTTTTAAAGCATGCAATTGTGGGTTGGCCCGTAGTTCCTCGACTTCCTGCGACGCCTGCCAGAAAAACAGATAGGGGCTAATCGTGGTGCCGAATACCGCGACGATGGTGGTGATATACGCCGGCTGCCATGACAATTGCGGCAGCACCGATTTAGAAAACAGATGCGCCCACGGCACATGCACGACGAACACTGTCCCGACATAGGCAAGGAGCGCGAGTGTGAGCCATTTCAGGACACGCACATAGCGGCTGTAAGGAATAAACACTTGCAACAGTACGGATATCAAACCGAATCCGACCGCATACAGATGCGCCGAGCCGCCTACGACTAATTTCATCGCATCCCCCATGGCCGCAACGTCAGCGGCAATATTAATTGTGTTGGCAATGAGCAATAAACTGACAATGCCGTAAAGCAGCCATGCCGGATAATGCTTGCGGATATTGGTAGCAAGTCCATGTCCGGTTACCCTTCCTATCCTGGCGCTCACTATCTGGATGCCCACCATCAACGGATAGGTGAACAGCAGTGTCCATAGCATGCCAAAGCCAAACTGCGCGCCGGCTTGGGAATAGGAAGCAATGCCGCTTGGGTCATCATCGGCAGCACCGGTGATTAAGCCCGGCCCGAGCTTCTTGATCCAAGATGCATCGGCAGGCTCTTGCGGCGTCGAAGTCGGTATAGGACGTGCCTTTTGCATCAGTTGCCTCCGGAAAGCGGTATGAAACCTCAGTCTTTTTGATTATATTATTGACAACTTTGTTCCATTAAAATAATAAAATTTTGGTAATGTTGTTTCCATTGCGTGATCCGGTTGATCCTGCACGTCATGCCGGGTAACCGGCTCGGCCAACGTCTTTTCGCCCCTGATCGGTAGTTTCTTCTATAGCCATGCATCTTCCGCTCTGTTACCATTTCCATAACAAATCAGCCCATCGCAATTCAACAATTCCCCACAGGTAATTTACTATGAATCAGGTGCTCCGATCCGCGAAACCTGAAACCGGCAGCCGCAGTTTCGTGCTCGAAATGCTTGGTTTTCCCGACGCTGAAAAGGCGATGCTGGCTTCCACTTTCCGGTTGACCGGAAGACGTGCGTTTTGTTACGTCGAGCCATCGGCTCCGGAAAGCCGCCCGGATGTTTACCTGGTCAATGCCGACAATCCCGACGGGGTGAGCGAGCTGCAAGCCCGCTCGCCCAATATTCATGCTCCTGCCGTACTGATCGGGCGCAATATGGAAACCTATGGCTGGCCGATGGTCGAAAAGCCCATTCACTGGATGCGCCTGTTCGAACAACTCGATCTAGTCATGCAATCGGCACTGCTGGAACGCGCACGTCGCCAGCATCTCAGTGCGGGCTCGTGGGATGGCCGCACTTATCGCCGCGCCATCGATAAGAATGCTGCGCCGGAACCTGTATTCATAGAGCCCAAACCGATCGAATCGGTATTGGTCGTCGATGACAGCGCTACCGTACGCGCTTTCATGCGCGCCAAGTTGCAACCGTTCCGCTTCGATGTGGATTACGCGGAAAATGGCGAAACGGCGATCGACATGGCCCAAGCCAAAGCCTATACCTGTATTTTCCTGGATATCATGATGCCCGGCATTGATGGCTACGAAGTCTGCAAGCGCATCAAATCCAGTTCCGCCACCAAAGGGACGGCTGTCGTCATGTTGAGCAGCAAGTCCTCGGCATTCGACAAGTTTCGCGGCAATTGGGCCGGATGCGATGCCTATCTGGCCAAACCGGTAGGCGAAGATGAGTTACTGGCTACCATTGCCCGCTTTCTGCCTAGCGCACGCAAGGTGGCGCATGCAATTCTAGGCGTTGAATCCTGATGCGGCGCCCGCAATCCAAACACTGGAATTTCACGGCCAAGGCGCCGGGTTCATATTGACGTATTGATCAGATGAGCCGGCACCGTCCGATGCGGGCTTATTCGTCTGGCTTTCATTCAATCTGCCGCCTAGAATACGTCCTATTTCTTTTCGCGCTTCGCTGAAATCCGATTGCAATAGCGGGTAATCGCTGTTTGGCCAATTTTCTATTGCCCATTTTGCGAAATCTTCAAACCGGCCGGCCATTTCAACTGCGAATCGGTCGCACTGTTCCTTGTTTGCCATTGCAGCGTCTCCATTCATATGTCCGTTTAATCCGACACGGAGTGCCGTTCCTTTCCATTGAACGGGCATTCCCCGCATCCGCTCAAGCCATCTGATTGCAACATAGCCCAATCCCGGCGCATCGATCTTGATGCAATCGATGGTCATAGAATGATTCTGAAAAAATCGGACACAATTATTTCCTACAGGAATTCTTGATTTGCATCAATATCGCTTTTAGCGCGCAGGCTACGATTCCTTCAGGTGTTCACGTTACCCTTTGGTTCACGTTATCCCTTGCGAGGAGAACAAGCGATGCATCCGACATGGAATCCGCCGGCCGGCGCTGAAGCGATAGACAGTATTTTTGCGTTGTACGATGAAGAAAAACCGGTTTCTGAAAGGCATGCATATAAAGCATCCGTCATGAAACCGGAAGAAGACTTGCGGTCGGGTGACGATATTTCGCTGGATGCCGGCCAATGATTAAGATCGCGACTGCGCATTCAAGCGAAGGTTGCCTTCAGTATCGATGAACGCGTTCGATACATGGATGCGATTACGCCCGCGCGACTTCGCTTCGAGAAGTGCATTATCCGCCGCGTCGATCAGTTCCTTGTCGGTCGTGAATTCCGGATACGCTGCGACCCCCGCGCTGAACGAAGCGCTTAGCGACCCGCCTCCATGCGCCTGCGGCAGGTTGGCGAAATCGCGACGAATGCGATCGAGTACCGCATACGCATCCGTGAGGCCGACACCGCGCAACACAACAAGAAATTCTTCGCCGCCGTAACGGCCGATGATGTCCGATGTGCGCAAGCGCCCCTTCAGCAACCAGGCAAGATTGCGTATCACCTGATCGCCGACCGGATGTCCGTGGACATCGTTGATCGCCTTGAAGTGATCGATATCGAGCATTGCCACGCATAGCTTGTCGTGCTCTGTCTGCATCGCATGAATAAGCTGGTTCAACCGTGTTTTCGACGCGGTATGGTTGAGCAGCCCGGTCAGACCGTCATGCTGGCTGGAGCGCTGCATTTCACGATGGCGCTCGATTTTCGTCTTAACCACCGTCGTCAAAAGCACCGGATTGAACGGTTTGTTGATGAACTGGTCGCCGCCAAGGCGCAATGCCGCCACCTGCATTCCCATGTCGGTTTCGCTGGAAAGATAGACCACCGGCAGTGACTGGCAGGCGGGAAGTTGACGCAATACGCGCGTCGCTTCGATGCCGGTGCAATGCGGCATGTGCATGTCCATCAGCACCAGGTCGGGACGATACTGCCACACGGCTTCCAGCAGCTGTTCGGGACTGTTGATTGCGTGATTATCAATGCCATGCTGGGACAAGGTTCGGCGAATCGCCGCGATGGCGGTCGGAGAATCTTCCACCACCAGCACACGGAACGGTTCCTGGTCCTGCGCCTCGATCAAATCGAGCACATGCGCCAGCACCGTGCTCGTTTGCTGCGGCGCTGGAATAGTGACGTCGGCGCCGGCGCGCAGCAGCGTGACCATCGGATCGAGCAGTTCCGGAACGGCCAGGCAAAACAGCTGGCTCGCCGGATGCTTTGCACGGATGCTTTCGATGCAGCCGATTTCGGCGGCGTCATAACCGCTCGGCGGAATAAACAGGATCACCAATGGAGACGCGCCTTCCGGCGCGATATTGCTCCAGTTGAATCGGCTTACCCGAAACCCGAAGAAGGTCAGTTGTTCGCTCAGCCCGTCGCTCCAGGGATGCGCATCATCGGCCACGAGCCAGATGCTGCGCGGCTTGGCCATGCCGGCGGTACTTGTTTCATCGGGTGCGGTAACGACCCTGCGTTCTTCCGTTTCGGGAAACCGGGATGCCTCGGCTGAAGAAAGAATGGTTCCGACCTGGCGCGCCAGCGCAATCACGGCGCTTTGATTCAGCGGATGGCCTGATGCGCTGCCGGGCAGGCTCAGCACCTGTTGCCGGAGCCCTTCGCACAAACGGGTCAGACCGGGAAATTTATGCGCCTTGCATTGTTCGGTGATGCTGCTGAGCGCCAGTGTGAATTCGGCGAACTGATCGGCATGGGATTGCGTCAGGTAATCTTCCCAGCGGTCCTTGAAAGCCTGGATATCGTCAGCGAGCGAATTTGTAATCGTCGACACAATGAAACCTTCCGTTTAGTAAGTCAGGATATTGAAACGACCGGCTCCCAATGAATACGTTGCATTATGTCGCTTTCAGTGCATGACGTTGCCAGGTCAGGCCGAAACAATTTTAATCCAATACCCGCTCCGGAAACGATGCCGCGGTTTGGATTCTTGACGTGATCGAGATGGCCGAACCGTCGTTTTAAAAACGACATTTTTCATCAATATTGCATATTACACAATAAATTAGTGCTCATTCCCAAAAAGGCGCGCGATTGTTTCGTTGGAAATCGCCTCCTGTGTTGCAGCGCATGCGATACATAAGATTTTCAGGGCGTGGCCGTGTCATGTATGCGTCCCATGACTAATACGGCATGCGGTAGCGATACCCCTTGTAGTTGAGCACCGCCTCTTTCGGCATCATTTTTTCCAGCATCAGTCCGGGTACCACTTCGTCTCCTTCATGGAGCAATTTTTTATTGATCAATACCGAACGCTCGGACTGGATGCTTGAATAGATATAGCCATTCACGGTCAAGGCAGGAATTTCCCGCTGAATGTTTTCCGGCAGCTCGCGCAATGTGGCTACCTGATTTTCAGATGGCGCCGCCGCCGGCGGCGCAGGCTTGCTTTCTGCGGGTTTCTTTGCGAGCGTGCGATTGCTTTTCGGTTTGGCTGGTTTTGTCGGCGAAGATTTATGGGATGGCGCCGCATCCGCCGGCAAGGATATTTTTGGCGTTGGCTCGGCAACCACAGGCGCCGTTTGCGGCGCTGTTCCCGATTCCGATCCGGCCTGCGCCGCTTCCGGCAGCGGCTGTACTGACGACGATCCAGTTTGCCATGGCCGCAGCGATGCAAAAGCAGCCAGCAAAATCATCAGCGCCAGCGGCACAATCCACATCAAGGGCCTGCGCCAGAGCGTGGGCCAGCCATCCGCCGATGCGACCGGAACCGGCTGTGCATGGACATTCGGAACCGTGCCGAGCTTGCGTTCCGATTCCGCTTTTTTGAGTGCATCGAGAATATAAGACATGGTGTTATTTACCTGACGCCCGGATTCACGACCGCCGCACTGCTTTTCAGGCGCGGCTCGGCTATGCCTGCGGCATTGTTAAGATGCATGAATGTTTTAGGGCCGACGATGCCATCGACTTCCAGGCCT
Source organism: Herminiimonas sp. (assembly GCA_027310305.1). Classification (GTDB taxonomy): domain Bacteria; phylum Pseudomonadota; class Gammaproteobacteria; order Burkholderiales; family Burkholderiaceae_D; genus DAIDBD01. The sequence continues at coordinate 16,397 of DAIDBD010000079.1, forward strand.
TGCACCGACTGAAATTCACGTACTTGCTTGATCACGGCCTGACCCAATGGCTGATTTGGAACCGGTGCTTGCGTGCCGGCCAGTTTCGCCAACTGCGCAGCAAGCCAATCTATTTCTTCGCCGCGATCGCCATAGGCGATTTTCCCGCGATAGCTTTGCGGCGCCCGCCAGAACGTCGCAAAATCGCCTTTGAAACGCCGTCCGAGCACAATCAGGCTGACGGTTTGACTGGCGCCGCCGATGCGCAGCGTGGCGCTCGCATTGGTCAGTCCGGTGAGAATCGCATAGTGAATTTTATCGGCATCGTCGCGTAAAGCCAGAATCGCAGGCCGGTCGAGCTGCCGTATCTCCGCAAGGCCGCTACCGCTTTTATAGCAGTACACATTCTTTTGTTGCGCAACCGCGCACGGTTCGCCATCGGGAAGCGTGATTCCCCACAACTGCGCCAACTCCCGATAAGCGGCATGTTCATCTTGCGAGTTGCTGTTGAAAATAGTATTGAGGTCCGACACGGCAGGACTGGCGGCAGGCACCGGTACCGCATTGGATACCTGCCCAGGAGCGGCGCCGGCCGGCACCTGAAGGCTGGAAGCTTTTTGTATGGATGCGTCGGTTCCGGAGGATTTTTTTCCGGTCCGGATAGGCGCTGTGCTGCTTGCTGCCATCGGTGACGCAGATTTACTCAACGCGGCAGTGATTGTTTGCCAGCCGTTGCCCATGGCCCAAACGGTGGCCACCGCTACGGCTGCGCCTGCCATCAGACCCAGCCATGCGTGGCGCCAGCGTTGCGTTCTAATCGGTTCCGTGCCTTGGCGGCGCCCGAATACTTCGCTCGCCGCCTTCTTCACGATATTGCGATCGACTTCTTGCCTGCCTTCGGCGTAGGCCCCCAGCAGCGCACGGTCGCACAGCAGGTTGATGCGGCGCGGCACGCCCTGCGCAAGCTGGTGAATGCGCTGCATCGACTTTTGTTGAAATGGCGACTTGCCAACCAACCCGGCGACTGCAAGACGATGCAGAATATAGCGTGCGGTTTCCTGTACCGACAAAGAATCGAGGTGATAACGCGCGATCACGCGCTGCGCAAGCTGCTCCATCTCCGGCCGCGCCAGCATGGCGCGCAACTCCGGCTGGCCGATCAGGATCACTTGAAGCAGCTTGCGTTCATTCGTCTCCAGATTGGTCAGCAAGCGCAACTGCTCCAGCACGTCCGCCGACAGGTTTTGCGCTTCGTCGATAATAAGGACATTATTTTTGCCTCCGGCATGGGTGGCAAGCAAATAGATATTCAGCGCATCCACATAATCTTTTACGGTGGCCGCATCCGGGCCTTGATGCCGGAATTCGATATGGAATTCATCGCATATCGATTTGAGCAATTCATTGACGGTGAGCTTCGGGTTGAAGATGTAGGCGACGTTGCAATTGGCCGGAATCTGTTCCAGAAAGCAGCGGCATACGGTTGTCTTGCCCGCACCGATTTCACCGGTCAGCAGCACGAAACCGCCGCCGCTGTCGACGCCGTACAGCAAATGCGCCAGCGCCTCCCGATGGCGTTCGCTCATGAACAGATAGCGTGGGTCGGGTGCGATTGAAAACGGCGCCTGATTCAGTCTGAAAAATTGGGTGTACATATTGGATCATCGGCAATCAAGAGGCAAGGCTAGCATAAACAGTTGTATTGCGGCCATCTAATGCGGGCCATTATCTTTACAGAATTAAATGCCGGCAATGATGAATGCCGATGAGATGGCTCGAGGCTGACCTCGATCAACATAAAACCCGTTGCACACTCGCATACTGGCATCAACCGATGCACGCTTATCGGCCTTGAGAGGAGTGGATCGCCATGCATATCGAAGAGTCGGTCAAACTGGATTTCAAGGACGTATTGATACGGCCGAAGCGCTCGACGCTGATGTCGCGCTCGGGCGTCGATATCCGCCGTGAATTCGTTTTTCATCACTCCGGCAGGCATTACCACGGCATTCCGGTGATTGCCGCCAACATGGATACGACCGGCACCATCGAGATGGCACTGGCGCTCGGTGCGCAGGGCTTGTCGGTGGCCTTGCACAAGCATTATCCGGAAGACGAACTGATCGCTTTTTTTCAATCGCTGCAACACGGCAAGTTGAAGGCTTCGACTGCATTTTATTCGATGGGTATCGGCAAGGCCGATTATGAAAAATTCGCGGCGGTCATGGCGCGCGCCGGCGATGCGATCGAATATGTCTGCATCGATGTCGCAAACGGCTACAGTGAAGTGTTTGTCCATTTCGTCAAGAAAATCCGCGCCAGTTTCCCGCAATTGACGATCATGGCGGGCAATGTGGTAACCGGCGACATGACGGAAGAATTGATTCTGGCCGGCGCCGACATCGTCAAGGTCGGCATCGGTCCGGGCTCGGTCTGCACGACGCGCAAGATGACCGGCATCGGCTATCCGCAATTGTCCGCAGTGATCGAATGCGCGGATGCGGCGCATGGCCTGGGCGGCCAGATTTGCGCCGACGGCGGCTGCTCGGTGCCCGGCGATCTGGCCAAGGCGTTCGGCGGCGGCGCCGATTTCATCATGCTGGGCGGCATGCTGGCCGGACATGACGAATGCGCGGGCGATATCGTCGAGCGCGACGGCAAAAAATTCAAGCGCTTCTATGGGATGAGCAGCCGCACCGCGATGGAAAAATATGCAGGCGGCGTCGCGCAATACCGCGCCAGCGAGGGCAAGGAGGTGCTGGTCGAGTATCGCGGCCCGGTCACCGATACATTGCAGGATATCCTGGGCGGCGTGCGGTCCGCATGCACTTACGTCGGCGCACACAAACTCAAGGAATTGACCAAGCGCACCACGTTCATTCGCGTGACGCAGCAGCTCAACGAAGTGTTTGGGAAGTCTTAAGCTTTCTGCAATGGGCGCTGATACGGCAAAGCCGCTCAGGCTTTTTTACGCGCTCTGGCCGGATGAATCCACGCGCGCGGCACTGATGCGGTTACAGGCGCCTTTGCAGGGACGCAAAACATCGCCGCAAAATTTTCACATCACGCTCGCGTTTTTAGGTGCGCAGCCGGCCGCGCTGCTGCCCGCTTTGCAAGCAATTCTGGACTGCCTCCCCGAGCCGGATTTTGCGTTGATACTGGACAGCATCGGCTATTTCAACCGGCATCGCATTGCATGGGCAGGCGTGCGGGACGTTCCGGAAAAGCTTTGCATGCTGCAGCGCGTTCTGATACGGGAACTGGTGCAGCACGATATTCTTCCGGACATGCAATCTTCCTTCAAACCGCATGTCACCCTCGCACGCGATGCACCGGCTCCTCTTGACATTTCCTTCGAGCCGATTCGCTGGCAAGCCAATCGAATTGCCCTGGTTCATTCCGTAACGGAGGCTACCGGCGTGTTGTATCGCATACTCGCATCGCGCCAGCCATGGATCGGATCGCAGCGTTAAAGGTAATAACCGGGGTTACGCAGCAAGTTGTTCTTCCTTTGCTTCAGCCGCTGCCGCAAGCTTCTGCAATACCTGCGCCGCCGCCACCAGCCCGAACGCCGCGGTCACCACCATTGCCGAACCGAATCCGGCGCAATTCAAACCTGTTACGCCGGCCTGATCTTCGGCGTCCAGCGCACAAGCTTCGCCGGTTTCCGGCAAGCGCAGCGGCTCGGTGGAAAAAACCGCGTCGATGCCAAACTTGTTCTTGGTCCCGCGCGGAAAGCGATGCTCGGCGCGAAGGCGTTTGCGCACTTTCGCCAGCAGCGGTTCCTGCTCGGTTCTGCACAGATCGCGGACTTCGATTTTGGTCGGATCCAGCTGCCCGCCGGCGCCGCCGATCGTAATCAGCTTGATACCTTTCTCACGGCAGTAAGCGATCAGCGCGGTCTTGGCGCGCACGTTGTCGATTGCATCGATCACGTAATCGTAATTGCGGCAGCCGATCATTTGATCGAGATTGTCGGCAGCGACGAAATCCTCGATCTCGGTGACGCGGCAAAACGGATTGATCAGCGCGATGCGCTCCGCCAGCGCAGTCACTTTCGCTTTGCCCAGCGTATCGGTCAACGCATGAATCTGGCGGTTGATGTTCGATTCCGCCAGGTTGTCGAGATCGATCATCGTGATGTGGCCGATCGCGCTGCGCGCCAAGGCTTCCACCACCCATGAACCGACGCCGCCGACGCCGATCACGCACACATGCGCAATCCGGAAACGGGCGAGCGCCGCAGCACCGTACAAACGGGCGATACCGCCGAAGCGGCGATCGAAATCGATATCCGGCGATGCCGGCAATGAAGGATGCGAAATGAATGGGGCCATCCCGCTATTTTAACGGACGGCAACCTCTAACCCAAATGGAACTTTCATTGCTGATTTGTTCTACAATAACTTTTCGGCAATTGCCGTCGTTCTTCTCGGCCTTTTCTATTTCGTACGGCAGTTTATCTCTCGAATCCGATTGCCGGCAAATTGGCGAGCCCATCTCGCACAGGCCGCTGCGAGACTTTCATAAACCGACAAGGCAAGACCATGATGAATTCATTATTTGAAACGGCGCCCGGATTCGACCAGCCGATTGCCGTGCTCAAGCATTGCCATGATCGGATCCGCAAGCAAATCCGCACCATGCAAAATCTGGCGGCTCATTTGTCCCGAGACGGACAAAATCTTGATGCGCAACAAGCAGCCAATGCGGTTTTGCGCTATTTTAATCATGCGGCCCATCAGCATCACGAAGACGAAGAACATGATTTGCTGCCGATGCTGCAAGCTGTCGCTGCGGGAGAAGACGCTTCGGTTTTGAATGCGCTACTGCCCGGCATCATGGAAGAACACCGGCAGATGGATGCTGCCTGGCTGATACTGGATAAACAGTTAAAGGAAATTGCATCCGGCGCCTCGTCCAGCCTGTCTGGGGAAGATGTGAATCGCTTTGCCGACCTGTACGCTACCCATATGGACAAGGAAGAAACGCAGATCGCGCCGATGGCAAAACGGCTTTTCAGCGCGGCGCAAATGAAACAGCTGGGCGATGCGATGTGCGCCCGGCGCGGCATTGCTCCGGCAGCAGGGGAATGATATGTCGATCGCGGATCTGCGCAAGGAATATAGCCATGCCCGCCTGTCGGAAGCCGATGTCCATGCTGATCCCGTCACGCAATTCGGCAAATGGTTTGACGAAGCGATCATGGCCAAAATACCTGAGCCCAATGCAATGAGCGTTGCGACAGTCGGGCCGAACGGACGCCCCTCCTCCCGCATTTTATTGATCAAGGAATTCGATCAGCGCGGCTTTACCTGGTTCACCAGTTACGACAGTCGCAAGGGAATCGAATTGCAGCAAAACCGGTACGCGGCGCTTTTGTTTCATTGGGTCGAGCTGGAACGACAGGTGCGAATCGAAGGCCGGGTCGAACGCGTATCGGCCGCTGAAAGCGATGCCTATTTTTACAGCCGCCCGCTGAAAAGCCGGCTTGGCGCGGTTGCATCGTCCCAAAGCAAAACCATTGCCGATCGCGAAGCGCTGGAAGCCCAATATGCCGAGGTTGAAGCACGCTACAGCGCCCATCCTCCGCGCCCCGAACATTGGGGCGGATATCGGCTAACACCAGACGCCATGGAATTCTGGCAAGGGCGCTCTTCACGCCTGCATGACCGTATTCTGTATTCATTGCAGGAAGATGGGCGTTGGCAGCGACAGCGGCTGCAACCATAAATACCGCATCGGACTCCGGCAGATGTTGATGCCGGGGTCGCCCGGGATATTGATTCGCATGCATGGGGAAAGTCATGTTTTGGGAAAAAAGACTGGCACATTGGGTTGACGGCATCCGGGATCGGTCTTCATTGCCGCTTCGACTGCAGTTGTGGAATGGACAGCAGTTCGACTTCGGACAGCAGGCGCCGCAAGTCACGATACGGGTGCCGCATGCTTCCTCGTTGTCGTATCTGCTGACGCCATCGCTCGCCAATCTCGGCAAGGCCTATGTCGAAGGCAAACTCGAGGTCGAAGGCCGGGTAAGCGAAATCATCGGAGTTGCCAACGCACTCGCCTCCTCCACGCTGAAAGCCGAAGGAAAATTCGGCCGCATCGTGCGTCCATTCCGCCATACCCGGCAAAAAGATGCGGAAGCGATTCAATATCACTATGACGTCTCCAACGATTTTTACAAATTATGGCTGGATGAAAACATGGTCTATTCATGCGCCTATTTTGAAAACGGCGATGAAGACCTGACCACTGCGCAATTGAAAAAGATCGACCATATCCTGACCAAGATCCGGATCCGCCCCGGCGATACCTTGCTGGATATCGGCTGCGGCTGGGGGGCGCTGGCGATACGCGCGGCCCAAAAATACGGCGCGAAATGCGTGGGCATCACGCTTTCCAAAAACCAGCATGCACTGGCAAAAGAACGGGTGGAACAGGCCGGCCTGTCTGACCGGGTCGAGATTCGCCTGGAAGATTATCGCGACGCCAGCGGCACCTACGACCGCATCACCAGCGTCGGCATGTTCGAGCATGTAGGCGTCAAGAATTTGCCGGGCTATTTCACCAAGATCCGTTCCCTGCTGGCAGATGACGGTTTCGCGATGAATCACGGCATCACCACCACCGATGTCAACAATGGAGAAGCCGTTTACGGCGGCGGCGAATTCATTGAAAAATATGTATTTCCGCACGGTGAATTGCCGCATATCGGCCAGGTATTGAAGGCGATGCAGGAAGGCGGGCTGGAAGCGCTGGATGTCGAAAATCTGCGGCGCCATTATGCCAAGACATGCAGTGTCTGGGCTGACAATTTCGAAGCGAACGCCGACCGGATCAAGCGCCAGGTGGACGACAGACGTTTTCGCATCTGGCGCGTCTATCTGGCGGGCTGCTCGTATGCATTCGCGCAGGATTGGGTTTCGTTGAACCAGGTAGTCTGCAGCAAGGCGGGGCGCGATATAACGACATTGCCGTGGTCGCGCCGCTATATGTATCAATGATGGTGCGCGGTTATTATTTTCGCCTTGCGCCACCGCCATTCCGCTGTCAGCTCGCCTTCATCTTGTCGGCGAAGGTCTTTCTGAATTTCGCGACTTTGGGCGCAACGATGAAAGCGCAGTAGCCTTGCAACGGGTTCCGGCGAAAATAATTCTGATGATAATCTTCGGCCTTGTAGTATGTCTCGGCAGGGCTCAGCACCGTGACGATCGGCGCATCCCACACATTGGCCATTTCGGCGATCACATGCCGCGCCGTTTCCTGCTGCTCGGGCGAATGGAAATAGATTACTGAGCGGTACTGGGTGCCGACATCGTTGCCTTGCCGGTTCAGCGTCGTCGGATCATGTATCGTGAAAAATATTTCCAGAATTTCGCGATAAGCGACGACATCGG
>DAIDBD010000120.1 GCA_027310305.1 Herminiimonas sp.
TGTGGTCAAGGCCGCTGCAAAAGACGCGCAACCGGCGCTTGCCCTCACCGATTTGTCGAACCTGTTCGGCATGGTCAAATTTTACAAGGCGGCGCGCGGCAAAGGCGTCAAGCCGATCGTCGGGTGCGATGTCTGGATCACGAACGACGATGATCGCGACAAGCCGTCGCGTCTTTTGCTGCTGGTCAAGAACCGCGCCGGCTATCTGCAACTGTGCGAACTGCTTTCGAAAGCCTGGCTGGAAAATCTGCATCGCGGCCGCGCTGAAATCCGGGCCGAGTGGCTGGCGGCATTGGCGCCGCAAGACGGATTGATCGCGCTGTCCGGCGCGCATTTCGGCGATATCGGCGTGGCCATCGACAACGGCAATATCGCCGCCGCCGAACGCTGTGCGCGGCGCTGGGCCGGCATTTTCCCCGGCCACTTCTATATCGAAGTGCAGCGTGCCGGGCAGCCCAACATGGAAGGGCAGGTCAGGCAGGCAGTGGCGCTGGCAGCCAGGTTGCGGTTGCCGGTGATAGCCACTCATCCGGTCGAATTCTTATCGAAGGAAGAATTCACCGCGCACGAGGCGCGCACTTGCATTTCGGAAGGCGAGATTCTCGCCAATCCGCGCCGCGCAAAGCGGTTCAACGACCAGCAATATTTCAAATCGCAAGCCGAGATGGCGGCATTGTTTGCCGATATGCCGGCGGCGATGCAAAACACGATCGAGATTGCCAAGCGCTGCAATCTGATGCTGGAACTGGGCAAGCCGAAATTGCCGAATTTCCCGACGCCGGAAGGTGTCACGATCGGTGATTTTCTGGTGATGCAATCCAAAGAAGGTCTGGAAAAGCGCTTGCTGCAACTGTATGCGGATGAAGTTAAGCGTGAAGAGCAGCGGCCGCGCTATGAAGCGCGGTTGAAGTTCGAGACCGATACCATCATCAAGATGGGTTTCCCCGGTTACTTTTTGATCGTCGCCGATTTCATCCGGTGGGCCAAGAACAACGGCGTGCCGGTCGGCCCGGGCCGCGGTTCGGGCGCCGGTTCGCTGGTCGCGTATTCGCTGTCGATCACCGATCTCGATCCGCTGGAATACAACCTGCTGTTCGAGCGCTTCCTGAATCCGGAGCGGGTATCGATGCCCGACTTCGATATCGATTTTTGCCAGGAAGGCCGCGACCGCGTGATCCAGTATGTGAAGGATCGCTACGGCAAGGATGCGGTGTCGCAGATCGCAACGTTCGGCACGATGGCGGCGAAAGGCGCGGTGCGCGATGTCGGCCGCGTGCTCGATTTCGGCTACAACTTTTGCGACGGCATTTCCAAGCTGATTCCGTTCAAGCCAGGCAAGCTGGTGACGATCGCCGATGCGATCAATGAAGAACCGCTGCTGAAGGAACGCCAGGAAAACGAAGAAGAAGTCCGGCAGTTGCTGGAACTCGCGCAGCAGGTCGAAGGCATCGCGCGCAACATCGGCATGCATGCCGGCGGCGTGCTGATCGCGCCCGGCAAGCTGACCGATTTCTGTCCGCTATACACGCAGGGCGGCGACGCCGGCGTGGTATCGCAGTACGACAAGGATGATGTAGAAGCGGTCGGTCTGGTCAAGTTCGATTTCCTGGGGTTGACCACGCTGACGATTCTCGATCGCGCAGTGCGCTACATCAGGCAGCTCGATCCGGCGCTGGCCGATTTCGATCTGGCGAAATTGCCGTTGAACGACAAGGCATCGTACGAATTATTGACGAAAGCGAGAACCGTCGCCGTGTTCCAGCTGGAAAGCCGCGGCATGCAAGGCATGCTGAAGGACGCACGGCCCGATCGTTTCGAAGACATCATCGCGCTGGTCGCGTTGTACCGGCCGGGCCCGATGGATCTGATTCCGGATTTCTGCAAACGCAAGCACGGCGAGCGCTTCGACTACCCCGATCCGCGTACCGAAGGCATCCTGTCCGAAACCTACGGCATCATGGTGTATCAGGAACAGGTGATGCAGATGGCGCAGGTCGTCGGCGGCTATTCGCTGGGCGGCGCGGATTTGCTGCGGCGTGCGATGGGCAAGAAAAAAGCCGAAGAGATGGCGGAGCATCGCCAGATTTTCCGGGATGGCGCGGCGAAGGACGGCTTGTCGGAAGCGAAGGCCGACGAGATTTTCGACCTGATGGAAAAGTTCGCCGGTTACGGTTTCAACAAGTCGCACGCCGCCGCCTATGCATTGCTGTCGTATCACACCGCCTATCTGAAAGCGCATCATCCGGCGGCGTTCATGGCGGCCAACTTGTCGCTCGCGATGGACGATACCGACAAGATCAAGATCCTGGTCGAAGATGCGATCGACGTCTGCGGCCTGACTTTGCTGCCGCCCGATATCAATTTGTCCGACTACCGCTTCATGCCAGTGGGCGAACCGCCGAGCGTGACGAAAAAGAAAGTGATGCAGATCCGTTACGGACTCGGCGCGGTGAAAGGTTCCGGTCAAAGCGCGATCGAAGCGATTGTCGCCGCGCGCCGGGAAAAACCGTTCACCGATCTATTCGACTTCGCCAAGCGTGTCGACAAGCGCCAGATCAATCGGCGCACCATCGAGTCGCTGATCCGCGCCGGCGCATTCGATTGTTTCAATGTCGATCGCGCGGTCCTGCTGGCATCGGTCAGCCTGGCAATCGAGTGCGCCGAGCAGGCCGAAGCATCGGCCAACCAGGTCAGCCTGTTCGGCGGCGACGACAGCGAGTTCAACACGCGGCCCGACTATGTAAAAACGGCGCCGTGGAGCGAAAAGCAAAAACTCACCGAAGAAAAGGCCGCACTCGGCTTTTATCTGTCCGGCCACCTGTTCAATGCGTATGCCGACGAAGCGCGCAAATTCGCGCGGACCAGATTGTGCGATTTGCAACCGTCGCGCGAACCGAAGCTGATTGCCGGCGTCATTTCCGCGGTGCGCACCCAGATGACCCAGCGCGGCAAGATGGTGATCGTGACGCTGGACGACGCCAGTGCCACGGTCGATGTGACCGTCTACAACGAACTGTACGACCCGAACAAGCGGCTGTTCAAGGAAGACGAATTCCTGGCGGTGCAGGGCAAGGTGTCGGAAGACCGGTTTTCCGGCGGGTTGCGGATCACGGCGGAAAAAGTGATGGATATCGCAGCGGCGCGCGCGGCCTTTGTGAAAGCGCTGCGACTGTCGATGAACGGACAGGCGGATGCCGGAAAGCTGCGCGAACTGATCGCGCCCTATCAGCAGGCCGAAGCCGCCTGCCCGGTGATTCTGCAATACAGCAGGAACGGCGCGCTCGGCGAGATCCGGTTGTCCGATGCATGGCGGGTACGCGCGGACGACAGTTTGCGTGTAAAGCTGTGCGAATGGCTGACGGAAGAAAACGTCCGGTTCGAATATTGACCGGTCGCTTCCGATGGCGGGAAAGTCTTATTCGATTCTCTGATGGGGTTGTGGATGGCTGCGCAATCCGATTGCGGCTTCAACGAGCTTGCTTTTGATCCGTTCTTCGACCCGTTTGCGATTCTCCGATTCTGCGGCGCGCGTGTTCTCTTTGTGCCATAGATGGAACACTTCGGTCGAAAACGCACCGCCTTTGCGCCTGACGTCAAGCCGGGCCAAACGCAAGACCAGATCGGCATCTTCGTGACCCCAGCCGACGAAGCTTTCATCGAATCCATTGACCGTTACGAAATCACGTTTCCAGATGGCGAGATTGCAGCTCTTGATCCGGTTCCATCGGACTGAACGGTAGTGTCGCAGCCGGTTATTCGGAAAATGAATCAGCGGCAAAACCTTGTTGACGTTACCTGCAAGTCTTTGCATGAACCAATACGTAATGCTTCGCATATGCATGGGAATCGTTTGCCTGGCTGCCAACAGGTTTTGTGTCAGCTTCTGTGATAACAGGACCCGGCTTCCTGAAACCATGAAGCCGGATTCCGCAATCAACCGGTGTCTTTCCACGAAGCTCGGTCTGGGTACGCAGTCGCCGTCAAGGAAAATCAGATAATCGCCGTGCGAAGCGTACACTCCCATATTTCTTGCGGCAGATGCCCTGAAGCCGTCGTCCGGTTGCCATGCATGAACCAACCGCTTGGGCCCGCAGGTTCGATCCAGCCGCTGAAAAGACCTGATCATTTTCCGTGTGGATTCCGATGAACCGTCATCCGCGATAATCACCTCGAAATTTGCATCAGTCTGATCCAGAAGAGCAGAAATGACTTCGGACAATGCATCAGGCCGGTTATAAGTGGTTACAATCACCGAAATCAGCATGTCGTTTTTCACAGTCGATCCTCATATGGTTGGAAACCGTTTTGCATTTACTGATCCAACTGCCAAATCTTCAAATATCTGTAGTAGCTGCCTTCCGCATTCGAAATCGCCAGTGCCAGCCCATGCGCTCCATCCAGGACGCCAAGCCTGAGAATATAGGTGCGTATAAAGGCCCACAATCCGTGCAGTATGGCCGTGCCGATGCCGGCCCGCTTGCCTCGCGCATAAGCTTGCTGGGCTGACAGCGTAGAGTAGCTATCTGCTTTTTGAAGGACTTGCGAAAAATTCATGAAGCTATAGTGGAGCAACACCGACTTCAGTCGCTTGATGCGGCCGTCCACGATCAAGCGCTCATGCACGATATCGTTCGAGAACCGTGCCTTGTTTCGTTTAAACAGACGTGTAACGTAGTCAGGCGACCAGCCGGAGTGCCGGATGAATCGACCGCAGTACCAGGAACGACGTGAGAACGCGTAGGCATCGGCTGATTGTTGTTCGTCAATCGCTTGACGAATTTCGATGGCAAGTTCAGACGTGATTCGTTCGTCCGCATCGATCGAAAGCACCCATTCGCCTGTGGCAGTGGCAAGCGCACGGTTCTTTTGCGGGCCGAATCCGGGCCAGTCCGCGGTTTCAATGACAGTCGCTCCTGCAGCACGAGCCAATTCGACAGTACCGTCGGTGCTTCCGGAATCGACAATGATGATTTCCTGAGCAAAATCGATACTATTCAGGCAGGCCTTGAGATTAAGTATCTCGTTTTTCGTGATGATGATGACGGACAGGCGGATTGCCGTTTTTTCTGATTGATTTGTCATCGGTTTATAAATAGGGGAATTTTGAAAGTGCGTCCTGTAAAGCGTTGAATTATAAGATATGGGCTTATATTCCAACGGATACTGGGAATATTTTCGAAAGTTCAGTTCGGCTCGGATTTGGCGCATTTGCCAGACATTGGGAAAGCGGGGTTCGATCACTCATGGCACAAGTTGCGGTTCAGACGACAAAGAACGCATACCGGTAGTCGCGGTGCCTGAAATATAGTGTGACCTGATCGACTTGTTCTTTTATCTTAATTCAGACAGATAATTTTGACGCAGGATAATCCAATATAATCGTGCGCACACAAATCACGAATGGAGTTTTGTGCGGAGCCGGCAAGCCTGAAAAGGTAAATCGCGCTGAAACATCCAGGCCGCGCATGGCTTTCAAAAAACGCTGTACATCCGATACACATATCGGCAAAAACACAAGAATCTGTTTATGGCCAATTTCACCAATGTAACCGAACGCGCCGCCCGGCAATTTTTTCTGCTTGCCCTATTCTCCGTTCCGTTCTCTACGGCGCTGATGAATGTTTTCGTGGCATTTACCTATATCGCTTTTTTACTTGCCTTGAGTGTAAACAGGCAATTATTGGAGTCGGTAAAATTTACGCCTTCATTCATTGCCATCCTGCTGTTTGGATTATTTTTATCAGGAATTGCCTGGTCTATCGCGCCGCCCAATGAGATCGAACATGCCATTGGGAAGTATTCCAAATTATTTCTCATTCCATTGGGAATCGCACTGGCCTGGCGCGACAGCACGCTTGCCAGGCGCGCGATTATCTGGTTCCTGGCAGGCGCTACGTTTTTGGCATGCGCTTCATACCTGACGCGGCTGGGTCTGATGCCGACCAGTTCTCATGAATGGTGGAGCGTCGGCACTACTGCAAACGCCGTCGCCTTCAAGAACCATATTACATTTGGCATCATGATCGGATTTTCGGCTTTGCTGTGTTTCCGATATTATTTTTATGCTTCTTCGACACGTACACGTCTGCTTGCGATTGCGATGGGTCTGTTTTTTGCCATTCCAATCATTTTTTTCACGCAGGGCCGTACCGGCTACGTCATTTTCATCATTGGCCTGATTGTGCTGGCTATCCTGCGTTTTCGTGCAAACTTGAAAATGCTTGTTCTCAGCATCATTACCGTGATGGTGCTATCCGTCGGTTTTTACACCGTGTCGGAAAATTTGAAGGAACGAACGGATCACTTGGTATCAGAGGTCGAAAATTATTCCAGTTCGAACGAACTCAATTCAAGCGGAGTTCGCCTCAGCTATTATCGGGCAGGATTGCGACTGATTGCCGAGCATCCGCTGCTTGGCCTTGGAACAGGCTCTTTTCAGGAAGGATTCGCCCCGACCGCGAAAAAATTATGGCCCGAGGGGAATGCGTTTCATACGGCACGGCATCAGCCGCACAGTGAAGTCATTCTCATGGGCGTTCAGCTTGGCATTATCGGCTGGATCGTATATTTCTCGCTGCTGGCTTCGCTGATTTGGGCTGCGCGAAAAGGTAATTCCTTCGAGGCGGATAGCCTGTTGATACTGTGCGTCGTTTTTGCTACAGCCGGCATTTTCAATAGTTTGCTATGGGATGTTACGGAAGGCCATTGGTTCACGCTTCTCGCTGGATGCCTGTATGCGCAGGTCAGGCGAAGCAGCGCAAATGTTTCCTGATCCTGAATATGAACAACATGAATTTATTCGTCTATTCTGGCTTCGCCAAGTACTTTCTTTCCATTATGGCGCAGCGAGTTAAACAATGACATTGCCACCGAATCTGAAGCGGGCCATTTTAATGCTGCGCCCTTACCGGCAGCGGCTCGGGCTGGCGTTTCTCGGCATGATCCTGACGGCGGCGACGGAGCCGATGTTTCCGGCGGTGATGCGGCTGTTGCTGGATCGGGGTTTCGCCGCAAAGCCGTCATTCCAGCTATGGACTGTTCCTGTCGCGGTGGTCGGAATTTTCGTACTGCGCGGGATCTCGACATTCATGACCGGTTACATGATGACCTGGATTTCGACGCGGCTGCTGAACACATTGCGCGAGCAGATGTTCAGCCGCATCCTGCATGTGCCGATCGGCTTTTATGCGACCACGTCAGTCGGCCGGGTGATCAATTCGATGATGTTCGAAGCGCAGCAGATCATCGACATGATCCGGAATGTATTGACGTCGCTGATTCGCGACAGCCTGACGGTGGTCGTCTTGCTCGGCTTTTTGTTGTGGCTCAACTGGCGCCTGACGATCGTGGCGCTGGTGCTGATCCCGTTGACTGCCGTCGTGATCCGTTTGACCGGGAAGCGCGTCAGAAAGCTTACGCAACACTATCTGGAAATCAATGCCGAATTGACGCAGGTGATTGAAGAAACCACCCGGGCGCAGCAAGTCATCAAGATTTTCAACGGGCATCAGTACGAAAAAACGCGCTTCGAAGAACGCTCGGCAAAGTTGCGGCGCTACTCGATGCGCATGGCTACGACCTTGGCGGCAACGGTTCCGGTGACGCAGATCATGGCGGCTTGCGCGGTGGCGATCGTGATCGTCGTGGCTTTGATCCAGTCGGGCCGCGGCGAGGCTACGGTGGGCGATTTCGTATCGTTCATCACGGCGATGCTGATGCTGCTGGCGCCGTTGAAGCACCTGGCCGAAGTCAATGGCCCGCTGCAGCGCGGACTGGCGGCGGCGGAAGCCGTATTCGGCCTGATCGATGCAGTGCCGGAACGCACCACCGGCAAGACGCTGCAACAACGCGCATCCGGCCGGCTTGATTTCATCGGCGTCGATTTTTCCTATCCCGGCCAGACGCAACCGGCATTATCGAACATCAGCTTGACCGTGATGCCCGGAGAAACAATCGCGTTCGTCGGCATGTCGGGCGGCGGAAAATCCACGCTGGTCAACCTGGTGCCGAACTTCTATTCGGTGACCGGCGGCGACATCAGGCTGGACGGCGTATCGATCGAGCAAATCGCACTGGAAAGCCTGCGCACGCAAATGGCGATGGTGAGCCAGCATGTCGTGTTGTTCGACGATACGGTCGCGGCCAATATCGCCTATGGCGATGCGGCGCCGGATCGTGCGCGTGTCGCGGCGGCGGCCAAGGCGGCGCATCTGGCCGATGTGATCGCCAATCTGCCGCAGGGCCTGGACACGCCGGTCGGCGACAACGGCACGCGGCTGTCGGGCGGGCAACGCCAGCGCTTGGCGATTGCACGCGCCATCTACAAGGATGCGCCGATCCTGATTCTGGATGAAGCGACTTCCGCGCTCGATACCGAATCGGAGCGCGCGGTGCAGGCGGCGCTGGATCAACTGATGCAAGGCAGAACGACGCTGGTGATCGCGCATCGGCTGTCCACCATCGAGCGGGCGAACCGGATCGTGGTGCTGGTCGCCGGCCATATTGTTGAAATCGGTTCGCATGCGGAGCTTCTGGCCAAAAATGGTGTCTATGCCAATCTCTACCATCTGCAATTTGCAAAGGAAATCGCATAATGTCCAATTCACTTTCACTGTCCCGTTTCCCGGTGCCGGAATTGAGTGCGCTGCCGGACGATATTCGCCAAGTCATTCTGGCGGTGCAGGAAAAGGCGGGGTTCGTGCCCAATGTGTTTCTCGCGCTGGCGCATCGCCCCGCGGAATTCCGCGCGTTCTTCGCCTATCACGATGCGCTGATGCTGAAAGAAACCGGCAGCCTGACCAAGGCCGACCGCGAAATGATCGTAACCGCCACCAGCGCCAAAAACGGTTGTCTTTACTGCGTCGTAGCGCACGGCGCGTTGCTGCGCATCTATGCGAAAAATGCGCTGGTCGCCGACCAGGTGGCGGTCAACCATCTGAAAGCCGATCTCTCGCCGCGCCAAACGGCGATGCTCGATTTCGCGATCAAGGTTTGTCTGCATTCGCAAGACGTGACGGAACAAGATTATGCCGTGCTGCGCAGCCACGGTTTCGATGACGAGGATATCTGGGATATCGCCGCGATCACGGCGTTCTTCGGCTTGTCGAACCGGATGGCGAACGCGATATCGATGCGGCCGAATGATGAATTCTTCCTGATGGGACGCGTGCCGCGCAAATGACAGCGCCTGTGTCCAGCCCGTCGCGCATACTGATCATCTCGCCTAACTGGATCGGCGATGCGGTGATGGCGCAACCGTTGTTGCAGTTGCTGCACAAGCGCTACCCCGGGCATCCGATCGATGTGCTGGCGCCG
Source organism: Herminiimonas sp. (assembly GCA_027310305.1). Lineage (GTDB taxonomy): Bacteria > Pseudomonadota > Gammaproteobacteria > Burkholderiales > Burkholderiaceae_D > DAIDBD01. The sequence goes on from DAIDBD010000120.1 coordinate 9,316, forward strand.
GGCTGGGTGGCGCCGGTCTGGCGCGCCATGCGCGAAGTCGATGATGTGCTGGAGTCGCCGTTCAGGCATGGCGCATTGCAACTGCGCGAACGCTGGCGCTTTGCCGAACGCTTGCGGCAGCGCGGCTATGCACAAGCGTATGTGCTGCCCAACACGCTGAAATTCGCATTGATTCCCTGGCTGGCCCGCATTCCGCAGCGGGTCGGCTATCGTGGCGAAATGCGCTACGGCCTGCTCAATGTGATGCATCGCGATCAGCGCAATGCGCCGCGTCCGATGGTGCCGTTTTATGCGGCACTGGCAGCGCCGCCGGCAGTTGCTGCGCTTCCCGTTTCCGCGCTGCCGCGCCCGGCCTTGGCGGTGCCGCAGGAGCAAGTAATCGAAACGATGTCGAAAATCGGATTGCAGGCTGATCGTTCGCTGGTTGTATTTGCGCCGGGCGCTGAATTCGGCGCGGCCAAGCGCTGGCCGGCAGCGCATTTTACCGAGCTGGCCGGGACGATCCTGCAAGCCCGCCCCGATATGCAAATCGCATTGCTCGGTTCAGGCAAGGACAAGGATGCCTGCGCAGAAATCGTCTCAAGCGAGCAACGGGTGCATAACCTCGCCGGCATTACATCATTGGATCAAGCGATTGCGTTGATTGCGAAAGCCGATGCGGTGGTCAGCAACGATTCCGGCCTGCTGCATATCGCTTCCGCACTGAATCGGCCGATTGTCGCGATTTACGGGCCGACCGATCCCGGCCACGCGCCGCCGTTCTCGGATGTGGCGACATCGTTGTTCCTCGCCCTGGAGTGCGCGCCTTGCAAGCAGCGGGAGTGCCCGCTGGGACATCATCGGTGCATGAC
>DAIDBD010000017.1 GCA_027310305.1 Herminiimonas sp.
CGATGATTCCGGTATCGTGACCGGTCATTCCGGTCAGACCCTGAAATCGGTCACGTTCGACCGGAATGCGCGGTCACGTTGCGCCGGAATCATCGGTCACGTTCAGCCGGAATGACCGGTCACGTTGGTCCGGAATACCCACGATCGCAGTCGATACCGGCCTGCTGCCGGCAAACCTGCGCTGTGTTGGCAGTTTATGAAACATTCAGGCTAAGTCCGCGCGCGCACCACCGTCTTCTTGTTAAGCTCCTGATCTTTGACAAACTCATAAATAGTATGGCCTTTGAAAATCGCCCGATGAAAATGCGCCGACAGGAATTGATTCACCGGATGCAGGTAAAGCCATAACCAAAAGCGCGATGAGCACTATCCAAAACTTCATAATTTTTTACTTTATTACGCACGAGGCCTTCGCGCAAACCATTGATTTTGGGCAATTTCCTAAAAATTCATTCTCTCCAAACCGCAGTATATTAATGTTGGAAATAATTAACTGCCTAATTAAAAGGCAGATCGCATCCTAACTTTGATCGATCAACGACCCGCCCACCCGTAGATATTCTCTTTTCCTTTATCGTCGACGACATACCATGACTAGACACATTTTGAAGGTAAAAAATATTCAATCGAGCTGGATCACTCCCTTCTGTTCAATACCTATCTGTCCACCATTCGACTCAACATGACTTTGTTGAAGTATTCAATGTTTGTACCGAAAGCAGTACCCATCAACGCATCATCTCAAGGAGCGGAAAAATGAATGCAATGACTGAACTGAAAAACTTGCGAATCCCATTGATCATGGCAGATACAACTACTCCAAAATATCGTCAATTGGATGTTGAATATGATCCCGAGACTCGTTCAATGTGGACCTATATAAAACCGTCCGGGACCGCGTGCTTCAATTTAGGCATATTGTCGGACTTGCGCAGCAACGATAAAATTTTTGAAAAAAATCAGGCAAACGTTTCCCATAACGCCGAGATATTTCCGATCGACTATGCTGTCCTTGCATCAAAGACAGAACATCTTTTCAACTATGGTGGTGATTTAGCATTATTTATTTTACTTATCAAATCGCGAGACCGTGAGGCGCTATTGCACTATGCGAGGCTTTGCGTCGATTGTATTCATGCCAGAGTGGCTAATTATAATACGTCGGCTTTGACTATTTCTCTGCTCCAAGGTGATGCATTGGGCGGTGGCTTTGAATATGCCTTGACAAGCAATATCATTGTTGCAGAAGAACCAGCTCGCATGGGTTTTCCCGAGATTCTTTTCAATCTTTTCCCCGGGATGGGGGCGTATAGTTTGCTAACGCGCCGTCTAGACGCAAGAAAGGCGGAAGAAATAATTCTAGGCGGAAAAATTTATGAGGCACGCGAACTTTACGAAATGGGAATAATAGATGTACTGGTGCCGAAAGGTGAAGGTGAGAGCGCAGTCTACAGCTTTATTCGCAAAAACAGCAGACGACTCAATGGCATGCGTGCCATGTACCAATGTCGACATCATACCAATCCGGTCTCCTATGAAGAGCTGATGAAAATTACCGAAATATGGGTCGATTCAGCTCTGCGTTTGCAGGATAGAGACCTAAAAATGATGGGACGTTTGGTGCGTGCTCAATTGCGGCAGCAGGAATTGCGCAAAAAAGGAATGCCTATTGAAGACGACTCGGCCTGGGCATCAGAAAACTGAAAACATCGGATTGGGCGGTTTGGTGCCATCCCGCCCATAAAAAAATGTTAGGCCGATGGACTATATGTGTCCTTCATAAATTGTATGAACAAGTAAAAATTCATCTGAATCGCGTTAATGATGATGTCTTGAACATGAGGGTCATGGATGGTCTGTAGCAATTTACGTAGTTCTGCTACGTGATCGAGATCCATTGCAGAATGCGAGTCCAAGAATGTAAATCCTTGCGTTATCGGCAGATCAAGGCCGAGCGAAATGGAAGTTGCCAACTGCCCGCTATAAACTGAGGATATGAGCTCAAGGCCGTAGAGCATTCCCACAACGCTACACGGATGGACACGTTCGCAAGTATAGTAATTGAATGCGAGCATTGCCTGAACAGCATGTGATGGCACACTTGCTCTAACAGTATCCGCATCAACACCGAATGCTTTAAGATCCTCCAATACCATCATCTCATGCCCTTTTTCTTCATCGATATTGTAATAAAGATGATAGCGGACCTCTTTAAAATCATCAGGACAACGACTTGCTGCCGCTGCCATGATGGGGCAGAAATGCCAAACGATATGGTACAAATCCATGAGAAACGCCTTGTACTCCTCTCGAGTCATTTTCCCATTTAGCATTTCCTGAATTTTTGGCAAACCTTCCAATTCACATCGGTTGGCATCTGTCGTTTCGAGCAATCGAATAAAGAAAGACATGGATTTTTTCCTTTGGTTAGTGACTGTGATTCAGTTAATGCTTTAGCGATTCCGCTTTATTGCGTTGTTTGCGATAATGATCAAGGGTTTCACAAAGTTGATTGAAAGCCGTCTTGATGATATTTAGAATTCTCGCCGAATCGCGCTTCAATTCGCTATGCGTCATCTTTTCGGCCTGGTGGCACGTTTCCCTCAACGACAAAGCGCCGATACTTGCAGCCGAGCCTTTGATCGCATGCAGAAGCTCTTTGAATTCTTCGAAGCGCATCAATAGCAAGGATTCTTCCAGCTTCTCGACAAGCTTCTGGTTATCTTCAGTAAACCCTGCAAGTAAATTTTCAACAAACGTCCGATCTTGACCGATACGCTCCAGTTCGGCCAAGGTTGCATAATTTAAAATAACGTTTGCGCCCAGCGGCTGGGCTAAGACGGGCACAGTGGAAGATATTCTAGGAGGCAGATCATGGCACCGATCAATTCCAAATTTCTTCACTAGGCGATCAAGCGTTTCAAGAAACAAAACGACTTGAATGGGTTTTGGCAGGAACTCATCGACTCCAGCCCTCAAGCACTCTTCCTTTGCTTCCGTAGTTACGTCAGCCGAGAACATGATAACCGGCGCCCGCATGCCGGCGGGCTGCATGAAACGATACGCTTTAGTCGCGTCCAACCCGTTCAACACAGGCATGTTCATATCGAATACGACAATATCGAAATCTTGGCGGCTAAGTTGATTCAACGCTTCCTCGCCATTCTGCACTAGAGTACAAAGATGGCCGGCACGTTGCAAAATTTTCTGAATCACCTTGCTGTTAGTTGGATTATCTTCGGCGACCAGGATATTGTACTGGGGATGCTTTAGTTCTTTTTTCTGATTGGTATCGGTAACCGGAACCACCTCAGAGAATCCAGATTCGGTTGATGTGGCGGCATGAATTGCGTTAAATAATAATCGCCTGTCAATCGGAAAATTGAGTACGGCCGACAAATCCGTTTCCTCGGCAATCTGCTGACCAGTTCGCCCACCCAAGCCAGCCGCACCGCATAGAATGATTGATAAACCTGCATGTGCTGCACCATGCAGTACATCACCTGATTTTTGCAAGAAGTTTGTAGCCGATTGGCCAGACAACCGTGCAGTTTTTACTAAAGACCCACTTAGAAGTGCGAAGCGAATATTATTGGCCTGTAATGGAGCTTTTAAAATCGTAACCGCTTTTGCTATATCCTCCGCTGATTGAAAAGGAATGTCCCAAGATTTCAGCAACTCGATGATATGGGAGGCTTCCGCATTGTCAAAGCCGATCAGCAGAGCATGGAGTTCAGCGGACGTTTTTTGGCCGACAGGAACAGCAGGCTGCTTTTCCAGCTCTAGTTCAAACCAGAACATGCTTCCAATACCTAGTTCGCTACGCAATCCAAGTTTGCCACCCATCAATTCAACCAGTTGCTTCGATATCGTTGTACCCAGACCGGTCCCACCATAACGACGCGTAGTCGACTCATCGGCTTGAGTAAAACTATCGAACACTTTAGCCTGCGCTTCGACACTGATCCCTATACCAGTATCCTCTACCTCAAATCTCAACTGAACGCTGTGTGCCGTCTCGACTAAAGAGTCGATACGCAGGACAACGCTGCCTTCCTTGGTGAACTTTATGCCATTAGATAAAAGGTTAACTAACACTTGACGCAAGTGATGCGGATCCCCACGGAGGGCATAAGGAACGCTGGGGTCAATGTAGGTCACTAGGCGTAATCCATTCTCTGATGCCTGATACCTGAAAATATCGACCGTGCTATTAATCAATTGGTGCAAGTCGAACTCGGTATTCTCGATAACCAACTTGCCGGCTTCGATCTTGGAAAAATCCAAAACGTCCTCAATCAGCGCCAACATCATGCGTGAAGCATTGTCCATGCTGTACACCATATCTTCCTGCTCGACGCTGAGTTTTGTGCTGCGCAAGAGGTCACCCATTCCAATGATCGCATTCAATGGCGTGCGCAATTCGTGACTCACAGAGGAAATGAAACGACGTTTGGATTGGTTGGCTGATTCAGCAGCTTCCAAAGCCGCTGTTAAACGGCCAACCAGTGTACTCACATAGAGTGATACAAAAAACATTCCCGCCCACAAACCGATACCAAGAGGCAGATTCTTTTCCCAGTACGGAATTCGCAAAATAGCCGCGCCGAAACCTAAAAGTGACAAAGCCAAGGTGAAAAAAAGATAGCTTTTGCCGAAGCGAAATCCGTGGCCGAAAATAATCCAAAGGTAAAGAAAATATAGCGGCAATGCCGAGTCTGCCGCATTAAAAAAGAAGTACGTTATCGTTCCAGAATCAAGCGCCGCTCCGATTAATCTCCGAGCGGGGGACACTCGAGGGTAAACGGCGATGTGAATGATCAGGATGATCGAAGCAACAATAAATAGCCCCATCACCCAAGTAAAATTCAGATCCCAGTTTTCTCCCTGAGAGTCGCTGTGAAGGGAAAATTCGAAGAAATAGAAAAAAAGCAGTATGCCAATAACAAGCCTGACAAACGCCTGCTCATGCTCGCTATCGAGCCTTCCGGAAAAACGCCGGCGAAGTGAGCGAAAAGCGTAAGATAAGCTACTCAGACCCGACATATTTTTATTGTTCAGCCGAGCCGGGTGGTTTAGCATCAGCCAGCAATCGCTGAATTGCGCGCGCTTCGTCAAGATTAACGACAAACACATCGACCAGTTCAGGGTCAAAATGCTTACCTTTTTGTTCGATGATGTAATCCACTGCGTCTTGCCATTTCCACGCAGCCTTATAAGGACGCTCGGAAGTGAGCGCATCGAATACATCGGCCAGCGCGACAATGCGCGCCTTCAGCGGAATATTCTTGCCTTTCAATCCGGACGGATAACCGGTCCCGTCGAATTTTTCGTGGTGATTCTGCGCAATCACTGCCGCCGCTTGCAAAAAGCGTGACGGACTGTCTTTCAGGATTTCGTAGCCGATCTGTGCGTGGGTCTGCATGATGACGACTTCTTCCGGGCTCAGCCGGTCTTTCTTCTGCATGATTGCATCCGGAATGCCGATCTTGCCGATATCATGCATGGGCGCGGCCAGTTCAATCGTCTCCACCTGCTCTTCGGATAACCCGATGCCGCGCGCGATCAACGCGGAATACTTCGCCATTCTTTTCAAATGCGCGCCGGTTACCGCATCCCTGCGATCGGCCGCGCCTGCCAATCGGAACAGCGTGTCCATCTCGCGCATGCGTAAATCCCGCTTTACCTGTTCGACATGTTCTTCCAGCATGCGCGCATGTTTGCTGTTGATCAGATACTGCTGCCGCAAGTTCAGCAGATTCTGGCAGCGGACGCGGCATTCGGTCGGATCCACCGGACGGATCAGATAATCGGTCGCGCCCGCTTCGAATGCGCGGTAAAGAACTTCACGATTGCTGACCACCGTCGTCATTACGATGGGAAGCTGCTCGTAGCTGTACAGGGTGCGCAACTGCCGTATCGTTTCGATGCCGTCCAGTATCGGCATCTTGTAATCGGTCAGCACCAGATCCACCGGCATGGCACGCGCATATTCAATGGCTTCCGGCGCATCGGCGAACATCACGATGTTGATTTTCCTGTCGATGCTTTTGATAACCTCCGCCAGAACCAGCCGTCCGGTGCTTTGGTCGTCCAATACCATGACGGTCGGATTCACCGTGCGGAATTGCTTCAGATCGTAAACTGGTGCAAGCTTTCTCATCGCAGACATATATTCGGTATCTGAGGTTGCAACCAGTAAAGTATGCCGCATTTCCTGGAAAACTGTGAAATTTTCGTTGCGCCCAATTAACAATTAGACGCAAAAACTTGGATCATCATGCGATGCATTCATCTCACCATGAAAGACGATGCTTTCTGCAGTCGATATCAAGTACAAATATTGGCAAAACGGTATAGTTAATCGATGAAACGTAGCGATTGCGTGGCAGGCAACCTGCGTTGCTGTTCAATTGCGGGGGCTTGAAAAAGTCAATATTCGAATATGAGTCGTTTGGAGGAAATTGCAGAGGTGATGTCAGTCTGTCCGCTTCATTTTGAATGGCAGCTTCAAAATGGCGTTCGGTAATGGAGTTGCCGAAAAAATCGGCCATGCAAAACAGCGGAATTTCATCAGGCCCGACTATTTTCGGGCCTTCCATTCAATAACGGCAATAGATGATGGCAAAATCCGCAGAAAAAGGCGGAGATAACCCACCCAATCATCATCGCGCAATCGAACTGATCAATAGTTGACGGGAGGACGCGGTGTTTCTTCACTTTCACCCAGCAGCGCTTTTTTGAGTTTGGCATCGGCTGGATATTCGCCAAGCCAGATTTTCAGAAGAACATTATAAAAGGCGGCATCGGGAATGACGTCGGAAATCACTTTGCCATTGAGCGTAATGTGAGTGCCGGAGCCTGGAATCCAATCATTCATCAGCACATCGCCCTTTTTCAGCTCAGGAACCGAAGCGAACAATTCTCCGAATTTCAAAAATTGGTTGATTAGTTTTGCTTTTTCCGCCTTTCCGGAATTTTTCCGGATACCCGCCATGAATGCTTCGCCGAACTCATTGGAGCTGACATCCCGCATCATCACAAGCTGTATGCGCTTGGCACCGGGTGCCGCGAGAATTTCCGCCGGCGTGGTTTTTTTATCTTTCAGATAAAGGCCCATCGCATAAACCTTGAAAATAACCTTGTAACGAATGCCGGCGCCATTCAATTTCAAATCCTGATTGGCAACTTTGGCGGTTTCGTTGAACTTGACGCCGCCGACTTCCACCGCAAAAACGGCAGGCGTCAATACCCATGTGAAAACTGCACATGCCACGGCCAGCAAACGGGTGATGCGAATGTCAACAGTCATTATTGTCTCCGGAATATTCATGCAATATTGTATGCAACATTAAAAATAGAACGCCCGTTTTATTATTTGATTTTAAGCATAAAGAAAAGGCTTCTGTTTGGCAATCAAAAGAAATTTTATTTATCGAAAGAAAATATAATCTTTTCGCACATAAAAAACCGCCGACCTTGGTGGATCAGCGGTTGCATGGGACAAGCGATTCATCGTTATACGCCGGTTGTTTTTAATCCCCGTTCTACTCGAAAAATTCCTTGACCTTGTCTTTCCAGGATTTGCTTTGCGGACTGTGTCTGGCGCCGCCTTCTGCGGTTAACTGCTCGAAATCCCGCAACACTTCTTTCTGGCGTTCGGTCAGCTTGACCGGCGTTTCCACTACCACATGGCAAAAAAGATCTCCTGCAAAACCGGAACGAACCCCCTTGATGCCCTTGCTGCGCAAGCGGAAAGTTTTTCCGGATTGCGTACCTTCAGGAATGGTAAACGATACTTTGCCGCCCAAGGTCGGCACCTCGATTTCGCCTCCCAGCGCAGCCTTGGAAAACGAGATCGGCATTTCGCAATGCAGATCGTCGCCATCGCGCTGAAACACAGGATGCGGCTTGATGTGGATTTCGACATACAGATCGCCCGGCGGCCCGCTGTTCATTCCCGGCTCGCCATTGCCGGATGAACGAATCCGCATGCCGTCGTCGATACCCGCCGGGATTTTGACTTCCAATGTCTTGTTGCGCTTGATCCGGCCGGCGCCGCCGCAGGTGGCGCAAGGGTCGGGAATGACTTTGCCGGTGCCGTGGCATTTCGGACAGGTTTGCTGGATGCTGAAAAATCCCTGCTGCATGCGTACCTGGCCGTGGCCGGCGCAGGTCGGGCAGGTTGCGGGCAACGTTCCCGGTTTTGCGCCGGAACCATGGCAGATATCGCAACTATCCCAGGAAGGAACGCGAATTGTCGTATCGAAGCCGTTGGCAGCCTGCTCCAGCGTTATGTCGAGGTTGTAACGCAGATCGGCGCCGCGATAAACTTGCGGTCCGCCGCGGCCGCCGCCGCGCGCACCGCTGCCGAAGATGTCGCCGAAGATGTCGCCGAATGCATCGGCGAAGCCGCCCGCGCCATTGCCGCCACCGCCCATGTTGGGGTCTACACCGGCGTGGCCATATCGATCATACGCTTCCCGCTTTTGCGGATCGGACAACATTTCATAGGCCTCTTTCGCCTCCTTGAATTTGTCTTCCGAACCCTTGCTATCCGGATTGCGGTCCGGATGATGTTTCATTGCGAGCTTGCGATACGCTTTCTTGATGTCTTCATCGGAGGCGTTTTTTGCTACACCCAGTATTTCGTAAAAGTCACGCTTCGCCATATCTGTCAGAACCTGGTTATAGGGAATGCCATGCGCTGTTTGGCGGTTGCCCAGCCGCAAAAACCGGCTGTTTGCGTCACCGCAAAACAGTTCACAGCACTCTCATTGCGAAAACGCCGAGCCGATGGCTGATGGCAACCTTCGACTCGGCGGGTCATCGCGGCATGCGCCGCATGACGAAAAGATGCGTTACTTGTCTTTGACTTCCTTGAAGTCCGCATCTACTACATCATCTTGCTTCGATTTGGCTTCTGATGAGCCTGCATCGGCACCTGCCGGGCCTTGCGCTGCCGCGCCTGCCGCTTGCTGCGCCTGCATGTCGGCGTACATTTTCTCGCCCAGCTTTTGGGACGCTGCCGACAGCGCGGCGACCTTGGCGTCGATTTCGGACTTGTCATTGCCTTTCAACGCAGTTTCCAGATCCTTGATCGCCGCTTCGATCTTTTCTTTCTCGCCGGCGTCTAGCTTGGCGCCATGCTCACCCAGCGATTTGCGGGTCGAGTGTACCAGCGCATCGCCTTGGTTGTGGGCTTCGGCCAGTTCCTTCATGCGCTTGTCTTCTTCGGCATTGGCTTCGGCGTCGCGCACCATCTTCTGGATTTCATCTTCGGTCAAGCCGGAGTTGGCCTTGATCGTGATCTTGTTTTCCTTGCCGGTGGCTTTGTCCTTGGCGCCGACATGCAGGATGCCATTGGCGTCGATATCGAACGTCACTTCAATCTGCGGCGTGCCGCGCGCAGCGGGCGGAATGCCTTCCAGATTGAACTCGCCCAAGCCCTTGTTGCCGATCGCCATCTCGCGCTCGCCCTGGTACACCTTGATCGTTACCGCCGGCTGATTATCGTCCGCCGTCGAAAACACCTGGCTGAACTTGGTCGGGATCGTCGTATTCTTCTGGATCATCTTGGTCATCACGCCACCCAGCGTTTCGATGCCGAGCGACAGCGGCGTTACGTCCAGCAGCAGCAAATCCTTGCGTTCGCCCGACAGCACCGAACCCTGGATCGCCGCGCCGACCGCGACCGCTTCATCCGGATTAACGTCCTTGCGCGGTTCCTTGCCGAAGAATTCCTTGACCTTTTCCTGCACTTTCGGCATCCGGGTCATGCCGCCGACCAGAATGATATCGCCGATATCGGACACTTTCACGCCGGCATCCTTGATGGCGATACTCAGCGGCGCAATCGTTTTCGCAATCAGATCCTCGACCAGCGATTCCAGCTTGGCGCGCGTGATTTTCAGGTTCAAATGGACCGGCGCGCCGTTGGCCATCGCAATGTACGGCTCGTTGATTTCGGTTTGCTGCGACGAAGACAATTCGATCTTCGCACGTTCGGCCGAACCTTTGATGCGTTGCAGCGCAATCGGATCCTTGCTCAGATCAAGCCCATTGATCTTCTTGAATTCATCGATGATGTAATCGATGATGCGCTGATCGAAATCCTCGCCGCCGAGGAACGTGTCGCCATTGGTCGACAGCACTTCGAATTGCATCTCGCCGTCGACATCTGCGATCTCGATGATCGAAATATCGAAGGTGCCGCCGCCAAGATCGTATACCGCGATCTTGCGGTCGCCCTTGCCGGTCTTGTCCAGGCCGAACGCCAGCGCCGCGGCAGTCGGTTCGTTGATGATGCGCTTGACGTCGAGGCCGGCAATGCGGCCGGCATCCTTGGTCGCCTGGCGCTGCGCGTCATTGAAATAAGCCGGTACCGTGATGACGGCTTCGGTCACCTCTTCGCCGAGATAGTCTTCGGCGGTCTTTTTCATCTTGCGCAGCACTTCCGCGGAAATCTGCGGCGGCGCAAGTTTTTTGTCGCGCACCGAAACCCAGGCGTCGCCATTGTCGGCCTTGATGATCTGGTAAGGCATCATGCCGATGTCCTTCTGCACTTCCTTCTCTTCAAACTTGCGGCCGATCAGCCGCTTGACTGCATATAGCGTGTTCTTCGGATTGGTAACCGCCTGCCGCTTTGCCGGTGCGCCAACCAGGATTTCGCCATCTTCCTGATAGGCGATGACGGATGGCGTGGTGCGCGCGCCTTCGGAATTCTCGATCACCTTTGGCTGGCCGCCTTCCATGATGGCGACGCAAGAGTTGGTTGTACCCAAATCAATGCCGATAATTTTGCCCATAATTATGTCCCTTTAATAACTGGATAACTGAAATTTGAATAACTTGAATATATGGCGAAAAGTAGCGCTTTCAAGCGCGTTTCCGCGCACTCTACGATGCTTTTTCCTGCGATACGGTTACCAGCGCCGGGCGCAACAGGCGATCGGCGATCATGTAACCCTTTTGGAGCACGGTCACGATCGTATTGGCTTCCTGTTCGGCGGGCACCATCGAAATCGCCTGGTGCTTCATCGGGTCGAGCTTTTCGCCCGGCTGCGGATAAATCTCAAGCAGCCGGTTTTTTTCAAAGGCGGACGACAACTGCTTCAGTGTCATATCGACGCCTTCCTTGAGAGACTCGATGGAAGGCGTCTCAACCCTGAGCGCCATTTCCAGGCTGTCTTTTACCGGTACCAGACTTTCCGCAAAGCTTTCAATCGCAAATTTATGCGCGCGTGCGATGTCTTCCTGGGCGCGGCGGCGCATATTTTCAACATCCGCCTTGGCACGCAGAAAAGAATCCTGCATTTCTGCCGCCCGCGCTTCCGCAACAGCCAGCTTTTCTTCCAGACTCGCCTCTGGGAATGACACATCTTTTTCGGACGCCATGTTTTCCGCTGGCTGCGCCCCTTGATTCGCGCGCATCGCCTGCTCGGTTTGTTTTTCCTGATCTTGCATCACAAAGTCTCCAACAATATCAATAACTTAACTGCAATGTTGAAAGCAAATGGGGATAGCCGATCTTTTTTCAAGGGGGAGATACTTATTGAATAGAACGGAAATTTACGCCCGGCAATCCAAAATATGTTGCGCGCCATTAATTTTGGTGCGCAAATTTTTGTTACAAACTTTACCTGTTCATGGGATTCATTTTTACGGCGGCCGAACTACGATGGTAGTAACGGGATTGCAGAGATGTGCTGGCACCCTTCATCATCGGGAGAACATTATGAAATTGCCGCTTATTTCCGCCACTGTTGTTCTCTACACGCTGCTGGCGGCAATATGGATTTGTTATGCCGACCTTGCGTCGCTTTACCGGTCAGGCGCGCCATTCTAGCAATAACGTGATGCTGAAAATGGTTCACTGCATGACAACCGCATTACCTGCCTCGAGCTGTCTTTTTATCTGCAAACAAGGCAAATCGGTTTGTCGATCCCGCTTATATTTTCGCTCCCAATCGCATAGCCTCTGCGCGGGCGATGTCTCCATCTTTTTTTCGAATATCGCGCTCGTGTGATGTGATTCGCGTCGGCCAACCCATCATGTGTTGTTCAGCAATACCGGCTAGCGCATCTATCCACGAGGAGGATTCGTTCAGGCATGGAATGTAATGAAACGCTTTTCCGCCTGCGGTTAAAAAATCACGCCTGGCTTCGATCTCGATTTCTTCCAGCGTTTCGAGGCAATCGCTGATGAATCCCGGACAAATTACATCTACCCGCTTGATGCCTTCCTTCGCCAATTTTTGCAAAGTCGGCGCGGTATAGGGTTGTAGCCATTCCGCCTTGCCGAGGCGTGACTGGAAAGCGACCAGATACTGTTCGTTCGCGAGACCCAATTGCGCAGCCAGCAAGCGCGCAGTCTTGCGACATTCGCAATGATAAGGATCGCCCAGCATCAATGTACGCTTTGGCACGCCGTGAAAACTCATTATCAGCTTGTCAGGCCTGCCATAAGCTTCCCAATGAGCAAGCACTGACTTTTTCAGTGCCTGGATATATCCTTCGTGATCATGGTAATGTTTGACGAAGCGCAATTCCGGCATGTTCCGTACATTGCGATAGTGATCGACCACGGCATCGAAAGTCGATGCCGTGGTCGTCCCCGAATATTGCGGATAAGCCGGCAAAATCAGAATACGGTCGCAGCCGTCGGCTTTCAAGTTTTCCAGCACTTGCGGCAGCGACGGATTACCGTAGCGCATCGCGTAGGCGACCTGCACTTCATGACCTCGTTCGCCAAGAAAACCGCGCAACAGGATGGCCTGTTTCTCGGTATGCACTTTCAACGGCGAACCCTCTTTGGTCCAGATGGAAGCATATTTCTGCGCGGATTTTCCCGATCTGAACGGCAAAATAATACCGTTCAGAATGAACCACCACACCGCTCCCGGTATCTCTACTACCCGTGGGTCGGACAAGAACTGCTTGAGATAGGGCCGGACCGCAGCAGCGGTCGGCGCATCCGGCGTGCCGAGATTGACCAGCACGACGGCTGTGCTGGCAGGCGCAACGTGCTTATAGGAAGGTTCTTGATTAAAGCGCATCAGTATACGATCAGCCTTTCTGTCCGGTAATATAAAACTCTATGACTATGGATTACAGGAATCATCGATCATGAGAATAAGTGGTTTTACCTTTTTGAGAAACGGCACCCTGATGGGTTATCCGTATCTGGAATCGATCAAATCGATCTTGCCGTTGGTCGATGAATTCGTCGTCAACATCGGCGAGGGCAATGACGACACCTGCGAGCGTGTCGCCGCCATCGCCGATCCGAAGCTCCGCATTATACGTTCGCATTGGAACGACGGCATGCATGCCAAGGGCTTCGTGTATGCGCAGCAAAAGATGATCGCGCAGTACAACTGCACCGGCGATTGGGCGTTTTATCTGGAAGGCGATGAAGTGCTGCATGAAAACGATCTGGACCGGATTCGCGATTCCATGTTATCGCATCTGCCGAATCCAAAAATCGAGGCGCTGGCATTTCATTACCATCATTTCTACGGCACGCCCGGCCAGGTGGCCAGATCGGCCGCCTGGTATCGCAATGAAGTGCGCGTGATCCGCAACACGATTCGTACCTATGCGCCGGACGGCCTGTACTGGATGGTGCTGCCGACCCACCGCCGCGGACGCCATCCGTATGCGGCGCATACCGGCGCGCATGTCTATCATTATGGATGGGTGCGCTCGGCGGAAAAGATGGCGGAAAAAAATCGCCGCGTCGCGCAATACTGGGATGGCGTTGCCGCGCCGACCTTCAATTACGGCAATGTCGATCCCAGGATACTCGTCCCTTTTTCAGGCACGCATCCTAACGTAATGGAAGAGTGGCTGAGAAACGAGGCGGAACAGTATTTCCGTCCAAATGATGCGTATCGGCTCAGCCGGCGCGATAAAAAGCACCGTATTTCAATGCAGCTGGAAAAAATGTTCGGCTGGGATTTCAGCAAAAAGCATTATCTCCCGGTCAAGTAACCGATGTTACGCATCTGTCCACGAAAAACACGAAAGGCACGAAAAGTTCACAACACTCTTTTATCTTTTTCGTGCCTTTCGTGTTTTTCGTGGACCATGCCTTCCGCCGTTAAGGACATGAGTAACATCAGCAAGTAAAACGCCTGTCAGGAAGCGAGCAATTCCCGCGCGTGCTTGCGCGTGATTGCCGTGATTTCCAGTCCGCCCAGCATGCGGGCGATTTCCTCGATACGGGCTTTGGCATCCAGCGGATCGATCTGCGACACCGTCTTGCCGTCCAGACCCAGCTTGCTGACCTGAAAATGCTGATTCGCCTGGCTCGCCACTTGCGGCAGGTGCGTCACGCACAATACCTGGCGATCCTGGCCCAGACGTTTCAGCAGGCGTCCGACGACTTCCGCCACGCCGCCGCCGATGCCGCTGTCCACCTCATCGAAAATCAGCGTGGGCGTTGCGGTGGCGCTCGAGGTAATGACTGAAATCGCGAGCGCGATCCGCGCCAGTTCGCCGCCCGACGCCACTTTCGCCAGCGGCCTGGGTACGGTGCCGGCATGGCCGGCCACCAGAAATTCTATTTGCTCCAGGCCATAAGCGGCCGGTTCGCACGCATTCAAGGCGATCGCGAAACACCCGCCCGCCATGCTCAACTCCTGCATGGCTGCGGTCACTGCATCGCCCAGCGCTTTGGCTGCCTTGGCGCGGGCTTTCGACAGCTTTTGGGCGGCCGCCATATACGCTGTCTTGAGCTTGTCTTCCTGCACGCGCAACGCATCGAGATCGCTGGCGTCGGCCAGTTGCCGCAATTGGAGCGACAGCGATTCGAATTCCTGCGGCAAGCCGTCCGGCGCAATGCGGAATTTGCGCGCGGTCGAATGGATTGCGCCCAGCCGCGTCTCCACTTCCTGCAAACGGCCCGGATCGAGTTCGACCCGGCTCAGATAATCGTTGAGCGAATGGACCGCTTCCTGCAACTGGATCTGCGCCGGCTCCAGCGCTTCCAGCACCGGCTTCAACGCATCGTCGATGTCGGCCAGTTTGCCGAGTTTCTGGTTCAATGCCGACAACTGCGACAGCATCGGACTGGTATCCGACTCGGAAATTGCCATGAGCGCTTCCTGCGCGCCTTCGATCAGGCTGGCGGCATGCGACAGGCGGCTGTGTTCATTGGTGATATCGGCCCATTCGCCGGGTTTCACGGCCAGTTTTTCCAGCTCGCTGACTTGCCATTCCAGGCGCTCACGCTCCAGCAGCACGTTTTTTGCATTGATCTCGAATTCTTCGCGTTGCCTGGCCAGTGCGCGCCAGGTTTTATACGCCGCCGCGACCGCTTGCGCATCTTCCTGCAAGCCGGCCTGGCTATCGAGCAGTATGCGTTGCGCATCCGTTTTCAGCAGCGATTGATGTGCGTGCTGGCCATGGATATCGACCAGCATTT
This sequence comes from Herminiimonas sp., assembly GCA_027310305.1. Lineage (GTDB taxonomy): Bacteria > Pseudomonadota > Gammaproteobacteria > Burkholderiales > Burkholderiaceae_D > DAIDBD01. The sequence goes on from DAIDBD010000017.1 coordinate 15,431, forward strand.
CGCCCAGATCGCGCAGTTGCGCCGCAGTTGCGGCAATGCCGTTGATGAATGCCTTGGAGCGGCCGGCATTGTCGATCACCCGGCGCAGCAGCACGCCGCCTTCATCGCCATTGAATTCATTGGCGGCAAGCCATGCATCGGCTTCATCGCCGGTGGCGAATTCGGCAGTGATGTCGGCTTTTGCGGCGCCTTCGCGCACCACGCTGGCATCGCCGCGTCCGCCCAGCGCAAGCGCCAGCGCATCGATCAGAATCGATTTTCCGGCGCCGGTTTCGCCGGTAAAAACCGTGAATCCCGGTGCGAGTTCAAGTTCGATTGCATCGACGATGACGAAGTCGTGAATGGAAAGTGTGCGCAGCATGGTAGCGTTTTCAGGCGGTTCGCCCTGGCATGCGGTAATGAGCCTGCCGGGCGATATTGATTTTGGAATGGATTATTTTAACTGACCTTCCACCGACGGATACTCGTTCCAATGCAGCTTTTCGCGCAGCGTATCGTAGTAGCTCCAGCCGTGCGGATGCAGGAAGGTGATGGTATGCGACGAGCGCTTGATGACGATGCGGTCATGGTGCAGCAAACTGGCCAGCGATTGCATGTCGAAGTTGACGCTGATGTCGCGGCCGCTGATGACCTCGATCACGATTTCGCTCGAATCCGGCACCACGATCGGGCGGTTG
>DAIDBD010000047.1 GCA_027310305.1 Herminiimonas sp.
AACGTAACGCCCCTCGCTGGATCAAGGCATTAAGGCAATTCGGGTTCATCCCCACCGTCGCCTGATTCGCCTGCACAAAAAATAGAGGGCCTTCAGTGGTCAGGCTTCCGCTCGCCTTGCAGGTGGTTTCTTTCACGTTAAAGTTTTGATTTGATAAGCAATAGTTTATTGCATGGCAATAGCATTTAGGCTATCTCCGTGGTTGGGAATGCTCATTAGCACTCGTTTATAGAGAGTGCTAATATGATGAATATGAAAGGTCGGCGTGCTTCGAGCCAGATCAATTCCCGCATTACAGTAGCAAGGAGAAAGTATGAACACACCAATTGCTTCAGCTGCATTGATTCCTGCTGGCAACAATGTTTTGGCTTTAGGCTTTTCGGGCAATCTAGGCAATATCGATGCCTATATTTCCGCCGTTAATCGGCTACCCATGCTGACGCATGAGGAAGAGGTGTCGCTGGCACGGCGGTTGCGCGAAAACAATGACTTGGCAGCGGCGCAAGCGTTGGTCTTGTCGCATTTGCGATTGGTCGTCTCGATTGCACGCGGCTATCTGGGCTATGGCTTGGCCCATGCGGATCTGATCCAGGAAGGCAATATCGGCTTGATGAAAGCGGTCAAGCGCTTCGATCCGGATCAAGGCGTGCGTCTGGTGTCGTATGCGATGCATTGGATCAAGGCCGAAATGCATGAATACATCCTGAAAAACTGGCGGCTGGTCAAGGTGGCGACCACCAAGGCCCAGCGCAAGCTGTTTTTCAATTTGCGCAGCCATAAGGTAGGGCTGGATTCGATGACCCCGGCCCAAGTCGATTCGCTCGCCAGGACGCTCAACGTCAAACCCGAAGAAGTCATTGAAATGGAAACCCGCTTGTCCGGCCGCGATATCGCGCTGGAAGCCCCGACCGATGACGAAGACGACAAGTTTGCACCGATCGCCTATCTGTCGTCCGACATGAACGAGCCGACCAAGGTACTGGAAGCGAAGCAATACGATCGCCTGCAGTCGGAAGGCCTGGAAGCCGCGCTGGGCAAACTTGATGCCCGTTCGCGCCGCATTGTCGAGGCGCGCTGGCTGGCCAATGATGATGGTTCGGGCGCCACATTGCATGACTTGGCGGATGAATTCGGCGTGTCGGCTGAGCGGATTCGGCAAATCGAATCCGTTGCACTGAAAAAAATGAAAGGCACGCTGGCAGCTTACGCCTGACAGGCGGCAAGCCAGTGTGAAAAGTTGAAAGGCGCTCGAAAGAGCGCCTTTTTCTTTGACGGAGTGCGAAGGCCCTGGATCAGGACAACAGGATTTTAAGATCGTGCACGATCGGCTCCGCGCCTTGCCCGTGGCGCACGAAAAGCCGTACCCGCCCCTGCGGATCGAATACATAGCTGCCGGCGGTATGGTCCATCGTGTAGCTGCCGGGTTCCTTGCCCGGCACCTTCTGATAAAACACCCTGAATTCCTTCGTGACTTTTTCTATCGCCGCCTTGTCGCCGGTCATCCCCAGAAAACGCGGGTCGAAGGCAGGAACATACTTTGCGAGCAATTCGGGCGTATCCCGTTCCGGATCGACCGTCACGAACAGCACTTGCACCCTGTCCGCCTGCGGCCCCAGTTGCTTCATGACATTGGCCATTTCCGCCATGGTGGTAGGACAAACATCGGGACAATGCGTGAAACCGAAAAATACCAGGACCGCCTTGCCCTTGAAGTCGGCCAGCGTGCGCAGCTTCCCGGTATGGTCGGTCAACGCAAAATCCTTGGCGTAGTCGAGACCGGTAACGTCGGTGTTCTTGAAAGCCGTGCTGGCCGGCGACAGGATCATCTGGCTGCCATCCGCAGTTTGCCTGTCGCCGCAAGCGGCCAGTGAAAGCGCTGCGGCCAGCGCAGCAATGAAGGGGAACGTGCGCATGATTAAAATTTCAAGTAATGATCAACCAGCAATGCGCCAAACAGCAGCGACAGATAGATGATCGAGTAGGTAAATGTCTTGCGTGCAATCAGGTCGGTGTAGTTGCGATAAATCTGCCATGCATGCCACAGGAAAATGGCGCCCAGCACCGATGCGCTGGCGAGATAAAATATTCCGCTCATCCTTACCGCAAAAGGCAGCATGGTGGTGGCAACCAGCGCGATCGTATAGAGCCAGATATGGAACTGGGTGAATTTCAATCCGTGCGTAATCGGCAGCATCGGCAAGCCGGATTTTGCATAGTCATCGCGGCGGTAAAGCGCCAGCGCCCAGAAATGCGGCGGGGTCCAGATGAAAATAATCAGCACCAGAATCCATGCCTGCATCGGCACGTCATTGGCGACCGCGGCCCAGCCTAAAGCCGGCGGCATCGCGCCCGACAGGCCGCCGATGACGATATTTTGCGGCGTCGCCGGCTTTAAAATCATGGTATAGATCACTGCATAGCCGACGAACGTGGCGAAGGTCAGCCACATGGTGAGCGGATTGACGAAGTTGTACAGCACCCACATGCCGATGCCGCCGATCACGCCGGAAAACACCAGTGTTTGCGAAACGGTAATTTCGCCGCGCGCCATCGGACGGCGAGCGGTACGGGCCATGCGCGAATCAATTTCACGCTCGACCAAGCAATTGACGGCGAACGCGGCACCCGCCAGCAGCCAGATGCCGATGGTGGCGGCCACCACGATTTTCCAGTCCGGCAACGCCGGCGTGGCGAGGAACATGCCGATGACCGCGCAAAATACCGCCAGCTGCGTCACGCGCGGCTTGGTCAGCGCCCAGTACTGGGCTATGCGGTTGGGATGGACAGTCAGGGTAGTCATGCGTTGGGCATCATGCGGCCGACAAGCGCGCGGCAGCGCGATCTGATGCCGTGTCGGCCGGGATTCGAGCCTTGTAGTTTAGCATGACCAGCAATAGCAAGAGGAGCGCCGCGCCGCCGTTGTGCATCACTGCCAGCGCCAGCGGCCAGTCGAGATAGACGGTCGCGACGCCGGTAGCGAACTGCAGCGCGATCACGAACAATAGCCAGCGTCCGGTGTTGCGCAAACCGTTTGTTTTAAGCGCCTGCTGCGCTACCCGGGCGATAAAGATAATCACCACCAAAGCGAACATGCGATGCGTCCAGTGGATCGCCGTCAATGCCGGAAAAGGCAGATAGTCGCCGCCGGCGGTTTTGCCCAATCCGCGCCACAGTGTGAAACCGTTGGCAAAATCCATTTGCGGCAACAGCACGCCATGGCACAGCGGAAAATCGCTGCAGGCCAGGGTTGCGTAATTGGTGCTGACCCAGCCGCCCAATGCAATTTGCATCAACAACAGGATAACCGCCAGTGCGGCCGGCGCACACAGCGCGGATGCGGATGGCGACACCGGCGAATGGTTGGCCTGGCGCGCGCCGAGCCATGTCAGCAGCGCCAGCAATGTCATGCCCAGCAACAAATGGGTGGTCACGATGACCGGCTGCAGTTTCAGCGTGACAGTCCATGCGCCGAAAGCGCCCTGCAAACAAACGAAGGCAAACAGCAGCGTCGGAAACACCGGCGAAAATTTTATCTGGCGGCGCCCCGACTGCAGCCAGCGGCGCCATGCAATCACCATGATGGCGATGATCAGCACGCCAACGCCCATTGCCAGATAGCGATGGGTCATTTCTATCCATGCTTTCATCACGGTGACCGGACCGGTCGGCATCGCGGCTTGCGCGGCGCTGATGTCGGCATGCGCCTGAAACGGATTGGCTTGCCCATAGCAGCCCGGCCAATCCGGGCAGCCAAGCCCGGAATCGGTCAGCCGCGTGAACGCGCCGAACATGATCAGATCGAATGTGAGAAACAGCGTGACCCATACCAGTTTGCGGTACTTGTCGGCATCGTTAGATACCCACACGATCGCCAGCGGCAACAGCGCCGCCAGCAATCCCATGATCGCAAGCTGGATCAGCATGGCCGGATCGTCCTCATCGTTTTCATCCTATGCGCGATGCTTTGAGCAATTTGGCAATATCCTTCTTGACCTTGTTGGGATCGGCGTCTTTCGGAAAACGCATCATCAGATTACCCAGCGGATCGATCATGTACAGGTGATCGGCGGCCGTCGTGCCCGGTTCGGCCGGCAGCCATGCCCTCACTGCATCGGGCTTGGCGCGCAGCATATGCGTGCCGTCGTATTCGCGCATGACGATGGTTTCCAAAGGCTTTTCGTCCGTGATGAGCCATACGCGCTCGATACGATCCATTTCCTTGCCTTGCATCAGCCGCAGTTGCCGCATCTCGACCAGTTTCTTTTTACACGCATCCCGGCAATCGGCATCATTCACCTGCAGCAGGACCCATTTGCCCTTATAGGCATCCAGTGCAACCGGCTTGCCGTCAAGCAGCGTGGTTCCAAGAGCGGGAATTGGATAAGCTCTCGGATCGATCAGCGCACCGTAGTTGGTGCGGCCTTCCGGCTTGATCACGTAATAGGTCAGATAAGAGGCAATCACCGGTGCGGCGCACACTGCGATGACGGCAAACAGCTTCCAGCGCCCTGTGCTTTGTTGCTTATTTTGTTCCACGTCGAATCCCTGTCACAACGAAAAAAATACCTGCCATCACAGCCAGCGCATACCACTGGAATGCGTAGCCGAGATGCCGGTCGATGCCGGTCGAAGGCCGCGGCCAGTCGCGCACCAGAGCATCTTGCGCATTGCTCGACTGCTCGATTATAAAAGGCTGCATCGCGAGACTGCTGGCCTGCGCGAATTCCTTGATATCGAGATTTTGCACAATCGCGCCGCGCTGCAATTTTGCGGCGCGGCCCAGTTGCAGCAAGCGGCCCGGACTGCGCTTTGCCACACCCTGGATTTCAACCGGCCCGCCGGGCGTCGCTACCGATGGCAATTTTGCACGGTTGGCCGGATCGCGCGGCAGCCAGCCACGCGCAACCAGCACATGGATGTCCGAACCGGCTATCTTCAACGGCATCAGCAGTTGAAAACCGGCCACCCCTTTATAGGGGCGATTATCCAGATAGACCGGCCAATCGCGCACAAATTCCCCTTTGGCAATCACGCGCCGATATTCGATTCCGTCGGTGGCTTCAATCGCAGACTCCAGCACAACGGGCGACGCAGCTTCGCGTGTCGACAGTTTCAGTTCAATAGCTTGTTTTTCTGCGGCGCGCCGCATCTGCCACTGGCCCAGCGATACGCCGATTGCAACGGCAACCGCCGCGGCAATGAATGGAATCCTTCTGAATCTGAATATAAATGGCATTACAATGTCGCTTTAATCAGTGCACCTTTTCAGCCTGTCGATTGCCGGCAACTTGCCCAATGAAGCACTCGCCATGAAAATTCTTGTCGCAATCGCCTTTGTTCTGATCCTGGCCAGCCTGGGTTCCGCGCTGGTTTTTTTAATGCGCGACAAAGGCAAAAGCAACCGCACCGTCAAGGCCTTGGCATTTCGCGTCGGATTTTCCATCGCATTGTTCGCGCTGATACTGATTGCGCATCAATTGGGATGGATCGAGCCTACCGGCATTCGCTGAACCGATTCATTAGAGCACCTGGCAAAATGCCCATGGCGGCGCAACGGCGCCATGGGCATTTTGCCAGGTGCTCTCTCAGTAAAAAAGCCGCACCGAAGTGCGGCTTTTTTGTTTACTCGCCGATGTTCCGCAACCCGGCCTACAGCCAGTAGACAACTACGTACAAGCCAAGCCATACCACGTCCACAAAGTGCCAATACCAGGCCGCCCCTTCAAAGGCGAAATGATGCTCCGGCGTGAAGTGCCCCTTCACTACACGGTATAGAACGACTGACAGCATGATCGCACCCAGCGTCACATGAAAACCATGGAAGCCGGTCAGCATGAAGAAAGTCGAACCGTAAATGCCGGAAGTCAGCTTCAGGTTCAGCTCGCTATAGGCATGCATGTATTCATACGCCTGGAAGCCCATGAAAACCGCACCAAGCACAATCGTCGCGAGCAGCCACCACGCAGTCTTGGCGCGGCGGCCGGCGAGCAATGCGTGATGCGCAATCGTCAACGTCACGCCCGATGTCAGCAGCAGCGCGGTATTGATGGTGGGAATCCAGAACGGCGTCATCGTCTGGAATTTTTCAATCGTGCCGGCTGGGCCGCCGCCGCCCCATTGCGCATTGAAATCAGGCCACAGGATTTTATGATCCAGATCGCCCAGCCACGGCAACGTGATGCTGCGCGCGTAGAACAGCGCACCGAAGAATCCCGCGAAGAACATCACTTCGGAAAAGATGAACCAGCTCATGCTCCAGCGAAACGATGTGTCGACTCGGGCGTTGTACAGCCCGCCTTCGGATTCCGCGATCGCCTGGCCAAACCAGTTGTAGAGTACGACCAGCAGCGCCAGAATGCCCGCGACATTTGCAAAGGGACCCCATGCAATGCCGTTTACCCATGCCGAAGCACCCGCCATCGTCAAGAGCAGCGATGCCCCCGCCAGCACCGGCCATTTTGATGGGCCGGGCACGAAATAATAAGGCGCGTTAGCGTGTTGTTGAGAACTCATTGCCATCTCCATTTAATACTGAAACTTGTTCATTTTCCATAATGCCGGAGAAGAACCCCTTTCACGGGGTATCGGACCAATCCGGCGTGCTGCCCGCCTTGCAAACCCTGTTCCGCAATAAACAACTACTTTGCCACAATGATTTTGACAATGATTATCAGCGTTGCAATAAAAATCAGCGCGCCGATCACGCCGGCGATGATCACATGCACCGGATTGAGCTGCGCCGCATCCTTTTCATAGTCGCTTTTCTTTCTGATGCCGAGGAACGACCACAATACCGCTTTTACCGTTGCGCCAAAGGATGTCTTGCGCTGCGTCGCTTTTTTCAAATCCCGCATTCGCGCACTCTTCAACCTGCTTTCTTGGCCGTCCCGCCGATCTCAAAGAAAGTATAGGACAACGTGATTGTCTTCACATCTTTCGGCAGGGCCGGATCGATGTAAAACACGACCGGCATCTGTTTCGCTTCATTCGGGCCGAGCGTCTGCTGTTTGAAGCAGAAGCATTCCACTTTCCTGAAATACGCGGCCGCCTGTTGCGGCGCATAACTTGGAATTGCCTGCGCGTCGATGCTGTGCGGCTGCATGTTCACGACTTCATACAGAACCTGCGTCATTTCGCCGGGATGCACTTGCACGCTGCTGATCGTCGGGCGAAACCGCCACGGACCCTGCGCATTGGCATCGAACTCGACCGTAATGGTGCGGCTCTTGTCGATTTGCGTGTTGCCGATGCTTTCCGCGGTGGCGTCTTTCGGCGTCAGGATGTTGACGCCGGTAATCTCGCAAATCTTTTTATAAAGCGGCACCAATGCATAACCGAAGCCGAACATCAATACGGCGACCACCATCAGCTTGCCAAGCATCTGCGCATTCAACTTGCGCGCTTGCCGGCCGCTGTCCGGATCTTGCGCTTCCATCTCAGCGAAACCAGATTTGTTTGACGAACAGGCCGATAAAAAACATCAGCGCAATCGATGCCAGTATCAATGCGGTCTTGCGGTTGTCGGGCTTTTTTTGGTCAGGCATATATTCGATCAGGCGGGCTTGCGCCCGCCGTATCCGGTCACTTCACTGTCGGGGGCACTTCAAAAGTATGGAACGGCGCCGGACTAGGTACAGTCCACTCCAGTCCTTCCGCGCCATCCCATGGCTTGTCAGCCGCTTTTTCACCGCCTTTGATCGACGGCAATACAACGGCAAACAGAAAATAAATCTGGCTCAAGCCGAAACCGAATGCGCCGATCGATGCCAGCATGTTGAAATCGGTGAATTGCGCCGGATAATCGGCGTAACGGCGCGGCATGCCGGCCAAACCGAGGAAGTGCATCGGGAAGAAAGTGACGTTGAACCAGATCAGCGAATTCCAGAAATGGATTTTGCCACGGGTTTCGTTGTACATGAAACCAGTCCATTTCGGCCCCCAGTAATAGAAACCGGCGAACAGCGCAAACAGCGAACCGGCTACCAGCACATAGTGGAAATGCGCGACCACGTAGTAGGTATCCTGCATCTGGATATCGATCGGGGTCACGGCCAGAATCAGGCCGGTGAAGCCGCCCATCGTAAACACGAAGATGAAGCCGATTGCAAACAGCATCGGCGTCTCGAATGTCATCGAGCCTCTCCACATCGTCGCGATCCAGTTGAAAATCTTGACGCCGGTCGGCACCGCGATCAGCATCGTCGCGTACATGAAGAACAGCTGGCCGGTCACCGGCATGCCGGTGGTGAACATGTGATGCGCCCAGACGATGAACGACAGGATCGCGATCGATGCGGTGGCATACACCATCGATGCATAACCGAACAGCGGCTTGCGGGCGAACGCCGGGATGATCTGCGACACGATGCCGAATGCGGGCAAAATCATGATGTACACCTCGGGATGGCCGAAGAACCAGAAGATGTGCTGATACATCACCGGATCGCCACCGCCGGCCGCGTTGAAGAACGATGTGCCGAAATGACGATCGGTCAACGTCATCGTGATCGCGCCTGCCAGCACCGGCATGACGGCGATCAGCAGATAGGCGGTGATCAGCCAGGTCCAGCAAAACATCGGCATCTTCATCAGCGTCATGCCGGGTGCGCGCATGTTGAGAATCGTGGTGATGATGTTGATCGAGCCCATGATCGACGATGCGCCCATGATATGGATTGCGAAAATCGCCATGTCCATGCCGGGGCCCATTTGCGTCGACAGCGGCGCATACAGCGTCCAGCCCGCGGCGGTCGCACCGCCCGGCACCAGGAACGAGCCTGCCAGCAGCAGCGCCGCCGGCGGCAGCAGCCAGAACGAGAAGTTGTTCATCCGCGCGAAGGCCATGTCGCCCGCGCCGATTTGCAAAGGGATCATCCAGTTTGCAAAGCCGACGAACGCCGGCATGATGGCGCCGAACACCATCATCAGGCCGTGCATGGTCGTCAGCTGATTGAAGAATTCCGGCTCGAAAAACTGCAAGCCGGGCTGGAACAATTCAGCCCGAATCAGCATAGCCAGCAAGCCGCCGGACAGCAGCATGATGAAAGAGAACCACAGGTACAGCGTACCGATGTCCTTGTGATTGGTTGCGTACAGCCAGCGGCGCCAGCCGTGCGGATGCCCATGATCGTGGTCATGCGCGCCGTGAGAATGATCGTGTGCGTGATCGACTGCGGTAGTACTCATCTCAATCTCCTGTTTCCTGATTTGTTGGAAACAGAGTCATTCGGCGCGCTGCGGCGCCTTGTAAACTCTGTCCCGCAATTTCTATAATGTTGGGGACAGAGTAACTCGGCGCGCTGCGGCGCCTCGCAAACTCTGTCCCGCAATATTCTTTACTGCTTGCGCGCTGCCAGAACTTCGGCTGGTTGAACGATGTTTTCCCTGGCCTTGTTGGACCAGTTATTGCGAGTGTAGGTAATGACTGCCGCAATATCGGTATCCGACAATACGCCCTTCCATGGCGGCATGGCGTTCTTGCCATTCAATACGATATTGATCTGCGCCGCTTTCGGACCGTTGACGATCGGCGAACCGTCGAGCGCGGGGAATGCTCCGGGCACGCCCTTGCCGGTCGCCTGATGGCATGCAACGCAATTGGCCGCATATGTTTTTTCGCCGCGCTGCTTCAGTTCGTCGATCGTCCAGACCTTGTTCGGATCGTCAGCCTTGGCAGCCATTTCCTTCTTTTTGCCATCAACCCATTTTTTGTAATCGCCGTCGCTGACGACATTGACCACGATCGGCATGAACGCATGTTCCTTGCCGCACAATTCGGCGCACTGGCCGCGATAGGTGCCGATTTTTTCAGCCTTGAACCAGGTGTCGCGCACGAAGCCCGGAATGGCATCCTGCTTGACGCCGAACGCCGGGATCATCCATGCATGAATGACGTCATTGGCGGTGGTGACGATGCGGATTTTTTTATTGACCGGCACGACCACCGGATTATCGACTTCGATCAGGTAATTGTCGTTTTTGACCTTGGTCGGATCGGTGACCTGCTCGCGCGGCGTGGAAAGATTGGATAAAAAGGAAATGCCCTCGCCATCGCCCTTCAGATAATCGTAGCCCCATTTCCATTGCATGCCGGTAGCCTTGATGGTGATATCGGCGTTGGACGTATCCTTCATCGCAACCACGGTCTTGGTGGCGGGAAGCGCCATCAGGATAACGATCACGAACGGGACGACTGTCCATGCGATTTCCACCGCCGTGCTCTCATGGAAGCTGGCGGATTTGTGGCCCAGCGACTTGCGGTGTTTAAGGATCGAGTAAAACATCACGCCGAAAACCGCCAGGAAAATGGCAAGGCAGATGATAAGCATCCAGGTATGCAGCTGGTAGATTTCAGCGGCGATTTGCGTGACAGGCTGCTGAAAATTGAGCTGCAGCACGGCCGGGCCGCCCTGGCTATCGACGACTGCCCATGACGGCATGCCAGCCGCCATGAACAATACACCGAGCATCAACGATTGAAGGCGCTTCGCATGTTTCATGTTTTCCTCAAAAACCCAAAATTAGAATTCTGCCGAACCACCGGACGCCAGCGCGCTGCGTAACTCCTGCGCAAACTCGCGTCGTTTCCATTCTGCCAAAAACCGGCCAACCTCGACCCGCGTCCCGTCAGCCTCCAGACCAATCAGTCCGCGCTGCGCGCCAGGCAAATCGATACGCGTCCAGCGCGGATTCAACCGGAATTGCCGGGCCTGTTCCGCATCGATCAGCTCCACCAGAAGGCAGTCATCGACGAGCGCGATATGCTCGCGATCGGTCGCATGACGGGCATAGTGCAAAAAAGCCAATCCGACGGCCGACATTTCCAGAATCGCAAAGCCCAGGACATACCAGGCGCCATGCACCGCGCATACAGTCGCCACCATCAGGGAACTCGCGCACAAAGCCGCATAAACCGCTGCCAGTTGCCGCGGTGAAATCGAGCAATTGCGTTTCAAGACCCATTCTCGCTGCAACATGGGGCACCGTCCGAACGAGCAAGCCGCGCAGCGCACGCGCTACGTAAAACCCACGAAGTATAAGTCGGAAAGGGGTTTGTTATCAAGCGGAATAACAAGTTAACAAGCGTCTGAACGCGAGACGGTGCGCGGGTTTGCAGCGTTTTCGGCAGCGCCGGTTCATTGCAATTTTGACCATTGCCGGCATGTCCGCGGCTCTTTGCGGCCGGCATCGATTTGCTTGTCATGCGGCCACGCATTGTTATTTCTTGCGCAAATCCAGCCGGACAATGGTTTCGCCGCTCGCCGTGATTCTGGATACCGGACGGAAAGCATGTCCGTAGATCACTTCAAAGGTCAGCGGAAGCCTGCCGTCGGAACCCTGGTTCCGCTCCAGCGCGCGCATGATTCGCGCCCAGCCCTTCGCTCCCGTCAGGCCGCGCCTTCTGGTCGCGAGCGGATTGCCGCCCCAGGCACGTACATCGGCCATCAATTTTGCGGCGGAGGCATAGGTGACGGTAATCGTTTCCATGTCCATTACCGGCGTTGAAAATCCGGCATTGACCAGCATGTCGCCGAAGTCATGCATATCGACAAAAGGCAATGCATGCGGCGCCTCATCGACCGCGGCGAAAGCGGCGCGCAACTCCTTGAAGGTATCGGGCCCGAAACAGGAAAACATCAGCAGCCCGTCCACGCGCAGCACGCGGCGCCATTCCGCGAAAACGCGATCCGGTTGCGGATGCCAGTGCAGCGCCAGATTCGACCAGACCAGATCGACGGTGTTGATGTCGAACGGCAGCCGGGCGAAATCGCTGCAGACCAACCCTGCGCCGGCATTCAACCCGGCCCCCATGCTGGCCGGCAGCAGTTTCGTCAACAGCCGGTTCATCGACGACAGCGCTTCATCTTGCCGAATGCGTACTTCCCGCAGCATTGCCGGCGCCGCATCCAAACCCAGAACATGGGCGTCCGCGAACCGCTGTTGCAAGGCCGGCAAATCCGCGCCCTCTCCGCAACCGGCATCTACGATCCGTTGCGGCGCAATTTTCACCAGTGCAAGACGTTCCTGCATTCGGCCGGCGATCTCGCGCCGCAAGAAATTCGACTCGGCGACGCGGGCGGGCGATGCGAACAAGCGGCGGACGCGATGCAAGTCGATCGGTGCGCTTGATCGGGTTTTGGATAAAGAAGATGGCAGGGACACGGAAAATGAATCGAATGGAATGAGATAATCGCCCCTAGTTTACACGCCTGAAGGCTTTGCCGCTCCATGCTTTCCCGTCTGCGCCACTGGTCCCAACATCTGACAGCACGCCTGCCGGCAGCGATGCCGTCTTCGTGCGCGCTGTGCGGCATCAGCAACGATGACGCGATCTGCGCTGGCTGCCATGCGCAGTTTTTCAGGCAGGCGCAGCATCGATGCACGCAATGCGCGATCCCGTTGCCGGCAATCTCGGCAACCGCTGCAGCAAGATGCGGCGATTGCCTGAAACAGTCGCCCGCATTCGATGCGACGATTGCCGCAATCGATTACGCGCCGCCGATCGACCGGCTGGTGCTGGCATTGAAATTCGGCAACCAGCTGGCGCTGGCGCCGCTGTTTGCGCGGATGCTGCGCGATGCATCGCTGCATGCGCAGCACAGCCCGCTGCCGGCATGCATGACCGCCGTGCCGCTCGGTTCACAACGACTGGCGGAGCGCGGCTTCAATCAGGCGCTGGAAATTGCCAGGCCGCTGTCGCATGCGCTCGGCATCAGGCTCGATCCGCATCTGGCGGTCCGGCTGCGCGATACGCATGCGCAATCGTTGCTGCATCCGGACGAACGCCATCGGAATATCCGGCATGCATTCATCGCATCGCATGACGCGATCGACCGCTTGCGCGGCCGGCATATCGGCGTGGTCGACGATGTGATGACTACCGGCGAGACGCTGAACGAACTGGCGGCGACGCTGAAACGTTTCGGCGCAACGCGCGTCACCAATTTCGTTTTTGCGCGGACGCTGCTGAAGTAGGAACAACAAAGGAGAAGCGCTTGTTTCATGTTGTACTGGTTGAACCCGAGATTCCGCCCAATACCGGCAATATCATCCGGCTGTGTGCCAACACCGGCGCGCAATTGCATTTGATCGAGCCGCTCGGCTTTCCGCTGGATGACGCGAAAATGCGGCGCGCCGGACTCGATTATCACGATTACGCAACGATGAAGGTGCACCGCGACTGGCACGCCTTCATTGCCGGCGAAGCGCCCGATCCGATGCGGATGTTTGCATTGACGACGCACGGCTCGACGCCGTTCGCCGGCGTGGCGTTTCGCGCCGGCGATGTCTTCGTATTCGGCTCGGAAACGAAAGGCCTGAGCCCGGCACTGCGCGCATCGTTTGCACCGTCGCAGCGCATCCGGCTGCCGATGCGGCCGGACAACCGGAGCCTGAACCTGTCGAATACGGTTGCCGTGGTCGTCTACGAAGCATGGCGGCAGAACGGTTTTGCCGGCGGCGCTTGATGCGATCGAATTGCTATAATCCGCCACCCCCAATTTCAAGGAACACCCATGCATTTCCGTTCGCTCATTCCTCTCGTTGCCGCGCTTTCGATCGCCGCTTCCGCCAGTGCGCATGAATACAACGCAGGCCAGCTGCGCATAGGCCATCCGTATGCCCGCGCCACCGTGCCGAATCAATCCTCCGGAGGCGCATATCTGACGATTGAAAACAACGGCAAGGACATCGACAAGCTGGTTGCGGTCGCATCGCCGATCGCAACCAGCGCTGGAATCCATACGATGTCGATGGACGGCAATGTTATGCGTATGCGTGAAGTGTCCGGCATCGTGATCAAGCCGTCCGGAAAAATCGCGATGCAGCCGGGCGACGGTTATCACATCATGCTGAGCGGCCTGAAGCAGCCGCTGAAGGCCGGCGACAAATTTCCGCTCACGCTGACGTTTGAAAAAGCCGGCAAGGTCGACGTCTCGGTCGTGGTTCAGGACAAGGAACCGAAGGCGAAGGAAGCCGGAGCGCATCAACAGCATTGATGCCTGCCGGTGCGGCTACGCTTTCGCGAGCCGCAATACCGGCCGCACTTCGCCGGTACGCAACCCCATGAAATTTTTCAATTGCGGCCGCACCCACGGTGCGAGCGGCGACGCTTCGGGCGACCCCACCAGACCGAGCTGCCGCAACACCGATACTGCCGCCGTATACAGCGCGCGCATGTTGCCGTCGCCGATCTTGATCGCGATGCCCAAGCCGGCGGAGCGGATGCCGATGACTTGCACGCCGTCGGCGCCGATCTTGGCGACCCAGTCGCCGGGCGCGGTCTGCATGAAGGCCAGATCGTTGCGGCCGGCGCCGGACACCAGTTCCGGATGCGCGGTCATTGCCTGATAGAGATCGCCCAGCGCATTGCCGTATCGATCATCGCTTGCACCCTGCGCCAGGCGTGCATAGGACAGCGCCAGACGCGACAGCGGCATCGCATAGTTCGGTGCCGAACAGCCGTCGATACCCATTTTCAGGTCCGATGCCGGCATCCCCGCGCAATGCGCAACGCTCTCCCGCACCGCTTGCTGCAACGGATGCGCGGGATCGAGATAACTGTCGAGCGCATGGCCGTGCTGCACGCAATAGGCGAGAAATCCGGCATGCTTGCCGCTGCAATTGTTATGCAACTGGTTCCAGGTTTCGCCCGCCGGCGGCAGCTTGTCGGCTACCGCGTAATGCATCGGCACATGGCAGCCGCAGCGCAAATGATGCTCGTCGCAGCCGGCCTTGCGCAGCATCGACTGCACGGCGTCGATATGCATCGGCTCGCCGGAATGGCTGGCGCACAGCAGCGCAACTTCGCGCGCGGTGAAGCCGAATTTCGCGGGGCCGCCGGCGCGCAGGAACGGCATGGCCTGGAACGGCTTGATGGTGGAGCGGGTAAACGTCAGGAAGTCCGGATCACCGGATTGATACAGCAGATCGCCGCGCGTATCGACTACCGCGACCGAACCGGCGTGGATGCATTCGATATCGTCGCCGCGCGTGACTTCAACTAGAGGAACGTGGTGCATTCGAGACTTTCATTTATTCGCGATCGGGCGACTTCGATAGTGCCCGATTGCCCGCAAAATAAAATGTCTTAATTGTTCCGGACCTTCGACAATAGTTTGGTGGTGGAACGGTCATGCTCGAAATCGATTGCGACCGCGCGGCCGCCATATGCCGCAACCGCCTGCCCTTCCGGAATCGCGGCCATGTCGTAGTCGCCGCCCTTCGCATAGATATCCGGCCGCGCCTGCTGCACGATTTGCAGCGCCGTATCTTCATCGAACGCTACCACCAGGCTGACCGATTCCAATGCCGCCAGCAGCGCCATCCGGTCTTCGCAATTGTTTAGGGGCCGGTCGTCGCCCTTGCCGAGCCGCTTGACCGATGCATCGGTATTGACCGCGACCACCAGCGACCCGCCCAGTGCGCGCGCCTGCGCCAGATACGTCACGTGGCCGCGATGCAGGATATCGAATACGCCGTTGGTCAGCACCACCGGCCTGGGCAATTGCGCAACGCGCGCGGCAAGCGCAACGCGCGGACAGATTTTTTCTTCGAAATTGGCCATGACAAATTAAAAAGCCGCAAGTACATGCTCGCGGCTTCAGGTTACACGAATAATGGAAGCATTCGCACTTACGCTAACTGGGTGGGCGCCATCCGTGCGACGATTTCCTTGCGATACCGATTCAATTCCTGCACCGTCGCAAACGTGCGGTCGAACAGCAGCGACATGTTGTGCAGGATGCGCTCGATCACTTTCCTTTCCCATTCGGCATCGAACTTGATCTGCGTATCAAGCCATGCTTCGAGCCATTTCGGGTCCGGCAGGCGGCTTTGCACGGTATCGTTGGGAAACAGCGACTGGTTGACATGCAGGTTGGTCGGATGCAGCGGCTTTTCGGTGCGGCGGGCGGAAGCCATCAACACGCCGATCTTCGCGAACGCGGCGCGTGCCGGGTCGCCGACTTCAACCAGCGCCTTCTTCATGTAACGCAGATAGGCGCCGCCATGGCGCGCTTCGTCCTGGCTGATGATCTTGTAGATTTGCCTGATCACCGGTTCGGTATGCCACTCCGATGCGCAGCGATACCAGTGGTTCAACCGGATCTCGCCGCAGAAATGCATCATCAGGGTTTCCAGCGCCGGCGCCGGATCGAACTCGAAGCGCACGTTGTGCAACTCTTCCTCGGTCGGCACCAATTTTGGGTGAAAGCGCCTCAAATATTCCATCAGGACCAGCGAATGCTTCTGCTCTTCGAAAAACCAGACGGACATGAATGCGCAGAAATCGCTGTCGCCGTGATTGTCGCGCAAAAACATTTCGGTCGCCGGCAATGCGGACCACTCGGTGATCGCATTCATCCTGATGGTCTGGGCTTGCTCGTCAGTCAATTTAGAGGCATCAAACTGGTCCCATGGAATATCTGTTTCCATGTTCCAGCGGACTTGCTCGAGCGATTTAAACAGTTCTGGGTACAGCATACAGGCCTTGAAAAATTGAGTTAAGTAGCTGATTCTACCAATAAATCTACCGGTTCCACAGTTGAAGGCGATATTCCTCCGGTCTTCATGGGAAGAATTTTGTTACAGTGCTGAATCCAATTTTCTGATTTCTTCCCATGCCCGATATCGAACCGTCAAAACCGCCGGTCCGGATTCCCCGCACGGTCTGGCTGCTCGGCTTTGTCAGCTTGCTGATGGATACTTCTTCGGAAATAATCCACAGCCTGTTGCCGGTATTCATGGTGACCGTGTTGGGCGCCAGCGCCACGACGGTCGGCGTAATCGAGGGCATCGCCGAATCGACCGCGCTGATCGTCAAGGTTTTTTCCGGCGTGCTGAGCGATTACGTGGGCAAGCGAAAATGGCTGGCCGTGCTGGGTTACGGCCTGGGTGCGGTTACCAAACCGGTGTTTGCAATGGCCGGCGGCATCGGCTGGATTTTCACTGCGCGCTTCATCGATCGCATCGGCAAAGGCATCCGCGGCGCGCCGCGCGATGCGCTGATCGCGGATGTGACGCCGCCGGAACTGCGCGGCGCGGCATTCGGCTTGCGCCAGTCGCTCGACACGGTAGGCGCGTTTTCCGGCCCGCTGCTGGCGGCCGGACTGATGCTGCTGTGGCACAACGATTTCCGCGCGGTGTTCTGGGTCGCGGTGATCCCCGGCTTTCTGGCAGTCGCCCTGCTGGCGTTCGGCGTGCGCGAGCCGGAGCCGGTGACAATGGCCGGAAAGCGGCCTTTTCCGATCACACGCGCATCGCTGGCCAAATTGCCCGGCGCCTATTGGTGGGTGGTTGCGGTCGGCGCGGCACTGACGCTGGCGCGCTTTTCGGAAGCGTTTCTGGTATTGCGGGCGCAGCAAGGCGGGCTGGCGCTGGCGCTGATTCCGCTGGTGCTGGTGGTAATGAATGTCGTGTATGCCGCCTGCGCCTATCCGTTCGGCGCACTGGCAGACAGGATGCGGCACCGCACGCTGCTGATGCTCGGCATCGTGCCGCTGATCGCGGCCGATGTTGTGCTGGCCCAAAGCGCGCAACTGGCCTGGGTCGGCGCCGGCCTGGTTTTGTGGGGCATCCACATGGCGGCAACCCAAGGGCTGCTGGCGGCAATGGTGGCCGATACGTCGCCGGGAGAATTGCGCGGCACCGCGTTCGGCCTGTTCAATCTCGCCAGCGGGATAGCGATGCTGGCGGCGAGCGTGCTGGCCGGCGCATTGTGGGACCTGCTCGGCGCGGCGGCGACATTCTACGGCGGCGCGATGTTTGCCGGGATTGCATTGCTGCTGTTGGCGATGCGCAGGAAGTGAAGCACTCTGCATTCGCAGAGCAAGCCATTTGCGTTTCGACGACGATGGCCGGATTGCCTGTCACCGCGACTACCGAGGCGCGGCGGAAGATCTGCATAAAAACTGCCGCTGCTCGGCAGCCTGATGCGTATGCTCAAGCGTGCGGCAGCGGCATGATCAGGCGGCGTTGACGTAGCCTGCAGAGAGTTCGTTTGCAAACACGCTTTCCATTTCGCGCCGGAACCGCACCGGCAGCGCGTCTTTGTCGTAGGCGACATCGGCCCAGCCCACCGAGGCACCGGCCTTGACCGGACGGATGATTTTCATGCCATGCGCCAGCCCGAGCGGCAAGCCGCCCAGCCGCAGCGATTCATCCGCAGGCAGCAGCTTGCCGTAGACGGTGAAACCGCCTTCGCCGTCGAGCATTTCGCCCACCGCCAGATCGCGCTTGGCAGTGGCAACCACATCGCCGCGCCATGCCATCGGCGCGCCGGTCGCTTCGCCGCGCACGCCGATCGATGCCACGCTGATGCCGAGTTCCAGGCCGATCAGATGAAACGGCTTGTACATCGACGAATATTTTCCGCTCGGGTCGGTGACCAGGCCATATTCCTTGAAGCAGCGTTCGACATATTCGCTGCCCGCCGCGAAGGTGACATAGACACCCCAGCGCAGATCGCGGGATACCGGCGCCGCGTCGCGCTCCAGGCTGGAAATGACTTCGACTTGCCCGCGATGCGCCAGGATGCCGCCGTCTTCCACAGGCTTGAGCACGCGTGCCAGATCATCGACGCCGACCGCCGGAAAGCGCAAGCCGCTGGGCGCGGCCAGCCCGGTGGCGTTGGCCACCGCGGCCATTTCGATGGCGCTCTTGGTGCCGTCCAGGAAGCTGTTGAACATTTGCGCATTCATGCCGCCGAGCTTCGCATCTTCGGCGGTCAGGCCGTAGTGCTGCCAGACCGTATCGGGCGTCGATGCATGGTAGGCCGGCAGATACTTGGTGCCCTTGCCGGCGGCGATCACTTCAAATCCTGCGGCGCGCGCCCAGTCGACCATTTCGCAGATCAGTGCCGGCTGGTCGCCGTAAGCCAGCGAATAGACGATGCCGGCCTGGTCGGCTTTGCGCTTCAGCAGCGGGCCGGCCAGTGCGTCGGCTTCGACGTTGACCATGATGATGTGCTTCCGGTGTTCGCAGCAGGCCAGCACGTGGGCGATGCCGGCGCCCGGATGGCCGGTGGCGTCGATGATGATGTCGATGAACGGCGAAGCGATCAGCGCCATGCTGTCGTCGATGATCGCGGTGCCGCCGCTGTTGGCGGCCTGCTCGAGCGATGCCGCGTCGAAGCGCTGCTCGTCCCAGCCGACATGCCTGAGCGCCTGGCGGGCACGGGCCGGCTGCAGATCGGCGATGCCGATCAGATGGATGCCCGGCGTGCGCGGCACTTGCGACAGATACATCGAGCCGAATTTGCCGGCCCCGATCAACCCTATGCGCACCGGTTTGTTTTGCGCGGCGCGCGCCTGCAGTTTTGCGAACAGATTCATCTCGTCTCCCGTTACGTTTCAGGCTGCCTGCTGCAATCCGCTCTGCTCGATCAGCGGCGTGCCGTCTTTCCAGGGCAGATCCACCGGATACGGATGCACCAGGCAATCGTCGGGCAGGCATGTGATCGGCGTGAAGTCGCGGTGGGCGATGTAACCGGGCCGCTTGAACCGCTTGATGTGGTTCGACACCGCGCACAGGCTGAGATAGACGCTGACGCGATCCCACGGACTCAGGTTCGGTGCGGACGCATGCACCAGGCAGCTGTGAAACATGATCATCGAGCCGGCCGGCCCCTTCGGGGCGACGATGCCGCCCTGCTTGACCAGCGTGCGGATATTGTCGTTGCTGATGGTCCACAGCGGATAGCTGGTGGTCGATATGTCATGCCCCGCTTCCAGCGCGCCCAGCTTGTGGCTGCCGGGAATGAATTGCAGCGGGCCGTTGAATTCGTTGACCTCGTCCAGAAAAATCGCGACGTTCATCGCGCGCGGCGTCGGCATCTGGTCGTCGTTGAGCCAGGTGCCGTAATCCTGATGCCATTGCCAGACGTCGCCGTCGAACGCCATCTTGCCGTTGATCTTGAACTGGTGCATGTACAGTTCGTCGTCGAGCAGTTGCATGACCGGCTCGACCATGCGCGGATGCCGCGCCAGGCGCGCAAAAGGCTCGCTGTACATGTGCGCGGCGAAGTTGGTGCGTACGCTGTCCTTGCCCTTTTCGCGGATGTTCTCCGGACGGTCTTGTGCGTACAGGTGCGGCACTTCCCGCCGCAGCGAAGCGGTTTCTTCCGGGTTAAACAAGCTGGGGAAAAACAGATAGCCGTCACGGTCGAACTGGTCGAGTTGCGTTTGCGATAGTTTCACGCTTGCCTCCTGGTGGTCGTTGTCGGGTCGTCGGGAGTAGTGTCTGATTGTTGCTCTATCAACTGGCGCGCGAGATTGTCGCCGGCCGCTTCGCAGTGATGCTGCGCCAGAAGTTGCGCTTTCGCCGCATCGCCGCTGGTGATTGCGTCAAGCATCGCTTCATGCTCGTTCCAGATCGCGGTGCGCAAGCCGGCGACTTGCAATACGGCGCCCATGGCGCGCCGGATATGGCTCCAGTGGCGCTCGGCACTCTGAGACAGTACCGGATTATCGGCTGCGGCATAGATCGCGCGATGAAACGCCAGATCGGCATCGATCATCGCGGCGATCGTCTTGTCCTTCGCCGCCTTGCGGCCCGCGGCCAGCAAGGCCGGCGACAAGTCGGCCTTGCGCCGTGCCGCCTCGCGCGCGGCCAGTCCGTCGAGCACGGAACGCACCTGATACAGATTGCCGATGTGCGCGGCCGTGAGCGGCGCCACCATCACACCGCGACCGCCGGCATCGACGATGAAGCCGTCGCGCTTGAGAAGCAGCATTGCCTGCAGCACGGGCTGGCGCGAAACCGACAGGCTTTCGGCCAGACGCTCCTGTGTAACGCGTTCGCCTGCGATCAGGCGTCCTTCGCAGATCGCGTCAAGGATGGATTGGTAAGCCTGTTCCGCAAGGTCGGGCGCAAGCGCCAGCGGTGTAATGGGAGCCATATTTTATTTTCGATTATCGTATTCCGTATACAGAATACGATAATAAAATGAATTTGCAAAGCAAATGTCCATTTTTCACGCCTTGCTTTTCATCAAGGAGTGCGGAGCCCTTGCGCGCCTGCTGATTTGCCTTTTTGGCAAGCAGGGAATTTTCGTGGCAACGCGGGCAAATGCGACATGCGCATCGCTAACGGCCGCCGCACAATCCGCCTAGGATTTTGGTTTGGCCTTGGGCGTGCGCGGAGCAGTGGCCGGCTTGGCGCCGGACTGCCTGGTCGCGGTTCGTTTGGCCGCAGGCGGTTCAGGTTCGGCAACCATCGCAGTATTGACGGCCTGCTTGAACTGATCCTGCAGCAGGTTCCACCAGGCAGCCGGATTGGCAAACGGCGGAACAAGATTGGCCGCATCGCCTGCGGCCTGCGGCCGGGATGGCGGCTGCGGTCCGGTTTCCGGTTGAGATTGAGGTTCCGATTCCGGTGCCGCCGGTTTTGCGGTAGTCGGCGTGGCGAATGAAAACGGCGATTCGAACGCGGGCTTTTCTTCGGTTGCGCTCGGCTTGCCCATCGAGCTCATCGTCGCACTCATCGATTGCAATGTCGCGATGGTTGCGCTTTGCACTTCGAGCGCCTGGATCGTGCCGCGCAACATGTTCATGTTCAGCGTCAGCCAGGATTCCACCGTTTTCAGATCCGCGATCTGCTTGTTGATCTCATCGACCGATAAAGACGGCATCACCATGCCGGGAATCTTCATGCCGCCCCACATGTTCTTGACGAACTCGAGCGTATCCGTCATCGCGCCGACGCCGGGAATATTGGACATACCTGGATTTGACATCGCACACCTCCGTTGACAGATAGCCAAGCGTAGCAGATAACCCGCCTGAAAAAAATGCCCTCGTCTTGAATCGGTGATAAATGTCAGACCCGGACAGGTTGCCTTGCCGGCCGTATCATCCCGCCATCCCCGTTCAGGCATCGATGCGTTTACACTATCGGCATGCCGAATGTTTCAGCCGAACCTTCCATTGATCGCAAGCATGTTTCCCTACGCTGGATTGCATTGCTGGCCGTTTCGATTCTATTGCATTTCGTTACGCTCGAATGGGCCGGCGTCAATATCATCATGCCTTCGTGGCGCGATCGGAACCAGACCGTGATCACCGCGCAACTGCGCGTTGCGCAACCGGCAAGCAAGCCGGCCGTTGCCGCCACGCCCAAACCCGCCAGGCCGAAACCGACGGCCAAACCCAGGCCGAAGGCCAAGCCGCGGTCCCGTCCGGCACCGGTTGCACCGCCCGAACCGGCGATCATCGCCGCCGAGCAAGCGGCACCGGAGCCGCCGGCCGAAATCGAAGTGGCCGGCAGCAGCGACACCGGCATCGAGACCGCTGTCGAATTGCCGCCGGCGACAGAGGCGGCCGACATGGCCGACGCTCCTGTCAGTGCGCCGCCGGAACCCGACGCCGCGCACTACAAGGTGCTGCTGCCGCCGTCGGCGGATCTGAAATACGATGTGGAGGCACTGCGCGAAGGCCAGATGGTGTACGGACACGGCAACATCAACTGGCAATCCGACGGTATCCGCTACACCGTCAACGGGGAAGCGGGCATCCTGTTTTTCAGCCTGCTGAATTTCGCAAGCACCGGCGTGATCGACGACTTCGGCGTGGCGCCGGTACTGTACGCCGAAAAACGCTTTCGCAAATCCGAAACCAATACGCATTTCCAGCGCGAACGCAACCTCATCAGCTTTTCCGCATCGACCGCATCCTATCCGCGCAAAGGCGGCGAACAGGATCGCGCCAGCATCATCTGGCAACTGGCCGGCATCGGACGCGGCGACAGCGAAAAATTCGTGCCCGGCGCGGAAATCGATTTTTTTGTCGCCGGCGTGCGCGATGGCGAAACCTGGCGCATCCGAATCATAGGCGAAGAAGAAATCGACATCGACGGCGACAAGGTCAGCGCATGGCATGTCGTGCGCATTCCCCGCGCCGGGTCGTACGACCAGAAGCTCGACATCTGGCTGGCGCCGCAGCAGCAATGGTATCCGGTCAAGTTGCGCTATACCGAAACCAACGGCGATTATCTCGACATGTCGTTGTCGAATCTGACTGTCGCGGCAACCAATTGAAGCTTTTCCTTTTCATGTTAACTACTACGATGCCCTTTTCCCTCACACGTTTTGCCTTATCTTCCTTATGCGCATGGAGCGTTCTGACAGCACCCGCATCGGCAGCGGAACGCGCTGCGGTAAAGTACAAATTCAGCCTGCCGCCCTCAGCGGATCTGGCCTATTCGATCAACGCGCGGCAAAGCGGCCTGGCGATCAACGGCGAGGCGCTCGTGAAATGGCATGCGGCAGATAAAAATTTTTCAGTCGTTACCGAAACGCGTGCGATGCTGGTGGGAAAAATCCTCGACGCGAAGAGCGAAGGCACGATCGATGAATACGGTCTGGCACCTGCGGCGTTCACTGAAAAACGTTTTCGCAAAACGGCGACGACCGCCACCTTCAACCGTCAGACCCGCACCATCAGCTTTACCGAATCGGCCCGGACGTATCCGATCAAGGGCGGCGAACAGGACCGCACCAGCGTGATATGGCAACTGATTGCCGTGGCGCGCGGCACGCCGGCAAAATTCAAGACGGGATCGGCGTGGAATTTTTTCGTCGCAGGGCAAAACGATGCGGAGCCCTGGATATTCAAGGTCGTCAAACAGGAAAAAATCAGGGCGCCGCAGGGCGACACGAGCGCATGGCACGTCGTCAAAGCGCCGCCTCCCGACGCCAAAGGCCAGCAACTCGACATCTGGCTCGCGCCGTCGCTTGACTGGTATCCGGTAAAGTTGCGGTTTACCGATGCGGACGGAGAATTCATCGAACAGACGCTGGAAAAAATCAGCAAGAAATAACCGGGTTGCGAACTGCATTGCCCGCCTATCGTTTTCTCAATTTTTGAACTCATTTACAAATATGACGATTCCCAACGGCGCACTGGTCCTTTTCAGCGGCGGCCAGGATTCCACGACCTGCCTCGCATGGGCACTGTCGCGATATGCAAAGGTTGAAACGATCGGTTTTGATTACGGCCAGCGGCATGCAATTGAATTGACCGTGCGGCCCGCGCTGCTGCAGAAATTGCGCGCGCTATCCGCCGACTGGAACCAACGGCTCGGCGACGATCACCTGATCGACCTGTCGCTGATCGCGAAAATTTCCGGCACCGCATTGACACAGGACGTTGCGATCGAGATGCAGGAAAACGGCCTGCCGAATACTTTCGTGCCGGGGCGCAACCTGCTGTTCATGACGGTTGCCGCCACGCTCGCCTATCGGCGCGGCCTGGATGTGCTGGTCGGCGGCATGTGCGAAACCGATTTTTCCGGCTATCCGGATTGCCGCAACGACACGATGCAGTCTTTGCAAACCACGCTCAACCTCGGCATGGCGACACAACTGCGCATCGAAACGCCGCTGATGTGGATCGACAAGGCAGCGACGTGGAACATGGCGCGCGAACTGGGCGGCGCTGCGCTGGTCGATCTGATACGCGAAGATACGCATACCTGCTATCTGGGCGAGCGCGATGTGCTGCATGACTGGGGATACGGCTGCGGCAAATGTCCGGCATGCGAATTGCGCGCGCGCGGCTATACCCTATTTGCGGCATTCCCATAAACACAAAAGCCCAACCTTGCGAGTTGGGCCAAGTGCTTGATTCTATTGGTGCCGGCTGCAGGACTTGAACCCGCCACCCCATGATTACAAATCATGTGCTCTACCAGATGAGCTAAGCCGGCGAAACCGGAAAGACCGAAATTATACGT
>DAIDBD010000042.1 GCA_027310305.1 Herminiimonas sp.
AGCGGCGATGGCGAAACTGTTTGCCAGTGAAATGGCGGAACGGATTTGCTCGGATGCGATCCAGATTCACGGCGGCTACGGCTATGTCAGCGATTTTCCGGTCGAGCGGATTTATCGCGATGTGCGGGTGTGCCAGATTTACGAAGGCACCAGCGATATCCAGAAAATATTGATTGCACGCGCGCTGGGCTGAGTGCTTCCCGACCTTCCATGGCGCGCAATCAAAAACCAGTGTGTGCATGCGGCGGCAAGGCGTATGGCGAATGCTGCGAACGGTTCATCAGCCGGGCTGCGATGCCGCAAACCGCGGTCGAGCTGATGCGCTCGCGTTACACCGCATATACGTTGCGCGACGATGCGTATTTGCAGGCGACCTGGCATCCAGGCACGCGGCCGCCGCTGCCGATCACGGAAGACGGCACGAAATGGCTGGGCCTGGAAGTGCGCAGGCAGGCACAGGATGGCGATGCCGCGACGGTGGAATTCGTCGCGCGTTACAAGATCGATGGCCGCGCGCATCGGCTGCATGAAACCAGCCGGTTCGTGCGTGAAGACCATCGCTGGTTTTATGTGGATGGCAGTTTTCCGGAAAGAATATAAACAACATGACGATTCTCGAATCCAAACTCAACAGCCGCTCCGACGATTTCAAGCTCAACGCGGCGGCGATGCAGGCGCTGGTGGACGACCTGAAAGCGAAGATCGAAAAAATCGCATCGGGCGGCGGTGACGATGCGCGCAAAAAGCATGTGGCGCGCGGCAAGCTGTTGCCGCGCGACCGGGTGCAGATGCTGCTCGATCCCGGCACGCCGTTCCTCGAATTTTCGCAGCTGGCCGCGTACGAGATGTACAAGGATCATCACGGGACCAGTGCCGCGCCGTCGGCCGGCATCATCACCGGCATCGGCCGCATCAGCGGCCAGGAATGCGTGATCGTCTGCAACGACGCGACCGTCAAGGGCGGCACCTATTATCCGATGACGGTGAAAAAGCATTTGCGCGCGCAGGAAATTGCCGAGCAAAACAATCTGCCGTGCATCTATCTGGTCGATAGCGGCGGCGCGAATTTGCCGAATCAGGACGACGTGTTTCCGGACCGCGATCATTTCGGCCGCATCTTTTACAACCAGGCGAATCTGTCGGCAAAAGGCATACCGCAAGTCGCGGTCGTGATGGGGTCGTGCACCGCCGGCGGCGCCTATGTGCCGGCGATGAGCGACGAGTCGATCATCGTCAAGGATCAGGGCACGATTTTCCTCGGCGGTCCGCCGCTGGTGAAAGCGGCCACCGGCGAAGTCGTGACCGCCGAGGACCTGGGCGGCGGCGATGTGCATACGCGGCTGTCCGGCGTGGTCGATCATCTGGCGCAGAACGACATGCATGCGCTGTCGCTGGCGCGCACGATCGTCGGCAATCTGAACCGCAAGAAATCGCATGAACTGGTATTGCGCGAACCGGTCGAGCCGAACCATCCGGCGCAGGAATTGTATGGCGTGATTCCGGTCGAAGGGGGAAAAAACAGCCGCAAGCCGTTCGATGTGCGCGAAGTGATTGCGCGCATCGTCGATGGCAGCGAATTCGACGAATTCAAGGCGCGTTACGGCACCACGCTGATCTGCGGTTTCGCGCATATCTTCGGCATGCCGGTCGGCATCATCGCCAACAACGGCATCCTGTTTTCCGAATCGGCGTTGAAGGGCACGCATTTCATCGAACTGTGTTGCCAGCGCAAGATTCCATTGGTATTCCTGCAAAACATCACCGGCTTCATGGTCGGCCGCAAATATGAAAACGAAGGCATCGCGCGCAATGGCGCGAAAATGGTCACCGCGGTGGCGACGGCGGCCGTGCCGAAGTTCACCGTCATCATCGGCGGCAGTTTCGGCGCCGGCAATTACGGCATGTGCGGCCGCGCATTCTCGCCGCGCTTCTTGTGGATGTGGCCGAATGCGCGCATTTCGGTGATGGGCGGCGATCAGGCGGCCAGCGTGCTGGCAACGGTAAAACGCGACGGCATCGAAGGCAAGGGCGGCGCATGGAGCAAGGACGAGGAAGAAGCGTTCAAGCAGCCGATCAAGGATCAGTACGAACATCAGGGTCATCCGTATTTCGCAAGCGCCCGCTTGTGGGATGACGGCGTGATCGATCCGGCCGATACGCGGATGGTGCTGGGGCTGGGGCTCTCCGCGGCTTTGAATGCGCCGATTGCCGAGACGAAGTTCGGCGTGTTCCGGATGTAATGCCGATGCGTGATTATTTTGACATGCTGTCCCGCTACCATCTCTGGGCCACGGACAAATTGCTGGCACAGGTCAGCAGCCTCAGCGATGCGCATTACCGGCAAGACAGCGGCTTGTTTTTCCAGTCGGTGCATGGCACCTTGAACCATATGCTGGTGGCGGAATTGCACTGGTATTCACGTTTTGCCGAAGGTGTTTCACTAAAAATGGCGCTGAATGCCGAAATGGAATCGGAACGGGCGGCAACCGCTGATGCGTTGCGCCACGCAGTCTCCCGCTGGCGCGGCTGGCTGGCCACTGTGCCGCCGGAACGGTTTTCCAGCCGGATTCACTACAGCCGGGCGTCCGGCGAGCAGGTCATCACGCCTTTTTCTGCGACGCTGGGACATGTTTTCAACCACGGCACACATCATCGCGGCCAGATCAGCGCAGCGTTGACCGGCATGGGCTATAGCTGTCCGGAAATGGATATCATTTATATGTTGCAGGCGGAGATGAAAAAATGCCCAGCGTGACTTATCACACTCTTGCGGTCGAACGGCAGTCGCATGTTGCTCACATCATCCTGAACCGCCCTGAGGTACGCAACGCGTTCAATGAAGTCGCCATTGCCGAAATCGCGCAAGTCTTTCGCGACATAGGCGCCGATGACGACATTCGCGCGATCGTGCTTGCCGCGCGCGGCCCGGCGTTTTGCGCCGGCGCGGATTTGAACTGGATGAAGAAAATGGCAGGTTACACGCATGCGGAAAATCTGGCCGATGCGGCGCAACTGGCCGACATGCTGCGCACCATTTATATATGCCCGAAGCCGGTGGTGGCGAAGGTGCAGGGCGATTGTTACGCCGGCGGCATGGGCCTGGTTGCCGCTTGCGATATCGCGGTGACGGTCGATGCTGCGAATTTCTGCTTGTCGGAGGTAAAACTCGGTTTGATTCCTGCGACAATCTCGCCTTACGTGATCAAGGCGATGGGCGAGAATGCGGCGCGGCGCTATTTTCTGACTGCCGAGCGGTTTTCCGCGCAGCAAGCGCATCGGATCGGATTCGTGCATGAAGTGGTAACGGCCGATGCGCTGGATGCGATGGTGGATGGCATCGTCAAGGCGTTGCTGGCCGCGAGTCCGCATGCGGTGAAACAGGCGAAACGGCTGGTGCAGGATGTGGCCAGCATGCCGCTGACCGATGCGCTGGTGGCCGATACGGTGGCGCGGATTGCCGATATCCGCGCGTCGGAACAGGGCCGCGAAGGGGTGCAATCGTTTCTGGAAAAGCGCAAGCCGGGGTGGTTGGACTGATAACAGGCATCGCGCACGAAACTCCCCTCGCCCGCTCGCGGGAGAGGGGCCGGGGGAGAGGGAAATGCACCTGCTTGAACGCGCCAAAACACTCAGAAGCGAGCAAACAGAAGCCGAACAACGGTTGTGGTATTACCTGAGAGCGCATCGTTTCATGGGCATGAAGTTCAAACGGCAAAAGCCGATGGGCCGTTATATCGTCGACTTCATCTGTCATGAATCGAATCTGATTGTTGAAGTCGATGGCGGTCAACATCAGGAAAATGCCGCATACGATCAGCGCAGGGATGCATGGTTGCAAGAGCAGGGATATACCGTGCTGCGGTTCTGGAACCATGAGGTCATGCAGCAGATCGAGAGCGTATTGGAAGCAATTCGTTTGGCGGCGGAGGGTGTCCTCTCCCGTGCCCTCTCCCCCGGCCCCTCTCCCGCAGGCGGGCGAGGGGAGTAACGGCAGATAGAAAATTTTGGAGCAGTGTTGAATTCACCCCGACAATCCGACTGGATCGCCCGCAGCCTGAAAAGCGTATGGCATCCGTGCACCCAGATGCAGCATCACGAAACCGTGCCGCTGGTGCCGGTCAGCCATGGCCGCGGCGCGTGGCTGTACGATCATGACGGCCGGCGTTATCTGGATGCAATCAGCTCCTGGTGGGTCAACCTGTTCGGCCATGCGAACCCGCGCATCAACGCCGCGTTGAAAGACCAGCTCGACAAACTGGAACATGCGATGCTGGCCGGCTTCACGCATGAGCCGGTGATCGCGTTGTCGGAGCAACTGGCGGCGCGCACCGGCCACGTGCTGGGTCACTGCTTTTACGCGTCCGATGGCGCATCGGCGGTCGAGATCGCGCTGAAGATGAGCTTTCATGCGTGGCGCAATGCCGGCCAGACCGGCAAGCAGGAATTCGTCTGCCTGAAAGGCAGCTATCACGGCGAAACCATCGGCGCGCTGGCGGTCACCGATGTGCCGCTGTTTCGCGATGCCTATGGCCCGTTGCTGCGGCAGGCGCATGTGGTGGCAACGCCCGATGCGCGCACCGCGCAAGACGGCGAATCGGCGGCCGATGTCGCGCGCCATGCAGCGCAGGAACTGGAAACATTGCTGCAGCAACGCGCCGGGCACATCGCCGCAGTGATCGTCGAACCGCTGGTGCAATGCGCGGCCGGCATGGCGATGCACGATCCGGCGTATCTGACCGAAGTGCGCGCCTTGTGCGATCGCTACCAGGTGCATTTGATCGCCGATGAAATCGCGGTCGGCTGCGGCCGCACCGGAACCTTCTTTGCTTGCGAACAAGCCAACATCTGGCCCGATTTCCTGTGCCTGTCCAAAGGCATCAGCGGCGGCTATCTGCCGCTGTCGCTGGTGATGACGCGCGATGCGATTTACGATGCGTTTTATCATGCCGACGTGGCGCGCGGCTTTTTGCATTCGCATTCGTACACCGGCAATCCGCTGGCATGCCGTGCGGCATTGGCGACGCTGGCGATCTTCGATGAAGACGACGTGATCAACCGCAACCGGGCGCGCGCCGCACGCCTGACGCAAGCGTTGGCGCCGTTGGCCGCGCACCCGCGCACCAGCCACTTCCGCCGGCGCGGCATGATCTTGGCATTCGATGCGGTGATTGACGATGCGGCCGAAGCCGCTACCTTTTCACGCCGTTTTTTTACTGCGGCACTGGAGCATGAATTGCTGTTGCGGCCGATTGGACGCACCGTGTATCTGATGCCGCCGTATGTACTGGACGATGAAGAAATCGATGGCTTGGCGGCGCGCACGCAAGCGGTGTTTGAACAAGTGATCGGGAAATGATTGGGACAAGGACAATGGAATTGATCGACAGGCTGGATCGCGAACTGCAATCGCTGGATGCGCGCAACCTGCGGCGCCGGCTGCGCATCGTCGAGACGCCCTGCGCGCCGCAGATGCGGGTCGACGGCCGGCCGCTGCTGGCGTTTTGCAGCAATGATTATCTGGGGTTGGCCGCGCATCCGCGCATCGTTGACGCGTTGCGCGACGGCGCCGCCCGTTAC
Source organism: Herminiimonas sp. (assembly GCA_027310305.1). Lineage (GTDB taxonomy): Bacteria > Pseudomonadota > Gammaproteobacteria > Burkholderiales > Burkholderiaceae_D > DAIDBD01. Next base: position 5,578 of record DAIDBD010000042.1, read on the forward strand.
GGCGCCGGCAGCGGCGCATCGCATCTGATCAGCGGCCATACGCGCGCGCATGCGCTGCTGGAACAGCGGCTGGCCGCTTTCGTTGCGCCGCATCTGGAATCGGTGCGCGCGCTGTATTTCGGCAGCGGTTACATGGCCAACCTGGCGGTGCTGACCGCGCTGGCTGCACCGAACAATGGCGATGCCGCGATTTTTTCCGAATCGCTGAACCATGCATCGCTGATCGACGGCGCACGGCTCTCGCGCGCCGCGGTACAGGTGTATCCGCATCGCGATACCGGCGCATTGGCAACACTGCTGGCGGCCAGCGGCGCGGCGACCAAAATCGTGGTGACCGACAGCGTGTTCAGCATGGATGGCGACCTCGCGCCGCTGCCGGCATTGCTGTCGTTGTGCGAGCGGCACGGCGCATGGCTGATGGTCGACGATGCGCATGGTTTCGGCGTGCTCGGCGCACACGGCCGCGGCGCGCTGGAGCATTTTGCACTGCGTTCGCCGTACCTGATTTACATGGGAACGCTGGGCAAGGCGGCCGGCGTCGGCGGCGCATTCGTGGCCGCACATGCGACGGTCATCGAATGGCTGGTGCAGCGCGCCCGCACTTACATTTACACCACCGCCGCCGCGCCGGCCTTGGCGCATGCGCTGCTCGCCAGTCTCGACATCATCGAAAGCGCCGAAGGCGCGGCGCGCCGCGCGCATCTGCAAATGCTGATCGGGCAATTCAAGGAAGCATTGACGCTGCAACGCTGGCAGCGCTTGCCCTCCGACACGGCAATCCAGCCGCTGGTCATCGGCGGCAACGATGCAGCAGTGCGCGTGGCCGCCGCATTGCATGCACAAGGTTTGTGGGTGCCGGCGATCCGGCCGCCGACGGTGCCGCCCGGCACCGCGCGTTTGCGGATCACGTTGTCGGCCGCGCATACGCACGACCATGTCGCGCAACTGGCCGGCGCGCTGAACCAGTTCGAATCGCTGCTTGAAACGGAGGCATGACATGACTGCTCCTTGTTCCTATTTCATTACCGGCACCGATACCGAAGTCGGCAAAACGCTGGTGTCGAGCGCACTGCTGCATGCATTGGCGCAGCGCGGGTTGCGCAGCGCCGGCATGAAGCCGGTCGCCGCTGGCGCCGCGTTGCGCGATGGCGTCTGGCATAACGACGATGCCGACCTGCTTGCCGCTGCAACCAATATCGCATTGCCGGCCGCGTTGACGACGCCGTATTTATTGCGCGAAGCCGCCGCACCGCATATCGCCGCCGCGCTTGAAAATGTTGCGATCGACATCGCGCACATTCGCCGCTGCTACGAGCAGATCGCGGCCGCCGCCGAGGCGGTCGTGGTCGAAGGCGTCGGCGGTTTCCGCGTGCCGCTGTCGCCTGAATTCGATACTGCCGATCTGGCGCAGCAACTTGGCTTGCCGGTTATCCTGGTGGTCGGCTTGCGGCTCGGCTGCATCAATCATGCGTTGCTGACCGCCGATGCGATTGCCGCGCGCGGGCTGACGCTGGCCGGCTGGGTCGCCAATGGCATCGATCCGGCGATGCCGCATGCGGAAGCCAATGTCGATGCGCTGGCCGAGCGGCTGCAAGCGCCGCTGCTGGGCGGCGTGCCGTGGCTGGCGGTGCCGTCGGCGGCGGCTGCCGCTGTGCATCTCGATTTTTCGTGCTTGCCGGGCTGGCCCGCTGCACATGCTGTTTCACCTTGATATTTACCTTGATGTAAAGGAAAGCTGTTTATGTCGTCGCATCCCGTTTCGTTCTACCCAACCGGCAACAAACCCGCCGCAACCGTAACCGCATCTGTGGCCACCGCATGGCCGGTCGAGGACGTGGTCGCGTTGTTCGATCTGCCGTTCAACGACTTGCTGTTTCGCGCCCAGCAGACGCATCGCGCGCATTTCGATCCGACCGAAGTCGAGCTGGCCACGCTGCTGTCGATCAAGACCGGCGGCTGCCCGGAAGACTGCGGCTATTGTCCGCAGGCGGCACGCTACGACACCGGCGTGACCGCGCAAAAAATCCTGCCGCTCGATACCGTGCTCGATGCAGCGCGTCAGGCCAAGGCCGCAGGCGCAACCCGTTTCTGCATGGGCGCCGCATGGCGCGAACCGAAGGACCGCGATCTGGAACATGTCGAGGAGATGGTGCGCGAAGTCAAGGCGCTCGGGCTCGAAACCTGCGCCACGCTCGGCATGCTCGGTGAAGGGCAGGCCGAAAAACTGAAGCATGCCGGACTCGATTACTACAACCACAATCTCGATACCGCGCCCGAGTTTTACAGCAACGTGATTACCACGCGCGATTACCAGAACCGGCTCGATACGCTGGGCCGCGTGCGCGGTGCGGGCATCAAGGTTTGTTGCGGCGGCATCGTCGGCATGGGCGAATCGCGGCTGCAGCGTGCCGGCCTGATCGCGCAACTGGCCAACATGAAACCGTATCCGGAATCGGTGCCGGTCAATCATCTGGTGCAGGTCGAAGGCACGCCGTTGCACGGTCTCGATCCGCTCGATCCGCTGGAATTCGTGCGCACCATCGCGGTGGCGCGGATCACGATGCCGAAAGCGCGCGTGCGACTGTCGGCGGGCCGGCGCCAGATGGGCGAGGCGGTGCAGGCGATGTGTTTTCTGGCCGGCGCCAATTCGATTTTTTATGGCGATAAATTGCTGACGACCGGCAATCCGGAAGTCGACGAAGATCAGGCGTTGCTTGCCAAGCTCGGTCTGCATGCGCGCAGCACGACGTTCGATGCGCGTTGCGAAGTGACGGAATAAAAATATTTTTCCTTCAGCGGAACAAGCCTAAGCAGGTATACAAAAGTTTTTTGACAAATACTGCTGCACTGGTATTTGACTCCCTCTCCCGCTTGCGGGAGAGGGTTGGGGAGAGGGTAATCGCAAGAGAGATGGCCTTGACAAGTTCCCTCTCCCCCCGGCCCCTCTCCCGCAAGCGGGCGAGGGGAGTATCAGGCGCGGCATGTCAAAAGGCTTTTGCTCACCTGCCTAACTCAAACAAAAAAGGAATCGCATGTTCACCAAAATCCTGATTGCCAACCGCGGCGAAATCGCTTGCCGGGTTGCCGCAACCGCACATCGGCTCGGCGTCAAAAGCGTCGCGGTGTATTCGGAAGCGGATGCCGACGCCAAGCATGTTGCCGACTGCAATGAAGCGGTATTGATCGGCCCGGCGCCGGCGAAGGAAAGTTATCTGTGCGCCGACAAGATCATCAGCGCCGCGCTGGCGACCGGCGCGCAGGCGATTCATCCGGGCTATGGCTTCCTGTCGGAGAACGCAGCGTTCGCCGATGCCTGCGCCGAAGCTGGCCTTGTGTTCATCGGCCCGCCGGCTTCCGCCATTCGCGCGATGGGTTCGAAATCCGCCGCCAAGTCGCTGATGGAAAAAGCCGCCGTGCCGCTGGTGCCCGGCTATCATGGCGACAATCAGGATGCCGATTTCCTGCAGCAGCAGGCCGATGCGATCGGTTATCCGGTACTGTTGAAAGCCAGTGCCGGCGGCGGCGGCAAGGGCATGCGCATCGTTGAAAAAAGTGCGGATTTCAAGGCGGCGCTGGCGTCTTGCAAGCGCGAAGCGATCAGCAGCTTCGGCGACGACAAGGTGCTGGTCGAAAAATATCTGACTCGGCCGCGCCACATCGAAATCCAGGTGTTCGCCGATACCCGCGGCAATTGCGTCTATCTGTTCGAGCGCGATTGTTCGGTGCAGCGCCGCCATCAGAAAGTGCTGGAAGAAGCGCCGGCGCCCGGCATGACGGCGGCACGGCGCAAGGCGATGGGCGACGCGGCGGTGGCGGCGGCGAAGGCTGTCGGCTATGTCGGCGCCGGCACCGTCGAATTCATCGCCAATCAGGACGGTTCGTTCTATTTCATGGAAATGAATACGCGGCTGCAGGTCGAGCATCCGGTGACGGAAATGATCACCGGCACCGATCTGGTCGAATGGCAATTGCGCGTCGCGTCCGGCGAGCCGTTGCCGATGACGCAGGAGCAACTGGCGATCAACGGCCATTCGATCGAGGCGCGGATTTATGCGGAAAATCCGGAAAAGGGGTTTTTGCCGTCGATTGGCACGTTGCGGCATGTGCGGACGCCGGAGGCGGTTGAATTTGAGTTGGGTCGCAATTTTTATTCTTGTGATTTGACCTTTTTACCCTCTCCCCAGCCCTCTCCCTTAAAGGGAGAGGGAGCGGTCAGCGCCGCGCGCGGCGTTGTTCGGATTGATTCCGGTGTGCGGGAAGGCGATGCGATTTCGCCGTTCTACGATCCGATGATCGCCAAGCTGATCGTCTGGGGCAAGGATCGCGATGCTGCGCTGGCGCAGATGGCGCAGGCATTGTCCGAATACCAGATCGTCGGGCTGGCGACCAACATCGCTTTCCTCAAGCGACTGATCGAAAGCAAGCCGTTCGCCGGCGCCGATCTGGATACCGGCCTGATCGAGCGCAATCAGGAGGCGCTGTTTTCTGCGGTGCAACCGGCATCGACCAAAATACTTGCGCTGGCGGCCGCCGCTTTATTTGATTCGGAGAAAAATCGCGCGGCCGCCGCCAACGATCCGTGGGCCGATACCTCCGGCTGGCGCATGAACGGCGGCTTGCAGCGCAATCTGGAGTTTTCCGATGACGAAAATATTTATCGGTTGACCGTACCCTATCAATCGGGCGGCTGGGCGATCCGGCACGGCGCCGCGTCGTCGATGATGACGCTGATCGAGCACGCCGAAAATAACCTGACGATCAAGCTGGCGGGCGAAACGGTGCGCGGCACCGTGATCCGCGAAGCCGATGTATTCCATGTGTTTGCCGGCGGCGCGCATCGCATGCTGACCTGGAATGATCCGATGGCGCATGCCGGCCAGGCCGAAGCCGAAGGCGGACGCCTGACCGCGCCGATGCCCGGCAAGATCGTTGCGGTGCTGATCAAGAAAGGCGACACGGTGGAAAAAGGTGCGCCGCTGCTGATCATGGAAGCGATGAAGATGGAACATACGATCGCCGCGCCGGCCGCCGGCATCGTCGAAGACGTGCTGTACGCGGTCGGCGATCAGGTGGCGGATGGCGTGCAACTGCTGTCGTTCAAAATTGACTGAAGAAAAAATCATGCGCATCCTGTTTTATGCAGAAGGCGGCAAGCCCGAGCCATGGCTGGCCGAATTGAAAACCGCGTTTCCGGCAGCGCAATTGCGCGTCTGGCAGGAAGGCGACAACGAGCCGGCCGATTACGCGGTGGTGTGGAAGCCGCCGCTGGCGATGCTGCAACCGCGCGCCGGTCTGAAAGCGGTGTTCAACGTCGGCGCCGGCGTCGATGCGATTCTGCAATTCGGCGATGCGTTGCCCGCCGGCGTGCCGATCGTGCGGCTCGACGATGCCGGCATGGGCGTGCAGATGGCCGAATACGTGACGCATGCGGTGCTGCGCTATTTCCGCCGCTTCGATGAATTCGAGGTGCAGGCGCGCGCCGGACAATGGCGTTTTCTGAAGCCGCACGACAAGGAACATTTCAGCGTCGGCATTCTCGGCCTCGGCGTGCTCGGCAGCCGGATTGCGCAAGCGCTGGCGCATTTCGATTTTCCATTGAGCGGCTGGAGCCGCACGCCGAAAAATGTGCCGGGCGTGCAATGCTACGCGGGCCAGGAAGGCTTCGATGCATTCCTGCACAATTCTCGGGTGCTGGTCTGCGTGCTGCCGCTGACCGCCGAAACCGGCGGCATATTGAACCGCGTCACGCTCGGCAGATTGCCGCCAGGCGCCTATCTGATCAACGTCGCGCGCGGCGCGCATCTGGTGGAAGACGATTTGCTGGCACTGGTGCAGAATGGCCATATTACCGCCGCAACGCTGGACGTGTTTCACGAAGAACCGTTGCCGCCGGCGCATCCGTTCTGGCAGGAACCGCGCATCACGATCACGCCGCACATGGCGGCGCTGACCTTGCGCGAGGATAGCGTGCGCCAGATCGCCGGCAAGATCCGCGCACTGGAGCGCGGCGAACCGATCGCCGGCGTTGTTGACCTAACCAGAGGATATTGACATGAGCTTGCCCGCCAAAGTGAAAATCGTCGAAGTCGGTCCGCGCGACGGCTTGCAGAACGAAAAGGAAACGATCGCCGCCGAGATCAAGATCGAGCTGGTGAACCGGCTGACGCAAGCCGGTTTCGTCAACATCGAAGCGGCATCGTTCGTATCGCCGAAATGGGTGCCGCAAATGGCGACGTCGACCGATGTGATGGCCGGCATCGTCCGCAAGCCGGGCGTCGTGTATTCGGTGCTGACGCCGAACATGAAAGGCTTCGACGCGGCGCTGGCCGCCGGCGCCGATGAAATGGTGATCTTCGGTTCCGCATCGGAAGCGTTTTCGCAAAAGAACATCAATTGTTCGATCGCCGAATCGATCGAACGCTTCCGCGATGTGGCGCAGGCCACCAAGCAGCATGGCTTGCGGTTGCGCGCGGCGGTAAGTTGCTCGTTCGGCTGTCCGTATCAGGGCGATGTGCCGCCGGACAGCGTGGCCGACGTGGTGCAGCGCCTGCGCGATCTCGGCTGCGATGAAATCGACATTGCCGACACGATCGGCGTGGCGACGCCGAACAAGGTGCATGCGGTGATGCGGCGTGCGGCAAAAGAATTCCCGATCGACCGGCTGTCCGGCCATTTCCACGACACCTACGGCCAGGCGCTGGCGAACATTTACGCCAGTCTCGAAGCCGGCATCTCGATTTTTCATTCGTCAGTCGCCGGGCTGGGCGGATGTCCTTACGCGAAAGGCGCAACCGGCAACGTGGCGACCGAAGACGTGCTGTATCTGATGCAGGGCATGGGCATCGAAACCGGCATCGATCTGAATGCGGTGGTCGATGCCGGGCAATTCATTTCGCAGCATCTGGGGCGCAAGGCGGTCAGCCGCGCGGGCAATGCGATTGCGGCAAAACGAATATCAGTCCAATGACAGCCTATTAAAAAATGATCGACATCAGCGAAATTCGCAGCACCGAGTTTGATCGCATCTGGCCGCTGTTTCATGCGGTGATCGCGGCAGGCGACACCTACGCCTATGATCCGGCGACGACTTTTGATGAAGCGCAGGCGCTGTGGACCACGCCGCCCGCGCGCGCCTTTGTCGCAACGGACGGCGCGGACGCGGTCGGCTGTTATGTGCTGAAACCGAATCAGCCCGGATTGGGCGATCATGTGGCGAATGCGGGTTACATGGTGGCGCCGCAAGCGCGCGGCAAGGGCGTGGCCGGCATGCTGTGCGAGCATTCGCTGCGCGTCGCGCGTGAAGCCGGATTCCTTGCGATGCAATTCAATTACGTGGCTGCCTCCAACGAGGTCGCCGTGAAACTGTGGCAAAAGCACGGTTTCGCAATCATCGGCCGCGTGCCGCAGGCGTTTCGCCATGCGCAGCTGGGGTTGACCGATGTTTTTGTCATGCATCGATATCTTTGAACAGAAGCCGGCGAGTTCGCGGCGGCGAACCTGCCTGGCGGATTGCCTTTAAACATTTGGAATGCATGGAATCACAAAACAAGCTCCCTGACACCGCGCAACGCGTGGCCGATCTGCTGAAAGCGCTCGGCCATGACCAGCCGATCGTGATGTTGCCGGCCACCGGCAAGACCTCCGCCGAAGCGGCCGCCGGGCTCGGTTGCAGCGTTGCCGAAATCGCAAAATCGATCGTGTTCCGGCGGCTGTCCGACGATGCGGCGGTAATGGTGGTGGCCAGCGGCGCCAATCGCGTCGATGAAGGCAAGGTCGCGGCATTCGTCGGCCCGCTCGGCAAAGCCGATGCCCGCTTTGTCAGAGAACGCATCGGCTACGCGATCGGCGGCGTGTGCCCGATCGGCCATGTCGAAAAAACCGTGATGCTGATCGATGCGGATCTGTTGAAACTGGACAGCGTGTGGGCCGCGGCCGGCCATCCGCACGCAGTGTTCAGTCTGACGCCGCAGCAATTGCTGGCGATGACCGGCGCGCCGGCGGCGGATGTCGCTTTGCGAAATGACGCCGGTAATTTTGTCTGATCTACTTTTGCGACCGGTTCCGCGGTATCGTTCGTCTACTCAAACCATGTTTCGGGAGAAAAAATGAATGCAGTCAAAGTCGCCGGCATCGCGCTGATCATCGCCGGCATTCTGGGGCTGGCCTACGGCAGTTTCAGCTATACCAAGGATACGCAGGAAGTCAAACTGGGACCGCTCGAATTTTCGGTCAAGGAAAAAAAGACGGTCAACATTCCGGTCTGGGCCGGCGTGGCGGCAATCGTTGCCGGCGGCCTGATGCTGGTGATGGGCAAGAAGCAGGGATAAGCGGGCAAGATAGCGCGATGGAAGATTTCGATCCTCGTACGCATGTCGGCAACATGCCGTCGCCGTGCATCAGCGTGTGCGTGATGAATCCGGACACCGGATTATGCGAAGGATGCTTGCGCACCATCGAGGAAATCACGCAATGGAGTACGGCCACGGAACAGATGAAGCGTGCGGTGTGGATCGAGATCAAGCGACGGGAAATATCGGGGTAGCAAGGGCTGGCTGGCATCGCTTCCAGACCCTGCCGCGAGGCATTCAACGAATCAAAGAAGGCAGCATGAGCATTGCATTTTACAAACCGGAAAAAACCGTCAGCGGACCGTCTTACAGCGTATGGTTCAAACTGCTGGCAACCGTCGTGTCGATCGGCCTGGCGATTTACGGCGCCGATATCGCGCTGCGTTATCCGCTGCTGCAATACGGCCTCGGCGTGAAGGCATTGCTGCTGTGCGCGGTGCTGATGCTGATCGTCAGCTACTACTGGTTTCTGCGCTCGACCATCACGATCGACGAGCGCGGCATCACGCAAACCTGGCTGTACAACCGGCAGGTCGAATGGCGCGACGTGCGCAGCGCGAAAATGATCGGCATACCCTTTCTCGGCTGGCTGTTTCCGCCGCGGCTGGTGGTGCGCACCGGTAATTCATTCAGCACGTTCAACGGCGGCACGCGCGACGTGCTGATTGAATTCGCCAAAATATCGCTGGCGTTCCAACTGAAAAAATGAACCTGCCGACCACGATGCGCGTGCTGGAACGCGGCTGGCTGTCGTCGAACAATATCGTGTTCATCGGCCGCGACCGCACCGCGCTGGTCGATAGCGGCTATCTGACCCACGCGCCGCAAACGCTGGCGCTGGTCGCGCATGCATTGCAGGGGCGGCCGCTCGACCGGCTGGTCAACACGCATCTGCATTCCGACCATTGCGGCGGCAACGCGGCGCTGCAACAGGCTTATCGCTGCCGCACCACGATTCCGGCCGCCGAAGCCGGCAAGGTGCGCGCATGGGATGAAGCGGCGCTGACCTATGCAGCCACCGGCCAGCAATGCGCGCGCTTCACGTTCGACGACACAATCGCGCCCGGCGATGCGATCGAACTGGGCGACCTGGACTGGCAGGTGCTCGGCGCACCCGGACATGATCCGCATTCATTGATCCTGTATTGCCCCGCAGAGCGCATCCTGATCTCGGCCGATGCGCTGTGGGAAAACGGGTTCGGCGTGATTTTCCCCGAGCTCGATGGCGAATCCGGTTTCGCCGAAACCCGCGCCACGCTGGAATTGATTGCCACGCTCGATATCGGGCTGGTGATTCCCGGCCACGGCGCACCGTTTACCGATGCCGGCAAGGCGCTCAACACGGCATTTTCACGCATCGATTATCTGGCCGCCGATCCGGTGCGCAATGCGCAGAACGCGGTCAAGGTCTTGTTGAAATTCCTGCTGCTGGAACGGCAGCGGATCGCGCTGGCCGACGTGCCGCGACTGTTGTCGGAGATTCGTCTTTTTGCGACAGCCAACCGGCGCTATCTGCACCAACCCGAACCGCAACTGGCGCAATGGACCATCGGCCAGCTGGTGCGCGCCGGCGCCGCGGCGATCGATGGTGGCATGCTGGTCAACCGCGGCTGATTTTATCCGGTCGCGGCAACGCACTGCTCAAACCGGCACGCCGTCTGTGCCGCCGGTTTTTCAGGCCTGCGGAAATCTTGAATCAATTATTTCCCGGCGAGCTGTCCGCGTATTTCGCCGCCTGCATGCGCGGCGGTATGCACGTTGACATACAGGTTGCCCGCCATGTAACTGGCATATTGCGCATCGGTCAATTTGGCGCCGGATGGAACCGACCAGGTGTTGTCGGCGGTTTTTGTCAGCGGCACGATGACCGGGCCGTTGGCGCCGGCCGCGCCTTCATGAATATGCGCCGCCTTGCCATCGATGCCGCTGGTCGTCACGCTGCCGCTGACCGATTTGTCGGATGCCACCATGATCGTGCCGCTGCCTTTTGCCGCCGTGCTTACCGGCGGCACTTCGGAACTGCCGGATAGCGTGACACTGCCGCCGTGACGCATCATGCCCATGTCGTGACCCATTCCCATCTTTGAGGCGCAACCGGCAGTAGTCAGTACGGTCAACGCGATGGAAGCCAGCAAGAATGCACGTGGTTTGTTTGGTAAAGCATTCATTTTTTTCTCCTTGGTTATTAAAGAATACAAATGAGCCTGTATGAACATGCAATGGAGTTCTCACCGCATTCAATGCCGCTGCATGCAACAAAAGGATAGCGCAATATCCGGCGCGGCGTGGTCGAAAGATCAATTGACAATGCGTCACCATGCGCCCCGTTGATCGCATGCAATAAGCAAGGCCAGTGTTGTCGTTGCCGCTATTGCGCCACGCACTGTTTGCCCGCATACTGTTTTTATATACAGCATCGCTTCACGCCCTCATTTTCCGCAACTTTTCCCGAACATTATCTTGTCCAACAACAAGCATCCCCGCCTCGCCTTCGTCGATCTTGAAACCACTGGCGGCACCGCCACCGCCGACCGCATCACCGAAGTCGGCATCATCGAAGTCGATGAAGACGGCGTGCGCGAATGGAGCAGCCTGGTCAATCCGGAAATGCACATTCCGCCGTTCATCCAGTTGCTGACCGGCATTTCGGATGCGATGGTGGCCAGCGCGCCGACCTTCGCCGAGCTGGCCGACGACATCCGGACGCGGCTGGCCGACCGGATTTTCATCGCGCACAATGCCCGCTTCGACCACGGCTTTCTGAAAAACGAATTCAAGCGCACCGGCCACGACTTCCGGCCGCCGGTGCTGTGCACCGTGCGGCTGTCGCGCAAGCTGTATCCCGGCTTCGCGCGGCACAATCTCGATTCCATCGTGGAGCGGCACCGGCTGCATGTTTCCGAACGCCATCGCGCACTGGGCGACGCGCAACTGATCTGGCAGTTCTGGAAAATCATTCACGACACGCATGCGCCGGAACTGATCGACGAAGCGGTGGCTAAGCTGATCAGCCGCCCCAGCCTGCCGTCCCGGCTCGACGCATTGCAGATCGAATCGCTGCCTGCCACCCACGGCGTCTACTTGTTTTACGGCGAAAACGATTTGCCGCTATACATCGGCAAGGCGAACAATCTGCGGCGGCGCGTGCTGTCGCATTTCAGCGGCGATCATGCATCGTCGAAGGAGCTGAAGATCAGCCAGCAGATCGAGCGGATCGACTACGTGGAAACGGCCGGCGAAATCGGCGCGCTGCTGCAGGAAGCGGCGCTGATCAAGAAGCTGATGCCGACCCATAACCATCTGCTGCGCCTGAACGAAGAAGTCTGCTCGTGGCGGCTGGTCAACAGGAAAGGCAAGCTGCAAGCGGTGCTCGCCACCACCGACGATTTGTTCTTCGGCCATGATTCGCAGCTGTACGGCCTGTTCATCAGCAAGCGCAAGGCAACCGATGCGCTGAAAGCGATTGCCGATGCGCATTCGCTCTGCCATGCAGTGTTAGGGCTGGAAAAGGCGCGCGCCGGCAAGGCGTGCTTCGCAACCCAAGTCAAGAAATGCCTGGGCGCATGCGCCGGCACCGAAACAATCGAATCGCACAACGAGCGGGTCGCCGCCGCGCTGGATGGCTTGCGCTTGCAGCCATGGCCGTATGACGGCGCGATCGGCATTCGCGAAAACAATGCGCTGCATGTGATTGATTGCTGGGCGTATCTTGGTACGGTTGCGACCGTGGAAGAAGCGGCGGTGTTGTTGCAAAAAGGACGGCAGCGGTTTGATCGGGATGTGTATCAGATTATGCAAAAATGGTTGCCGAAATTGGGCGAGCGGATTGTCAGGTTTTGATGTGATTGCCGCATAGAGATAGCGGCATGTAGTTGATGATGCACTGAAGCCGGGTGGCAAGTTATGGATTAGTGTTCCGGCGGCCAGTTTCGCCGTTCGTGGAAAACATGAAGAATTTGCACCTGAGCGGTTTGTATTTGATATGCCACAAGGTATGGTGTGCGGGAAATAACCAGTTCGAAGGTGTCGGCGATACGGCCTTTGCGGCCAAGGAAGGGGAATTCTACGAGCTGGCCGACTTGCTGTTCGATATGGGCATCAACCGCCAGAGCCGCCAACACATTGTGCTCGGCAATGTAATCCAGTAGGTCGTCTTTCTCTGCAATCGCTTCTGGCAACCAAACAATTGCGCTACTACGCATTGGCCTTGCCGGTGAGCTTGGCTAACAGTCTCGTTTTGGAAGCGGAAAAAACATCGTCATGCGGGACAAAAACGGTTTGCGGATCGCGAGCTATCGCCATGCGCTCGGCAATGGTTTTGCGGATACGCTCGTCATGCGACTGCGCCTCGATGTTCTCGATTTCGCGCTCCAGCGCTGCGCCGGTCGGTAAATCTAATGCTGCTGTATTCATATCTATGCCTTTCGACTAGTGCTCCATTGTATCGCCTGAAATGAACAAGTCAAACGCCCTTGCTGCGAAGAATTTCAATCATCGTTCCATAGAGGACCGTAGAGCGGAAAAGTGAAGCGCCTTCCGCTGAATGATAAATCAGGATCAGTACTATCGGAATTACTCCATGCGGCGGAAGGCACTTCGCTTTTCCGCTCTACCGAGCTGGCTCCCCGACCTAAACTCGAACCAAAGAGTTACGGAGTAATAGTTTCAATAAGCCATTTTTATTGTTGATGATTCGCCCTCATTCGCCAGGCTTCAGTTCGCTTCCTAATCGGCAGACGATCGGCATGCCGCTGCGCACTAATTTTCTAACTGCTCAACGCCCGCATCTGCCGAAACAAATTCACCTTCCCTTCAAATCCGATACCAGCCAGATCAGGCATCGTAATAAAGCTGTTTTCAACCTTGACGCCATCCGGAAACCCGCCAAACGGCTGAAACAAATCCGGATAAGACTCATTGCCGCCAAGCCCCAGGCCGGCCGCGATGTTGAGCGACATCTGATGCCCGCCGTGCGGGATGCAGCGGCTGGCGGACCAGCCGTGCTGGCGCAGCATGTCGAGCGTGCGCAGATATTCCACCAGTCCGTAGCTCAATGCGCAATCGAACTGCAGCCAGTCGCGGTCGGCGCGCATGCCGCCGTAGCGGATCAGGTTGCGCGCGTCCTGCATCGAAAACAGGTTTTCGCCGGTCGCCATCGGCTTGTCGTAGTAATTGCGCAGCACGGCTTGCAATTCGAAATCGAGCGGGTCGCCAGCTTCTTCGTACCAGAACAGATCGTATTGCGACAAACCCTTGGCGTACGCAATGGCGGTGTCCATGTCGAAACGGCCGTTGGCGTCCACGCACAGTTTCTGGCCGTCCTGCAAGATGCTCAATACGGCGTCGATGCGGCGCAGATCTTCGTCCAGCGCCGCGCCGCCGATCTTCATTTTCACGACGCTGTAGCCGCGATCCAGGTAGCTGCGCATTTCATCTTTCAGCGCGTCGTATCCCTTGTCCGGATGGTAGTAGCCGCCGGCGGCATAGACAAACACTTTTCTGTTCGGCACGCCGTTGCCGTATTGATCGGCGAGCAGTTGAAACAGCGGCTTGTCGTCGATCTTGGCGACCGCGTCCCAGATCGCCATGTCCATCGTGCCGATCGCCACCGACCGCTCGCCGTGGCCGCCGGGTTTCTCGTTGGTGAACATGCAGTCCCAGATCTTGTGCGGATCGAGATTGGTGCCGGCATCGTTGAGCAGCGTGTCAGGTGCCGCTTCAAGAATGCGCGGGATGAAGCGTTCGCGCATCAGGTTTCCCTGTCCGTAGCGGCCGTTCGAGTTGAAGCCGTAGCCAACCACCGGTTTGCCATTGCGGATCACATCGGTGATGACGGCCACCAGGCTGAGCGTCATTTTGCTGAAATCAATGTAGGCGTTGCGGATAGGGGAGCTGATGGGGAGCGTTTTTTCGCGTATTTCGACGATCTTCATGGTGGTGCCTTTCGGGTGATGAGGTGCGGGTTTGCTGTTTTATAAATCTATTGAAAATTTAGTAGTGATCGACAGTCACTACCCCCATCCCAACCTTCCCCCTGCAAGGGGGAAGGAGCCAAGCTCACCGGCGGCTAAGTTCCCTCCCCCGGGCAGGGGGAAGGTTAGGGGCGCCCGGCGTAGGGTGGGGGTCGAATGCATCAATTTGCTCTATTGTCATTTATCTCTTGTCCGCTCAATAGAAGCTCTTAGCATACTGCCGAGCGGCACCGTTATAATTCACCTTCACTAACACCATTATTTACTTACAGTGAAAACCGATACCGCATCCGAGCTGATGTTTTTTTCGCTCCTCGCGAAAAACGGAAGCCTGTCCGCGACCGCGCGGGAAATGGACATTACGCCGCCCGCCGTCACCAAGCGGCTGGCGCAACTGGAGCAGCGGCTGGGCGTGCGGCTGGTCAACAGAACGACGCGCCAGCTCAGCCTGACGCGCGAAGGGGAGACCTATCTCGCGCATGCGGCGCAGATACTTGCCGCCATCAAGGATATGGAAAACGCGGTGACGAGTAGCCGTGCCTCGCCGAAAGGGCTGCTGCGCATCAATGCCACGCTCGGGTTCGGACGCATCGTCATCGCGCCGCTGGTGTCGGCGTTCGCGCGGCAGTATCCCGACCTGGAAGTGCAACTGCAACTGACCGACCGGCCGATCAATCTGGTGGAAGAGGCGTTCGACCTTGGCATCCGTTTCGGCGAACTGCCGGATACGCGGCTGAACGCGCGCAAGCTGATGTCGAATCGTCGCTTCCTGTGCGCGTCGCCCGGCTATCTGAAAAAATCCGGGCGGCCGCTGGTTCCGACCGATCTGGTCCGGCATGCGTGCATCATCCATCGGCAGAATGATGAAGCGCCGGGCATCTGGCGAGTAACCAGAAATAAGAAAACTGAAACCGTCAAGGTCAACGGCACCTTGTCGAGCAATGACGGCGACGTGGTGCTGGGATGGGCGCTTGACGGACACGGGATTTTGCTGCGCTCCGAATGGGATCTCGCAAAGTATCTGGAGACCGGCCGCCTGCAACCGGTATTGCCTGATTTCAAGCTGGCATCGGCCGATCTGTTCGCCTATTTTCCCACGCGGCAAAACATGCCGGCGCGCGTACGCACTTTCATAGATTTCCTGGTGGCCGAGCTGCCGTCACGCTGATTGGAAACGCGTGACTGACTGTCGGTATCTTCGATCCGGCCGATGCGTTTTCTCGTCAACATGAAATTTCCCGCCGCATTGACTGTCTTACCAGCGGTTCCTGCAACGGTAGCGGCGTTGCTCACCGATTTATCTTCACCAACTTATCCTCAACAATACAAGGAACGATCATGATCAAAAAAGCCTGGGCAGTGTGGAAAGGCGGCATCAAGGATGGCGGCGGAACGATTTCCACCGAAACCGGCGTGCTCGATAACGCGCCTTACGGTTTCAAGTCGAGATTTGAAAACGGCAAGGGCACCAATCCGGAAGAGCTGATCGGCGCCGCGCATGCCGGCTGTTTTTCAATGGCGCTTTCCCTGATGCTCGGGGAAGCCGGCTTGACGCCGGAAAGAATCGAGACGCACGCCGAGGTGACGCTCGAAAAAGTCGGGGAAGGCTTCGAGATTACTGCGAGTCATCTTGCTGTAGTGGCAAAAATTCCCGGCGCAGACAAGGCGCAGTTCGAGAAGCTTGCAGACATGGCCAAGATCGGTTGCCCCGTCTCAAAATTGCTGAATGCAAGGATCACGATGGAAGCAAGGCTGGAGACATAGACGTTTGCATCTCGAGCGCGGCATTCGGTAGGGCGTCAATACGCTACGCTCTTGACGCCTTACGATCGGAGGAAGTCCCTTTTCGGGGCAAATACACCTTACGCGCGTTACAAACGGTATTGCCTGACTTCAGGTTGATGCCTGCCGACCTGTTCACCTATTTGCCTGCTCGGCAAAACATGGCATCGCGCTGACTCAACATGCGCCGGTGTTGGATTTGAAAATCGGGAAGCTTCGAGATTGCCCTGGGCATGGCAGCGCAGCAAAAATTTCAAAACAAGGCGAGTGCGCACTCAACTGTCATTCGTCGCGTTGCGGCTGATGCGGATGCGTCAACAGCAGCAGATCGTCCAGGATCGGGATGAAAGCCAATAGCAACAGAATCAATGCCAGCGGTACCGTTGCAACGAATCCGGCGCTTTTGAAGCCAAGCGCTCCGGCAACGCCGCCTGCAAAAAACATTCCCAGGATCAAGGCGTGGATGCCCAGCTTATCGAGGTTGGCAGTCACATACAGTTCGGATTTTTTTGTGTGGCTGCGATTCCAGTAAATCAGTTTGCCAAGTTCGATTCCCAGATCGGTCACCAGCCCGGTCACGTGCGTGGTGCGGATTTCCGCCTTCGATATCTTGGTCACGATCGCATTTTGCAGCCCCATGATGTAGCAAAGCAGGATGACCGTCGCCGGAACGAATACGGCGACATACGATTCGAGGTTGGCGCCGAGCAGCCCGAACAGCATCAGCAGAGCGGCCTCGAGCGCAAGCGACAATGCGTATTCGCTATGCATCTGCCGATGGCGCGCCCAATTGATCAAAATGGCAGTGGTTGCCGCGCCCACCAGAAATGCAGCCAGTGCGGACAGGCCGGAAAACACGAGCAGTGCGTTGCCCAGCACCAGTTCATCCGCGATGGACGACACAATGCCGGTCATGTGCGACGTATATTGTTTGATGACGAGAAACCCGCCGGCGTTGACCGCGCCGGCCACAAATGCGAGCACTGCACCAAGCTGGCGGTTGGCGCGCCGGGTACGGGTACGCCCGGCCAGGCGCCGTAAAAAATAAACAGCCATGGGTTAACTCCGACATGCGCAAAGGAACCCGATTAGTGTAGCGCCAATTCCATTTCACGCAGCACCATTGTTCGAAACGCCGCATCCGCAAAGGTTGCGGGCGATTGCTGCCCGCGCCGCATCCGGCCGCGGCAATCCGCGCCACGCCGGATAAAATATCCCGCCGGTTTTCACCGATTGATCCACATCATGGCACCTGCTGAAAACGATGCTAAGGTGGTGTCGATGTCCGCACCACTACTCCCATGCGCCGAACCGCCTTGTACAGCAGCGTCACCAGGCCAGCAGAGCCCAGGCCTGTTGCGGCTTCCGACGCGCCGGCCGGATCGGTGACAGCGCCCGCTCCTTCGCGGTTTCGTCAATTTTTGTCTCGCTGGCCGCGCGCCGGTTCCGGCATGTTCGGTGCGTTGCTGGCTTGTCTTTTGATCGCATTGCTTGTCGCATTGCGTCCGCCGCAACATCGGCTTACGCAGGATGACATCGATGCGGCAGTGTTGGATGCGCTGGAAAATGTCGAACTGCCGTCGCCCGCCGTGCGCGCCTATGACGCGATATTGCCGTCGGTCGTGCAGGTGGTCAGCTACGGCAGGAGCAAGGATGGCAAGAAAGAAGTGAGGACGGGCGTCGGTACCGGCGTCGTGATTGTCGACAAGGGCGTGATCCTGACCAACCTGCATGTGGTGCAGGATGCGGAGCGCCTGGAGCTGACCTTTGCAGACGGCCTGGAATCGGAGGCGTCGGTGGTCGGCGTGCGGTCGGAACAGGATCTGGCCGTGCTGCAGGCACATACCATTCCCGATGATTTGCAGGCCGCGACGATGCGTTCCACCGCCGACCTCGCGCCCGGCGACCATGTATTTGCGGTCGGGTTTCCGTTCGGCATCGGTCCTTCGGTCTCGGCCGGCGTGATATCGGGACTGAGGCGCGAATATCACGCGCCCGAGGGCCGGCGCCTGTTACGCAATCTGATTCAATTCGATGCGGCGGCCAATCCGGGCAATTCGGGCGGACCGCTGGTGACAGCCGATGGCGAAGTGGTCGGCATCGTCACCGGCATTCTGAATCCGACCGAGCATCGGGTATTCATCGGCATCGGCTTCGCGGTGCCGATCGAAAACGCCGCCGCCGCCGCCGGCATGCCGCCATTTTAAAGGACATCATGGATCTGACCGAACCGGGCAGCAAGACCGACGTGCCGACGCTGATGGAGCGTATTCTTTACGAAGTGAAACGGGTGGTGGTCGGACAAGACCGCTTTCTGGAACGGGTGCTGGTCGCGATGCTGGCGCAAGGGCATCTGCTGGTCGAGGGCGTGCCGGGGCTGGCCAAGACGCTGACGGTGAAAACGCTGGCGCAGACCATCCGCGGCTCGTTCAAGCGGATTCAATTCACGCCCGACCTGGTGCCGGCCGATCTGGTGGGCACCCGCATCTACAACCAGAAAACCGGCGACTTCAGCACGTCGCTCGGGCCGGTGTTTACGCATCTGCTGCTGGCCGATGAAATCAACCGCGCACCGGCCAAGGTGCAAAGCGCGTTGCTGGAAGTGATGCAGGAGCGCCAGGTCACGATCGCCGGCGAAACCCATCGGGTGTCGGAGCCGTTCCTGGTGATGGCGACGCAGAATCCGATCGAGACCGAAGGCACGTATCCGCTGCCGGAAGCGCAGGTGGACCGCTTCATGATGAAAGTGCTGATCGATTATCCGAGCGATCAGGAAGAGTTCGTGATCGTCGAGCGCGTCACCGGCCCGGCGGTGACGGTGAATGCGGTCGCCACCACCGCGCAACTGCATGCATTGCAGGCCGAGTGCAGACTGGTGTACGTGGACCCGTCGCTGATCCAGTACGCGGTGCGGCTGGTGTCCGCCACCCGTACGCCCGAGCGGCACGGGCTGAAAGAGATGGCGCGCTTCATCGAGTTCGGCGCCAGCCCGCGCGCCACCATCAGCCTGATCGAGGGCGCCCGGGCAC
Source organism: Herminiimonas sp. (assembly GCA_027310305.1). GTDB lineage: Bacteria > Pseudomonadota > Gammaproteobacteria > Burkholderiales > Burkholderiaceae_D > DAIDBD01. The sequence continues at coordinate 24,709 of DAIDBD010000042.1, forward strand.
TGGCTTTCTTGCGCGGCCGCCATTATGTGCTGCCGGAAGATGTGACCGATCTGGCCGCCGACGTGCTGCGCCACCGCGTGGTGCTGACCTACGAGGCGCTGTCCGAGGCGATCACCGCCGATCTGGTGATCGACAGAATTCTCGGCAGGGTGACGGCCCCCGACAAGCCGCTGGAATCCCATGCAAACGCTTTCGTCCACGCCTGAACATATCCTGCGGCGGCTGGAATGGACCGTGATCCGCCGGCTAGACGGCATGCTGCAGGGCGATTACCGGACGCTGATGCGCGGCGCCGGGCTGGATCTGGCCGATCTGCGCGAGTATCAGCATGGCGACGATGTGCGCCATATCGACTGGAACGCCACCGCCCGGCTGCAAACGCCGTACGTGCGCGAATACACCGAGGATCGGGAAGTCGCCGCGTGGTTCCTGCTCGACTTGAGCGCGTCGGTTGATTTCGGTTCCGGCGACGTGCGCAAGCGCGCGGTCGCCGCCGAGTTCGCGGCAGTGCTGGCGCGCGTGCTGACGCGCCACGGCAACCGCGTCGGCGCGGTGTTGTACGGAGCCGGCGTCGATGAAGTGATTCCCGCGCGCAGCGGACGGCGGCATGTGATGCATCTGATGCAACGGATAGCGGGCCGGCCCGAATCGACCGCCGGCGGCGCAACGCGGTTGCAGGATTTGCTGCACGCCGCCGGCAATCTGCTGCAGCGGCGATCGACGATATTTGTCGTGTCGGATTTCATCAGCGCGCCCGGCTGGGAGCCGGCGCTGGGACAACTGGTGCGGCGGCATGAAGTGACGGCGGTGCGGCTGTCCGATCCGCTGGAAAGCGCGTTGCCCGACCTGGGCTTGCTTGTTCTGGAAGACGCCGAAACCGGCGAGCAATTGCTGGTCGATACGCACGATCCGGCATTCCGCTCGCGGATGATCGCACTGGCCGCGCAGCGCGAAACCGCGTTGCGGCAAGCGCTGGCGGCGGCCGGCGTCGATACGCTGGAGCTGTCGACCGACGACGATCTGTTCGAAGCGGTGTTGCGGTTCACCGATCTGCGCAAGCGCCGGATACGCGGCGCCGGCAATGGCCGCCGCGCCGCCGCGCATCTGCTTCCGGGCCGGATGGAGCCGGCATGAAATTCATCTGGCCCGAAATGTTCTGGCTGCTGCTGGCGTTGCCCGCGCTGGCCGGCCTTTATCTCTACGTGCTCCGGCGCAAGAAAAAACTGGTGGTGCGCTATGCCAGTCTCGGGCTGGTCAAACAGGCGATGGGAAACGACTTGCATTGGCGGCGCCACGTGCCGCCGGCTTTATTGCTGCTGGCGATCGCGATCATGCTGCTGGCGGGAACGCGGCCCACCGCCGTCGTCACGTTGCCGTCGCAGAATCAGACCATCATTCTGGCGATGGATGTGTCGGGCAGCATGCGCGCCACCGATGTCGAACCGAACCGGCTGGTCGCCGCGCAAAATGCGGCAAAAGCCTTTTTAAAGGAATTGCCGGCGCAGGTGCGTGTCGGCATCGTGGCCTTTGCCGGCACGGCCGCCGTGGTGCAGGCGCCGACGCTGGACAGGGAAGCGTTGAATGCCGCAATCGACCGCTTCCAGTTGCAGCGCGGCACCGCGATCGGCACCGGTCTCATGCTGTCGCTCGCCACGCTGTTTCCCGACGCGGGAATCGAGCTGGATTCCGTGCCGGAAAAGCGGCCCGCGTCGCGCCCGCGCAATACGCCGATCGGTGAGGCCGGCCAAGCCGATAAAAAGGAATTCAAGCCGGTGCCGCCGGGCTCGAACACGACCTCCGCCATCATCCTGCTGACCGATGGCCAGCCCACTACCGGCATCGATACGATGGAAGCCGCCCGCATGGTCGCCGAGCGCGGCGTCAGGGTGTACACCGTCGGCATCGGCACGGTGGAGGGCGAGAATATCGGTTTCGAAGGCTGGTCGATGCGTGTGCGGCTGGATGAAGAAGCGCTCAAGGATGTGGCCAATGCGACGCAAGGCAATTATTTCTATGCGGGCACCGCCGCCGAGTTGCAGAAAGTATATGAAGCGCTGACTTCGCGCGTGATTCTGGAGAAAAAGGAAACGGAAATTTCCGCATTGCTCGCACTGGCCGGGGCGGCGCTGGCAGCGCTGGCGGCAACGCTGTCGTTGTTATGGTTCAACCGGATCCTGTAACGCTCCCTTAGATCGGTTTCCGTATGCGTGCATGGCCGCTGCCGGCTGCTTCGGGGCGCATTGCAGAGAGCGTGTTCCTTTTTCGTTGGTAGCGAACGTGTTGTTCGTCGCTGGTGTGGCTCGCCACACGGCGCTCCTTCCGGTGGAGCAGGGAATTTCAGGCGGCATGCCGCCTGCCTGTGCAACGGTATCGCCCTGCAAGGCGATACTCCTTTCTTGCCCTGCACCCCAAACCAACCCGCATCATTCACGCACACACACGGAAACCGCTCTAATTTCCATAAATCGTGACCACCACCGCGCCGCCCAGACCGAGGTTGTGTTGCAGCGCATGGCGCGCGCCCGCCACCTGGCGCGCATCGGCATCGCCGCGCAGCTGCCATACCAGTTCGGTGCATTGCGCCAGGCCGGTCGCGCCGAGCGGATGGCCTTTGCTCATCAGGCCGCCGGACGGATTGATCACGTACTTGCCGCCGTAGGTGTTGTCGCCGTCGTTGATGAATT
>DAIDBD010000043.1 GCA_027310305.1 Herminiimonas sp.
AAGTAAGACCGAGCCTGTATCGTCGCCGGCGCCGCCGGGTAGCCATGCACCTGGAATTGCGGGCACTCGCCGTTGGGCGTGCCATACGTGGCCGACATGCCGGCGACCGGCACTGCCGCCGCCGACGAACCGGAGTGGTGCGATCCGTAGGTGGCCTTGGTGTGCTGCGCAACAGCCTTTTCGCCGTAGTGAAGCGCTTCGTGAAGCAGCGCATCGCTGAGGTTGTAGGCCGCCGCGGGCTGAAGCATCGACGTCGCCAGCAGTGCGGCCGCAATTAGGCCGCGCACCGCTGCGGAAACGATCTTGGTTGGGGTTCTGAGCATCTTCCTGTCCTCCTGACTTGTAGGGGTCGCCTCAGAAAACGGAAAATAAAGCACGCTAAGCCGGTTGCAGTGGTCGTAGGGGCCTGAACTTGCCCGCGCCGATCTTGGTGCTGCTGCGCCACAGGTAAACGCCGGTCAGGTTAATGTGCTCCCAGCCGAGCGGCTACAGGTACTGCAACAGCGCATCATCGACGCCGTGACCGTTGCCACGCAACGCGTGCGCTGGATGCGCCGGTTGGCGCGGGTGATGGCTTCGGCGCTGGCGCGCACGATGGTGCTGAGCGCGGGCAGAATGATGGACTGCCGCCGCAGATGTTCGACCAAGGCATCGGCCAGCACGACGCCCTTGTCGGTCTGCATGGCCAGCTACTCAGCGAGCTGGTCTATGTGCGCGTCATCGCCAGACTTGGTGGCCCTGATCCTGTTTGTGCCCCAAACTTCCTCGTAGTCGAGCAGAGCACGTTACGGCCGCTGCAATTGGCTTAGCGTGCTTTATTTTCCATTTTCTGAGCCGACCCCTACATAGTCATCGGCAAGGGACTCTTTAGCCTGCATTGGGATCGAGTAACTTCTCGATTGCCTTCCCTTCGGCTTGAATGGCAGCCAGCGATTTTTGCTGCATGTTGCGGTAACGCTCCAGAATCGCCTTGCCGGTTTCAGTGACGTAGGCTCCGCCACCTTTCTGTCCGCCGGCTGCGGTGCCAACCAAGGGTTCACGGAAGCATCGATTCATTGCATCGACCAGCAACCATGCACGGCGGTAGGACATACTCATCACGCGCGCAGCCGCGCTAATCGAGCCGGTCTGTGCAATGGCGTCGAGCAGGTCTGCTTTCCCAGGCCCCATGGCGATTTCGTTGTCGAGCCAGAACCGAACCTTGACCTCAAGCTTGGCACTCATACCTTGTCCCGCCTTTTATCGGTCGCCACCTGCGCCTGCAGTTCTGCCCGCTCCTGAATAAGTGCGATTCTTTCCTGATCCAGTTTTTCCGCTTTAGCTTCGATGTGACCAAGACGCTCAGTGAGAAGCTCCGTTTGCTTCTCCTTTGCCGCTAAAGCCATACGCGCCTCCATTACCGTCTGCTCGGCAGCATCCAACTTTTTATTGAGCGCATGGCTTGCCGCCGTGAACTCCTTGACTAGATGCGACAACTGGTCGCTTTCCAACTGCTCCGATTTGAGTGCTTCCTGGGATGAACGCAACGTTTCACGCATGCTCGTGTTCTCGGTAAGCAAGTGCTCCATCTGAACTTCATCTTGCGCGAGGGTGGTCTGCTGTATCAGCACGCGTTGCTGGGCACCCGCGAGATCCTGCTCCAAGCGCGCAATGCGCTGCTCGGTGGTTTGTCGGTCTTGTTCTCGCTGCGCTGCGGTCGCTTCCTGATAGTGTTCGAATTGTGCGCGAGCTTGCGTCAGTTGCTGGATCAGTGCGGCCACTTCGGCAGCCCGATCAGCCAGCCGGTGCTGGAGGCCAGCACCGGCTGCCTGTGCGGTAGCCAGCGCGACGCTTTGCGCATGATGCGCGGCCTGCAGCTGCGCCAGCGCCTCTCTGACTTGGGTTAGTTCTGTGGACAAGGCCGCATTCGTGGCAGTCAAAAGGCGGCTGGCCGTTTCGCCTTGTGCAACTTGGTCGGCGGCGCCTTCCAACTCGCGCAGATGCTCTTCGCGCGCTTGTTCCAGTTTTTGCCTGGTGTCGGCCTCCATCTTGTCATAGACACTTTTGATGGCTTGCAGCAATTCAGCCGGCAGTCCCACTTCGCATCCGACCACGGCGTCCTGATGTTCAGCCTTCCAGCGCTTCAATAGCGGGGCAATGGTGCTCTTGCTGCCGGTGCTGCCCATGGCTTCGCGCACCTTGTCGACGGTCGGATTTTTATCGTCACCGACCAGTTTGGCGGCTGCTTGCGCGACGTGAGAATAGAGGATACCGGCACGGGCCATATTTACTCCCTTAAATAAGATAACGTGTCGCGTAATACGTAATAATACATAATATTACGTTTAATATATATAATATATATCCCATATTTAAAGCCTCGATAATAGGATTTATCGTGTGTCATGTATCTAACTCTATGCTATGCTCCGTAATCCGCTGGTACAACCTCGATTTTGAGCGACAAAATCCATGTTTGAAAATCCCCCTCTTACCCCAAATCCAGCTATCGACGCGGCTCTGGAAATCGTCGTTCGTAACGCCGGTACAGTTACCGATGTCGATTTGACGGCCCAGCACCGGGCGTTTCTGGCTGCCGCTACCTCCGACAACACCCGCCGCGCGTACCGCTCCGCGATCCGCCACTTCCTGACTTGGGGCGGCGCGCTCCCTGCCGATGAAGGCGTCATGATCCGGTATCTGTTGACCTACGCACAGGCGCTAAATCCAAGAACCCTGGCGTTGCGGCTGACCGCGCTGTCGCAATGGCATGTCCACCAAGGTTTTGCGGATCCAGCTTCGACGCCGACCGTGCGCAAGACCTTGGCCGGCATTGCGCGCATCCATGGCAAGCCGAAAAAGAAGGCCAAGGCGCTGCCGCTGGAAGATCTGGAGCGGATCGTCACGCGCCTGGCCAGCATCAATACACTGAAAGCCAAGCGCGATAATGCGCTGCTGCAGGTTGGCTATTTCGGCGGATTTCGTCGCAGTGAAATGGTGACTTTGGAAGTCCTGCATGTGGCCTGGGAGCCGGAAGGCATCGTTATTACACTCTCGCGCTCGAAAACCGATCAGCAGGGGCAAGGTATCGTCAAGGCGATTCCCTACGGTAGTGGCCCGTGCTGTCCGGCAAGCGCATTGCGCGCCTGGCTGACGGCTGCCGGCATTACAACCGGACCGTTGTTCAGGCCGATCACCAAATGGAACGAGCTTGGCACCGAAGCGTTGCATGAAGGCAGCGTCAACACGATATTGGAAACGTGTGCAAAACTGGTTCAACTAGACTATGTACCGCAGCTCTCTAGCCACAGCCTGCGGCGCGGCATGGCCACCAGTGCCCATCGCGCCGGCGCCGACTTTCGCGACATTAAACGGCAAGGAGGCTGGCGCCACGACGGCACGGTACAGGGCTATATTGAGGAGGCGGGCCAGTTTCAAGATAACGCCGCGCTGACGCTGTTACGCCGAAAATCAGGGAAGTCAGAGGAGGCAAAATGAAACATCGGATCAAGAAGCGCCGCTTGTATGCATGCCGCACTACACGCTGTCCTGTACGTCGGCCAAGCAGTTCAAGGGCATGCTTCGGAAGAGCCATAAGCCGGTGCAGATCAAATCGATGCGGATTGAGGCCATGAATGACTTGCTCGCCCGGTTTGATCCGGAACGCCATGGTGGCGAAGTGTGATGCAAGGCGGCACCCACTGGCCAGGAGTTTGGCATACCAAGGGTTACAGCAACGGTAGTGGAAGCTCCTGACGGCCGACGCTAACGCTGAAGAACTCCCCAGGTTATGGATTTTTTCCGAGCTGTTTAAAATCAGTGGGTTATATAGATATTTGACAAATTTTACGCGAATCCCGGCCGCGCCTCTTGTTGGTGCCGAGCGCGTTAAAAATAATGTTGTTCCACGCACTCCATACTGGCGGGCGCGATTCACTTATCCAAAACTTCCAGTATTTCCTGTCGGGTGATTGGACCTTCTTTAAACAGCACTTGCTTGCCGGTCGCATCGTACAAAATACTGGTTGGAAAACCTTTTGGCTTGAACTGCTGTGCCACTTCTGTATTGCCTGCGATAATCGGGTATGTAATCTTCAGCTTCTCAGCAAATTGCGTCACCCTTCGTGCATTTTGACCATCAACGGCCAACCCAAGCACGATCAAATCATCTCTTGATGTACTCAACGCTTGTAGTTCCGGCATTTCGGCCAGACATGGCGCGCACCACGTTGCCCACAGATTGACGAGCACCCATTTACCCCGATGACTGGCCAAGGTATGGGTATGTCCGCGGGTGTCAATCAACGAAAAATCTGACGCATTCGCCAACGGGGAGAAAGCCAGAAACGCAATCAACATGGCATATCGTTTCAACATGGCGTTGGTCCTCATTATTTTGATGCGTGACGTTTGTGAATCGCCGTAAAGTACAACGGCGATTCACTTCCCATGAATCGCTTAAAAGCGGCTACTTAAGCCAACCACAAACGCTTTATCCGCAGTCAACTGCACACCGTTTACATTCTGATAGACAGGCTTTTGAATGAAGCTGTAAATCTGCACCCGATCGCTTACCGCGTAACTAAGTCCAGGACTAATCGACAGATACCTGCCGCCGCTATCAGCTGGCTCTGCCTGCGCACCTCTGTCGCGCTGTTTCACTAACGCATTGACTTGCACCAGCACCCCCATCTTGTCCGTGACGCCATAGCGAAATCCCGCATCAATGCCGAACTGGGAGCCCGGCTTGAAATCAGCATGACTATTCAACGCCTCCTGATACTGCGTCTGCGCAAACCATGAAGCGTTCCACTGTGGCAGTTTCTGATGGTAATACGCGCCAATGATGGCATCCGTCGTCCCGGTGCCAGGTTGCAACGTTCGCTCAGCGACATCACCCGTTGTGTTAGCGATATCGATTCGGCCCGTCGGTAGCTTGAATCCAAACGTCATGCCGATCGTACTTGGCTTCGTTGGGTCGCCCACGTAAGGCAACTCGTACCTGCCGACGATGCGTATATCCCCCAGCTCGGTAAAGTTCCACCGTTCAGGCGTCTGGCCACCGTCAGCTTCGTTATGAAGATGAAAATGGTTCCGGTTCGCTATCGGTGCAATTACCGATATGCCCCACCCAGAGTTGAATGTATGGGAATACGTGGCTAAAAGATTTCGGTTTGTGGTACTGACTTCATCATGTTCATGTGGAATTTGTCCAGCGGCGACGTTGTTGGTGCCAGCCCTTGGCTGATTCTGGTTGATGTACTCATAGCGCAAATCAAATACCGACCCCGCTTCGGTCGCTGCGCTTTCCGATGTCCAGTTACTATTGACCGTACAAAACGCGGAGCCGCAGCTAGCTGTGGCCAGAGAAGGAATCGCGCCAATGCAGGCGACGATGACGAATATATTGGATGCTTTCATTGCGGTCTTTCTGTTATTTCATTGCGGATTGTTTTACTACGACAGATCCTTCACAACAAAATGACTCACCATATGTCGCTTTGGCGCTGACGGCACTGATGCCGGTCGGCATGGTAAGTTTTTGTTGAAAAGAAGACGAGCCAACGTCCCTCGCACAAGGGCGAGCGGCTGGCATTCAATAACAATCAGGAGAGAACGGGAGGAGCGCGCGACTGCGCAGTGGCCCACACGAACAGCGGGTGTGGCGCCTGGTAGAAAAGTGACGGAAAGACGGGGTGGTTGCTGAAAACAGGCAGCGCTGATGTGGTTGAAGGCGGTAGACCTATAACGTCTGCATGCGTGAAACAGAAGGGGCAATGTTCGAGATGGAGCTGCTGTTGAACAGGCGTGTCGGGACGGCCTGCATTCACTTTGATGGTTTTAATCCCCGCGACGGTACAGATCTCGCCAATAAACCCGGTGCTGCCTGACGCCACAAGCGCAAGGGATATTGATGGAGCGAGCGAGGCAAGCAGCATCGCAAGGCAAGCAATCCAGGCGGTAAAGCGGCGACGTTTTAAAGTAAACCCCATGACACGATTTTATCATGGGGTTGTGGCCAATCCTTTTGAAACTTTTTCTGTCGGAGGATATACGTCAGAAGCGATTAAAACTTCACGTTCAATCCGACACGAAGCGCACGCGGTTCCGCAGGATGCGTATGGATATCGTTCACAGGTGCGGTTTCCCCTTTCAATTGCGATTGATAATAATAATCCACGTCACTGACGTCGCGGTTAAATAAGTTGAGCACTTCCATGGTCAGCTTGACGTCCTTTGTGATGGCGTAGCCGAGTTTCGCATTGACGAGGGTGGACGCTGACGAGCGCTGCGAATTATCCTCGATCAACGCCCGTCCGCCGAAATAGCGCAAGCGCAAGCCAGCCGACCATTTACCTTGTTCCGCCGAAATACCAACTGATGCCGTGCGATCGACGGCGCCGGGAATATACGGTCCGGCAGGATCGCTATCGGAGAAGCGTGCGCGCGACCACGCCAGATCGGCGTCGATAATCCAGCCCGGTGCTGGCGTGTAATAGTTCGCCAACTCGAATCCCGTACGATGACTTGGACGGCTCGCCTGGGTGGTGCCGGCGTCGCCAGAAAACACCAGCTCGGACGCAAGATCCAGCTGCCACAAGGAGAATGACGTTTGCAGATTGGGAACAAGACCCGTCAACCGCAGACCGATTTCTTTCCCGGTTGCTTTGACCAGCGGTGTTGCAGGGACGATCTGATTGCCGCTGGAATCGATATTCAAGCCAGTTTTTGGATCCACCGTGCCGGTCACACCGCGCGCGTCATTGCTATGGAAACCGCGTCCCCAATTCAGGTAGATTTCCGAATTTTTTGTCGGGCTGAATATTGCTGAAAATTTCGGACTGGTAATTGAAGCATTGACCTTGCCGGAATTGGCGGAATTGCTGCTGTTGACGTTAAAGGAATACCAGTCTGAGCGCAGACCGACTACGGTTCTGAACCATGGCAACCAGCGTGTAGTGTTGGAAATGAACAAGGCCGATGCACGTTCGTCCACTTGATCTTCACGCGTGGTCGATACCAATTGGCGTGCAGCGGCCGAATAGAGACCGACCGGGGCCAGCTTGTCCTGGCGTAGTTGCAATCCAGCGGTGGTCTCGGACTCAAAACCGACCAGCTTGTGCAGCCAGGTGCGTTCGGCATTCAAGCCCATGAGGCTTCGCTGCTCAGCTTGATGGAATTGATCGCCATTGACTGGATCATTCATTGCAAAAGTAAAGTTACTGAACAAGTCCAGACGCGATTTGATGAAATAGGCATTCACCTTGGTGACGCCATCTTGATGACGCCGCAGCCATTCGCCGGACAAACTGTAACGTGACGTGTCCCCGCCATCGGTCGTATCAATCGCGCCGAACCGGCTGACTTGGCCGGATGCAATTGCACGCAAGGGAATTTGATCCGTTGAATTCCAAGAGGATTTGAGCGCCATTCCGGTCACCCGGAAATCGTCCGTGCCTGCTTTCCCGCTATACGACAACACACCATTGAACCGCTTGTAGTTTTCAGGGTTGATCCAAGGGCCGTCCTGCCCGGCCGCTTCAACTGCATAGAGCAATGTTCCTGGTCCCATGGCGGTTGAGTTTGCCACCACTGCGCGCTTGTAACGATTTTGTCCGAACTCGACATTGACAATACCTTGGTCGAGAGAACGGAAATAATCAAACGTCGCCGCGCCTGCTGCCGAAAAATCGCCTTCTTCGGCGTAGTAGGGTCCTTTTTTGTACTGGATGGTTTTAACTAGTGTAGTGCTTTCGAAATCATTGAACTAAATTCCATGCGCGTTGCCATAGGATCATTGTTTGAGCGGAGCGAATGATGAACCAGGCCACGACGATCAAGTTGAGCGGTGAACAGCGCAGTGAACTGGAACGTCGCGCG
>DAIDBD010000078.1 GCA_027310305.1 Herminiimonas sp.
CTGGTCCTGCAGGCTTTCGGCCGCCGCCGCCGCTTCTTCCACCAGCGCCGCATTCTGCTGCGTCACCTGATCCATCTGCGCGATCGCCTGGTTCACCTGCTCGATCCCCGCGCTCTGTTCCTGGCTCGCCGCCGTGATCTCGCCCATGATGTCGGTCACCCGCTTGACGCTGGCGACCACTTCATCCATCGTCGCGCCCGCCTCTCCAACCAGCTTGCTGCCGGTATTGACCTTCTCGACCGAGTCGCCGATCAATGCCTTGATTTCCTTGGCCGCCGCCGCGCTGCGTTGCGCCAGGCTTCTGACTTCGGTGGCGACCACCGCAAAGCCCCGGCCCTGTTCGCCGGCCCGGGCCGCTTCGACCGCGGCATTCAGCGCCAAGATGTTGGTCTGGAACGCAATGCCGTCGATGACGCTGATGATGTCGACGATCTTCTTCGCCGAGTCGTTGATCGAGCCCATGGTGCTGACCACTTGCGATACCACGGCGCCGCCCTTGACGGCGACGTCGGACGCGGTCATCGCGAGCTGGTTGGCTTGCCGCGCATTGTCGGCGTTCTGCTTGACGGTGGACGTCAGTTCTTCCATCGATGACGCGGTTTCTTCCAGCGACGATGCCTGCTGTTCGGTGCGCGACGACAGGTCCAGGTTGCCGGCCGCGATCTGGCTCGATGCGGTCGCCATCGTGTCGGTGCCGCTGCGTACTTCGCCGACGATTTTCACCAGGCTGGCGTTCATGTCTTTCAGCGCCTGCATCAACTGCCCGGTTTCATCGGTCGATTTGACGACCACAGTACCGGTCAGATCGCCGTCGGCAACGCGCTTGGCGACCGCCACCGCCGCATGCAACGGCGCGGTGATGCTGCGGGTGGCAAGCCAAGCGAGCAAGGCGCTGATGGCAATCGCCGCCAGTGCCAGAATCATCGTCAGCATGCGGGTGTCGGCGGCGCTTTTGTGGGATTTTTGCCCGGCAGCAGTCATCAGCCCGTTCTGGAAATCGATCAACTTGTCTATCGCCTGGAAAAAATTCAATTGCGCCGGATGCAACTGCGTAAACAGCATGGCCTTGGCTTCTTCCTTGCGGTCAGCAGCGACCATCTTCAGGAAACGATCCCTCACACTGGTATATTTTTCACGGCTGGCCACCATCGCCGCGATGTTTTCCCGTCCCTTTGGCGAGGTGATCTTCTTGTCGAGCCTGCCGATGGCATCGGAAATCGCTACGGTCGCTTTTTCGATCGCCTCGCTTTCCCTTTTCAGATCCTCCGGATCCGACATCAGCAACAGGTTGCTGACCGAGCGCGTGGTTTCGTTGATCTTGTCTTTGATGGTATGGGCCAGCACTGTCTTCGGATAGCGGTCCCCATTGATCAGGGTCAGGTCTTCATCGAGCGCACCGAGGCTGGTATAGGCAAGCGTCGCTATCAGCACCATCAAGACGATGATGAGGCCGAAGCTGGCGGTCAGCCGGTATCCGATTTTCAAATTTTTGAGATTCATGATGTGTATTTTAAAATCCGGGTAGCGATGCGTTGATGGTTAATGGATGACTTGTTCGATCAGAACCGGATAACCGTTTCGTAAAGTAAAAATCAAGCAGTTAAAACAGGTTGCCGGCCGATTCGTCATATCGGCAAATTACAGCGCATCTTGAATTTGAATGAATTTGAAATTTTTTGTTTCGCCGGTAATCAGTTTAGAATTCTTTCCACTCTTCGCCGCCGGCCATCGCCAGCTTCGGCGCACTTGCTCGGGATTGCGCGGCATTCACCGTCACCGCTTTTGTTCTCGACTTCATCGGCAATGATTTCACCGGCGTGCCGCGGGCGACTGACTGCGGCGCGGCGCCTTGTCCTTCCATCCCGAGCTTGAACACGCTGACCACCTGCGCCAGAGTGCCGGCCTGGTCCTGCAGGCTTTCGGCCGCCGCCGCCGCTTCTTCCACCAGCGCCGCATTCTGCTGCGTCACCTGATCCATCTGCGCGATCGCCTGGTTCACCTGCTCGATCCCCGCGCTCTGTTCCTGGCTCGCCGCCGTGATCTC
>DAIDBD010000082.1 GCA_027310305.1 Herminiimonas sp.
CAACTGGACATCCCGCCATCTTCGCTCTCGTTTCATCTGAAAGAGCTGATGCATGCGGCGATGGTGACCCAGAAAAAGGAAGGCAGATCGCTGATTTACTCGGCCAACTTCACGACCATGAACGCACTGCTTGGTTTTTTAACCGAGAACTGTTGCGGTGGAAATTCATGCTCTAAAACCAGCAAAATATCCTGTTCTACTAAAGAAGGAGTCTCATCATGAAACGCTTGCATGTGCATATCTCCGTCAACGATCTGGCTAATAGCATCAGGTTCTACTCCGGCATGTTTGCCACTGAGCCAACCGTGGTCAAGACGGACTATGCGAAGTGGATGCTGGACGAGCCACGGATGAACTTCGCCATTTCCCAGCGCGGCGCAACGACTGGCTTGAATCACTTAGGCATTCAGGTCGAATCCGCACATGAATTGGGCGAGATGCAGTCCCGCTTAGCATCGCTGCAACCAGATCTGGAAAAAGAAGAAGGCGTAGCCTGCTGCTACGCCAAGTCTGACAAGTATTGGGTCAATGACCCGTCCGGCATCGCCTGGGAAACCTTCCATACGCTGAATACCATTCCTGTCTTTGGCGAGCCAGACAAGACGAAAGCCGAAACGCAAGCCTGCTGCATTCCGCTGGCAAAGACCAAGGTGAAATCTGAATCGCCTTGCTGTGTGCCGTCTACGCAAACCAAAGAAGGCTCCGCCTGCTGTTAACACGGAAAGAAAGCAATGACTGATAAAACCTATAACGTTCTGTTCCTTTGCACCGGGAACTCAGCTCGCAGCATCATGGCGGAAGCTTTGGTTACCACCATGGGAAAGGGCCGCTTCAAGGGCTTTAGTGCTGGCAGCAAACCGGGTGGCAAGGTCAACCCGTTTGCGATTGAACAAGTGAAGAAAACCGGGTATCCGGTGGATAACCTGCGAAGCAAGAGCTGGGATGAGTTTGCCGGGCCGGATGCGCCGCACATGGACTTCATCGTCACGGTCTGCGATAACGCAGCAGGAGAGGCTTGTCCAATCTGGCCGGGTCATCCGGCAACCGCACATTGGGGATTTGAAGACCCTGCGGCGGTAGAGGGAACCGACGAAGAAAAGCGGGCTGCATTCGAGAAGATCTTCAAACAGATCATGGCCCGCATGAACACCTTTGTGAGCTTGCCAATTGCCATGCTCGAAAAGCATATGATTCAGAAGGAAATTCAAAGTATTGGCGATACCCCTGTCGCTTCCGCAAAAGCAGATTCTTCAGAAACATTTTAATGACTACTACCCACACCACAGTTGTTGCCGGCGGCGCCGCGCCGGCGATTGGTTTTTTTGAGCGTTACCTGACGGTATGGGTCGCGTTATGTATCGTCGCCGGCATTCTCCTGGGTCGCCTGTTGCCGGATGTTTTTCAGGGGATTGCCAATCTTGAAGTCGCCAAGGTCAACATCCCGGTCGGCATCCTGATCTGGGTAATGATCATTCCGATGCTGATCAAGATTGACTTTGGCGCGCTGTCGCAAGTTAGAAGCCAGTGGCGCGGCATTGGCGTCACGCTTGCGATCAACTGGCTGGTTAAGCCGTTCTCGATGGCTTTACTGGGCTGGATCTTCATTCGCCACGTGTTTGCCCCATGGCTTCCAGCGGAACAGCTCGACAGCTACGTTGCCGGCCTGATTCTGCTCGCAGCTGCTCCCTGCACTGCGATGGTGTTTGTCTGGAGCCAACTGTGCAAAGGTGATCCGTACTTCACGCTGTCCCAGGTCGCACTGAACGATTCCATCATGATCGTGGCTTTTGCGCCGCTTGTGGCATTGCTGCTGGGCTTGTCGGCGATTACGGTGCCGTGGGATACGCTGATTACGTCAGTGGGTCTGTACATCATCATCCCGGTGATTCTCGCACAATTGGTTCGCAAGTCGCTGCTGGCAAAGGGCAATGCCGCCTTGGAGAACGCCGTCTCCACGCTCGGGCCGTTCTCGATCTCGGCCTTGCTGCTCACGCTGATTCTGCTGTTCGCCTTCCAAGGCGTCGCCATCACCCGGCAGCCACTCATTATTGCGCTACTCGCCGTGCCGATTCTGATTCAGGTGTTGTTCAATTCGGGACTGGCCTATCTGTTGAATCGAAAGCTTGGCGTGCCCCACTGCGTTGCCGGCCCTTCAAGCTTGATTGGCGCCTCGAATTTCTTCGAACTGGCAGTTGCCACAGCGATCAGCTTGTTCGGCTTCCAATCCGGCGCGGCATTGGCCACGGTGGTCGGTGTGCTGATCGAGGTGCCGGTCATGTTGTTAGTGGTTGGTGTCGTCAACCGCTCCCAGCAATGGTACGAGGCAAAAGACTAAACAAAATGAATATCACGATCTATCACAACCCGGCGTGTGGCACCTCCCGTAATACCTTGGCGCTCATCCGTAATGCAGGTATTGAACCTGACGTAATTGAGTACACCAAAAATCCGCCCACGCGCGAGGCGTTGAAGGAAATGATTGAAAAAGCTGGTTTGACTGTGCGGCAGGCAATTCGTGAAAAGGGCACGCCCTACGCAGAACTGGAGCTGGGTAATCCTGCGCTAACGGATGACCAATTGCTCGATGCAATGTTGTGCCACCCGATCCTGATCAATCGACCATTTGTCATCACCCCGGACGGAGTGCGCTTATGCCGTCCATCCGAGGTGGTTCTCGATATCCTGTCCTTGCCGCAAAAGGGGGCGTTCGCTAAGGAAGACGGTGAAATGGTCATCAATGCGAAAGGCGAACGTGTTTCAAAACCTGTCTGATCTACCAAACGTCGACGCGGAGTTGTTTGCCGTACCAAGCCCGGACCGATTAGGCGGCGTTGCCAAATCCACTCACGCTCCGCGTTTTCTCCTACTCTACGGCTCACTGCGCGAACGCTCGTACAGCCGCCTCCTCACGTTTGAAGCAGCGCGGCTGCTGGAGGCCATGGGAACAGAGGTTCGTATCTTTGATCCTATGGGATTGCCGCTACCGGACAGCGCTGCGGATACTCACCCGAAGGTGCAGGAATTAAGAGAGCTGGCAGCTTGGGCTGAGGGCATGGTCTGGACATCACCAGAACGTCATGGCGCGATGACGGGCATCATGAAGGCGCAGATCGACTGGATTCCGTTGTCGATCGGCGCGGTAAGACCGACGCAAGGCAAAACGCTGGCGGTGATGGAAGTATCGGGCGGTTCGCAGTCATTTAATGCAGTCAATCAGCTGCGCGTGTTGGGGCGCTGGATGCGGATGATCACCATCCCGAATCAGTCGTCGGTTGCCAAGGCTTTCCTGGAATTCGATGAATCGGGCCGCATGAAGCCGTCGGCATATTATGACCGCGTGGTCGACGTGATGGAAGAATTGGTCAAATTCACGCTGCTGACGCGCGATGTCGCACCGTATCTGGTGGACCGCTACAGTGAGCGCAAGGAAAGCGCCGCCGAGCTCTCCAAACGCGTTAATCAGCGTTCCCTTTAACTTCTCCATGTTGAACATCAGCGCCGGAGCCGCAATCGCTATTTCGGTTGCGATGCACGTCGCATGGAATCTCTTGGCGAGACAGCAGCCGAAAGACTCTTATCCGCTATGGTGGGTTCTTCTGGGGCATATCGTCATACTCGGCGCTTGGGGCATGTTCCATTTCGTCAGCGAAGTGCGTTGGACAGCCGGATTCGTGTCATTGCTTGCCATTTCCGCCACGGCTCTTGCGATCTACTTTCTTGCCCTTGATCGCGCCTATCACCATGCCCCTGTTGCGCTGGTTTACCCTTTGGTGCGGAGTTCACCGCTTCTGATTGCGCTGTGGAGCACATTGCTGCTCTCCGAATCATTCCGCCCTGCGGTATGGTTGGGCATGGCCGTCAGTGTTTGTGGCCTCGTGTTCATGGCAAGGACGGGTCGGCAAGGCGATGATCGGCGCGCCATACCATGGGCGCTCATTGCCATGCTTGCGACCAGCGTTTATTCGCTTAGCGACAGGGCGGCACTCGGCCAGTTGAAAGGCTTCGGCGCCATCGTCGGCTTCATCACTGTGGGCTACTTTGTTTCGTGGGTGGCAATCAGCGTGTCCTTGCATGCCCGAACCGGTCGCTGGTCGCCGCCGGTCAAAATGGGAATACCAGCATTGGTCTGCGGTGGACTGTGCATTGGCCTGTCGTATGCGTTGGTGATCCATGCGATGCGCTCTCTGCCTGCTGCCGAGGCGGTAGCTTACTCAAACGTCGGGATTGTGGTCGCAAGCCTGCTCTCGATTTTTATATTCCATGAGAATTTCCGCTGGAAGACAAGATTGGCTGGGGGAGTGATTATTTGCGCGGGCCTTCTTATCATGGCATTTGGAAAAGTATAAGTAACTTTATGAATTCCGATTGCAGCCAATCGTGCTGGCACGATTCAAATAATCGGTGGCATCTTCAGCGCAGCTTCATATAGTTCATTTCAAGGACAGTACCCATTTGACAAGCGTATGTGCTTCGGCTTCCGTCACATTCGTGTTTGGTGGCATCGCCATTCCACCCCATACGCCGCCACCGCCTTTCATGACTTTTTGCGCAAGCTTGTTTTCGGCTTCCTTCTCACCGGTGTGCTTCGCAGCGACATCCTTGAATGCCGGACCGACGACCTTGTGATCGATCGAATGACAAGCCATGCAGTTCTTCGCTTTTGCCAGATCGGCGGCGTTCGCGAACGCGAAATTGGATACTAAACTTCCTATACCAAAAACAATAATGAGGGAATGTTTCATTCGAATTTCCTTTAAATTTATAAACTACACGAACCTTGCAAACCAACGGACGGCTTGGCTTCTCGCCGAACGCGCTTGCCGCCGCCTCACAGGTTCAGTCGGTCCTGGATGAACCTGACGATGACGTCCGGCTGATTTAGCGGCAACAACGGTAGAGGGCAATCCACTGCTTCATCGCTTGCGACTGCAATGATGGATTGCTCCTGAGGCCAAAGCGGTGGACGTCCGGCGCTTGGCCGGAACACTTCAATTTTCGGAACGTCGCTTTTCTTGAAGCCTTCGACCAATACAAGGTCGCAGGGCGCGAGGCGGTCGAGCGCGGTTTGCAGTGACGGCTCGACTTCGTCGGCATATTCGCGCAACAACGCCCAGCGCTTGTCGCCCATCAGAAAAACTTCTTGCGCCCCCGCTTCTCGCATGCGATACGAATCCTTGCCGGGGCGGTCGATATCGAATCCCTGGTGCGCATGCTTGATCGCAGAGACGTGGTATCCCTGCAGCTTGAAGCTGGAAATCAGGTCTTCCATCAGCGTCGTCTTCCCCGAATTGGACGATCCGGTAAGAGCGAAAACCTTTTTCTTCATTCGCTCTTTTTGCTGAAGCTCCGCGCCGAAAAAAGTGTCGATTTTCATTGAATTGTCTCCGTTCATTGGCCGGCCGCCGGGCTGGACGGAACATCGAAGAATACAGGGGCCTTGCGGATGCAAGGCCCCTTCAATTCCGCGCTCCCCGTCAGGCAAGGGTGAAACTTCTGTTCTTGAAGCTGACAGTTTTCTTGTAGTCTGCGATGGTGCCGATCCGCTTGATGTTCGCCCAGGTTCCTTTGTAATAGGGAATGATATTGCGGTCGGTCCAGTCTGTCGTGACGTCGCCCTCGATCCCGTTCACGTAGCCGAACAACATGAACGTGTGTCCCTTTTTCATGTCTGTTTTCGGATATACCATCGCAAAGGTCGAGCCGTAATCGTTATATACCTCGACCACGTCGCCCTGTTCGACGCCGACCGAACGCATGTCGTCCGGCCCCATTTCGATATAGGCCATTGGATAGCGGCCGCGCACAAATTCGTCATACTGGTTGTGGTAGGCGGTCTGCCATACTTCATTTGCCCTGCCGCTGTTAATCCAATACGCATATTTTGCCTTTTGCGCCGCCACTGTCTGCGGCAGCCCCGGCCATGGCGCCGGTTTGAAATGCGCCTTGCCATCGTCGGTGTCGAACTTTTCGGCATACAGCATCTGCGTGCCGATCAGCTTTCCGCCCTCCCAAGCTTTGGCGGGAAGCTGGACGCCGTTGTTTCCCATGGCCTTGAGCCGTTCATAGGTCACGATGTCGCCGGTGTCGCCGCCCTGGCTGTCGATGCCCTTTGGTTTGCGGAAGCCGTCGTTGAACGCATCTTCCTCGGTCTTCCAATCGAAGCCGGAGAAACGTGCGGCCATCGTCGCGTTGCCTTCCCTGGAATACATCGCCTTCAGGCTATTCGCGATCCGGGCGGCGATTAGGCAGTCCGCCGTCGCCGAGCCCGGCGCATCCATGAACTTTTCGGAAAGCCGCATCCTGCGTTCCCCGTTCATGGAGGTCAAGTTCATCTCGCCGGGATGGGCTGCCGGCAGCAGCAGGTGCGCGGCTTCGGCCAGCTTGGTCGGATACAGATTGATCGACGCGACGAACAATCCACCGCGCGTCGTCGCGTCGTAGATGATGTCCACCATCTGTTCCGGCGACGCGCCGCGGGCCTTCCCCATCGCTTCCTTCACGATCTGCGACCGTTTCAGCACCGCTTCGCGCAACTGCTGCGCATTGTTGGTCGTTTGAAAATTGTTGCTGCCCCACCAGGTCATCATGCGGCCTTTGCCCTTGATGAGTTCCTGGTCGATGTATATCTTTTCTTTGCCCGGATAGGGCGGGCGCGCATAGCCTTCCTGGTGTCCGCCCATCCGGACGCAGCCGGTGCCGCGCCTGCCGCCGACATTGTGGGTGGCAATGACGAGGTCGAGTAAAGCGGACTGGATCAGATAATTGTCGTTGCCCCAGATGATCCCCTTTTCGTAGGCATGCATGGTGCGAGGGCGGTTTCCGTCGGCCTTGGGCTTGTACGCCCACTCCGCGGCTTGCATCAGCTTCGCAGTCGATACGCCCGTGATCCTGCTGCATTCATCAAGGCTGATCTTGTTGGCCTGTACCGCTTCTTCAAACCCCTTGGTCCGGGCTGCGATAAATTCCTTGTCGATCCAGCCCTTGTCGACGACATGGGTGAACAGGCCGTTGAACAGTGCGATGTCGGTGCCCGGCTCGATGTCCAAATGCAGCACGTTGTCCTTGCCCGCCACTTGCTCGGCGACAGACAGCGTGACTGTCCGTCTCGGGTCCACCAGGATCAGGTGTGTGGTTGGCGTCGCTTCGCCGGCGAAGAATTTTTTCTTTTTGTCGACGGTTCCGCCCTGCAGGTTCGGAACCCAGTGGTTCAGGAAATAGTTCGTCTGGGTTTCATAGGAATTGGTCCCAATTGCGAAAATGACGTCCGCCAGCTGCGCGTCTTCATACGAATTGTTCAGTTCGCCGATGCCCATCTCTCGTGTGGCGTGGCACTCCGAGTTGTACGCAGGACGGTTATGGATGCGCACCATCGGCGTCTGCAGCGCGCTGAACATCAGCTTGCCTGTTCCCCATGTGTTTTCAAAACCGCCGCCGGCGCCGCCATGGTCGAAGCAGGAGAACACGATGCCGTTGGGGCCATCGGTATCCAGCACCTTCTTCATGAGGCCCGCATAGACGGACATCGCGTAGTCCCAGTTCACATCCAGCCACTGATCGCCGGCATAGAAGCGCGGTTCACGCAAACGTTCCTGGGTAATCCCGTCAGGGGTGTACATGTACGAGGCCATCTTGCCGCCGCGCGTGGACGACAGCCCGCTGTTTACCGAGCAGTTCCGGTCGGGCACGATCATGATGTTGTGGCGCGATCCGTCCTTGTCGGTAATCACATTTGTCATCGCCGGCGTCATGATCATTTGCAAGGGCGCGACTTGCTTTCGAAAGTCTTGACCGAGTGCGTTCTGATGCGCGGCCCGGCCGCCTTCGTGGTTTTCAGGCCATTTATAGACATGGTATCCACAACCGACGATGCAGAAGTGGCAGGTCATATTGGTTTTCTTGGCATTGACAGGCGGCAACGCGACGCGGTCTTTACGATTGGCCATGGCTCTCTCCTAGAGAATGTTGGACTGGCGACCGTAGATCAGGCCGTCCACGCCGATGGCGTCGATGGTGCCGGCGCCGCTGTTGTACTGCAAATGAATCCGCGGCAGGTTCTCGGTGGCCTGGCCGCAGATCATCTGGCCTCCCTTTTCGGCGTCGAACTGACTGAAGTGGCAACCGCACTTGAATGTTCCCTGGCCATCATATTGGACCGGGCAGCCCATGTGCGTGCAAAGCGTGCTGTACGCGACGATATCGCGGTCAGGGCCGGCGCCGCCTTCGACCGGCTTGCCGAGTTTGACGGCGGCGCATGGCGAGGCCGCGTCGGGGTAATTAAACATGTAAGGCGTCTTGCCGTTAATGGCGCTCGCCTTGCCAATCGATTTGCTTGGATAAGGGAGCACTGTTCGGCCCGGTTCGGGCAGGGGCGCCGCTTGCGCTGCCCCGATGCCGGTGACAGTTGTACCGACGCCTACGGCGACAGTCGAGCTGATTTTGAAGAAATCGCGACGTGTTAGTTTTTCCGACATAATGTCCCTCCTGTTGTTGTTCCTTCTCCCTCTTCAGCAAAATGAGTGCCATGGATTTGATCTGCGGTAACTCGTTGATCTATATGGCGTCGGCAAATGACCGGCACGTATTGCCGTTACGCTATCGTGACGGCGAACGACGCGCCGGATCCCTGCTTGTTACGGAACGGTAACCATCTCCAATCGGCGTAGCGATTGGAGTATCCTTTGAAAAAGGAGACAAGGCAGGAGACCAATGATCGCTTCTCATCAACGAATCCGCAGAAGGTTGATCAAAGCTGGCGTCGCTTCGCTCGGCTTCGCCTTTGCGCATTCCTCGGCGTATGCCAATGCGGATCGCGTTCTGATCGGTACCACGCCTGTATTCCTTGACGACCAACTGGGATTCCTGGAGGCCTGGCGTGAATATCTTCAGGCGAGGCTCAATCGCCCGGTAGGTTTCGTTCAACGCGGCAGTTACCGGGAGGTGGCGGATCTTCTACTCGAAGGCTCCATCGATTGCGCATGGCTATGCGGCTTTCCTTATGTCCGCTTCCGACAGCGGCTCCAGCTCGTCGTGGTCCCGGCGTTCCTGGGTGTGCCGCTTTACCGGTCATACATGATTGTTCCGGTAGATCAAACGCAAGCTCGGAGCCTGATCGACATGCGCGGCCACTCGTTCGCTTTTTCCGACCCGCTTTCAAATTCCGGTTTTCTGGTTCCGCGCTATACGCTGTGGTCAAACAATATTGATCCGGATCGCCACTTCAGCCGCACACTTTTTACGTTGTCGCACAAGAAGGTAGTCGAGGCGGTCTCCGTCGGCCTGGTCGATGGAGGCTCGGTGGATGGATATGTGTGGGAAACACTGGCGAAGACAAGCCCCGAGCAGACACGCAATACGCGGGTCGCATGGAAATCGAAAACCTTCGGCTTCCCGCCGATCGTCGCGTCCCGGCGGACATCACCTGGCACGATCGAGGTCCTGCGCAATGTCTTCCTCGGCATGTCCGAAGACGATCAGGGCAGAAGCCTGCTCGCCAGACTCAATCTGAACGGCTTTGTGGTTTGCGAAGACAAGCTGTTTGATCCGATCGCGCAGATGATGCATGCGCTGATGAAAGCTGGGAAGCTCTTGTGAATATGCGAGGCCGGGCGTCATGAGAGGGTATCGCAAGCTGTCGCTGCAGT
Source organism: Herminiimonas sp. (assembly GCA_027310305.1). Classification (GTDB taxonomy): domain Bacteria; phylum Pseudomonadota; class Gammaproteobacteria; order Burkholderiales; family Burkholderiaceae_D; genus DAIDBD01. Next base: position 9,642 of record DAIDBD010000082.1, read on the forward strand.
ACAAGCTGCCGATTGCATTCGGGCTGGCCATCGTCGTTACCGCGCTGATCGTTTCAGGCGTGCTGAGCTGGTACACCTATCGGCAAATGCGGGACGATCTGTTCGTTGACGCGGAAGGAATCAGCAAGACGCTGGCTCGTGGTATCGCACCGTTGATGCTGAGAGACGAAGTGTGGCAAGCGTACGAAAGCGTTGTCGCGCCATTGACCACGGCGTCCGGCAACAAAGCCGGGCAGAAGCTCGTCATTGTGCTGGACAAGAACCGGCGTATCTTCGTGTCGAGTCAGCCGAGAGCTTTTCCGATGCAACGCCGGTTGGTCGACTTGAATGCGGAATATCGACCGATACTGAATCGGCTGAGTCCCGACAAGATTCTTACGTGGTATCAGAAAACCGGCCCGCTTGCTGGACATGTCTTTGTCGCCGCGCCCATCCTGGCGGAAGACGGGCTGCCGCTCGGAACTGTGATCGTTCGATTCGCCGATACCCTTTTTCTTGACCGGTTTAACGAAGCAGGACGCCGCGCGGCACTGGCGACGCTGGCCACGGTACTGCTGCTGTTGCCCCTAGGCTGGGGCTTTTCCAAACGCCTCGCGGAGCCGCTGGTCGCACTGCGCCGGCGCATGGCCGGCCTTCCCGGGCAGGCCGGGATGGCGATCGAAGCATCGCATGGCCAATTCCGCAGCGACGAGATCCAGGATCTGTCGGACCAGTTCGACCACATGAAGGCGGAGCTGGCGAAGAATGAACTGTTGAAGACCCGAATCGCAGCGGCGGACCGGCTTGCCGCCATCGGACGACTGGCGGCGGGAATCGCGCATGAGATCAATAATCCGCTGGGTGGCATGATCAACGCGGTGAACACATTTGAACGGTTCGGCGAAAGCAAGGAACTGGCCGCAAAGACGACGTCGCTGCTCAAACGCGGATTGGCGCAAATCAAGGAAACGGTTGGTGCCATGCTGGTGGAGGCGCGGCTTGAGTCCCGAGCCTTCACGCCGGAGGATATCGACGACTTGAAAACGCTAGTCGGCGCCGACCTCGCGACGAAACCGGTGCATATCGTTTGGAACGTGAATATCGATGCGCCGATTGCATTGCCGGCGACACCGCTGCGACAGCTCATTCTCAATTTATTGCTGAACGCCATTGCCGCCTCCGACCAAAACGGCGTGGTGCAATGCAGTCTTCATTTCGAAGATGGCATGCTTGCCATTACGGTGCGCAATAGCGGCAAGCAAGTCCCGCAGGACCGCCTGCTGAAGCTGTTCGAACCTTATGAAGCGGAAAGCTCTTCCGGCAATGGCCTAGGGCTCTGGGTCTGCTACCAGATTGTTCAGCAACTGAACGGCGTCATCAGCGTGAACTCCGAAGGCAAATTCACGGCCTTCGTCGTCGAGCTGCCTGCAAGGCAGGAGGCCGGCCGCCAGATGGAGGAATCAGAATCATGAAAATACACATCTGCCTCGTCGAAGATGACGACATCATGGGGGAATCGCTGGTCGATCGATTCCGTCTCGAGGGCATGGAGGTATCCTGGTTCCGTGACGCGCGGAAAGCCATGGACCGCATCCGGCAACAGCCGTTTAACATCGTGATCAGCGATATTCGATTGCCCGACATGGAGGGCGATTCCATGTTTCGGTTGCTGACGGACAGTGTCGTCGATCTGCCGCCGTTCATCTTCATCACGGCCTTCGGCACGATCGTGCGGGCGGTCGAGTTGCTCAAGCTCGGCGCCGTCGACTATGTGTGCAAGCCGTTCGATATCGAAGACTTGCTGCGTAAAATCAGCCAGTACCAGCGGCCGGCGGTTCAGGTTGCGCCTGTCGAGAGACTCCATCGCGGCACGTCTCCCGCCATGATGAAGCTACGTGCCCTGTTGCCGAAATACGCGAAGAGTCCGGAAACGGTGCTGATCACCGGAGAGTCGGGCGTCGGCAAAGAGTTTTTCGCAAGGCTGTTGCATGACATAGATGCCAAGCGTTCCGCGAGCCCCTTTGTTGCGATCAACTGCGCGGCGATTCCTGAAACCCTGGTGGAGTCCGAGCTGTTCGGACACGAACGGGGCGCTTTTACTGGTGCAACCAAAACGAAACGCGGGGCGTTCGAGCAGGCCGGAACCGGAATCCTGTTCCTGGATGAGATAGGCGACCTGAGTTTGTCTTCGCAGGTCAAGATTCTCCGCGTCCTGCAGGACCGGTCCTTGCGACGGGTCGGGAGCGAGCAATCGGTTCCACTTTTTTGCAGGGTAATGGCGGCGACCAATCGTCCCATCGCGGAAAATGTGGGTAAAGGCCTCTTTCGAGAAGACCTGCTTTATCGAATCAACGCGCTTCAGTTGGCGGTGCCCTCACTTCGGGAGCGCCGGGACGAGATTTTGCCGCTCGCACGAGACTTCCTGGACGCATGCAACAAGCGGGATGACGATGATGCAAAGTCGTTTGGCGCCGGGGCCGAAGCCGCGCTGGCCACATACGACTGGCCCGGCAATGTTCGGGAATTGAAGAACACTGTTGAGCGCGCCTATCTGCTTGCCGACGGTCGCTTGATTGAACGCGGACATCTCTTCGATGAGTGGACGGGTGAAAGCCATAGCGACATGGAAGTCGACGCTGGATTGGCAGGTTATCTGGTGCAGCAGGAACGCGCGTATCTTGTTGAACAGTTGGTTCGCCATGGCTGGCGGATTGCCAAAACAGCCGGTGCGATTGGCATCAGCCGCAAAGGCCTTTGGGAAAAGATGCGTCGTCACGATATTCTGGTGCCATCGGCCGGAATTGATAGTTGAGTATCGTTCCATGATTGCCCGGTGCTCATTGCAATGAAGGGCACGCGCAATGGAATCAGTGCACGCACTGGAAAGCGCACAGCAGCCGTCCCGGCCCGAATGAGCGGGGAAATCCGGGTAGAGCGGTAGACGGGCGGATTCACCCGAAGCAGCGGCTGGCCATGGCTGCATAGTTTCTACCTTCGCTGACCACTAAAAATGGGGGGATTACCGGTCGAGTGGTTCAACAATCACCGGCTGCTGGAGTCGATCGGCAACATCCCGCTGGCCGAGGCCGAAGCAAAGTACGATCTGCAATGCACGGAGTCCGCCAAGTTGGCGCGACTCAATTCAACGAGCCTCCGGTAAAACCGGGGCGGTTCATCCCATGAATGAACCAAGCAAAATATCCACACATAAGGAAGACAAACACACCGGATGCCATTTTCAGACCGGAGTCGGCCAGCAGCGGTGAGACAACGCCCGAGACAAGAGTCATTATCATTGTCTGGATGAAACCTTGCATCGACGCAGCCATGCCCCGCATTGACGGAAATAGGTCGAGTGTCAGAAGCGTGATGCTGGGCATCGCAAGCGACATTCCAACGGTATACAGCATGACGGGCAAGACGACCCAGGGAACGACCGGCGGTAAAAAGGCGTTGTAAGCCAGGTTGAGGACAGTGGCCACCAGCATGGTGAAATAACCGTAGCGGACAGTGACGGCCGGCGCAAAGCGTTTTGCGACTTTTCCGGAAAGGTACGCGCCCAGTATGACCCCTGACATGGCCGGGATGAACAGCCAGCCGAACTGGTCCTGTCGGAGCCCCAGGTATTTGGTGACAAAAACAGGAGCGGACGATACGTACAGGAAAAAGCCGATGAAGTTGCAGCTCAAGGCCAAGGACAGCAGCCAGAATGGCTTGTTTCCAAGGACTGTACTGTAGCCGCGCATTAGCGCCGCAGGTTTTATCGAAGTCCGCTTTTGAGGCGGCAGCGTCTCCGGAAGAGAGAAGTAACTGGCCGTCAGCTGAACCGCGCTAAACAGGGCCATGAAGATGAACACGGATTGCCAGGGAAACCAGTTATGCAGCCATCCGCCGAATACAGGCGCAATGGCGGGCGCCAACCCGAAAATCATCGTCACCTGCGACAGCAGTTTTTGGGCTTCCGGCCCTTGAAGCCGGTCACGGATAACGGCTCGGCCAACGACGCTGCCGGCGCCCACCGACAACCCTTGGAGCGTGCGAAAGAAAAGCAACAGCCCAAGCGAACTGGCAAGCGCGCCGCCAATGGCTGCCGCCAGATACAGGGCCAGGCCGCCGAGGATAACGGGACGACGGCCAAAGGCATCGGACAGTGGCCCATGCAGCAGCATCATGAAACCGAAGGCGGCCAGGTAAGCGCTGAGCGTTTGTTGCAGTTCGACCTGCGTGGCGCTAAGACTAACCATCAACGCCGGGAAGAACGGCATGTAGGTTGAAATGGAAAACGGCCCCAGCATTGTGTAACTGCCGAGCAGCCACGCTAACCAGTTAACGTTGGCCTTGCCGGGCTGGCCGGGACTGGAGTTGCTGCCATTGGCTCGCGTTGCTGTTTTCAAGTCGCGGCTTACTTGCGAACGGTAGCAGGGAAGCCGGCATTTTTTGTGGCTTTGACCAGCGTCTCAGTGTTGGTTTTAGCCGGGTCGAATTTCACGGTCGCGGTCTTTTGGTCCAGGTCCAGCTTTGTGTCTTCGACACCGGGGACATTCTGAAGCGCCTTTTTAACCGTCAGCATGCAGCCGTAGCATTGAATGTTTTGCAGATCCATGACGGCGATCTGCGACGCGCTGGCAAACGCGTACGACATGGACAAGAACATGGCAAGGCCGAACCGGGCAAGCATTGACATCGGATTTCCTTTTATGGTGAAGCGACCAAATTCATGCCGCCAATGCAGGAATAAAAAAGAAGTAGGCGTTCAACATGTACAGGCCCGCGGCAATCAGGGCGATTCCGCCCAGGGTTTCGAATACACGCGAATATTTTGCAAAGGACTTCAGGTTTTCCAGCCATCCGATAGCCCAGGCGCCCAGCGCAATCGGAATCGAGCGGCCGATGGCGAACGCAAGCAGCAGGGTAACGCCGAGCAAAGGGGATCCGATACCAGCCACCGTCCCCAGCAGAACCACCAGCGCCGGTGTGCAAAACGGACAAACGGCCACCGAAAAAGGCACGCCCAACGCAAACGCACCCCACATGCCTGTCACGCGTTTGGCGCGAAATGACGCGGCCGGAAGCGGCAGACGTATCCATCCCGGCCAGAGTAATCCCAACAGAATCAGCAACGGCCCCAGCACAACGCCCCAGTAGCGTCCTAGCATCCCCTCTACCCAGCGCCCGCCGAAGCCTGCCGCAAAGCCGAGCAGCGCATGCGTGATGATCAACCCGAGGATGAACATGGCACCGTACAGAATCGCTGTGCGCTTTTCCCTTGCCCTCGTGACGTAAGCGAGCGACACCGGGATCGCCGCTACGGCAACCGGATTGAGGCTAAACAGAAAGCCGGCAAGAAGGCCCGCCCCAGCGGCGGCGAATCCGGCTTGTTCGACCGTCTGCCGGAGCGCGTCGATATCCATCCTACGCCTCCTGACCGTTGCGCTGCTTCAACGCACTGACCAGCTGTGACGGGGTCGGCAATGATGTGAAAACCAGTTCCTTGTCGATCGCGAGCGCCGGCAGCGACAGTACGCCAAGCTCGACAGCGTAGTCGAGCTCTTCAAGAGCATTGACTTCTCGCCAGACAATATCCGGAATCGTCCTCTGCGCGCTTGCCTTGAGTTCGTCCCGCGCGGCGGCGCATCGTCCGCAACCTTCAGCGTAGAAAAGTTCCACGTTCATGATGTCGATTTCTCGTTGCCAAAATACGTAATGTAAACCTTGAAGTCGACACCAATGTCAAGCATTTTCGGATGGCGAGTTGAAAAGTGTCCGAACGTGGCAAGTGGTCGGGACGACGGCCCGCTGCCGGCAAGCTGTCTTATGAGGGTGATGCCCGCTTGACGGTGTAGTGAATGGTCTGGGCGACGATCTTTCCTTCCCTGATGACATAGCTGTCGGCGCCGTCGTCGACACAAGCCTGGCTGCTGCGGCCGTTCCATTCCAGAAAACCCACCTCGCCGGCGACTACGACACTGCGATATTCAAAAGTTGCATTCGGCAGTTCTCTGCTCAACAAGGCCGCCAGTTGACGCACGCTGTTATGGCCGTAATACACCTCACCCCGCATCAGCACCACGATGTCCTCCGCATAGTTGCGTGCCAGATCCGCTTCAACGGAGCCGTTCTGGCTTTCCTTCAGGTGATCGTCAAGTACCTCCTTTGGGGAACGATTCGCAGGCTGGTTCATGTCCGTTCTTCCATCGGTTTTTGCAGCCGGCCCGTAGCGCAATGCCTGATCTGGTTACTTTTCAAGACACGCAGCAAGGCAAAACAATCGCTCGATGCATCGTCGAACCAGCTGGCAATACTCGTTCACTATTCCGGAACCACGCTGCCGCTGCAGTTCAGTAAAGCAGAGTGGCTAGCCATGCCGGCTGCCACGCTGCCGTTCCATCCTACTTCAGGCCGTCGCCATTTGCCGGCACGCGCTCGCGCATCGGCGACAAGCGTCCGCGCATTGACGCATGATCCCGGCTTGTCCTTTGTCGCATTCCACCGCACAGGCGTCGCAAACATCGGCGCAGGTGTTGCAGATGCCCTTGGTCTGCGCCAGGCCGGTCGACGTGCATTTCAGGCACACAACGCATGTGTCGGCGCATAGATTGCAGAGCTTGATGCAATCCTTCATATCCGGTTGCTGGTCGATGCATTCGTTCGCGCATTGCAGGCACAGTTTGATGCAATCGAGCAGGGCGGCGGTCGTGTCGCCGCTCTGCTGGGTTTGGTTGGCCATATTGTTCTCCTTGGTAAATGGAATGGGAAGCGGAACCGCCGATTGAAAAGTGTGGGCGATCCGAGCGGTTCGAACGGTGTCATTTGATTAAGTTCAGCGCAAACGCCGAAAATGCGAAAAAACACTTGACTTTGGAGTTATCTTCAAGGTCTAGAATTGAATCCGTAATCACGTCAAACCGTGACTTGGGGGCTCCTGATTGAGCACTGCCCACGGGCAGTGGCGCATTAATTGTGTTCGCACTTCGACATGCAAAGGAACAGATCATGAAGACCGTAACACTCAGCATCGATGGCATGCATTGCGATGGCTGCGCGTCAAACGTGCAATTGCTGCTGGAACGCCAGCCAGGCATCAGGAAGGCATCCACATCGTTCAAGGACAAGCAGGCGCGGATTCTGTATGACCCGCAGGCGCTCACCGAAGACCAACTGATCCGGATGGTCGAGCGCGGCGGCTTTCATGTGACCGGCCGCACGCATGAATGACGCGGTGCAGTGGATCGCGCTGCCGATCGGGCTGGGCCTGTTCGGTTTCATCGAGCCATGCTCGACCGGCAGCAGCCTGCTGTTCATCAAGAAGTGCGGCCATGCTGGGCGCACTGTTTGCCCTCAACATCCCGGCCTGTGCGGCACCGCTGATCGCCGCACTGCTCGGCATCGCGGCAGCGGGTGGCGCGGGTGGCGTGCCTCTAACGCAGGGCTTTGTTTCAATGGCATTGTTCGGGCTGGCGTTGTCCCTGCCGATTGTCGCCGTGGCCTCCTTCCCGCGCAGCCGACAAGCGCTAGATCGCCTGGCAAGCCTGGCGCGCCGCATGCCGCGCTGGACCGGGACACTGCTGATCCTGCTGGGCCTGTGGTCGATCTGGTTTGGTTTATTCGTTTCGCCGGCATAGGTCCGGTACTGTTTTAAGGGGGTGTGATCATGAATGCAACTGCGACTGCCGAATCGGCTTCACAATTCTGGAGCGAAGAACCGGCAAACCGGCCTGATCGGGTGCGCATCCGCGCCCGCATCGGCGGCCTGCATTGCTCGCTGTGCACCGGCACTATCGAAAAGGCACTCGGCAAGCAGCCGGGTGTCGACAAGGTGGCGGTCAGCCTGACGCATGAACAGGCGCTGATCGAATACGATCCGCGCATCGCCCGTCCCGACGCCTTGCTGCAGACGCTCAAGGACATCGGCTACACGATTTCCGATCCGCGCAAGATGCGCCCGTTCGATGAAGAGGAAGCGGCGCTGGTGCGCGAAGGCCGCCGGTTTTTCACGGCCGTCGCCAGCAGCCTGATCGCGGTTGCGCTGGTGGCGAACCCGATCGGATTTTGGTCGATCGCGCTGTCGGCGCTGATCTTCGCCAGCCTGGTGCTGTTCGTGTTCGTGGTGCTGCGCAATCGCGGGCTGGGCGTTGCTCTGGGCAGTGCCGCCGGCCTGGGTGCGGTCGGCCTGGCCTTGTATTTTTCGAAAAGCCAGCCCTGGCTGCAGCACGCCACGCCGTGGATCACCGGCGCGCTGGCGCTGTTCATGGTGTTCGTGGTCGGCCATCACATCTTTGTGATGGCAATGCAGGCGCTCAGGCGCGGCATCCTGAACCAGCATGTGCTGCTCGAAATCGGCGCCTTCGCCGGCATTGCCGGCGGCGTGATCGGCCTGGTATGGCAGCCCGCCGGCTTTCCGACCGCGTCGTTCTTCGCGGTGTCGGTGATGGTGGCGACCTACCATATCTTTTCCGAATGGCTGTCGTTGATCGTCAAGACGCGCAGCTCGCAGGCGGTCAAGAAGCTGCTCGACCTGCAGCCCAACACCGCGCGCGTGGTGCGCGACGAGCGCGAGCAGGATATCCCGATCGAGCAGGTGCTGCTGGGCGACCTGATCCGCATCCGGCCGGGCGAACGCATTCCGGTGGACGGCGAAGTGGCGAACGGTCATTCCGCCGTCGATGAAGCGATCGTCACCGGCGAGCCGATTCCGGTTGAAAAAGCCGAGGGTGCCCGCGTGGTCGGCGGTTCGATCAACGGCACCGGCACGCTGCTGGTGCGGGTGACGGCGATCGGCGAAGAGAGCTTCCTGCAGCAGGTGATCCGCCACGTCGAAGACGCGCGCGCATTGAAGCCGGGATTGCTGCATCTGGTCGACCGCGTGCTGACGGTCTATACGCCGACCGTGCTGCTGGTTGCGCTGCTGGCCGTGATCGGCTGGTCGCTCGGCTCCTTCCTGCTTATCGGCCAGGTCGACCTGGTGCGGGCGGTGTTTGCCGGGCTCAGCGTGCTGGTGATGGGTTATCCGTGCGCGGTCGGCATTTCGGCGCCGCTGTCGATCGTGCGCGGCGCCAGCGAGGCGGCCGAGCGCGGCATCCTGATGCGCACCGGCGAGGCATTCCAGGGCTACCGTCTAGTCACGCACGTGGTGCTGGACAAGACCGGCACCCTGACCGAAGGCCGGCCGCTGGTGCACGAGATAATCGCCGTCGATGGCAGCGAAGAGAGGCTGCTGGCGATTGCGGCGGCGGCGGAAAGTTCGTCCGAGCATCCGCTGGCGCAGGCCATCATCAACGCTGCCTTCGATCGCAACATCGCGCTGCCGGAAGTGGACAGTTTCATGGCCACGCCGGGACGCGGCATCTCGGCCGTGGTCGGCGGCGACCGGGTCCTGGTCGGCAGTCCCGGCTACCTTGAGCGCGAAGGCATTGCGCTGGCGCCGCTGGCTCCCCGCATCCACGCACTGGAAGAGGCCGGCCGCACCGTCATCGCTGTCGCCAGAAACGGCCAGGCGGCCGGCTTGGTGGCGCTGGGCGACACGCTGCGCCCGGATGCGGCCAAAACCGTTGCCGCGCTGCGCCAGGCGGGACTGACGACTATTCTGCTGACCGGCGACAACGAGCGCGCGGCACGCCGGGTCGCAACGCAGGCGGGTATCGACGATGTCCGTGCCGGCATCCTGCCGGAAGGCAAGGCCGATGTGATTCGACGGCTGCAGGCATCCGGCAAGGTGGCGATGGTCGGCGACGGCATCAACGACGCGCCGGCGCTGATGCAGGCCGATGTCGGCATCGCGATGGGCAGCGGTACCGACATCGCGATCGAGTCGGCCGACATCATCATCCTCGGCAACCGGCTGGAAGCCATCCTGGTCGCGCGCGACATCAGCCGCCGCGGCTACCGCAAGATGCTGCAAAACGTGATGCTGGCGTTCAGCTTCAACGGCATCGGCATCCCGATCGCGGCCACCGGGCTGATTTATCCGGTGTGGGCGATGGCGGCGATGGCTGGCAGCGTGACGGCGATCTTTTTCAACTCGCTATGGGGCAAGCCGTCGCTGTTCTTCGACGCGGTCATGAGCGTCGGGCAGGCGCGAAATCCGGTGGTTCCTCAAGCGTGAACAACGGTATCGGCGTTGTCGGCAAAGTGGCTGTAATGAAGATAATGATGAGTGCATGACAACGATCATCGACGTACCTGGTATCGGTACCAAAAAATCGCGAAGCGCCATCAATCGCCAGGCACCCACAATTTTTAAGGATGAGCATGACGGGCAACACAATTGACGCAGCGAGCGCCGCACGTGATACGCCGCGTAGAGAGCAGTTGCTTCGGATCCTGGCGGGCACGACCTTCCTGATCTTCTTTCAAGCCTACATGGTCGCGCCGCTGCTACCGCGCCTGGCCGTGATTTTCAACGCTCCGGTCGAAACCGTTGCCTACATGGTCCCGGCCTTTCTGATCGCTTATGGAGTCGCAACACTGTTTTACGGCATTTTGTCCGACCGGATCGGCCGGCGCACGATCATGATCGCATCGCTGTCGGCGTTCATCCTTCTGACGGCGCTGACAGGCTTTGCTCAATCCGCGCAACAGCTGACGATCGCGCGACTGGTCACCGGTCTTGGCGCCAGCGGTGTCGTGCCGCTGGGGCTTGCATTGATCGGCGATCTGTTTCCCTACAAGGAACGCGGTCGCCCCCTCGGCTGGCTGTTCGGTGCAATGGCCGGCGGCATGGCGGTCGGATCCACTGTCGGTGTCATGCTTGAGCCGTTCATCTCGTGGCGAGGCTTGTTTTTTGCCGTCGCGGCGCTTGCTTTTATCATGCTGTTGAAACTGCTGCCGTATCGCGACCTGTTGACGGGCCCTGGCAGCGGCGCATCGCTGACCTTGGGTACCGTGTTCAAAGGCTATCGTGCGCTGTTAGGGTCGGCGCGCGGGCGTCGTACCTATGGCTATGTCTTGCTGAACGCGGTTTTCCATTCGGGTGTGTTCACCTGGCTTGGGGTCTATTTTTCACGGAAATATGCGCTGGGCGAATTGGGGATCGGTCTGGCATTGCTTGGCTACGGCATTCCCGGTTTTCTGTTGGGGCCGGTGATTGGCCGGCTTGCCGATCGATATGGCCGCAGCCGGCTGATCCCGCTGGGTTTGATGCTGGCCGGTTCGTGTGCGGCAGCACTATCACTGGATTTGCCGCTGCTTGCACCCGTACTGCTGGTCACGCTGCTGTCGCTCGGTTACGACCTGACACAGCCGTTATTGGCCGGCATTGTGACCGATCTCGGACCCAATCGCGGCCAAGCTATGGGGTTAAACGTATTTACCCTGTTTGTCGGCTTTGGTGGCGGCAGCTTGCTGTTTGGCTCGCTGCTCGGCAAGGGCATTGATGTTGCGCTCAACGTGTTCGGCGCTGTCGCGATCCTGGCAGGCATCCTCGCCGCTTTCCTTTTGCGCTCCGAAATGCACAAGTGACGTTCTGATACATGGGTCAACGTATAGAAAACACTTGACATTGGAGCTTACACCAGAACTTACATTGATCAAACGTGCTTCGCTTTGATTGCAACAAAAGGAGTCAATACCATGCTCGATAAAATTGAATTCGTCGTTACTGGCGACAGCAAAATGCATTGCGGCGGATGCGAGGGCCGTGTCGATTTCGCGCTGCGGCGCATGCATGGCGTGCAAACGGTGGCAGCAAATTCTAAAACGCAGCGCATTGTTGTCGGTTTCAACCAGGCTCGGATATCGCTGGAGCAGCTTCGCACCAGACTTGCGGAAATCGGATTCGAGGTCGAGGAAGTCTCGGTCCAGGGTTGATCTGATCTTGAATATCTCCGTTAACGCAAAGGAAAACATATGGCAATGACTGGTGCTGTCCGACGAGGCATCCGCAATCCGTTTCGCAGCATGACACGCGCGCTGGTGGTTGTGACGCTGCTTGCCCTCGTCATCGGTTTCCTGGTACTGATGGTCGAAGCAACCTTGGCAGGCCGTGAAAAAATCGCTGCGATGGATAGGCAAGAGCAGACGGTGATCGAACTGCGCGAGGCGGGCGCATTCGGCACCGGTGGCTTCGGCGGCGACAATCCGATCGGCGAGGAAGGCTTTACGCTGGCCACGCTGGAAAAAGCACGGCATATTCCGCATGCCGCCCATCTGGTGCGGATCGACGAGTACATTGACAAGCCGGAAATGGATGCCTCCAAGGGCAATGCCTACGCGATGATCATTGGCCTGCCTGCCGGTGCGGCACTGCGGGCCATCGGCGAAGTCGACTATGAAAACGCAAAAATCGCTGCGGGCCGCAATCTTACCACCGCCGATGCGAATGCCCGGGTGGCGGTGGTCGGCCGGCTTTATGCCAAGCAGCGCCTGGGGATCAACCAGCCGTCGGACCTGGCCGCCGGGGGGCGTCAGTTTCTTTTCAACGGACAACCGTTCCAGGTAATCGGCATCTATACAACGGCTAACGACTTTGGCGACAACCATGTGTTCATGCCGCTCAAGGCATTCCGTGAAACCTATCATCCGGGCACCAAGCTTTCCAAGATCTTCGTGACGGTCGATTCCGTGGCCAATGTCGAACAGGTGGTGCAGGAATTGAAGGCGATCCCGGAAGCCGACGTGGTGACCATACCGGAATCGGTGTCCACTGCGCGCAGTACGCTGGGCAACTTGTCAGTGGCAAGCGGATATGCCGCATTGATGCTGTTTGCAATCGGTGCCGTGCTGGTCGTGTTCGTGATGATATTGAGCACCCGTGAACGGGTGCGGGAAATCGGCACGCTGAAAGCGATCGGCGGCTCCAACCGCGAGATCATCGTGCAGTTTCTGGCCGAAGCGGTCGCCATCAGCGGCCTGGCCGGGCTCGGCGCAACCATCCTTGCCGTGCCGTTGGCGCATTTCTTGAGCCAGGCGCTGGATCTGCCGATTGCATTCGGTGCTCACGCAGTCTTGCTGATCTTTTCCGGGGCAATCATTTTTGCAGCGCTCGGCAGCCTCTATCCGGTAATACACGGCGTCCGCCTGAATCCAATTGAAGCCATGCGGAGAGCATAATGAAAATGATCTTGTTGGGAGTACGCAATCTGTTACGTAACAAGGCGCGCCTGTTTTTCGTGGCGGTCCTGATCGGCATTCCATTTTTCCTGCTGCTGGTGATGCAGTCGATCGGCACGGCCGTGCAAGAACAGACGCAAATACTGAAAAAGAACGTGGACAACACGCTGCAGCTGCATGCGCGCGGCGCGATGGGACACGTCAACATGGTCGGCAATGAAGACCTGTTGCCGCAGGGTGCCCTGGACCGGATCCGGCGCATCGCGCATGTGGCGAAGGTGGAGCCATATCTGCTGGCAATGACGCCGACCGAGAGCACCAACTTTGCGATGATTATCGGCGTGAATCCGGGCGACACGCTGCGGCTGGAATCGCATGGCGAAGCGGGCAATCCGAAAATCATCGCTGGACGCGCGCTGACGGAAGCCGACCGCGGGCAGAAGGTAGGTCTGATCGGACAACGTTACGCAAAGTTCCTTGGCATCACCGCTGACAACCTGGCGCAGGCCAATGTGACGATCGACCTCAAGCGCGCGCATCCGGTCATTTTCCCGATCGACCGTCCCGCTGCCACCATCAAGATCGTCGGCATTTATGCAAGCGGTTACGTGTTCGGCGACATGCAACTGTTCATCCCGCAGGATACCTTCCGCGACATCTATGGGATTTCCAACGGCGCCATCTCTTGGATTTTCCTGAAAGCCGATTCCGCCGACCACCTGCCGCAGGTCGAGCGAGAGGTCCGTGCGGCGGTCGGCGACGTGGCCGACGTCATCGCGCCGACCAGCGCCGCCGAGTTCCAGAACACGACGACCAATGGCGTCGTACGCCTGTCGAAGGGCGGTATCGTCCTGTCCGCGATCTTGATGGTGATCGTCGTATTCTTTGTCATGCTGCTGATCGTCCGTGAGCGATCATGGGAGATCGGCACGTTCAAGGCACTCGGCGCCTCGAACGGCGGCATCGTGCTCGGTTTTCTGGCAGAGGCAGTCGCGCTCAGTGCAGTCGGTGCACTAATGGGGTTGCTGCTCTTTAGTGCGTGGGGTGGGCAAGCCGCGCAAAAGATCTTCGGCATTGGTGTTGCACCGTTTCTGCCGGCGCAGTACAAGGATACGCTGCTCAGCACGCTGAGCCTGGCGCCGGATATCAGCGCAGCTATGCTGGGATTGCTGGCTGGCGTCTGCATCGTCGCTGCGTTTGCCGGCAGTGCATGGAGCATCCTGCAGATCATTAAACTTTCCCCTTTGGAGGCGATTCGCCATGAATAAAGCTAATGCAGCGGCAAACCAGGGCGCGTTGATTTCGCTCAAGGGCCTTACCAAGATCTATCGAAAAGGCCAGGATAGCGTCAGAGCACTTGATGGCATCGATCTTTCGTTGGCCGAGAAAGGGATGGTTGCCATTGTCGGCGCGAGCGGAAGCGGCAAATCCTCGCTACTCCATATTGTTGGTGCAATGGATCATCCCACCGATGGAGAAATCGTGGTGGCTGGTCAAGCGTTACGTACCCTCCCGGAGTCCGGGTTGACCCGCTTCCGAAGAAAAACCGTTGGCTTTGTATTTCAGAGCTTTAACTTGATTCCGAACCTTTCCGCATTGGAGAACGTCATGCTTCCAATGGAGTTCAATGATGTACCAGGTGAGGAAAGGCATGCCCGCGCCAAAACATTACTGGAAAAAATTGGACTTGGCGCGCGGCTTCACCATAAACCACGTGAGCTTTCCGGAGGCGAGCAGCAACGGGTGGCAATTGCTCGGGCACTTGCCAATAACCCGCCTCTGATCATGGCGGACGAGCCAACGGGTAACCTTGATTCCAAGACCGGGCAAATCATCTATGAACTGTTGAAAGAAATCGCAAGGGAGCGAACGGTGGTCGTGGTGACCCATGCAGAGGCACTGGCCCAATTGGCTGACCGGGTTGTGCATATCCGCGATGGCAAGCTGGAGTCAGATAGTCAATCAGCACAAACAGGTAACACGCATTTCGAAACGAGAAGGAACGTGAACCATGTTTAAGAAAATTGCACTCACCAAAGTGGCACTGGTATTGATGGTATCAACCTATGCGTTGGCGGGATTTGCCCAAGACAAAATAGAAGGCGTCGTGACGAGCACGAAATTGACTATGTGTAAGTTTGAGCCGGGTGGGTGTGCCGGCAGCCTTAAACTGGATGCTCGCCATGATGGAAAAGTAGAGCAAATGTCAATCAACATACCCCTTGGCACCCAGATCAGGAAAGGTAATGAGACCACCTATCTTCCCGCACTGCGTGGAAATATGGTGAGCATTTCCTACAAAGAGGAAAAAGGCGAGAAAATCGCGGCGTCGATTGATGTGATTAAGTCGGTAAAACCGTAAACTGAACGGTTATTTGATCGGAGAGAAATATGGAACCAAGACCGAATGAGCTACGAATTAGCAGCTTGCAGCTCGTCTCCGAAAAAGAGAAGCAGAAAAACTCTGTATCCGGGGCGCTGGATAGTTCACACGGCCAGCAGAGTGGATCTTTGCCGAATGATGCCACCTTCACGATCGGCAAGCTCGCCAAACTGACGCAAATCAGTGCCGATACTGTGCGCTACTACGAAAAGGAAGGATTGATCAATCCAGCGCAAAAAAGCCACGGAGGATATCGGCTCTACACGGGCGATGCAGTGCGGCGCCTGAACTTTATCAAGCATGCTCAGCATTGCGGTCTGTCGCTTTCAGAAATACGGGAGCTTCTCGAAATGAAAAGACGGGACGATTCCTGTTGCAGCGATATTCGTACTGTTGCGCTGCATAAAAAACTGCTGCTTGAAAGCAAAATCAAGGCACTTCAGGCCATGTCAAATGCCTTGAGTAGTTTGATTGAAACTTGTAATGATGATGCAAAACCGCTGGATGAGTGCCCTATCTTATCTGCATTAGAGAGAAACTCGGATCAGGTTTTCATTAGGTAAGCCCACCTCGCTTGGGGACTTACGGCGGCTGCAGCAGAGGCGCCATCACAGGATGGCACGGCATCCCTTGCCTGCCAAGTATTATGGGACTAGAGATGTAAACGGCACCGAATGTCTAAGCAAGTACAAAAAATTTTGCACATAACTCCGGTGTCCGAAAGGTATTTCAGCAGCCTGCTAGAGCAGACCATTTGAAAGGTATTTTATGAAGCAAACTGTCGATTTCAACATTAAAGGAATGCGGTGCGATGCCTGCGCGAACCGGTTGCATAATGCGCTGGCCTCGGTTCCGGGCGTGGAGCAGGTGTCCATCTCGTTTAAGGAAGGGCGTGCCCAAATCGTCTTCGAAACCACCGAAAGACATGTTAATCAACTGGCGGTTGCGATACAGGAAGCTGGATTCGAGGCTCCTTCGGGATGCCCATAACATCAAATCAATCGTCCACACTCATGCAGTCTCCCTGCGTGCTGGAGCGATGAAACGACAATTTGACCAGGCAATTGGACAGTTCATCCTACGGCCGCCGAGTTCCGCCTGCTTGTGAGGTGGTCCCAGAAATTCGGACAGTAGGATAAGTGATGGCTTTGCTTCACAATCTCGGCCGGAAGGTCGACTACAGGAGCAACAGCATGACCAAGAGAACAAGACGGAACCACTCAGGCAGTTTCAAGGCGAAAGTGGCCCTGGCGGCGTTACGCGGCGACAAGACGCTGACCGAGATCGCACAGCACTATGAGGTTCATCCGAACCAGGTGACCGAATGGAAGCGGCAACTGCTGGAGCGCGCCGCCGACGTGTTTGACGGCGGTTCCAGCGCCGTCAAGGCCGACAGCGAGCCCGACATCAAGACGCTGCATGCCAAGATTGGGCAACTGGCATTGGAGAATGATTTTTTAAGCGGCGCGCTCACCAAGGCGGGATTGCTGAGCGCAAGGAAATGATCGATCGCACCCACGATCTGCCGGTGGCCCGACAATGCCAGGTGCTGTCGCTGGCACGCTCGACGGCCTACTACCGTCCCCGGGAAGCCAGCGAAGCGGACCTGGCGCTGATGCGCCGGATCGACGCACTGCACCTGGAACATCCGTTTGCCGGCAGCCGCATGCTGCGCGACATGCTCAAGCGGGAAGGCCATCCAATCGGCCGCAAGCATGTGGCCACGCTGATGAAGAAGATGGGCATCGAAGCGGTGTACAAGAAGCCCAACACGAGTCGCCGCCATCCCGCGCATCCGGTCTATCCATACCTGCTGCGCCATCTGGAGATCAATCGTTCCAACCAGGTGTTCGCGGCGGACATCACCTACATCCCGATGAAGCGCGGCTTCGTGTACCTGTTCGCGGTGCTGGACTGGGCCAGCCGGCGGGTGCTGTCATGGCGCCTGTCGAACACGCTGACGACGGATTTCTGCATCGAGGCCGTGCAGGAAGCGATCCACCGCTGCGGCAGGCCGGACATCTTCAACACCGACCAGGGCTGCCAGGGCGGATTCAACCGGTCGTCGCAACACCTATCATCGAGGAGGTGTTTATGGGACGACCAGCGGGATGGATGCATAAGTTGACAGGGCGAGGAGCGATGCGCTCACCAGGTGCGCCATCGCATCGGCGTGAGATCGAGCGGCGATTCTGGGAGCAAATTGCAACAGGCATTACAAGTGAGAAGGCTGCTGAAGCGGTCGGCGTGTCGCAGGCAGTAGGAACTCGCTGGTTCCGTCATCATGGCGGCATGCCACTTTCCATGCTGAACCCGGTATCCGGGAGATACTTATCATTCGCCGAACGAGAAGAGATTGGAATTCTTTCGTGCCAGGACATCGGAGTACGAGAGATTGCCCGGCGTATCGGACGCAGTGCATCAACGGTCTCCCGGGAACTGAGACGTAACGCTACAACTCGTGGCGGTCAGCTTGAGTATCGCGCATCAGTTGCGCAGTGGAAGGCGGAACTGGTTGCCAAAAGACCCAAACCATGCAAATTGACAACTAATCTACGGTTACACCACTACGTGCAAGACCGTCTGGAGGGTAACGTTCGCGACGCTGACGGCCGTGCCATTTCTGGGCCGAGGCCCGCGCCGTTCAAAGGGAGAAACAAACCGCATCGCGGTGACCGCAAATGGGGCAATGGCTGGTCGCCAGAACAGATATCCAATCGGCTGCAGATCGACTTCCCGAATGACGAATCCATGCGCATCTCCCACGAAGCCATCTACCAGGCTCTCTATATTCAGGGCCGGGGGGCACTCAAACGCGAACTGGTTAGCTGTCTGCGCACTGGGCGGGCGTTGCGCGTGCCCAGAGCCAGAGCACAAGCCAAGGCCTGGGCGCATGTTAGCGAGGATGTGATGATCTCTAACCGGCCCGCAGAAGTGCAGGATCGCGCTGTGCCAGGGCATTGGGAGGGTGACCTGATCATCGGCCTGAACCGGTCCGCGATCGGAACGCTGGTTGAGCGGTCAAGCCGATTCACCATGCTTGTTCACCTGCCGCGCGAGGAAGGCTACGGGCTGATACCCAGGACAAAGAATGGCCTTCCGCTGGCTGGCTACGGCGCTGTCACGATGGCTAATGCGCTCAAGAAGACCGTAACTGAGATACCTGCCCAGTTGTGGCAGTCATTGACCTGGGATCGTGGCAAAGAATTATCAGATCACGCGCGTTTCACGGTCGAATCCGGGGTGAAGGTATTCTTCGCCGACCCGCATAGTCCATGGCAGCGCGGCACGAACGAGAATACAAACGGACTCCTGCGGCAATACTTCCCAAAGGGCACAGACTTGTCTCGGTGGAGCGCTCGAGAGATCCAGGCCGTTGCCCATACACTGAATTCCAGGCCCCGGAAAACGCTTGGATGGAAGACACCGGCCGAAGCACTGGACGAGTACCTAAAATCTGCTCAACAATCTAGTGTTGCGACGACCGGTTGAATCCGCCCAGTTCACCAGCCTGGAATTCACGCAACTGCTCAAGGACAACGGCATCGCCATCAGCATGGATGGCCGTGGCTGCTGGCGCGACAACGTGTTCGTCGAGCGGTTGTGGAAGTCGATCAAGTACGAGGAAGTGTATTTGCACGCGTATGAGACGGTGAGCGCGGCCAGGAGCGCGATCGGTCGGTATCTGGATTTTTACAATGCCCGGCGTCCGCATAGTGCGCTTGACGGCAGCACGCCGGATGAGTTTTACTACCGCAACCTTCCTGCCCTCCAGCAGGCGGCGTAGATGGCAAGTCCGGGTTCCCCACCGCGCCGCACGCTCTTGCCCTGCGCATGGGGCGGCGAGCGGCGCCGTGGATAACCCTACATCCGCAAGGCTCCACTTAACGAAGTCAAATTCGTGTCCAAACAAACGGGGCCACCTCTTTGAGCGCACCTAGCCTCCTACAGTTGACGATAAAAAAAGCACAGTCCGCCAATTTGGCGTTATGCAAGCAACGCGTTGATGAAGAAACGAAGCGTCCTGATTCCGGATCGTCATGTTTTCTGTATCCACGCTGCGCTACCGATTTTGTTTAGAACTATCATAATTTCTAAGGTGGCCCGCCCATCATCCGTTAACAGTCAGCAGCATGCGTTGAGAGGAACGGTGGCCACCACTTTCACAATAGCCTGCGCCTACCATCCAAGCCGCCGCCCAATATCCCAGGTGACCGATGACCCCCGCACGATGGCCGATACCTGCTGTCCGAGCCGCTGTTCCGCCACCGGCCGCCACGGCACCAGGCTGAAACCGCTGCCGTCGTCGAGCATCGCGAAGCGCCCGCTGGCGAGTTGCACGTTGCGGCGATAGGTGCCGGTCACGCGCTCGCCGTCGGCAACGGCGCGATGCGTAAGGCCGGTTTCTGCGGCGATGGTTTTGGCGGCACCGTCTATCTCGCGTCCGCGCAAGGTCGCCAACAGATTGCGCGCCAGGATCACGCGCTGTTCGCGCCGCTCGGCCAGCCCTTGTTCAACCAGAAAATCAGATCGCTGCCGCAGTGCTTCGCGCACGTCACCGCCAAAACCGTTGTTGGCGATGCCGCCGGCGCCGCCGATCAACTGCTGGTCCAGCCAGGTGGCGCCGATCACGCGCGTTTGTCGCTCGATGGGCAGGTGCGAACGCAGTTCCACTGCCGCACCGTCCAGCCGCTGCGCATCGTATCGCCGGCCTTGTTCGGCAAGGTCCGCGGGCACCCGCCAGACTCCATCGGCCACGCGCTCCACGATGCCCGCGCGGCGCAACGCTTCCAGGCGGCGGACATGGGCGTCCACCAGCTCGGTGGGATCGCGCTCGGCGGTTGCCTGCGCCTTGGCGATCGCCAGGTGTTGGTCGGTGCGATAGACGCCATCGACCGCGAGCGCGGCGATGTTCTTGTCCGCGGCGCGGACATTGGCCGAACCACGGACTTCGACCACGGCGCCGACCGGGTACTGCTCCAGCTCCCCCTTGGCGCCAAGGGCGACGTAGTGCGCCTTGCCGTCGGTGCCATCGATCACGAGATAGCCGCGGTCGTGCAATTCGTCCGCCATGCCCTTGGCGGCCACCCGGCCGACCACGTGCCCCGCATTCTCGCTCGGCGCGAACACGACGAAGTCGCGCGGTATGCCGCTCATGGCGCGCTGCATCGTCCGCACGATGTCGCCGCGCTCGCCCATCTTGCGCAGAACCTGTTCCGCGTCGGCGTGCACGGCCCACACGCCGGGCCCCGACTCGTGCGCCAATCCCATGCGCTGCAGGCGTTGTAGCCGGCCGATCAGAAGCGCGCGTTGTTGCCTGCGTCCGGGAGCGTCGGTAGGCTGATTGACGTGGATCAACCCACCTTGCGTTTCGCGTTGCAGCGCGCGGTCCAAGCTGGTCCAGCGTTCCTGATCGACCTCGCGCCGCAGGCTCTGCTGAATCTCCAGCTCGGTACGCGGCCCGAGCCATTCGGTCGCCAGTTCCGACGCCCGCTCGCGCATGCCTTGCGCGATGTAGTCGCGGGAGATAATCAAGTCCTTGCCCGTATCATCCTTGCCGCGCAGCACGATGTGGGTATGCGGGTTGTCGGTGTTCCAGTGATTCACCGCCACCCAGTCCAGACTGGTCCCCAGGTCTGCTTCCATGCGGCTTATCAGGTGGCGGGTATAGCGGCGCAGGTCGTCGAGTTGCTCGGCATCTTCCGGCGAGACGATGAAACGGAACTGGTGGCGGTCTTCCCGGCCCCGTTCCTCGAACGCCGCCAGGTCGGCGCTGTCCGTTGCCGGTCCGAACGCCTGGCCCGGTTCGCCAGCGCGGCCGACACCTTCGCGCTCGATGTAGCGCAGGTGCGTGGTGGTCGAGCGTGAGCCGGCCTGCTTGAGGTTCACCAGCCGGGTCTTGATGGCGACGCGCCGCGATCCCGGCTGCGCCGTGCGTCCGACAAAACGGGCGGCTACATGTCCGCGTCCCAAGCGTGCGCCCGGTCGCGCGCCCGACTTGCGCACCGACGCGCCGCCGGCCTTGCCGACCTCCTTCAAGACCTGGGAAACGAACTTTGGCTGGCGATGCTTGGGCGCGCCAGGGCGCACGCGGAAACGATCATCGTCACGGCTGCTCATGGCATCGGCTCCGGCGCAGCGCTGCCAAGCCCAGCGAGCGAAGCACGCCGATAGACTAATGCGGACGCGCCCTTCGCGCCGCACACGGCACGGCAGCGCAAAAAGCGCGTGCCGTGCCAACCCACGTGCAGACAAGGCTTTCGACGCGCCAACGTGCCGCGTCCTTTTATCTTGCCCTCCGCCTTTCCCGATCGCTGGCGCGACCGGCCCCGGCGGTCGGGCGGCGATGGTCTGCACGGGTGAAGCACCGCAACCGCAGGCCGCGGTGCAAACGATGTACAGCGAGACTGCGCGAAGAACGGCATGCGGCGCTGCACGTTCATCGCATATCCCACGTCCATAAAGGCTGCGCGCTACCGATCACGGCGGAGACCGCAACCGGACCGAAGTACCGGCTGTCGAACGATGCCGGATTGGTCGCACTGAGCAGGAACAGTTCGCCATCGTGAAGCCGCCGGCATTGCCGCCAGGCCAGCAATGGACGGTCGCGTCCATCGGTTGCGTGGACGCCGGCGACCGCGATGCCGTCGATGCGAACGACGTGCTTGTCGATGCACACTTGCTGCGGCGACATCGCGCCGATGCGCTTGAGCAGCGGGATGCCCGCAGGCAGGTAGCCACGCTGCGCAGCCAGCGCGGCGGCATCTGCCGGAAGTCGGGCGAGCACGATGCTGCCGACGTGCAGCGAGCCGGGCGGGGCGATGCGATACCAGCCAGGCGGCACGCTGTCGCTGGGGTTGTAGACGATGCGCGTCATCGGGGCGTGCAGCGACGGCCAGGCAAGCGCAGCGATGCCGAGGCCGGTGACGAGTGCGACTGCAGCGACTGCAACGCGACGGGCGTTCACCGTAGCACCTCGCCCGCGAGGTAAGCGGCATGCCGTTCGGCGGTGTAGGCCGGCAGCGGCAGGCGCGCGGACAGCCGATTGCCCAACGTGCGCCAGTACGCGGGCGACACGGCCGCCGGGTCGATGCCGAGCGCCTCGATGGCATCGATCCGCGGCAGGACCGACTGCACTTGCTGTTCGCCTTCGGCGCGCAGCAACAGGTGCGCGCCCGGCTGGATGCCAGCGATGCGCTGCACTGCATCGAGCGGCGTGCCGGTTTGCAGCACCATGAGCTGCCAACGCGTCGTGCCGTAGTCATTGGACTCCCAGCGCACGCGGCAGAACAGCGCAGCGGGCGGGAACAGCGCGCTGCGCCGCCAGTGGTCCAGCCGCAGCTCGCACACCGGATGGCCGAAGCGCAAATAGAGGTTGATCCGGCGTTCGACGAACGCCAGCGCGACGCGCGTCGGCGACGCGTTGGCGGCCGCCTGCGGCAGTGTATTCATGATTGTTTCTCCGGAAATTCATGTTCCAACAGATCGCGCAGCATCTCGGCCACCGTGATGCCGCGCGTGAAGGCTTCAACCTTGATGCGGGCACGCAGCGCTGGCGTCACATCAAGCGTCAGGCGGGCGGTGTAGAGATCGGTCTTGCCGATGTCGGCGCTGTCGCCCTGGCGCACCCATGCGTCGGCATGCGGGTCGACAGGTGGACGCGCGCCGATGGCAATTCGTTTGCCGTTCTTCATCGCGCGATCCTCAGCACTTCGTCGGCGAGCGCCGCGATTTCGCGTGCGGCGATGCTGTCGGCGTCGAGTTCGCGGGCAAGCCGGCCGGCGGCCACGCTGTCGGCGAACACGATGCGCTGCCGAACCTCCGACAACAGTGCGGGCAGCGGTTGATCGGCGAGCGCACCGCGCGCCTCGCGTCCGATCACTGTGGTGCCGACGCGCCGGTTGATGACGAAGGCCGCGCGCAGCGCGGGCCGGAACACCTGCGCTTCGCGGATCAGCGACACCATCTCGGCGCTGGCCCATACGTCGTAGGGACTGGGCTGCACCGGGATCAAGACGATGTCAGCCGCAAGCAGTGCGGAGCGCGCGAGGGCGGCGATCCGGGGCGGACCGTCGATCACGATGTGGTCGCAGCACCGGGCGAGTTCCGGCGCTTCCTGATGCAGCGTTTCCCTTGCCAGGCCGACTGCACTGAACAACCGCGGCAAGCTGTGCTGGCTGCGGCGTTGCGTCCAGTCGAGTGCCGACCCTTGGGGATCGGCATCGATCAGGATCACTGCACGGCCTTGCATCGCCAGCTCGCCGGCGATGTGCGTGGCGAGGGTTGTCTTGCCGACCCCGCCTTTCTGGTTCAGCAGCGCGATGATCATGATGCGCTGCCTTTCGCGCGCCGGTTTATCCACAGTGCGCGGGGTCTTCTTATCGTTAGTTTTATAGATTCAAAGTTAGAACCCAAGTTAGGAACCGCCAAAATCATTGCTGCGCAAGGCTTGGCGACGCGCTCATACTCCCGATAGCACGACAGCGCTGCGCCTGATAGCACGAGGATTGCCACTCCCGATAGCACGAGCGTATTCACCGCTTTTCCACAGGCATTGCGCCAGCACCGAAGCTGCCGCCGGGCCGCAGCGGTGCCGTGGACGGCACGGCGCGGAAGGTCAGCACCTCCGGCCCGTGCCGCGGACGCAGGACGGCAAGGGTGTAGCCCGGCAACGGCTGCCGCGCCACGATGCGGCGCAGGTCGTAGGCGAAGTCGGTGAAGCGCGCCAGGCTCCCGGACTTGCGGTGCAGATGCGGGAAGTCGAAGCGCCAGCCGTCGCGCTGCCAGCCGCCGTGTTTGCGCACCAGGCGATACAGCCAGCGCTCGATGCCGCCAGTCAGGCGGAAGTAGTTGGCGTCGATGGTCAGCACCAGGCTCTCTTCGAGCACACCGGCATAGAACCAGTCCGGCAGGATCAGCTCGATGCCCAGCGGCCGGCCCTGGCCGTCCGCGCGCTCCTTCCATTCGTTGATCCACGAAAAGCGGTGCAGGCGCCGCGTATTGGGTTGGCGAATCGAGGTGGCGATGCTGGTGGACTGCAAGCGGTCCAGCGCCGCCTTGAGGCGCTGGTAGTCGCGCAGCGACGTGCCGCGGCCGATGAAGCGCAGGATCTCGTAGGGGGTGGCCGCCATCAGCCGCGACGAGCGTATTCCCGCATCGCGCGCCTCGACGATCTGGCTGGCGGCCCAGATCAGGATGTCGGCATCCCATATCGTCGCCAGGCCATGCTCGGCCGTGCCTTCGACCCGCACGGTCACGTTGCCGGTGCGGAAATCGATCGGCACCGTGCGCTTGCTCTTGGCCAGCGAGAAGAACGGGTAGGCCATCAGGTCTTGCGCATCGCGCGCCGGCAGCTCCCCGGAAAACGTATGGAACAGTTCGAGCTGCTCGCGCTGCCGATCGTGACTGGGGCGCCCGATGTCCATCGGTAACGGTGTCCATCGCCGATCAGCGCGCGCCAGAAGGGCGGGCGGCGTGTTGTTCGGCGTACTCGGGGTCGGATGTCATCTCGAAGCTGCGCGCGTCCGCCCAGGCTTCGAGGTCGGTGACGGCGTACATCACGCGCCGGCCGAACTTGCGGAAGCGTGGCCCGCCGCCGATGACGCGCTGCTTTTCCAGCGTGCGCGGTGACAGCCGCAGGAATGCGGCGGCTTCGTCGTTGGTCAGGTAGCGCGGCGGCGCGGATTGCGCAGGCTGCGGGGTGGCTGCGGGCGCAGGGTGCGGCCGTAACGGTGCGGGTCTCATGGCATGGGCCTCCATCGGTCAAGATCGCCGGCGAAGCAATCGCCGGCGGATGGAAGCAGTGTCGGGAAAGTCAGGCGTTCTGCGCAGGGACGTTTTGCGGCGCCGCGCGAACGTCCCTGTGCGGCGCCGCCGAATCAGAGTAGACGGCGGTATCCACCATCCATGAGCGTCTGCCCGCGCCGGATCAAACGGCGAACCTGGGCGCGCAGGTCGCTGTCATCGTGCCAGCGCTCGGTCACGGCGGCGTGGCCGAACAGCACTTCCGCCACGCCGCGCTGCGAGGCGCCGGCCAGCGTGCCGTCGAGCGCCTGCAGTGTGCGCATGTGCAGCATTGATGTGCGGCCCGGCCTGCCCGTGGCCACGGCAGTGCGCTGCACCTTCGCCGCGTCGAGTGCAGCCAGTTGGGCTTCGATCGCGCGCCAGCGCTCGCCGAGCTGGCAACCGGCGCGCACGGCATAGGCGTGCGCCATGCCGTCTTCCAGCGCCGGAGACAGCGCCATGCGCAGCATGCGATTGACGAGTTGGCTGGTCAGCAACAGGCGCTTGCCGTCATGCATCAGGTGCTTGCGGCCAGGTAGACGCCAGAGTCGGAACAACAGCGCATCGGGTGCTGGATCGGCGTCGGGATAGACCTGGACGACCGAGGGCGGATCAGGGAACCAGTCAGGGTGCGCGTCGCGCGCATCGCGCGCCGGGTCTTCCAGCAGGCGCAGGCCCCAGCGCAGTGCTTCGTGCTGCGGACAGTGCTGGTGGCATTGCCAGGCGCGCCGGTAGTCCGGGTTGCGCCGCAGGTATTCCCACGCCAGTGCGGGGCCGTCCAGATGCAGCACATACAGGTATGCAGCACTCGGATGCCAGTCAACAGCGCTCGAACTCGCCACGGCGGAAACCTCTCTCGTATAGCAGGGAGAACAATCGCCACGGAAAAATGGCCTTTCGCTGCTATGGATAAGCGATATTTTTAATTGTCAGTTTATCAATTAGAATTGTCATTCTATCAATCTTGAGAGAATCCCGTTATCAATCTTCATGAACAAACGACTTGCCGCTGCACATCAGCGCGCAATAATGGGCAAGTAGGCTAACAATGTTGCGGCAACGCGCAATGGCGCAATCCATCCGTAGCGGCCCGACCGGCGACCGATCAATCGTTGATCGATCCGTCCGCCTGGGCCAGGCGGACATACTCGGACAGCCGCCGCCGCGGCGTGAAATGCAGGTCGCGGACCACGCTCAGGTTCTCCGGCCCGCGAATGCCTTGCAGCACGGACAGCCGCACATGGCCGAGCGCCGGCGTCCCGACACCGAGGTCGATCAGGCCGAACGCGGTGTCGCCGTCGTCAGGATCGAGTTCGGTCAACAGCCAGGTTGCATGCGCGTCCAGGGTCAACAGCTTGACAACCGGGAAGGGGTCGCGCTGCTCGCCGCGCGCGGCGGCGGCGCCGTTGTCCAGCAACTGGGCACGCGGTTCGTCGGTGATGAGTGGTTTCATGGTCGTTGCGCAGAAGGGGGCACGGTCAACGAGCCATTGGCTTTGTGAAAACGTGCCGGTGCGTCAAAGATTGGCTGTACAAGTGTGCCTCCCGATCAACATCGCCAATACGGATTCCGCCGAATCCGTGGATACACGAATCGGCGATTGCGTCAGTACGGCAGCCATGATTTCAGTATTTCAGCAGAAGCGGCTTCCAGCATAGGCCCATCCGCCACCATCGGAAATCGGAAAGATCAAAAGGAACGCGAATCCATGTCCAGCGAGATATCACGTAGAAAAACAGGCAAGCAAAGGGCGCTGCCCAGCGACAGCGCCCGCGCCCACGTGACGGCTACGTCACAATGCGTTCCGCCAGTCGGGCCTCATGCGCATACGCACTGATCGGCTTCGACGCGGTGAAGTACAGATCCCGCTCGATGTGAAGCCCGAGAGGACCGCGCACGGTTTGCAGTTCAGCCAGGCTCACATAGCCCAGCTCCGGAAAGCCGTGCCCGAGGTCGCAGAGGCCGAACGCACGGTCGTGATCGTCTGGGTCGATCTCGGTGAGCAGCCAGGTCGCACCCGCATCTGGGGTGAACAGCTTGACCACGGGCGGCGGGTCGAAGTCGTCGTTGTCGAGGGATTGCCGGCCGTTGGCCAGCAATTGCGCGCGCAGCGTTTCGGTGATGAGGTTCATGATCGCAACTCCTTGAATGGACGCTCCCGATCGGAGCGCTGCGTATCCGGCGCACGCGCAAAGCGCGGCCGTCACACCCCCAACACGGGCGCAGCCGGCGCGGGCCGGGGGTTGACGGGCGTGCGGCGTGCGCCACGCTGCGCTGCTTGTCCGGTCGGGGTGCGGCCACGCCGTACAGGAGTGGCGTCGTCGTGCAGCGCCGCCACGCTGCGTTGAACCGCGGCCGGCATCGGAATGTTCGATGGCGCATAAACGCGCAGAATCGTTTTCACGCATCGGCGTGAAACCACAAAGCCGTATATCCGTGGAAGCGGCTTTGTGCGTAAGCACGGATAACGGATGCACGGTTCCACAGGAATCCGTGCTCCGCCGATCAGCGATTCAGTGCATGAAACGAGACGGCCCGCGCTGTGAAGCGCGGGCCGCCGAGGGTGAACGCAACAAACGCCCCGCCGCATTAGCGGGGCGCCGGGGGCGACGATCACTCGCCCTTGCTGCGCGACCAGATCAGGTTGTGCGCGCCGTCCTCGCCTTCGACCAGGCGGGCATAGATGGTCGCCGGGAACGACGGGTCGTCCAGGGTGGCCGACAGGTAGGGCCGTTCCGCCTTGCTGACTTTCTTCCACGCCGCGCCGATCTCGAAGTTGCCGGCGACGATGCGGTAGTCCGGGGCGTTGTCGCTCTCCTTGGTGTTGGGAACGATCTTGACCTTGACGTTGAGCGTCAGGGTGCGAACCGTGCCGGAGAAGCTGCCGTTTTGTGCGATGAAGGTGCCGATGTTTGCCATGATGAAGTTTCCTTTCGGTGAATTAAGGTCGCGCCCATCGCGGCCTTGTCGGTGATCCAAAGGGCGAGGTACGGGCGGGCTGCATCGCGCAGCGACCGCAACACCGTGGAGGACCGGGAGGCGCGGCGATTTTGTTGCGCGAGGAAGGCACGCAGTGCCGGGGAAAATCGTTGCGCCGGACGGTTGCAGCCATGAAGCCCGAGGCGCAGCCGCTGCCGCGCCAGGATTCACGACAAGCCAAGGCCGCCGTTGGGTGCGATCCTCACCGGAAGGCAGCATGGCTCCGGCATCCCCGCACAGTGGTTGCGCCGGCGCGCACCCCATCGCAGGCAAGGTCGGTTCCGCATCACCCAGGATGAACGCGCCTCGCGCATTGGCGCGGGCTGGATCGATTGCGGCGTGGTCGGGTGTCGGCATGGTGGACGGCTTGTCGGTGAGCCGCCGTCGTTGCTGGCGGCCTGTCCGCCAGCGTCGCGGACGGCGCGCCGTTGTGCAACTGGGCGCAGCGAAGTCTGTCGCACGCTGGCGTCCCGCCGGTGCGCCGGGGCGCATTTTCGGAAAGGGGTGGGGTCGGCTGTTAAAACGCGCGCGGCATACCTGCCGCGCGCGACGCCAAGATATTGCCCCGGCGAAATCCACCGGGGCGCTTGCTTACTCGCTCGCCTCTGTATCAGCGGGCGTTTCTGCTTGCGTTTCCGGTTCCGCTGCCCGCAGCATCATCGGCAGCCAGCCTGTGCCCGCCGCCAGCCGTTCCGCTTCGCTGGCGAGGTCGTTCTTCTTGAGCTTGGCTAGCCGCGCCGCATGCGCTGGTGCGAACGCCTGCACCGCCTCGATGGCCTTGGCTTTCGATATATGGGCGAAGTAACCATCGGCGGTTGGTGTCCACCACGGGTGCATGTCTAGGTTCACCGCCTGTGCCAGTGCCGTCGCAGGCAAGTTGTCTTCGCGCGGCGTCACAGCGCCCACGGTCACAGCCACGCACACCGCCAGCAGCGACAGCAGTTCCTGCTGCGGCAACACCAGAAGTTCGGCGAACAGCGCGTTCGCCTCACTCGGCAACCGCTCCGCCCACGCCTGCAGCACTTCCCGCAGGCCGACCAAAGCGGGCGATTGCGCCACGTCCGGCGCAAACGCATCGAGGCCATCCTGCGGCGTCGCGCTGATGTTGACCGGCGAATCGTCCAAACGGTAGCCATCGACCACCACGCGCAACGCGAGGCGATGCGCCACGGCCACCAGCGCCACCTGCGGATGGCGGGCGACTTCCGCTTGCAGCGCCGCCGTGCGGTGCGCACTCAAGCGCCGCGCCAGTTTTTCGGAAATGCCGAGCGCTGTCGGTTGCGCGTCGTCGTCATTGCCGCCCGCCTGCGTGCGCTGCCGCTCCTGCGTCCGCAAAGCCTTGGCCTCGCTCTCGCGCAACAGGCCGCGATGGGTGATGGCCTCGCCCGTATGATCGACCGCCACGATGGCCCCGGCCACTGTCAACGTCTCGGGCGCGAACATCAGCAGCGATTGCTCGATGGTGTCGAGTTCTGCGCCAAGCTGGTCGTTCTCTTCGTAGAGCGCCGACGCTTCTTCTTCTGCCATGTCCTCGGCATCGTCGGCATTCAGCCTGTCGTCGATCGCTTGTTGCCGTGCTTGCAGCTTGGCGATGCGCTTGGCCTCGGTCTTGTTCGGCGTGCGCCGGTCGCGGCGGGCACGCTGGAAGCCGTGCAGTTCCGCCGACGTGAGGCGTGGCACCGTCTCGACCCATGCCCAACCTTCGGCGCGGGCGGCGTCAGCCACCGCAGCGAGCTTGTCGCGTGCAAGGCTGTCGAGCAACGCCGCATCGGTCAGGAACACGCCCCGCGTGTCGTCCGAGAACAGGTCGCGCCGCAGACCGCCGCCTACGGCCTCGTAGGCGTCGATGCCCACGAAGCGCGCCAGCGCATCGCGCGTGGCGTCGATCTCGCGTTCGGTCAAGTGCTCGCGCAACGCCTGCGGGCTGCGTTGCCACTGCGGTGTGTCGTAAAACGCCGCCTCCTGTGCGCCGTGATCGTCCGTGATGGCGAGCGCCATCAACTGGTCGAGCGTGACCGCATTGGCGCGATAGTCGGCCAGCAGGCGCGGCGAGACATTCGCCAGCTTCAAGCGCCGCTGCACCACCAGCGGCGTGACGCCGAAATCGGCGGCAATGTCTTCGACCGGCCGACCTTCGCCCACCAGTGCGGCGAACGCCTCGAACTGGTCGGCGGGGTGCATCGCCTCGCGCTGCACGTTCTCGGTCAGGCTCACGGTACGCGCCGACGTATCCGGCACCAGCAGGCAGGGCACGTCATGGGTCTTGGCGAGTTTGCGCCGCTTCGCCAGCAGCTTCAACGCGGCCAGCCGCCGCTTGCCGGCGACGACTTCGTAATGCTCGCCGTCGCGCGCTGCGGTGACGGTGAGGTTTTGCAGCAGGCCGACGCGGGCGATGCTCGATGCGAGTTCAGGAATCGACGTGCCGCCGCTCTTGCGCACGTTGCGGCTCGAAGGCCGCAACTGCGACAGCGGAATCAGCAGCAGGTCGTGTGCCGCAACGGCGACGGCAGTGACTGCATGCAGGGCTTGGGTTTCTTGATGGGTCACGGTGTTCATGGTGATAGCTCCTATCGGTTGAAAAAATGGATGAAGAAAAACTCGCTCGTGATTCACGGTGTCGGTGTCTGCATGCGCGGCCTCCTGTGGTTTTCAAAACCGACCGGATTCCAAGATTCGGAGCCCGGTGTTGGCTTCGGTTGGTTCGGCGCAGTGACCTGGGCTGATCGCCGTTGCCGCCGTCTTTCCTGAGTTCATCGCCCGCGAACAACCGGGCCGATGGGGACTGGCCGTCAAGGAGGCAAGCGCAGGGTTGGTGCGGCCCGCAGCCGCAGGCGAGGACACGGCCCTGCGCGCCTTGACGGCCAGACAACGTCGGCTACGGTCGCGGGACCAGCGATGAAGGAGGGGAAAGACGGATGACCGGGCTACGGCCAGAGACGCGACAAACCAACGCCGCGCGGCGAGCGCCTTTGCATGCCGTGGCACGCCTGGCTGGAAGTCAGCAAAGCGCGTAGCGCGCAATCGGCGTGGTGTGCTGGCCGATCAGGCGCAGCCTGTTCGGCGGTCTTTCGGGGCGCCAAGCCTGCGCGGCGGGGTGGGCGTCAGCCGACCCCTGGAGGCAAGCGCAGCGCGCAGCATTTACTGAACGTCAAGAACGCAGCAAAAAAAGGGGGCGATGCCCCCTCGGATCACAAGAGCCCGCGTTCGGCCATCGATAAGATGTCGCTACCGGCGACGATCAGGTGATCCAGCACCCGCACTTCCACTAGTGCCAGCGCCGCCCGCAGCGTTTGCGTCAGCACCTCGTCGGCGCGAGACGGTTGGGTCGAACCGCTTGGATGGTTATGCACCAGCAGTAGTGCAGCACTGTTCCTGGCCAGGGCGTCCTTGACCACCTCGCGCGGATACACCGATGTCTGGCAGACCGTTCCGCGAAACATCTCGACGTACTCGATCACGCGGTTCTGCGAATCCAGGTGTATCAACGCAAACACCTCGTGCTCAAGCGTGCCCAGCTTGACCCGAAGGTAGTCGCGCACCACCTGTGGCGAAGAAAGAACTTCACAGCCGTGCATCTGTTCTGCGAGGACACGCCGCGCAGCCTGCAGCACTTCGTCGGCATTGGCCGGACGGTAGTCGCCCGCGACATCGCGAACGAGAAGGGAAGAATCGAGGGAATGAGAATGAGTAAGTTGCGTCATGATCGTGCTCCTGTCCGAATCGGGCGGGATTGCCCGGAACCGAAGGAACACGGCGCAGCGCAGCAGTCAGGGGTCGCAGACGGCCGCGAGGACGCAAGCGCGCGAAGCACGCGCAGCCCTTGACGGCGAGAACGGCGTGGTACGTTGAAGGGAACAGCAAGGCCGCCCCACACACTCCACCGCCTTGACGGCAAGCGGCGCGCGCAGGCCCAAAGGGCCGGAGGCGTCAGGGATCAAAGCCGCATGGCCGTGACTCGGCATGAGGCGCGGGGCAGCGCCCGCGAGCCCGACGGTGGTACACCGGGACGTCAGTGAAATGGGAAACGAACGAGGAGCGCGAACCTTGCCCGTGCGAGGCATTAATGTGGTGTAATGTGGTGCAAAATGGCATGTGAGGCGGCCCAATGAAGCGATTGAAGGTTGGTGACGAGTTAAATTCACGGTCCACGGTTCGTGCCTCGGTAAGTCTTCCACAGGAACTTCATGCCGAGCTGGAGCGGATTGCGCGCGACAAGAAAGTATCGCTGGCGTGGGTTATACGGGAAGCGGCGGAAAAGTATGTCGCCGGCCAGTGGGCACTGCTGACGCAGTCCAAATGACGCATGGACAGCGTCACTCCGGCTCGGCGCTCGGAAATCATGAGACGCGTACGCGGGCGCGATACCAAGCCGGAAATGACGGTTCGACGGATGATGCACTCGATGGGCTATCGGTATCGCTTGCACGCGAAGGATCTGCCAGGCAAACCGGACTTGGTGTTTCGCTCTCGTAGGAAAATCGTGTTCGTCCATGGTTGCTTTTGGCACAGGCACGCGGAGTGCGCGCTGGCTCGGCTGCCGAAGTCTCGCCAAGACTTCTGGCTGCCCAAGCTCGACGCGAACCGGCAGCGTGACATGAGGAACGAACGCGCGCTTCAGGACGCGGGCTGGGATGTGCTGACGATTTGGGAATGCGAGCTGAGCGATATCGCTCAGCTCAAAACAAGAATAAGGGGATTCCTTGATGCGTAGCGTCGAACTTTTCGCCGGGGCGGGGGGGCTCGCCATCGGCATGGCGAATGCCGGATTCCAACATGCGGCCGTCGTCGAATGGGATCACGATGCATGCGAGACATTCCGTGAAAACCAACGTCATCATGCTCACGCGGTCGAAGGGTGGCCGGTGCACGAAGTTGATGCGCGGAGTTTCAATTTCGGGCCACTCGGCCAAGACATCGCGGTGGTTTCGGGAGGCCCTCCGTGCCAGCCGTTCTCGATGGGCGGAAAGCACCAGGGGCAGCGTGACGACAGGAACATGTTTCCCGAGGCCGTCCGGGCGGTGAGGGAATTGATGCCGAAGGCGTTCATTTTTGAGAATGTCAAAGGA
The DNA here is from genome assembly GCA_027310305.1 of Herminiimonas sp. Lineage (GTDB taxonomy): Bacteria > Pseudomonadota > Gammaproteobacteria > Burkholderiales > Burkholderiaceae_D > DAIDBD01. Next base: position 42,879 of record DAIDBD010000082.1, read on the forward strand.
CTCACACGCAAGAGCTTCGCCTCGTATTTCTCGTACATCCATTTGCAGTTGCAGTATCCGGAACTGTCGCGGCGTAAAGGCGAGAATTGGATTCAGCATCGGGCGCGTCTGGAACAGCATCATTCCTCCAACAAAGGCGCGGCGACGTACAACGTGCTGTTCGACGTGTTGAACGCCGCCGATTATGGAGTGCCGCAGAAGCGGCAACGAGTATTTTTCGTTGGTTTTCGTTCCGACGTTGGCGCACGATGGTCGTTTCCCGATCCGACACATTCCGAGGATTCGCTGCTTGTTTCGAAATGGGTCGATGGCGCCTATTGGGATGAGCACGGCATCAGTCGCAAGTGGAGGCCCGAAGTCTCGTTGCGGTACGCGAAACGCGTGGAGCTTTTACGCTCCACGCCCAATTTACCGACGCTTGATCGTTGGCGAACGACTCGTGACGCATTGAGCAATCTTCCCGATCCGGAGTCCGAGCGAGACCATGGGATTCCCAATCACGTGTTCACTCCAGGAGCGAGAACCTATGTGGGCCACACAGGGAGCGCCTTGGATGAACCATCGAAAACGCTGAAGGCCGGGTACCACGGCGTTCCCGGCGGCGAGAACATGTTCGTAAAGGATGATGGCACGGTTCGTTATTTCACGGTTCGGGAATCCGCGCGTCTGCAAACCTTCCCCGACGAATATGAATTTCACGGCTCGTGGAGTCAAGCAATGCGTCAACTTGGAAACGCCGTGCCGGTGAAGTTGGCCGAGGTAGTTGCTCGTTCTGTCGCGGCAAGTTTGGAAGCATGCGCCGAACCAACCCGAACGAAGAATTGATCAAGAAACTAGGACTGCTATGGCCAACGATTTCGATCTGACTCCCGACCCCCGCGTTCTGCAGATTCTTGGCGAGATCAACCTTGAACAATGGAAGTGTCTCGCGGAGTTGATTGACAACAGCGTGGATGCCTTCATTAACTCGCGTCGCGCCGGAGAGCCGGTTGAGTCGCCATCTGTGTCGATCAGTCTACCCACGCAGGATCGAGCCGATGCGGCAGTGACGATCCGAGACAACGGTCCCGGTATGACGATTGAGCAGTTGGAGAGAGCTGTCCGCGCCGGGTGGAGTGGGAACAATCCATTAGACAACCTCGGCCTGTTCGGCATGGGTTTCAATATCGCCACTGCGCGTCTAGGTATGGTAACGGAGGTTTATGCCACCCGCGCGGGAGATCAGGAATGGACCGGTTTGCGCATTGACCTCAACGAGTTGCGTCGCACTCGGAGCTATCATACGCCCCGCCTGACGCGGCCCAAGGCCGACTCTTCAGCGCATGGGACGGAAATCAAAATTCTCCAGCTCAAAGCGGATCAGCGTCTTTATTTCTCCAAGAACGCCAACCATCAAAAAATTCGCAGACAGTTGTCGCGTGTCTACGCGCCGCTGCTCCTTTCCAAGGAGGATTTGTTCTCTTTACAACTTAATGGTCAGCATGTTCAAGCGAAGCGCCCGTGCCACTGGGATCCTGACCGGTTGGTGCAAGGGAGCGACGGCAAGCCGGTGCACGCCGTGGAAAGTTTTGATTACGCCCTCCCTTCACGTCACTATTGCCTAACCTGCATGATCTCCTTTTCGGGACAGCAAAGTTGTCCCACGGCTGCGCCGGATTGCAACACCATCGAGGTCAAGCGGCGACTTCATGGCTGGGTGGGATTGCAACGCTATATGCACGAGGAGGACTTTGGCATAGATATCGTTCGGAACGGGCGGGTCATCGAGGTGCAGAACAAGGATTTGTTCGTGTGGACTGGAGGCGAGAGGCCGGAGCGCGAGTATCCGATTGACGATCAACGCAATAGAGGCCGATTCATTGGCGAGGTGCATCTCGATCACTGCCGCGTAAGTTACACCAAGGACCGATTCGAACGGGATGACACGTCGTGGGCGGAAATGGTGACTCTGATCAGAGGGGAAGGGCCGTTGCAACCGCAGAAAGCCCGCGCTTTGGGATTCGAGCCGCCCGATGCTCCGCTCTACCGCCTATTCCAATCGTTTCGCCGAAGCAGTCCTCAAGGCAAGACAGGACGGTGGTCACGGATTCTCGCAGTCAAAAATAACGAGCGGGCCACGGAAATGGCCGATCTATTCAACAAGGGCGACCCCGAATACCAAACAGACGACAAGTGGTACGCGCTCGTTGAGGAGGAGGATCGCGGCATTGTCGGCGCGACGCCGATGGCTACCGGGCCGGGGTCTGCGGCACCAGCGGCGCCGGATGGATTTCTCGATGAGGGTGATGCGACGGCCGTGGGAGCTCCGGATGCGACGTCGCAACCCGGAGTCAGCGGTGGAATAATAGAAGCCGTTGTCGTTCCTACTCGCCAGAAGTTGCATGAACTGTCGCGCGTCTATAAGCATCCGCTCCTCAAGGTCGAGTTCAATGTCGAAGCATTTGTGGTAGATGCAAACGATCCGGACTTGCCGCGCAAGGCACCTTGGATTTTGAAGATTGAAGACCCGGGCACCCGAACATTCTTGTTCCTCTTTAATCCTGACCATCCGGTGTTCCGGTCCGTGACAATGACTCCGATGGATGCCGTGCTCTGCGAACTGGCATTCAAGACATATGAATTTTTGCGGGAAACCAGTCCCGACTCGGCGGTGTTCGCCACCATCCTCGCGGATCTTCGCGGCGAATACGCCGATGAAACCAAGCTTGATCCAAAGAGCATCATCGCGTTCGCCGACAGGGCGCTGCGGGAGATCGCCCAATCCGTCGGGCTCATTGGCGATACGACCGCGTTTCGCGCTCTGTTTGCAGGATTGCCGCAGGCCGCGCAAGACAAGATTCGTCGCAAGCTCGCATCCACCGGGATATCAAGCGCCCAGGCTGTGATCGACTCCGGCGAGTTCCTCGGATATGCCGAGGTGGCGGATATTCGACTGTTTGCACGCCAGCATCCGGAATTGTTCTTTGATGGAAAATTCTGGGCTCAGCCATATGCCAGCTTGGATTATGGCGATGAGCAAGTAAATGAGGAAGCGCGCGCGAGGGTGATCGAGCGTTACGACGCCTATTTGGCAGATGCCGTTTGGCTAGCCTCGCAAAGTCCGCGCGATCTCGACCGATGTGATCGGGACGAATTGATTCGCGCGACACTCTCCGTGCGAATTCTCGGTTCGGACGGAAATACGTGAAATGGAGGGTTACTTCCTCGATTCGCGACGACTTCTCAATGGTTCTTGGCGTGCCTTTGAACGGGATGTCGCTCGCCTTCTGGTGCAGAACGTCTTTGACGATGTTCGCATAGTCGGTGGCTCGGGCGATCGTGGCGCCGACGTACTCGGCGTGAAGAACGGACAGCTTTGGGTTGTGCAATGCAAGTTCACCAGCGACAGTTATCCTGATCCTCACGCGGTCGACGAAGTCGTTGAAGCCTCGCGCTATTACGAGGCGGACCGTTTGGCAATCGCGACATCACGTGCTTTCGGGCCGGCGCTGAACGGTGCGATCGACCGCTACTGCCGCCTTGGTATTCGGATTGAGTCGCTACCGCCGGGCACACTGATCGAAATGATGCGACGCAGCCCGGAATATCCAAGGGCGCGGCGCGAACTGCGGGACTATCAAGACGATTGCGTTCAGCGCCTTGGCGCCGCGCTGCGGGAAACCGGACGGGGCCAACTGGTTCTCGCCACCGGCTTGGGAAAGACCGTGGTCATGGCCGAGACCACGGCCCAACTTCTTCGAGATGGAGTAATCGATTCCGGACGGATACTGGTGCTCGCCGATAAGCGCGAGTTGGTCGAACAACTTCAACGGGAGTTTTGGCAACAGCTACCCAAGAGCATTCCCAGTCATCTGTTGGTGGGAGGCGAGCAGCCGACATTCTGGGATGGCATCACCTTTGCGACGGTTCAGAGCGTTCTACCGCGACTGGGCACCTTGCCGCAGTTTGGCCTAGTTTGGGTGGACGAAGCGCACCACATCGGCTCGGAAAGCTTTCGGCGCGTGATTGATGAACTCGCCGCACCCATGGTGGGTGGCGCAACGGCGACGCCATGGCGGGGTGACCGTTTCGACATCGATACTATTCTTGGCCAACCCGTCGCGAAAATCGGTATTGACGAGGGGTTGCGCCGAGGCTTTCTTTGCGAGGCGGATTACCGTCTACTTGCGGACAATATCGATTGGGAGTTTGTTCGCAAGCAGTCGCGACACGAATATTCAATCAAGGAATTGAACACCCGTCTACTAATTCCGACACGCGACGAGGAGGCCGCGCGTGTCATCGCAGAAACGTTCGAGACCGAAGCGCGCCGCAGTCTCATCGTGTTTTGCGCGGGTGTTGAACATGCGAAAACCTTCGCCGCGATGCTGCGTCTGTACGGATTCAAGTCCGCGTACATCACAGGTGGGATGGAAGCCCGCGAGCGGGAAAAGACCATGGCGGCGTTGCGCCGTGGGACCATCAACGCGGTGACGACAGTCGATATCTTCAACGAGGGCGTGGACGTGCCCGATGTGGATATGCTGGCATTCATGCGCGTCACACACAGTCGACGCATTTTCGTTCAGCAACTCGGCCGAGGCCTGCGCTTGGCGCCGAATAAGAAAAAGGTGGTGGTACTCGATTTTGTAAGCGATCTTCGCCGCATTTCCGAGGTAATCGATCTACAGAAGTCAATTTCCGGCGATGTGGAGCGACTCGATTTGGTGGAGCGAGTGGTGCAGTTTTCTGATCAGGGCGCCGGTCATTTCATGTTCGAATGGCTGTTGGATCAGGCTGATCTTTTCAATCGCGAGGGAGATGCGAAGTTGGAACTTCCACAGTTCAATTTTCCAATGCCTGCATTTCCAGGATCTGTCCAATGAGCGCGGCGCTGCCAATCGATATCAGGAACAATATTCGTCACAAGATTTGGGCGAAGGCGGACGAATTGGATTGGCCCAGGATTTCCGATGTTGAACGCACGGTCTGGTATGAAAATTGGACAAAGGATAAGGACGTGGGCGGGGTGCTTTCCCATTTCATGGATGCAAGGAAGGTCCGGGTATATATTAAAGACTCACTGCTCAAGCCATATCTCAGGTCACGGCTGCAGGATGGGTGGGGACAGGTGCTGCTTGCTGTAAACATGGAAGAAAGCGAGGCACTCCTTAAAAAGTCCTATGATAAGCCACATGGTCGGCAGCTTCTCGATGGTCGAATCATCTGCTGGGGCAACAGTAGGGAATGGAAGTCGATCCTCATCTCAGTCTTCGAACGCGCGTATCGAGTTGACGCGGGGATTCCATACGCCGCTGTGCTGATGGAAACTGGAAAGACAGCGAATGCTGGAATGCGCCAGATGATATTGGATGCGAGTCAAAAGTTGGAGTTGCGCCATCTTGCTTGGATTGACTAGGGTCGCTGCATGGGATTGGCCATCCCGCGCGTTGTCACCACCGGTCCACGGCGCAGGTGAATCCCGTGGGCGTCCAAACCAGCGATACCGTAGGCATGCCTCCGGCATCCTCTGCGATGTTGCGTAACGTTTCCCGGTCGATGCCGGAATGGGGTCCGCCTTGCGGGTGGCTGTGCCACGTTCCGATGAAGGCGAGATAGCCGACAGAGTTTTCATGCGCCTCGCGCAAATCGTGGACCAAGCCGTCTATGCCGAGTACGAAACGCGCACGTCCCCTGATGCTATCGGGCGGTGCGTCGATAATGCCCGCGATGGCGATGGTGCGATTTTCGTGAGAAATCCGGCCGAGTAAAGCATCTTCCGCAGTTCCACGGAAGCGCGCCTCAAAGTCGGAAGGCACAAGTTGATCGATCCGTTCATTGACTTGCACAGGTAGTGTTTTTCCCGGCCTATTTTTATCGTTAAAGATGGTTGCGTGCAGCGAAAGCGGCGACTGTCAATCGAATTTCATTGAGCTGGTTGCTTTGCATTGGCCTTCTGCTGGATCGCCTGGCATCGCTCCATCAGCGCTTCAAAGGGCTCGGCATCATCGAGGAACAAGCCGTCATCGATCATGTGTTGATAATCGGCAGCCAATTTGGCCAACGCGCCATCATCCGGCACAAGCTGGAGTGCGCCTGCGACCGCTGCGTGATAATCGATGGTCTCGCCTTGTGTATTCTTTTCTGCAAAGAACACGCTCTTGTGATCGGCAACTGCGCGGGCGAGGGCTTTGTCCGCGATGGCTGCGGCGGCGAAGCCGGCCGCGTCCAGTCTTGTCACGTCGTGCCAGTGGCGCGCGAAGCGGTCGCCACCGCGAAACGCGCCTTGCGCGCAAAAGACGTGAATCGCCGTCGCCTTTTCCCAGAAGGTACGCTCGGCGCGCATCACCTGTGGTGTTGCGGCGGGAAACTCCACCCCTTGCAGATACGCGGCCGCATCGCAGCGGATAGTACGTGGTTCGCTGGGCTCGCCGGTCGAGCGGGCGCCGAACTCCAGCATGACGGCGGGCGCGACATAGCCGGTGCCGGTGACCAGCGGCGTGTAGTCGATGAACACTTTGTCGCCCTCGGCGCGCACGGTTGCCGGCAGACCGTCTTGCTCAAGGTCCTGCGCGAGACGCGGCACGATCTCGGTGCCGACCCAGTCCGACAGGCGCGCGCGAATCTCCTTGCTCCACTTTTTCTCCTGGCTTTTGCTGGCCGGTAGTGGCGCATTCGCGTCGTCCACCAGATCACCGGCGATGGCGCGAATGTCGTAAGTCAGGTCCACGTCTTCGGAGAAGCGCCGAATGACACCGTAGGCCTTCGACAGGGATGTGCCGCCCTTGAAGACCAGGTGTTCCGCGTAGGGGCCGGCAAAGAGATGCCGCAGCGACCAAACGACCCAGATGTCTTTTTCCAGCAGATGGGGCAGGAGGCCCGATGTGTTGGCGGCCAGGTCGAGCGCCTCCAGGCGTTCGGCGGTGGATAGCTGGAAGAACTCAACCATGCGTCACCAAGGCGCTGATCTCTTGGGCCATCCACGTCGGCAGGCGCGACCGCGCAGACGCGACCTCTTGCAGTTCGGACCGTGGCAGCTTGGTGCGCAGCTTCCGGATCGCTTCCCCGGCTTTTTCCGGACCCAGCCAGGCCAGTGCCCGCACCACCTCGCCGGCGGCGCGCCCCGGAAAGATCAGTTGCCAAATCGGCGCGTGCCGGAACTCGACCGTCTGCGCCCCCAATTTCAAGCGGCGACTGGGGCCGGACGTGAGATAGACCGCACGCATCGGCACCTGCGTGGTCAGCCCCAGCGCGTTGGCGGCGGCGGCGCCGTGCGACACGATGGTTTCCCCGCGCTGATTGGCCAAACCCTCGACCATCTTGGCGGCCGACGGCGCGCGGATGCCGAAGCGGCTTTCGACGGGCAGGACATAGATACCGCGGCCGGCGCGCAACAGGGCGCCGCGCTGCGTCAGGCGGGACAGCACTTGATCCACGGCTGCGCGACTGCCTAGGTGCAGCAGTTCTTTGGCGACCAAGGGCGTGCCTTCTGGCAATCCTGCGGCGTGCTCAAGAACTTGTCTGGCGAGTGTTTGCATGACGATATCTCCTAACTGGTAGAATTATGGTCTTATTTCTGACACTTTTCAAGGCCCAAGATTTGGGAGTGCGAGGTCGGCCAAAGCCCTTACGAGCCTGAAATTGGGTTAAAAAGATTGACGAATCTCTGAAATTGCACCAATATTCCATTGACGAAACTCAAAAAGTGCACAAAATGACCCTGCCAGCGCCATCCACCTTTAAACCCGAGCTTTCCTCTGACCGCCTGGAAGCCGTGTCGCAATGGCTGCTGGACGAGCTCTATGCGACAGAAGACGACTTGTCCCGCTCAACCGACAACGGCTACACCCGTGGCTGCACCACTTTTGGACGACAGAAAAACCGGATCATTGCGGAGGCAGTGTCGGCTGGGCACCCATGGCTCGGCCTGCTGAACAGTAAGAATGACATTG
>DAIDBD010000083.1 GCA_027310305.1 Herminiimonas sp.
GGGCATAGTCTTCCAGCGGGCTCGGGGCCGGTGGACAAGGTCGGCGTGCAGTCATGGCAGATACCTCCTGACCAAACCGCATGCAGCTTTTATGCCGGCTTTAACAAACTACCGTTAGTCCATGCGGTGCATTTTTTGCAAGATTTATTCAGACGGGACAAATCACCGCGCCACATCGATCAGGCGCTTTTTCCTGTTGATCTCATTCCCAAGCATTTGCAACGCTATATCTATGTGCCGTCAGAGGAGGATCGCCGGCGCAAGGTAATCGAACCGGACCGTTTTAAATTTCTGGTCTACCGTATGCTACGCAATGCCTTGGAGGCGGGCGACGTGTTCGTTCAAAAGAGTACTGAATACCGCCGGTTTGAAGACGACCTAATCAGTGATGAGAAATGGAAAAATCGGGACGGCATTCTGACTGATCTGAACCTGAGGCTGCTTTCAGCGCCGATCGAGGACATGTTGGCGGAACTAGAGGAATCAATCGAGTCGCTGCTGCAAAGGGTAAATCAGCGCATCGATGATGGAGAAAACAAACACATCAAACTCAAAGGTAAGCCAGAAAAGCGGCGGTGGAACCTGCTGTATCCTCCATCAGATGAGCAGGTAAACAGCCCATTTTTCAGCCAACTTCCCGGAATCGGCAAGCTCTCCAGCTACACACGACAAAACTCGACTAAGCGGGCGCTATGGGAGCTCGAGAGCTAAACCAACATAGGAGATCCCCGGCTGTGCCCTGATCATTACCCACATCTTTTTAGTTGTACTGTGTTATTAATTTCTATAGACTCTGTTGGCCGGCTTTCCGCAACAGGGGCACTGCGGAAGATTTCGGGCGATGGCCCGCCCCAGGCGGAAGCGCACGGTTGCGATCGACCAGGGGAGGTGCCGCTGCATCGGCGCGAGTCCCGCGCGGGTGGAAGCCTTCGGGTACGGCAGGCGCTTTGAGTCGGGCGGCGTTTTTTTTAAAGCCGGCAAGCCGCTCCAGCATCAGGAAACCATAGGCAGCAATGCACAAGCTCGCATGATGATGAAACCCGCGCCAATTTCTCCCTTCGTAATGGCCGAGACCGACTTCCTGTTTGAGTTCGCGGTAGTCGCGTTCGATGCGCCAGCGCATTTTGACGATGTCCACCAGTCCCTTCAACGAGATGCCGGCGGGCAGGGTGGACAGGAAATAACGGGTCGGTTCAGCCTCGCCCTCGGGCCATTCGATGAGCAGCCATTCTTCGGCTCGGGGCAGATCGCCTTGCGCCGCGCGCACGCGCACGCGGGCGAAACGCGAGCGCAGCGGCGCATTCATGCCTTCGCGCCAGGTGACGGCGCGCCAGGCAGCCGCGGGCAGCGCCAGCGCCAGTTCGCGCGCGCCGATCGGCTGGTGGGCGGCGTCACGCCGCACGCGGGTGCGGGGCCGGCCACGGCCTTGCCTGGTCGGTTCCGGCGCGGGCTGATAGGGGCCCCACCACACCGTCGTCAGCGACTTGATGCCTGCCGCATAGGACAAGCCCCGTGCCGTCATCCGGTCGCGCAGCGAGGCGTCGTCGCCATAGCCCGCATCCATCAGCACGGGACCGCCAGGAATGCCGGCGGCCAACGCCGCCTCGATTTGCGTCCAGGCGATTTCTCCCTTGGTCTCGAAACCGATTGCCGGCGGCACGCCCGCACGTTCGCAGCGCTTGCCGTCGTCGCTCCACTCGGCAGGCAAGTACAGGCGATAGCCCAAAGGCAGACTGCCGTCCTCGCTGGCCAGCGACAGGCTCACCGCCACCTGGCAATTGTCGGTCTTGCCCAACTGCCCGCAGTATTGCCGCGCCACGCCGGCCGAGTGCTTGCCGTACTTGCGAAAGCCGGTGTCGTCCACGATCCAGAAACAGCGCGCCCGGCCCTCTTGGCTCAGTACCGGCGCCACCTCGCGCGCCACCGCCGCCAGCAATGCTTGATCGCTCCACTCGGAGTCGGCGACCAGGTGATGCATCGATTGGTGCGCCGAGCGCACATCCTGCGGATGCACTCTTGCCGCCATCGGCTCCACACTCTTGCGTTGCCCCGGCAACATCAGCCCGCGCAGGTACCAGCGCGCCGGCTCGGCGCGATCCGCATGCCCCAGTGCCGCCACCATGATCCCGGTATAACGTTCGAATCGCGATTCCACGCTGCTACTCATGGCAAACCTCCCAACTCACATGAACATAGTCTGATAATCTCATGATTTATAACACAGTACAATTAGAAAAGGCAGTAAAAATCAGTTGTAAACGGTTGCTGGCGATGTTAACTTTCGGCTTATCCGAAACAATCGACATCGCTGCATGGGGATTGAAGAAGAACAGGCAGATCGCGACTGGGCCGAGAACGAACTGGGGGCGG
>DAIDBD010000045.1 GCA_027310305.1 Herminiimonas sp.
CGCGCGACGTTCCAGTTCACTGCGCTGTTCACCGCTCAACTTGATCGTCGTGGCCTGGTTCATCATTCGCTCCGCTCAAACAATGATCCTATGGCAACGCGCATGGAATTTAGTTCAATGATTTCGAAAGCACTACACTAGCAGCCGCAACCGGAACCGGAACCATCGTCGCATCTGTCGTCGCGCAATTCAGGCGGTTTTGCGCCCGTCCCACCATCTCCGCCAGCGCGCGGAAGGCGCCCGCCTCGAAGCGCAGTGTCATGTATTGCAAAGTCAGATGCACTTGGCCGCAACTCTCGCAAATGGTCACATGGCCGACCTCGCTGCCAGCCAATAGCTCACAGCGGCAATCCTGGTGATTCATGTAATCTCCCTTTTCATGTTGGTGGCGGTGCCGACCTCTCTATTAAATATTAATGATAATCATTCTCATCTTTATTTGAAAGCATATTTTTGAAAAATTTCGTTAAGCCCCCAGAAGGCTTTTTGACGCTGAAACTGCTGTTGAACGCTCCGGATAATGTGTCGGAGCGGGTGAATGGCATGGCGACAACAATAATCACCCTCTATTTTCACCTTGTGACCGGAAATGCCAAACTGCCGGCAATAGCAGCCTTGGTCGCCATGTCAAAGTAAGCGCAACGGCAATGGCTGCCGCCGAAATGAGTACAACCCATAGCACGCTACCGAAACTCAGACCGTCCCGGTAAACGCAAAGCACGTAGGCGACACCCACCATGAAAAACCCGACCGATCGCAACCAACGCCGGTTCGACGCCACATCACCTCTTTGCCCGCTCGCCTCTGCCCAGTGATTCGGCATGGCCAATGCGAGGCAGGCGAACCCGCCATAGCTAGCCAGACTCGCCGCAATCAGCAACAGCGCCGGCATCATGGCTGTGACTCCGTGGCAATGGTCGCTTGACCAGACTGCACGGTTCTAGTTTGCACCGCCTTGCGTTCCAGCCGTTCCAGCCGTCTCGCCGCCAGAGTGGCAAGCAACGCGAGCACCAGCAGCATGGCGTCCATGCCTGCCACCGCCCATATGCCCGACGAGACGGCACGTATCAGATGATCCCCCGTCGTGATGACGTTCAGCAACACACAGGCTAGCGCAAGGGCGCAGATTGTCCATACCTGCTCACGCCAAGCGGCGGCAGGCCGCCACCACGCATGGACGAAGCACGCCATCCACACGAGATAGAACGTCCATATTTCAAGGGCCGAACGCTCCTGGCCGGCAAAGGCGATCCCCAGCGGGAGCAAGCGGTTCACGGCAAAGAAGGCGAGTGTGGCGATCATGATGCCGGTGACACTGCCGATGGTGAGGCCTTCCACTACGCGTACCCCGGCCAGCCCCCTCTTCGCATGCTGCGCACGTCGTGCTTCCAGCCAGAAAAGAAACCCGGTGGCGATCATCACGCAGCCGGACAAGCCTGCGAGGAAATACAGCCAGCGCAGCGGCCAGTGTTCGAACTGGATAAAATGCAGGCCGGAAATGAACCGCTGCACCGTCATTACCGGCGCTGCCCCGAAGCGATGCAAGACCTCTCCGCTGGCCGCATCGAAATAAATCTGGTCCAGATTCATCGTGATGTCGCGGGCGTAGGAACGGCGCAGTTCGACGTAGCTGTTGGCGTCCCCCGGATACCACACGCGTACGAAGTACGGCCGCCCACCTGCCCACTTGCGCTCGGCACGACCCGCCATCGCATCCAGGGAAGCGAGCGTTCCCGGCGTGTTGGCCTTGGGCCGTGCGAAGCGGCCGTACGCCTCGGCAGTGTACGCCGCCTTGGCTTCCTTGCCGCCGCCATAGACGCTCCAATGCGCCTGTGGAAAGTAGATTGTAATAAAAATGATCAGCCCGGAGAGCGTTATCACAAAATGGAATGGCAGACCGATTACTCCTGTGAGGTTGTGCAGATCCAGGCTGCTGCGTTGCAAGCGCTTCTGCGGCCGGAAAGTGAAAAACTGGGCGAAAATCTTCTTGTGGATAATTACGCCGGAAACCAGCAGCACCAGCATCGCCATGGCGGCAAGGCCCACCAACCATTTTCCCAGATCATTCCATTTCAGCTGCAGACTGTAGTGAAAAGGAAAGATGAAACCGCTGCCGGCTTTCGTTCCCTGATCCGGGATGAATGCATGGCTCGCCGAGTCAATCTGTCGGATGGTGGTGTTTCCCGCACTGTCGCGGTAGGAAAAACGCAGCACCGGCACCCGTTCGGTCGGCAAATCAACCCGCCATTGGTTCGCACCGGCGGGAACGATCGAATTGACTACGCGCGCAATACGGTCGAGGGACATATCCTGCGCGGCCGGGGCTAGCCGCGTGTCCGGCATCATCCAGCGGTCGATCTCGCGGTCGAAAACGCTCAGCGTTCCCATCCAGAAGATGGCAAAGAGCAAGCTGCCAAGCACCACGCCGGCCCAGGTGTGCAGCCAGATCATCGATTTGCCGAAAGTGCGTTCCACTCTGTTACTCCCTACCGCACAAGGCGCAAGAGAACGGCCATCGCCGCCGCACCGGCCGCCAGCACAAGCCACAGCCTAGTCTCGCTTTTCACGCTGAAGGCCCACAACAACAGGACAAGATACACGATAAAGCCGAGCATTGCCGCCAGGACCACCGCGTCGGACCGCGCCATACCGAGGCGGGCCAGGACGGCACCCGCCACGGCGACTGTCAGCGCGGTCAGCGCATACCCGCCGAACACTGCGCCCAGCAAGCGCAGGACGAGGTCGAACGGCGATTTGCGGTCCAAGCCTTTCATGCCAGCGCTGGCCTGCGACGTCAGAAGCCGAGTGAATAACCCACCGTAATCGTGCGGCCCCGTCCGGCGAAGTACCGTTTGGGTTCAACCAGCGCGCTTTGCGAGTAATACGTGATGTAGTCCCGGTCGAACAGGTTGGCGACCCCGAGGCGCAACTCGCCCTTCGGCAACTTGTAATTCAAGGCGGCATCGACCAGCGTGTAACCCTTGAATTCTTTTGCGGGATCGTCGAAGGATTGATCGAACGCATGCTGCACCTGTACGAACGATCCCAGCTTCCCGCTCCAGTTGGCGGACCATGTTGCGATCAGGCGGCTGGGTGCGACATTCAGGCCGTCGAGCTTGGCGTCCAGGCTGCCATTATTGTCGCTATCATATCGTCCCTTCGTGTAAGCGTAGGACAGGCTTGCGCGGTGTGCGGCGTTGAACCGGCGGCCGATGCTGGCCTCGACGCCTTGAAGGCGGGTTCTTTCCCGCGACATCATGAATACGCCGTTGACCGGGACCACGCGGGCGCCGAAATCCGAATCCGACTGGAAGTAGCTGGCATCGAAATCCCACGCGCCCTTCCGCACGCGCGTACCTGCCTCGATGCCCTTGGTCAGGATCGGTGCGAGATTGCGCATGCTGCTGATGCTCTGCCCCGGTCTGTTGATCGTGCGCAGCGCGCGCCCGATGTCCGGCAGGCCGAAGCCCTCGGAATAGTTCGCGAACAGGCTGACATCCTTGATCGGGCTGTAAACGACGCCAGCATTGAACAGCGTTTCATTGAACTTGATCGTGCCGCCTTCGACCAGCACTCCTCTGAACGCCGCCAGCGTACGGTAGCTGCCCACATTCAGGTCGGCATTTTCCTTGCGCACGCCGCCATGCAGGGTGAGGTTGTTGAGCAGTTTGTATTCGCCCTGGGTAAACAAGGAGAGGTTCCGGTATTCCGATTCCGGCACAAAGGTTCGGCCGGTGCCGTACAAGTCCTGCTTGCCCTTGTCAATGAGCGTATCGAAACCGGCTGTCACCTTCAGGCGTCCGTTCAGCAGGTCCGATTTTGTCAGGCCGACCTTGCTGCCGAACTTGGATGCGACGGACCGGGACTGGTCGAAAAGCGTGCCCCTCGGCGCGATCGACACATCCTGGAACGTCGCGGAATTATCCGCCCCGAACAAGCCTTCGAATTCCTGGTTGAACACCATGGCGGACAATTCCATGCCGGCCAGGTCATAGTGGTTGTAGGTGACGCTGGAGGTCCACACGTCGTTAAAGGCCGGAGTCCCTGGCGGGGTGCCTTCGATCGATGTGGACGGGATGCCGAGCTGCCGGTTGCCGGCGACGCCGATGTAATTGGCCTTCGACTTGATCTTGTAGCGATTGATGGAGAATTGCAATCGCTGCGTGTCGTCGAGCCAGTAGCCGAGTTTGCCTAGCACGTCATAGCTGCGGGAGTCCTGGAGATCGCCTTGCGTCACGTCCACCCCGATCGCTCTGCCCTTGCCGTCCCGGTACAAACCCTGATCCTCATAGCCAACTGAAAACAGGTAATCCAGCTTGTCAAGGCGTCCATCTGCGCGATAGGTCGTCTTGTAGCTCAACACATCGGATTCGATGTCCGACGTCGGCGTCGTGAGCTGCACATTAATATGCTGGTTGAAAGATCCTTTCTCCGGCCGCCGGGTGATGATATTGATCGTGCCGCCGGTCGCGCCCAGTCCATTGATGGCATTGGGCCCCTGAATGACCTCGATGCGCTCCACCATGGAGTAGTCGATGGTGTGCGCTTCCCGGCCGGTAGGCCGCACCGGGTTGGATTGCGGCACGCCATCGATCAGTATCAAGGGCGTACGTCCCCGCAGCGTTTCGCCGGAGCCGTTCATCTTGCCGCGGCTGGGCGTATAGGAAGGAAGAATGCTGCTCAAGACATCCGACGAATTGGTCGAAATGGCCAGCTGCCGTTCAATTTCCTCCTTCTTGATGATGACGACCGTCTGAGGCGCCTTGTCGGCCTCGATGTTCGAGCGGGATGCCGAGACGACGACAGGCGGCAGGACCGCCTCGTCGATTTTGGATTCCTGCGCATAACCCGGCATTGCCGCAATGGCCATCAGCAACGCCGCCGACAGCGGACGAAGTTGGAATGGCGTGACCTTGAAAGACTTCACTGATACCTCCCGTTGGGTGTTTTAAAAATGGGGTAACACATGTACGTTTGCAGAGCGGCATCCCGGAATCGCGCTGGTGTGGCGCACAAGGACGTGCAAGCAAACAATGGCTGGCGGGCGCGGAATCAGTGAGCGCATGGCTGGCTTATTGAGAATACATCTCATTATCATTCAAGCTACTCAGCGATGTCAATGTGATTATTGTGATTCCGCAATCAACCCAGCCTATTTGGCTGCCAGGCGCAACCATGCTTAATTTGCTCCGCTGCCGATGCTCGTCCTGCTGTTTGTCGCCTGCCCGCCGCCCCAATTCCATAGCTTGTTGGGGGTTAAGAATAAACAGACCATCATCATCCCCCACCACGAGGTCGCCGGGCTGAACGCATACGCCCCCCACGTTCACAGAGACGTTGACCTCACCACCCAGATTGAGGGGACGCGTGGTCAATGCGCTGACCGCCCGCGAAAACACCGGAAAACCCAACGCTGTTATGGCGCGGACATCGGTGACGCAACCTGAAGTCACCACTCCGGCGAGTTTTTTGGTCAGTGCGGCGAGCGTACGCAGCTCGCCCCAGCAAGCCCGGTGATCGTCTCCTGCCGCCATCTCAATCACCAGCACGTCGTCCGGCTGACTCAATATCAACGACTGGCGGATCACACTGCCGTCCATCGCCGGAATCCGGACCGTGACAGCATTGCCGAGGATGCGTATGGGTCGGAATAAAGGTTGCAGCCCGTGCACGTAACCGGCATCAGTCAGATGCCCGATCGTGGAAGCGCTGATATCCTGATAAAGATCCAACAGCGCCGGCGTGACGCCCTGAATCCTAGGTTGAACTTGATGCATGATCGTCACTCTTGATTATCTATGATGCAATGGGCAGACTGAGCAATATTCCCGTGGCTCGGTCGCTTTGTAGTAGTAACAACATGTCTTGCGAATACGGATGGGCTGCGCCGAATGATAGGTGCGCTGTGTGGGCCAAAAGAATTCGGCCAGTGGATTCCCAGCCGCACCGAATATTTCAGGCCCGGCATCCCTGACCAGATAATTGAAATCGTCTCTAATCCGGCTTTGCGTACAGGCATAGCCGCTTCCCGTCATGTGGCGTTCGTAGAGGGAATAAACACGAACCGCAGTGTTTTCCCAAAGTATGGGAAGCGGAACTTTCGCCACGCTTGACAGGGATTGCCATAGCCGCGACAAATTGCCGGCAAAAATGCCGGCGATGACTTGTCGCCGCCATTCGGCTCGGCAGCCCTTCGGCGGCTCGGTTGCAGCCAAGTTTTCAAGCAGCATGCCCGATTGCCAGCGCTTGTGCGCGTAATGGTATTCCAGATGGCAATTCTCCAGTGACAGGTCCAATCCCTTGTCATACATGGTCATGGCATACAGGCCGGGCGCCGTCGTTAAAAAGGCGATCCTTTTGCTGAGCAGCGAGGCCGTAATTCTCCTTGACGGCGAGCCGATCGCCGCTGTCAGGGAGTCCAGCAGCTTCGCGCAGGTTTGTGGAACCAGCAGATCGATGGCGCGAATCGCATGTTCCCGATTCCGCGCCTCGCCTTTCTTCAACAGAAACTGCGAGTGCAATACTTCCCATTCCGCCTGATTGAACGCTACCACGGTCATTGCCCCTTGACGTACACATATGCCTAGCCAGACACGGCGCAAGCGCCTTCCTGACGTTCGGCAGGTTTCCGCGTTGTTTCCGCCACATGACCCAAGTGCTGAAAAGGATTTTGGGTCTGGCTCTTTCCGAATGGCATGCTTCCTGGCCCGGCTGCCCGCTCTATCATGGGCCGCACCAGCAGTTTCAACGGCCAGGTACGATCATGGAACAGGCGTTGCTGGAGCAGTGTGCGCGCGTCCCCGGAGAATTCCACCCGGTCGATGACTTGCTCCAGGACTTCACGCAGGACGGACCAGAGTTGTTGCTCGGCGACGTGGTAGCGCATCGCGACGACCTCAATGATGGCGCGCAGGTTAACTTGAATCCCCAGGGTCTGCAAATAAAACAGCAGCTCATCGGGCGTCTCGTGATACAAGGTATTGGCGTGCCCGGGCTTGAGCTGGTATTCCGGATCCGTCAGACCCTGGCGAATCAACCACGGCACATGCACGCGTAACGAGTCGTGATCGCGCAGCAGCAAGCCGAATGCTTGCCCATCGCGCCACACCAGCACGGCATTCTGGCCATGCACTTCTGCCAGCATGCCAAGGCGGAACATGCGCAAATTAATATCCAGGAAGGTTTCGCAGAGTTCCCTGAACAGCCTTAGCACCGAGGCGGAGTCTGGCGCAAGCTGCCGGTGGCACAGCCATTCATCGAAGAAGTGCGGTTCATGCTCCGGCAGCAGCACGCCAAGTGCCGCCATCGGAATCAGCCGGTAGTCCGGGTCCTGCATCAGCGGTGCCGGATAGCTGCGCACCATGGCCGACAGGTGTCGCGGCGCTTCGTCGAACAGGCTGCTGTGTTCGGGCATATACGCCCACCATTTGGACTCGTCGCAGATGAAGACGCGTTGTGCCAACACGCTGTCCAGGTCCAACGCTTGACGCAACAGTTTTTCGCTGCGCTGGCCGTTGATCATCTTGATCGCCGGCAGATAACGGGAAGCGCCGAGGGAATAAATCCCCAGAGGTAATTTCAAATGATGACGGCTTGCTGTCTTAGGTGCCAATGAGCGGATCGACGATGTCGGCAGGAAGCTTCCTTGCTGAAAGTCTAGGGGCACGCATACCCCGGTCTGTAACTCGACAGCTAACTGCTTGGGCAGAATCTGACGCAATTGCCAAGGATGGACCGGCAATGCCACATGGCTCTGATCAATGCCGCGCTGCCGCATTTCCTGTCGCAGGGTCACTTGCTCCGCATCCGTCAACAAGAAATGCTCCGGCCTAGTTTGCTGCGGGTCGACGACACCGGTTCCGCAATCAAACGCATGCTTGTCGACCGCCACCCAGTGCAACTGGACATCGAATCCAAACTCGGCCATGTACTGCTGATAATCCTGTTTTGTGAATCCCTTTTTGGCCTTGGCCACCGGATGGAATGGACGGTCTCTGAGCGAGCTGCATTGCTCTAGCGTCTGAAAGAAATCCGCCGGTGTTTTGGCGAGCAGCCCCTCCATCTGAACGTTATGGACCATGGACCACGCCGTTTGCTGCACCGCCTCTCTCAGCCATTCCAGAAACAAGGCGGCGCCTTCCTTATTCTTGTCGAGAAAACCATCTGCCGAGTTGGCGATGAGCAGTTCCATGAAGCTGATCGGATTTAGTCGATAGACATGGAAAGCGTTTTGTCCGGATTCGAATTTCACGGCATAAGCTGATGTAGTCCGGATTCGCTGGATAGACTGGACGATACCGCGCTCCACGGGCACCAGCACACAAAAGAGTGGCGCCTTGGAAATCGACCATTGCCATATCAAACCATGTGCCGGCAGTTCAGGAAACTGAATCTGATCCGACAGACCTGCGTATTGATGGCAGAAAGCCCGGTACTGCTCAAGCGTGAGCAATTCCTGTGCGGCACCATCGAAAAACTGCTCCGCAAACAAGCAGTCAATCAAGTCTTGCAGTACCAGCTCGGAAGCCTGTTGTTGAAAGCGTTCATCGGTTATCACGTGATCTTCCTTCGGAAAAAGTTATGGAATTGAGTTTTGCCTGCAGCGCACGGAAGGCAATGCCGCGCTCATCGCCGAGCACAAACGTATGGACGCCTCTGGCGTGCCAAGCTGCGTAATCACCTTCGGCCCTGGGAATAGCACAATATGGCACGCCGGCCTGATCGCAGGCCTGGTGAATCCGTCGGAGTGCCTGCTGCACCGATTCAGCCGCGATCTGCCAAGGAAGGCCGCAGGATTGGGATAAATCCGCCGCGCCTTCCAGCACCAGGTCCACACCGGGCACGGACAGGATTTCGGCGATATGTTCGACGCCGGCCAAGCTCTCGATCATGGGAACCACCATGATTTCATCGTTGGCCTTCGACACATAGTCGGCCAGGCTGTGTTTGCCGAACGAACCAGGACGGCCGCCGTTCAAGCTGCGCGACCCCTCCGGGTAGTATTTGCAGGCCGCGACGATACGCCGCATCTCGTCGGCGCTTTTCACCTCGGGCACGACGATGCCTTGGGCACCACCGTCCAGCACCCGGAGAATTTCCTTGGGGTTGATGTCCGAAACGCCAGAAATGCGCACCAGCGGCGTGAGGCCGACCGCCTCGGCGGTCCGGATCATGTTCTCCAGCGTTTCCGGATTCACCAGCACATGTTCGGTATCGATGATCACGAAATCGAAATTCGCCTCGCCGATCAACTCGATCGCCATCGGCGACGGGATGGAACAGAACAGGCCGAACGCCGGCTCCTTTCGGAGCAATCTTTGCTTGAGCAGGTTCGTTCTTAGCACGACGACGTCCTGAATGCATGCAATGGATTGGGAACCTTTTTGAATCGGGGTTCGCTATCGCCTAGGAGCCGCCGCTTGGTCAGTTCTTCGACTTGAAAGGTGGGCGCGAACACGTCGAAAACTTGGAAACGCGCCTCATGTTGGGGAAGCCGCATCTGATACTCACGTATCACCTTCGCCGTCATGGACCAGAATTCCTTTTCCGGCAATTCGTAGTGCCGTGCGAGGAAGATCGCCAGCTCGGCCAGACAAATGAAAAAGAATGCATCGCAAGAAAAATCCCGGACCGCGTCCAGGTCATCGGTGAGGATGAAGGAGTTGCGATTGATGCGCGCATGGCTGGCGGGCACCGGGACCAGTTCAGGGCTGTGTTCCGGATGGGCCAAGTGCTGCGGAGAGAAGCGCACGCCGTCGTGAAAATCCTTCAATGCGATGCGCGCGGGCCAGCCATCCTTATGAATCAGCATGATGTTCTGCGCATGCGATTCCATGCCGATACCGTGCGCGAACAGCATGTGGATGATCGGGTTCACTGTTACCTGAAGCAGTTGTTCCGTCCAGGAGCGCACGCCATGTTGACGGATCCAGGGATCGATCAGCGGGCGGCCACCCTCCTCCACATGGCAAAGCCCATTGAACGGCGCCGCCGTCTCTCCTTGCTTTAGATAGCTGTGCAGGCTTTCGCGCCAAATCGCGCCCAGCGTCCCGTACGCCTTCGACTTTCTGAAGTCCGGCATGGCGTCATAGTTGTAGCTGATCCCCAGCACCTCGCCGAGGATGACGAAATCGAGCTCCCTAGCATAAGGATCGCGATCGATCAAGCCTTGCAACCAGTCAGTGACAATGGGTCCGTTCATCACCGTGTGCGCGGCCAGTATCCGGCTGGTGGACGTATTGGTGATGCTGAGCGACAGTTTGACGTAAGCCTTTTGCTTTGCGCTGTGGTTGGCCAGCGTACGAATGGATTGCTGCGCCCGGTAGCTGTCGCGCCCCGCTCCCAGCCAAACGATGTCCTGTTTGACCAGTTCGGGATGAAAAATAGAGGCGATCCGCTCCTGCCACTGCCACGGATGCACCGGCATCAGCCAGTACTCATCGATATGCTTGTTTTGCTGATGGAGGACGGAGGCAAAGTGCTTGTAATCCGGTTCACCCAACTCTTGCTGAATGAACGTCCGATAGTCGATCCTCGCCGAATGATTCATCCGGCCGCTGCTTTTGTGAATCGCAACCCAATTCAACACCAGCGGCTGTTTGAATTCCGGCCCGTAGCGCCGATTGTCATTCAGCGAGAAACCGATGCGTGACTTGTAACATGGATGATAGAGATGCGCGTCCATGATGTCGCCCTCCAGCTCGTCATAGTCGCGCTGCGCCGCCGGCAGCACGGCGGACCGGGGCTGGCTTTGCGCCTGCAGGTCCTTCAACAGGGTCTGCTCCAGTTCGTCCATGAAGCCGGTCACACGCTCCGGCTGAGGAATCTGGCTGACGACCTCGGCAAGCACATCGTGCAAGCTGGCCGGCCTTGTTTCGTTGTCGCCGGCAACCCGCATGACCGGCCCCTTGTCCAGCTTGACCAGTCCGAAACTCTCCTTGAACTCCCCCGGACAACGGTATTGCACGAGCCAGCCGTCGGCAGTTCTTCCTTCCAGAGAAAACAAGCCTGTGCTGTTCCGCGCGTACTCATAGGGCAGGATGCCTTCATAAATCAATGCTTGCACCAGTTGCCGGACGACACGTTGTTCCACATCCTTGTAACGCGCCGATTGCAGGGTTTCGATCCAGCTTGCGTTCGGATCTTCTTCGCCCGCCTGGTTCTTGATTTCCTTGGTTTCCAAAACATTCATGTTCATACCTTTCCAGATTGTCAAACGGAACCCGTCGCGGCTTGCGCTTGCCTGGCGTGCCGGTCGGTTTTGGGGAGCAGCAGCGCCAGCGGCAGGGTCAAAAGAATCAGCAGGCCAATCACAACGAAGATCTCGTTAATGGCCGTCATGCTTCCGGTCTCACGCGCAACACCGCCCTCCCACAATTGCGTACGGCGCACTTCGAAATAGATGGATACCAGCATGATCGCCACCGAGGCCGTGACTCTTCTGAGAATGTTGTTAATGGCCGAACCCTGGGTCACGAGATGCTCGGGGATAGCATTGAGGCCGGCGGTCGTGACGGGAATATAGGAAAGCCCCAAGCCAATACCGCGTGCCGCCATCAGGGCAAAAATCCACCAGAGGGATGCGCGTTCGTCGATGAAGCCGAATGCCATGGTCGATACGGCGCTGAACAGCAGCCCCGCCGTCACGACGCCCCGTGGACCTCGCGCATCCAGCAGCCTGCCGCCGAGATTCGAGAACGCGCTGGCGCACAGCGCGGTGGCGAACAACGCCAGGCCGGTCCAGGTCGCCCCATACCCCAGCACCGTCTGCATCAACAACGGCAACAGCACGATGCAGCCGAACATGCCGATCGATTGCGCAATGACCATCGCCACGCTCAAGCCATAGCTGGGAACAGCAAAGATGCGCAGGTTCAGCAGAGGATCCGGCTTGCCAAGTTCCACACGAACAAATAGCGTGAGGCACAATAGCGCCGCGACGATCAAGACCATATTCAACGGATCGGTGAGCCCCATCTCGCCGTTTAGTCTGCTGAGCGTGACCAGCAAGGTACCGACCCCCAGCGTCACCAGCATAAACCCTTGCCAATCGAATTTCTGCGGCGTGCGCGCCGCAGGCGCGGGCAGGCAGTAGATCCCGATCACCCCGCCGACCACGCCGACGGGAATGTTCATCGCGAACAGCGCATGCCAGTCGAAGAACTGGACCAGCAAGCCTCCTACCACCGGCCCCGCCGCCGGCGCGAGCATGACTGCCATGCCCCACAGACCGGTGATCCTGCCGCGCTGGTCTTTGGGATAAACCTCGAAGATCAGCGCGAGCGAAAGCGGAATCATCAGGCCGCCGGCCACGCCTTGAATGCTCCTGGCCGCGATCACCCACGGCATGGACGGCGCCAGCGCGCCGAGGGATGATCCGCCGATGAACAACGCCAGTCCGAACAAATAGGTCCGCTTTTTGCCGAACTTGTTGCCAAGGTATGCGGTGACCGGCATCGTCATGCCCATGCTGATCATGAACCCGGTAATGACCCAACTCGCCGCCACGGCATCGATGCCGAACACGGTCATGAATTCGGGAATGGCCGGGTTCAACGCGGTGTTGTTGAGACTCACCGCGAGTGTTCCAAGCAGCACGGTGACAAGGACCAGCCCGCGTGGGACTGGCTTCGGTGACAATGGACTCATGCTATTACGCTTATCCCTGCTGATGCACTGCAAGCTTCCCGCACGGCTTCCGCGAAAATTTGCATGATGCTGTGCATTTGAGATTCCGTGACAATCAGCGGAGGCAGGAAGCGAACCACGGAGGAATGTCTGCCGCCGAGTTCGAGGATCAGTCCCTTCTGAAAGCATTTACGCTGGATCGCGCTCGCGAGCGCCGGATTCGCCAGCGGCTGCCCCAGCGAATCGGCCTTGCCTTGCCCATCAACGATTTCGACGCCGATCATTAGCCCCAGCCCACGCACGTCGCCGATTTCGCTCACCTCCTGCTTGAGCGCGGTCAGGTGCTGCATCAATTGGCGTCCGCGCAGCGACGCCTGCTCCGGGATATTCTCGCTGTTGATGTACTTCAGGCTCGCCAGCCCTGCCGCCATCGCCAGTTGATTGCCGCGGAAGGTGCCGATGTGCGCACCTGGCTTCCAGCAATCGAATTGCTTTCGGTAGACCAGCACCGATAAGGGCAGGCTGCCGCCTATGGCTTTCGACAACACCAGAATGTCCGGCACGATGCCGGCGTGCTCGAACGCAAACAGCTTTCCCGTTCTGCCGAACCCGGTCTGCACCTCGTCAACGATCAAGAGAATGCCGTGCTCTTCGGTGATGCGGCGTATTTCGCGCAGCCACTCAACCGGCGCTGGAATGGCGCCGCCTTCAC
The DNA here is from genome assembly GCA_027310305.1 of Herminiimonas sp. GTDB lineage: Bacteria > Pseudomonadota > Gammaproteobacteria > Burkholderiales > Burkholderiaceae_D > DAIDBD01. Next base: position 13,340 of record DAIDBD010000045.1, read on the forward strand.
CCTGCACTACCTCCAGCACCATCGCTGCAGGGAGGCGTACGCCGCTTTCCGGATCGTTCAGAATACTGCGTATGTAGCGCGTGCTGAGCCGGTGGCATTGCTCTCCTCCGACTCCGAACGGACAGCGGTACGCATAGGGATAGGGAAGGAAATGCACCTCCGGCATCAGCCCCTGGATCTCGTTTTTCTGGTGCAGCGTGCCGCTCAGACTCATCGCGGCATGCGTCGAGCCGTGATAGCCGCCATGGAACGAGAACATCGCGCTTCGCCCGGTGACCGTCTTGGCCAGCTTGACCGCCGCTTCGATCGCATCCGCACCCGTCGGTGCGCAAAAATGAATGCGCGCGTCTTTTGCAAATTCCTCCGGCAGGCTGGCGAAGAGTTCGTCGACGAACGCCTCCTTCAGCGGCGTCGTGATGTCGAGCGTATGCAGAGGCAGCTTCTGGTCCAGCGCGGATTTGATCGCTTCCACCACCACCGGGTGGTTGTGCCCCAGCGCCAATGTGCCGGCGCCGGCAAGGCAGTCATAATAGGTCTTGCCATCCATGTCGGTGACATGAATGCCCTCCGCTCTTTTGATTGCCAGCGGCAGGCGCCGCGGGTAGGACCGCGCGTTGGACTCCCGCGCCGCCTGGCTCTCAAGCAAAGACCGGTTCCCGCTATGTTTAGTGACAAGCGTGTGCAGCATGACATTCACTCCATTGCATGTGTGTTTAATGGACCCGCGTCGAGGTACACCTGAAGCGGACGCGGATGACAAAGAAAATCGGCGTGCGAGATGTTGTAACCATAGGCGCCGGCCAGCGGCAACACCAGCAAATCGTCGACCACGGGATCCGACAGGACAACGTCGCGGGCCAGCACGTCCTTGGGCGTGCAAAGCTGGCCAACGATAGTCAACCTGCGTTTCGTTCCGACGTTCGACGGACCATCTGCCGTTCGACGCCGAGGCACATGGATCACCGGATGGTCGTGCGCCTGCGCCGCCGGCAAGCGGAATTGGTGGGTGCCGCCTCGGCATACCGCGAAATCCTGACCATGGCTATGCTTCATATCCAGCACCTGCATCAGGTAGTAACCGCAGAACGCCGTGACAAAGCGGCCGGGCTCGAATCGGACGATCGGCGCCTGCCGGTCGCGTGCAAGCCGCTCTCCCAAATGCCGGCACAAACTTGGCCAGTCGAACTGCTCCGGCCGCAGATAATTCACGCCCATGCCGCCCCCGACATTAAGGTAACGGACGGATTGCGTATTCGAGGCCAGCGCTTTCCAGGAAAGCCACTTGTCCAGATACCAGTCCAGCAATTGCTGATGACGCTCGACCTGAAGCTGATGCGACATGGCATGAATGTGGAAACCGCTCAGAACCAGGTTCTCGCTTTGCTCGACCAGTGCCACGGCCTGCGCCAGTTGTTGCTCATCGATTCCAAAGGGAGTCGGCGCACCCGCCATCGACAATTTGGTCGCGAGGTGGTCTGACAACACCGGGTTGATGCGGATCAGCACCGCTTGCCGTCGATTCAATCTCGCGGCGATCATGTTCAAGCGGCGTATTTCGTCCAGACTTTCCACATGAATCATCTCCACTTGGTGCGTCAGCGCGTGATACAGATCCGAATCCAGCTTTCCGGGACCGGAGAAAATAAAATTGCGGCGCGTTGAACAATTCAAGACGCGCTGAATTTCACCGCCGGAAGAAATCTCGAAACCATCCACCCAGGGCGCGAGCGTTTCCAGAATTTCCGGCTCGCTGTTGGCCTTGATCGCGTAGTACAGTTCAACCCCTTGCGGCAAGAACGATTTGAGCCATTGCACATGGCTTCGAAGTGCATGGAGATCGTAGACGAAGGCAGATACCGGATCGGGCTGCGCATCCGCCAGTGCTCTTGCCTGATCCACGACGGCCGCCGGCAACCGGTTCATCAGCCAGGGCATCATGCCCACTGCTCCTTCCATGGCGCGCGAAGCTGGACATAGCTGGCGAATTTGTCGGCCGCTGCCGCCAGCCTGATCTTGAAGTTGGTTTTACACGGAATGGTCCCGCCACGAATCAGATCATCCAGTTCCGGCGCCGGCAACTGCAGCGTCGAGCGGATTTTCTGCAGCTCGCGGCGCACCAACTGCCACATGGCCGGCGCAAGTTGAGGCTGACCATACGTCAACGCCAAGACCGCCTCGGATAGATTATTGACCAGCAGGCAATAAGCGATGCGGTTCCAGCCTTGCGATCGCGGATACTCCATCGATTGCTTTACCCGCGCGTGCGTCTCCTCAGGAACCCATTGCATGCCATGCTCGGCAGTCAGCTTCACGCCTTCATAATCGCGCAACAGCAATTTGAAGGGATGTCCGTTCCGGTGCACCAGCACCGTATTCTGCAAATGCGGCTCGAACACCACGCCATGATGGAAAAACATATTCAATACAGGACGCAGCAACAACGCCGCATAGCACCCAAACCACTGCAACAGATCGTCCGGGGTCGGAGCTCTGCCCAGATGCCGCGCAAGAAAAGGCTGGATATTGGACGATAGGGACAAGTCCCGGCCAAACAGCGTGCCAGCCATCAGGCATTCGTTCCCGCCTTCGACCAGGCAGAAATTGCGCCGCAGAATCGCGCCGGTTTGTTCCCGAAACCAGATCCTGTCGTCAGCCGAATGATCGAACGGAGACCAACCGATCGCCGCCGGTTCGGCAACAGTGTGCAACCCTCCCGTGGAATCGGCATGCGCATTTGTCAAATGCTTCATGACACGGTCGATAATCAATGCACTTTCCAACTCGTACCAGGCGTTCTTGCGCACGCAGTTGGTGATACGTATGTTCAGCGAACCCTTGATGAAGTAGTCGTGCCCTTCTACATAAAGCGTTCTCACCGAGGCAGTGGGAAACGCCCGGAAACCGGTTTTCCCCAAATCCCGAATCCGACGCGCATCCAACAACCGTTGGACCCGCCGATCCGCCAGGAAAAGTTCCGCCTGGACCGGATGCATGCTGATGTTAGCGTGTCCCGGCCGCGCATTGGTCTGATCGGCGAACCCAGCCAACGCTTGTTGGTCGGAAAGATCGTTGGTGCCGATCCATAGTCCATCGCGCGGCACCTCGAACAAGTGCAGCCGTAACGGCACGCAAAACTCGGGGGAAAATTCCTCCTGCCGAAGCGACCGTGGCCATAGCCTTGCTTTCGGCGCCACCTGTGCCGGATGCCCATACCAGAGGCATTGTTCACTGCTCAGATAATCGGCAAGCGGCTGCGTCGTCTTGTCCCCAAAGTGCGCCACGATCGCGCGCTTGAGATCGCGACTGGCTAGAATCTGGGTAAGCAGCTCGGGATTGCGCTTCTGCGTCACGCTGGAGCAGCTGTCCAGCATGTATTCGGCCAGCAAGGCCGAATCGAGAAGCTGCCAGCGCCCACCGTCACGCTTGCCGAAGACCCCCGACAAGTAGGACTGGCTGCCTAATGAATCCTGCCGGTCGGCCAGCACCAGAAATCGCGTGCCATCCGGCATCCGGATCATCAACGGTACCGCCTGCCGGGTCTGTGCCCGACGGTATAGCTGGAAAGGCAAAGCCAGGGGTTCCTTGCGCCAGTCGTCGTCGAGCAGCGACAGCGGCAGCGCAAACTCCTTGATCAGGCAATTGAGCAGCGCGTGACATGCCGCCTGGTCGCCAATCGCCCGGGAACCCGTCGCGCAGGATAGATGGCGGCTCATACCGCAGCTTCCAGAACGGGATTGAGCAGCATCGGGTCGACGCCCAGGCGACTCAGCAGCTTGACCGGCATGCCCAGATTAACCTTGATCGTTTCCCTGAACAGGTCGCCGCCGAACTGCGCATTCACCGCAAACTCGGATTCCTCGTCATGCAAGCCGTTATGAATCTCCCTTATCCGAATCCCCTTATCGGAAACGGCATACTCCACATGGTGACGCCCCAAGCCGAGATCGAGTTCGGAAAGCAGTGCCAGCAGTTCGTCGCAACGAGGCGGCTGCGGCATGAACGACTGCACTCGCTTCGTGCGGCAGTCGTCGTCATCGAACTGAATGCGGCGGCCGCCAAGAACGATGAAGCCGTCCGGTGTGCCAAGGCCGTCCAGCGCATAGACTTCCTCGCCCTCCCGATGCTTTTCGACGAGCGCATAACCGTAACGCGTGTCCGCCAGCCAACGCTTCAGGTCATCGGCGTTCCCAACGATCGCCCCTCCGATTGCCGCACCGGCTTCCAGCGGCTGCACTGTGGCGGGAAACAATTCAGGATCGATACCGGCGTTCGGCTCGGAACAATTTACGATCCTTCTGTGCTGCCTCGAAGTCTCCGACTCAAAGCGGTTGCGAAGGTCGAGTCGCTGATCACACAGAACGGCGCTGCGCGATGACAGTCCAGGCAACCCGAGGCAATCCGCCGTCACTGCCGCAGACGCCCGCAAGCAGACATCCGCCGCAAGCACGCCGGAAAATTCCCATGCATGCACGGAAACGAATCGCGCGACAGAAAGCGGATTGAAGACGTCGCACTCGAGCAGTTTGCACTGACCGTATAGCGGCGACTCCTTTGCCCGCAAGAGGTGCTCCCTGACACAATCCGTTAGGATGGTGATTTTCAACTGAAGATCGATTGCCGCCGGGATGAATCCGTTTTCCAGAACTCGGGTCGGGATATGAGAGAGAATCAATAATTCCATCTAACAGCTTCCTTGCATCAATGAATAACCTTGCATCCGGCTACGCATAACCGAAATGCTTCTCATTTACTATGACGAAGGAGCGTTGAATAAATTTAAGCCAAATTTACAGTCAGTCTTTGCGTGGGGGCTCGACATCTCTTGGCTGCAAGGACGACGATCACCGTCGCAGACTGCGCGGCACATATTTCACAGATGGTGTATTTGCGAGATTACGTAGAGGAATTACTGCCGTCATCCTCGAATGACGGAACAAGCCCGGTAAGCAGCCAGACCCGTGCAGCCTCTTCATAGGCCGCACGATATGCCGGATCCTGGTCCAGCCAGGCGGTCAGTGCCGCCGTCGCCTTTGGATCAAGGGGCTGATCGTGTGCATGCAGCACCCAGTCAACCGCCGTCTGCCAGACCGGATCGTTTTGGTTAGCATCTGCCATAGGAACAAATACAATGCCTGGGGAGTTTTAATTATAGTTGCGCTGTACCAGACATTGTATATCAGTTGGAACGGAATAAGGCCGTTAACGTTCCGCATTGCGCAGCGCAGCGGCGCAATGATTCATGGCATCACGGATCATGAAATTGACTAAGGTGATCGAAACGCCAAGTTCATTGGCAATCTCGCGCTGCGTCAACCCGCCTAGCCGGTGCAATTCGAATGCCCGCCGTGTCCGCTCCGGCAGTTCGGCGAGCGCATCGACGACGATGCGTAAATCCTGCCGGTTGACCGTCATTGATTCGGGGGTACCGGAGGATGCCGGCACGTCCAGTCCATCCTCCTCGCCGACGAAGAAACGCGCTTCGAGCGCGGCACGGCGATGTGCATCGATGGCCAGGTTCCGAACCATTTGAAAAAGATAAGCCAAAGGTTGCTTGACCTCGAAGACATTGGTAGCTTCGATCATTTTTAGATAGGCATCTTGGACTACGTCCTGCGCCCGCTCCGCATTGTACAGAATCTTGAACGCAGCACGCTGCAACTGTGACCGATGCTCGACAAATACTGCGCACCAATCGACGTTTTGCTCGTTGACCGACTTCATCCGACTTCCCTATCTGGGCCCTCGAAACCCCCAGGAAAAAAGTTCCCAACCGAGGCGCAGGCCCTGTGGCCAAACAAGATTGATAAAGCTGGATCATGTTTCGATCAAGCTTCAAAGAGGCTGCATTTCCGCACCCCCGAAGGTATCGGATCATTTTCATTCACGGCAGACGATTGCCGCCTTGAGTTTGTGAGCGGCTGCAATTCATGTCCACTTATTATTTGCACACATCAGATTCTATGGAGTTTACTTGTTAACTGCAATAAGAATCATTCGCATTGCAGGGCTGTTAACTTTTCAAGATTTGTGTTAACGTAACTTTTTGAATTGTGATGGTGGTGCGAGATGCTTCTTGGGGGACTATTTTCGGAGTTGGTCGATCAACGCAGGGCGAGAGGCAAGCGCTATCATCAGGAGCCGCT
>DAIDBD010000118.1 GCA_027310305.1 Herminiimonas sp.
TGTCGATCGGTGCGGGTTTCGGTCATTTCTTTGCCAATCTGATTCACCAAGACACAGCGCCGTTTATGATGCTGGCCATGGTGGGTGTCATGTCAGCAGTCACACACTGCCCGATCACAGCCTTCGTGATTGTGCTGGAAATGGTGGACAACCACGAATTGGTCATGCCACTGATTTTTGTATCTGCCATCGCCACACAGGTCAGCAGACGCATTATTCCCGCGTCGGTGTACCACATGCTGGCCAACAATATTCGCTTAAGCTTTGCCCAGCCAGAGCCACAGGAGACCACGGCAGTGCAATCGGAAGAGCCTGTGCAGGCAGAAACCCCCGCAAACGCCGTGCAAATCGATCCGGTGAGCCTCCCCCCGACCGTCAATGAAACAAGAATTGACAAGGGCTAGGATTTGATTCGGGCCGTCCTGCTGATTGTCCTTTTACCTCTCTTAGGACTGAACTCATCGCAAGCGGCCGAGGCATTCGAAGCCACCCCAAAAAGCGACTGGATCAGCAATCTTGAAGACCCAGCCATGCAGTGTGGAAATCCACTTTCCGTGGATTTATACGAAGGTTTGGTGAAGTCACTTGCGGGCAGCAACAAGACGGCCGACAGCCTCAACGACAGCAAAACCATGGGGCGCAAACTGGAGCTGCTCGTGTACTTCGATGTCGGTTCGAGCGAAATTCCAGCAGATTGCCTGCCCAAACTGCAACAACTCAGCGACAGGGTGAAATCGCGAGAAACGGGCCCGCTTTTAATTCGGTCAAGCTCACTGCAAGAAAGCAGCAGCGAATTCGATCTGGCGGTGGCAAGCCAGCGGCTACAAGCCATCAAAGACTACTTCCGAAAGGATCGTTTGGCCCGCAAAGTGCTGATACTCGAATTAAGCCCGGCCACGGTGTCGCCCGTACTTGAGCACTCGCTGAAAAATCCGCGCGTGGTGGAAATTTATTCCAGTCCACCCGAGTGATCAAAACCAAACAGATCACCCAGCTTGCTGAGCAATGTGGCCAATTCGGCGGCTGAACGAACTTTCAATTTGTCAAAAACATTGGCACGGTGCACTTCGACTGTGCGCATGGAAATATCGAGTTCAGCGGCGATCACTTTGTTGAGCTTGCCTTTGGCGACATACAGCATGACCTGACGTTCTCGCGGAGAGAGTTTGTTGATTCGATCTGACCACTGCTTCAACACAGATTGATTGTCCAGAAACTCCCGAGACTTTCTCAAAGCCTCGCGAACCCGTTCAATCAGCCGTTCATCGGTGGTGGGTTTTTCGTAAAAATCGAACGCGCCGTCTTTTACCGCCTCGACGGCGGTAGAAATGTCACCGTGACCGGTCAAGAAAATCACAGGCATTCTGTCAAGACTGTATCCCTGGTTTTTCAGCCACCGGAACACTTCCAGTCCTGACATATCGGGCATGCGAAGGTCCAGCAACAAGCACAATTCTTTGCCCGACTGAAAAACTGAATCGAGATCGGCGCTGAATGCCTGAAAATTGCCGTAGCCTTTGACGTGAATGTCAGAGGTTTCAAACATCCAGGTCAAACCCTCACGAAGATCGTGATCGTCATCAAGCACCAGTAACAAGGGATCTTGCGCTCTATCGGACATCCACTAGCTCAACCTTCTCTATAAGTGCCATCGGCAAATCCATGGTGAAGCATGTTCCACCGGTGGGAACTGGCTCGGCCTTCAGACGGCCGCCGTGAGCCTCAGCCACGGAGCGGCATAGACTGAGTCCCAAGCCAAGACCGTCTGGCTTGGTTGACACCAATGCTTCAAACATTCGCTCAGTGTTGTTCAAGCTGAACCCTGGTCCGTCATCGCGGACAGCCAACTCGAAACAACCCTCTCGGACCCGCGCCAAAACCCAGACGTTCCGAATTCTCTGAGAGGCCGTAAAAGCCTCGGATGCATTCTTGACCAGATTGACCAAAGCCTGCTCCACCATGATTCGATCAATCGAAAGAACAAGCGCAGGATCACCCAAATCAAAATGCAGATTCACGCGGTATTTGACCGCCAGTGAATTGACGCTGAACCGAACAGATTCAATGATATCGCCCAGACGAACCTGCTCACGCATGGGTTTGCGTTTTCGGACCAGGTTCTGCACAGAACCGACCACTCGACCCGCGCGTTGAGCTTGGTCCCTCAGCTTTTCGAACAACTGAACATACATTTCAACATTGCCACCCCGCTGACTTAAATTCATGCCTGCCTGGGCAAAGGACACCATGGTGGCCAGGGGTTGGTTCAATTCATGGGCAATGTTGGATGCCACTTCGCCCACAAGCGCAAACCGGGACGCTGCCTGCAGCTTTTCGCGCTGCTCGGCGACTAGTGCTTCCGATTTTTTGCGATCTGTGATGTCAATCACAGAGCTCATCCAACCCACTTGGTTGCCATGTGTGTCCTTTAGGGGAGCCTCTACAATCAGCACATCAATCAGGCGGCCGTCTTTGTGGTGATAGACCGTTTCAAACCCCTCTGGTGGTGCATTGCCTGCCATGACCCGCTCGACAAGCTGTCGGTAACTCTCGGTGTTGTTGACCGGCCAATACGGCAAAGGTTGAGGACGATCAATCAATTCCTCGGGCGGATAACCCACCATTTTACAAAACGCCGGATTGACGTACCGAATGACGCCGTCCAGCCCCCACACCCGCAGACCGACCGCCATGGAGTCTTGCATGGATTGGCGGAACTGTCGTTCTTCTTCGAGACTGGCCTCAATTTGCAGGCGTTTTCGGGAGTCTCGCCAAAGCATGAAAAAGCTGATCGCCAACAACACCAGCAGAAATGCCAACGCTGCGGTGATGACATAGTTGAACAGCTTTGGCCCCTCACTGCCACTGTTGACCCGCAACTGAAAAGGCAAACCACCAAGATCCAGCGAGGTGGTGTGCACATAAATGCCGAGCCCGGACTTGCCCTTCACCTGCCGAACCAGCGTAGACCCCCCGGCATCCAGAAGCTCTACTTCATTGTCTTGTGCGAACCACCAGGGCAATTCTTTGTCGAGCAGCAGACCCAGATCAATGATGCCGACAATCACCGAGCTGCCATGCAAGCCGATGCCCACCGAGGCAATGTAGGGGCGGCCATGCCGAACAAAAGGACCAATAAACCCGCCCAAACGTGAATCGACGCGTTGGTCGACTTCAGTTTTGATCTGATTGACGATGGGCTGCAGGTCAACGTCTTTGAGCTGGTTCTGGTTGTAACTGACCGTTTCAAGATCTTTGTCTTTGAAGACGGCGATCAATTCGCCTGAACTTTTGATGAGCTGACTGACTCCAAGGGGCAATTTGCTGGAATAATAGATCAGCGAATCATTGGCCAATGCATGCAGTGGTGTGGTGAGGCTTTCCATTTGAAACTGGATGTTTTGCCTTGCCCACAGGGTGTCTGCAATCAACTTGGCCTGGTTGCCCTCGCGTTCGTCTTGCTGCGCGTAATAGACAGCAGCCACGAGCAGCCCCATCAGGAGTACAAAAACAAGTGCAGGCACGCCGAACCGAACGGCCTGGCGGCGCTGTATTTTCTTGAGTGTGGGGTGGTGGTAGTTGAACTGGATCATGCTGAAATCTTGCCATGAATTTCAGACCCCAACACACTGGATGTGGAAACCCACAATGTGGGAAACACGGCGCTCGCGTAAGTTTTAAGCTCTTGCCCTTGAAATTGGAAGATGTATTTATGGTTTGCCCTGGAAGGTCTTTGGTCAAGACCATTTTGATTCTCGTTGTCAGTTTGCTGGGCACCAGCCTCGCACAGGCTGCCCCAATCGTGATCAAGTTCAGCCATGTGGTGGCTCCAAACACACCCAAAGGAATTGCCGCACTCGAATTCAAGCGATTGGCAGAAATGCGAACCAAAGGACGAGTTCGTGTCGATATTTACCCCAACGCCTCGCTCTATAAGGACAAAGATGAGCTTGAAGCCTTGCAACTGGGTGCAGTGCAAATGCTGGCACCCTCGCTGGCCAAGTTCGGACAGTTGGGATTGAAAGATTACGAGGTTTTCGATCTGCCCTACATCTTCCCAAGCGAGAAAGTGCTCCACGAGGTCACCCAAGGTGAAATTGGTCATGCCCTGCTGGATCAACTGTCGTCTCGCGGCATACTGGGTCTTGCATTCTGGGACAATGGTTTTAAGGTCATGAGCAGCAACAGCCCACTTCGCCTGCCTTCAGACCTTAAAAACAAGCGGATGCGCATTCAGCCTTCCAGAACGCTGGAAGCCCAAATGAACGAACTGGGCGCCATTTCGGTGCCTCTGGCGTTTTCGGATGTTTACCCGGCGCTGCAAAGTGGGCTGGTGGACGGCACTGAAAACCCCCCTTCCAACTTTTACACCCAGCGAATGCAGGAAGTGCAGAAATACGTGGCAGTCACCAACCATGGTTATCTGGGTTACGCGGTGATCGTCAACAAGAAATTCTGGACGAGCCTGCCAGGGGACCTGCGCGTCATTCTGGAACAATGCATTGCGGATGCAACCCAGAAAAACAACGACGAAGCCGCCAAACTGAACAAGGCAGCGCTGGACGCCATCCGAAAATCACCGGGTGTCCAAGTGGTCGATCTGACCCCTCAGGAACGTGAGACTTGGCGCAAAGCCCTGGCGCCCGTTCAAGTCAAGATGGAGGGGCGCATTGACCGCAATTTGATTGAGCAAATCAAATCATTGAGTGAAAACCGGTAACACACCGGTTTTCACTGCCCGATTTTACTGCCAGGTTTCCGAGTTGGTGGCGCATTCCGCGCTGGCGGGGTTTACGCCACAACGAATCTTCTTCATGATCCGCAAACCCGTTTTGTTGTAGATCCCCTGGTTGGCGATGTCTTCTCGCGATTCCCGCAACATGACGGTGTACTTGAGCATGTTCTCTGGGGTGAGATCGCTCCAGGTTCCGGCTGGAATTTCTGCCTCGGCCTTCTTGATCAGATCGCGGGCTCGACCAAATTGTCCCAGCCAGTAAGTTCTGGACTTTTCAGCAAAGCCGGCTGGAAATTTGGAATCGCGAACAATCATCTGATAGGTGAGAATCAGAATTGGAAAGCGGTTGATTGCACCCTTGGTGCCGATGCCCCGATACAGTTCAAGCGGCTTGTAAGCCAGCGCAGGTGCAGCAATCATGTCAACAGAACCGTTGTTGAACTTGGCCGCGAAGTTGGTGATGTCGGCAGACACCGGCTGAGCGCCGATTTTTTGGATCATGACGGCTTGTGCCTTGTCGTAATCGAATGCGGCAATCTTTTTCCCAGCCAGACCTTCCACCGTTTTGATGTTGCGGTCATTCACAATCGGAAAAGCCGTTCCGAAAGGAATGATGCCTGCAACCTCATAATCGCCCCGTTTCATCAGCTTGCCCGCGGCGGGAGAGGAAAACACCTGAATGGTCCGATGAACAACCTCGTAACTGGCATTGATGTCCACTTTGTTGTCTTTCACGACCGAAGAGGCACCCAGTGAGTCAATTGAAGCGGCCACGGGGTTGAATTGGCGCGTCCGGAAGCCAGTGGCCATGAGCGCATCACACTTGCCAGCGATGAAGTCCTGAGTGGCCACCCGTTCGTCGGTGTAACCGACCAATTCAACGTCAGCCCCCCAACCCTTGGCGGGCAATGCCCAGTCTTTGGCCATGTTGTAAATGTCGCCTGTGGTGCCGAGCAGGTCGTACACACACACGGCTTGCTTGGCCATGACTGGTCCGCTGGCCAAAGCCAGAGTCAACACCGCCATTTTTACTGCTGTCTTCATGTCATCCTCCTAGTGGTTTTGTCATGCGGCCTTTTTCCAGACCGTTTCTTCCTGGTACTGCTTGTTTTTGTTTGAATGAGTAACGAATGTCGCCAGAGACTGGATGGCCTTGCGCGCTGACGACAGGTAAAAAGCCTGCAGATGAAACACATGCCAACGGCGCTGGTGCAAGTTCAGTTCGCACGGCACACCGTCCTGCCGGGCCTTGACTGCCAGCCTGAGCGAATCGGAAAGCAGTATTTCCTGTTCGCCAACCTGAATGAACAAGGGGGGCAAACCAGCAAGGCTCTCCTCAAGCGGATAAAAACATCGAGCGGTAGGCGGCACCTTCAGCCAAGCCGCGCCCTGCTCAAGCCACCCCTGTCGAACCATCGGGTCTTCGTTGGCTTTGGTGCGCAGGCTTTCACCCGACATGGCGGGATCAACAAATGGGGAGATCAAACCCAAGCCAGCGGGCTGTGGCAAGCCCAGCGCCTTCAGCTGAAGCGCAAGTGCCACTGCAAGACCGCCCCCTGCCGAGTCGCCCATCACCGTGATTTGCGCAGGCGAAATGCCCTTGGCCAACAAGGCCTGATAGCAGGCAAGCGCGTCTTCTATTTGAGCGGGGTACGGATGTTCAGGTGCAAGCCTGTAATTGGGTGTATAAACCACCGCACCGGAGTGCACAGCCAGGCGCGAGGTGATGCTTCGATGTGTGGAGGCCGACCCAAGACAATAGGCGCCCCCGTGCAAATACAACACGACTTTGCCCGACTCGCCTTTTCTGGGTACGGTGATGCCCGTCGGCACGCCAGCCAGTGTTTCGCGATAACGAAATACGCCAGAACAACTCGGCATTAGGGGTGACAACAAACCAACCACCGCACGTTGCACCAAAACCCCAAAGGGCTTGCCCACCGGCACCCGAAAGGCAACTCGCAAAAAACCCCTGAAAAAGGCGGCCAAGGCGTTGTCGAGCGGGTCAGCCGCCGCCTGGACGGTGACGGGCAAATCAGAAGGAACCAGTGGATGACGCGCGGACGTGAATTGAAATTCCCGAAGGCTTGAACGGGCGGTCAATGCACGAAAAGTGAATGTAAACCCCGGCCAGCCCGTGCTGTTGTGCCCCTTGTCATCGACATACCAGCTTTTACACCCATTCCAAACGGTGTGGGAAAAGGCCGCCTGTATGGACTTGTTAAAGCGCTGATATACAGAGTCGGACACCTCCACCCGGTCAGCATGCGTGTCACGCTGCCGCGCCAAGGTGCGGGTCAAGTACCTGATCTGGCTTTCCAACATGTAAATGATGGAATTGTGACCCAGGTTGGTGTTGGGACCATACAGCATGTAGAAATTGGGAAATCCGGGAACCGACATGCCCAGATGAGCCTTGGCCCCTTGCGACCAAGCCACATTCAGGTCCAATCCGTCCAGACCGCGAATGCGCAAAGGGGTCAAGAATTGCGTCGCGGCAAAACCGGTGCCGTAAATAATCACGTCAACCGGATAATCCGAGCCGTCTTTGGTTCGAATGCCCGACGGCGAGACCTCGGCGATCGATTCGGTGACCAACTGCAAATTGGGCTTCTCCATCGCGGTCAAATAGTCGCTGGACAACAGAATGCGCTTGCACCCCACGGGATAGTCAGGCACCAATTGCTCGCGCAACTGCGGGTCACTGACGGACTTGGCCAGCAAACGCTTAAACGGTCTTTCCACTGCGAATTTCATCAGCCCACGAAAGCGGGTAAAAGCCAATGCGCGACTTTCGTATTGAAGATAAATGCACAGGCGATGCAGCCTCATCAGCACCGGGAAACGCGACCACATTGCCTTTTCAAACTGGGCGTGCGGCCTGTCTGGCCTGGACATGATGTACGAAGGACTGCGCTGAAACAAAACCAGCTTGTCCACCTGATCTACAATCGCCGGTACAAACTGAATGGCGGAAGCCCCAGTACCGACAACGGCCACTCGCTTGCCTTTCAGGTCACAATCGTGATTCCAGCGCGCCGAGTGAAAACTGTCCCCCTGAAAACGCTCAATGCCAGGAAGCTTCGGCAGGCTGGGTGCACTCAATTGCCCCATCGCAGTCACCAGAGCCCGACAATACAAAACCTCACCGTCGCGAGTGTGCACCTGCCATCGATTTTCAGCCTCGTCGAAGTCTGCCCCCTGCACCTCGGTGTTAAACCGAAAGTGTTCACGTACCCCGTATTTGTCCGCACAGTGTCGCTGATACTGCAGGATCTCGGGTTGACGGGCAAACACATGCGCCCAGTTCGGGTTCAACTCATAGGAAAAAGAATACAGGTGCGAGGGCACATCGCAGGCGGCACCCGGATAGGTATTTTCGCGCCAGACGCCACCCACGTCGCCACCCTTCTCCAGCACCAGAAAATTATGACGGTACTGTTTCTTAAGTTCTATCGCCAAACCGAGGCCTGCAAAGCCACCGCCGATAACGATGACTTCATAGACCGGCCGGGTCATGGCAAAACCTCTGCCAGGTGCTCAGCCTGTTCAAGCTGCTCATTCGTTGGGTTGGCTACGCCGGCAGCCACGCGTGAATAGCCGCGGATGATGTCCACTGTTTTTTCAGCCATCATGATCATCGGCGCATTGGTGTTGCCGCTGGGCACGGTCGGCATGACCGAGCAATCCACGATGCGAAGCCCTTCCAGACCGCGCACGCGGAGCTGGGCATCCACAACCGACATGTCATCATTGCCCATTTTGCAGGTGCCTACGGGGTGGTAAACCGTGTCTGTGCGATTGCGCAGAATTTCACGAATGTCGTCGTCTGTTTTGACGTTGGCTGTGAACGAATCTTCCACCACGTGCTTGACCAGTGAGGGGGCCTGCATCAACTTTTGAGTCAGTTTGTAACCCTTGACCATGACCTCAAGGTCCTCAGGGTTTTGATAAAAGCCGATGTCGATGACCGGCGCATCTTTCATGGATTTGCTCTGAATGCCGACAGAACCCCGACTCTTCGGTTGGAGCAGACACACGTGGCAAGAAAAACCGTGCCCCATGTGGAAATTGCGGGCGTGATCATCCACCAAGGCAATCACGAAATGCAATTGAACATCGGGTGAAGCCAAGGTCGGATCGGTTTTCAGGAATCCGCCGCCTTCGGCAAAATTGCTGCTCAACATGCCGCGCCTTTCGCGCTTGTAGCGCAGCATTTCGCGAATCATGCGAACGCTGCCTTTCAATGACACGCCCAGGTTGTCTGTGCTGCGTGTCTTGTAGCCAAAAATAAAATCGGGATGGTCGTGCAGGTTTTTACCCACCCCGGGCAAATGGTGGAGACACTCAATACCCTGACTGGCCAGCTCTGCAGAATCGCCCACACCCGAAACCATCAAAAGTTGAGGCGTCTGGAAAGCGCCCGCCGCCAAAATAATTTCCCGTGTGGCCTCGATGCGATGGATCTGCCCCTTGATTTCTACTTCCACGGCCACAGCCCGCTTGCCTTGAAACTCGATTTTTTGAACAAGCGCATGGGTGTGAACCACCAGGTTTTCGCGGTTGTCCATGTGGGGCAACAAATAGGCGCGCGCCACACTCCAGCGTTCACCGTGTTTTTGGGTCACCTGGTAGATGCCCACACCTTCCTGATCGGCTCCGTTGAAATCGTCAGTGACGGGATAGCCTACTTCTCGCGCGGCGGCCAGGTAATCCTGCTGAAATGGGTTGTCGGTACGCAAGTCACTGACACTCAAAGGGCCGTGTTGTCCGTGGTACTCATTGTGAATCCGCTCATTGGATTCAGACAATTTGAAATAAGGCAACACCTCGTCGTAACTCCAGCCAGCGTTGCCCAGGGCGGCCCAATGGTCGTAATCCTGCTTTTGACCGCGGATGTAAACCATGGCATTCACTGCGGACGACCCACCCAGCGCTTTACCGCGGGGCTGATAACCCTTGCGACCATTCAAACCCGCTTGCGGCGTGGTCTCAAAAGCCCAGTTGTTCAGCTTCGTGGGCAGCATTGCAACCGCACCTGCCGGCGTGTTGATGATCGCACTGTTGCCGCCGCCACCGGCTTCCAGCACACAGACACTGACCGACGGGTCTTCACTGAGTCGCCCGGCCATCACACACCCGCCAGAACCACCACCCACTACGACGTAATCGAATACTTGTCTCATTGTCTTGTCTCCATTGTGAATTGGTCAGTGTCGATCTTGTTTTTATTTACACTCGTTAACATCATATCGCAGACCCGCGCAATAAACCCATGACAGAAAAGGACAATCACTTTAGAATTTAGGCCAACACAGGCCAATTTACACAAACACATCATGCACTTCTGGGATTTCAGGCGCAGCGTGGCCAGCATTGCAGTGCTCGTCAAATTCGCACAACTGAAAGGACTTGAAGCCGACAAGATGCTGGCGGGTAGTGGCGTCAGCAGCAGCCAACTCGAACTGATGCACCTTGAGGTGTCTGCCGGTCAGGAGTTGCGGGTGGTGCAAAACCTGATTCGCGCACTTGGACACAACGGCCTTGGCTTTGAGGTGGGGGGCTGTTACCACTTGTCTTCATTTGGCTTGTGGGGCTACGGATTGATTAGCAGCGCCACGCTGAAAGACGCCGTTAAACTGGCGCTGCGGTTCATCCAACTGACTTTCGCGTTTTCCCTCATAGGATTCAGCGAAAACGCCAACGGGGGCACGCTGACCTTTGGCGAACCTGAACTAGACCCGGTGCTGACTCAGTTTTTGATTGAAAGGGACATGGCAGCAGCGCTGAATCTGTTGCATGAATTGACCGCCAAGGCCGAAGGAATAGAACGAATCGAATTTCGCACCCGCAAACTGGCTTTTGACGACTACCCTCAAAAACACCAGCCTGAATGGCCTGAATACCCGCTGACGTTTGGATGCGCACGCAATCAAATCTTAATGTCTTCGACCCTTCTGGATTACCCACTTCCGCAAGCCAACCCGATGACGGTGGCCATGTGCGAGCAACTTTGCACTGAACTAATTCAAAGGCGACTACAAACGGCAACAACAAGTGAACGCGTTCGCCAATACCTCAGAGTGCCCGGTGTCGGATGCCCCGACCTACCGACTATGGCCCGCATGCTTCACTTGTCGGAACGCACATTCCGAAGACGCTTGTCGGAAGAAGGCACCAGCTACCGGGACATCTGCGCTGCAACCCGACGCGAGATGGCGCTGGAAATGCTTCAGAACAAGTCAATCACCATGGCTGAAATTGGAGAAACCCTGGGATTTTCCGACCTTTCAAGTTTTTCGCAGGCCTTCAAACGCTGGACCGGACTGACCGCCACGCAATGTCGTAAAAATCTCTGAAAAATTTTGACAGGACCCCTTGAAAACACAGGATGGCGTCCCTATTATTAGCACTCGATGACAGCGAGTGCTAACAACTTGCTGGTCAGTATCCAACAAAAGCATTCACACACAATTACTTAGGAGTGAAATCCATGAACATTCGTCCGTTGCATGATCGCGTGATCGTGAAGCGTCTTGAAAGTGAGCGCAAGACATCCTCTGGCATCGTGATTCCTGACAGCGCAGCCGAAAAGCCGGACCAAGGCGAAATTCTGGCTGTTGGCCCAGGCAAGCGCGACGACAGCGGAAAAATCATTCCGATGGACGTCAAGGTCGGTCAGCGCGTCTTGTTTGGCAAGTACGCAGGCCAGTCCATCAAGGTGGACGGTCAGGAAGTGCTCGTGATGCGTGAAGAAGACATCATGGGCGTGATCGAAGGCTAATCGAACAGACACTTAAGAGGAATTGAATCATGGCAGCTAAAGAAGTATTTTTCGGCGACGACGCACGCAGCCGTATGGTGCGCGGCGTAAACATCCTGGCCAACGCAGTGAAGGTCACTTTGGGCCCCAAAGGTCGCAACGTGGTGCTTGAGCGCTCTTTCGGCGCCCCCACAGTCACCAAAGACGGTGTGTCAGTGGCCAAAGAAATCGAACTGAAAGACAAGTTCGAAAACATGGGCGCACAGATGGTCAAGGAAGTGGCTTCCAAAACGTCTGACAACGCCGGTGACGGTACAACCACCGCCACAGTGCTGGCACAAGCCATTGTGAAAGAAGGCATGAAGTTCGTTGCCGCCGGCATGAACCCCATGGACCTGAAGCGCGGCATCGACAAGGCTGTTACAGCCGCCATCGCGGAACTGCGTGAACTGTCCAAGCCCTGCTCAACCAACAAGGCCATCGCACAGGTGGGTTCCATTTCCGCCAACAGCGACGAATCCATCGGCAAGATCATTGCCGAAGCCATGGAGAAAGTGGGCAAGGAAGGTGTGATCACCGTTGAAGACGGCAAAAGCCTGGACAACGAACTGGACGTGGTAGAAGGCATGCAGTTTGACCGCGGCTATCTGTCACCCTATTTCATCAACAACCAGGAAAAACAGGTTGCCCTGCTGGAAAACCCATTCGTGTTGTTGCACGACAAGAAAATCAGCAACATTCGTGACCTGCTGCCCACACTGGAACAGGTTGCCAAAGCTGGCCGCCCACTGCTGATCATCGCCGAAGACATCGAAGGTGAAGCACTGGCCACTCTGGTTGTAAACAACATCCGCGGCATTCTGAAAACCGTGGCAGTGAAGGCTCCTGGCTTCGGTGACCGTCGCAAAGCCATGCTGGAAGACATCGCCATCCTGACCGGCGGCCAAGTGATTGCTGAAGAAACCGGCATGACGCTGGAACAGGTTTCCCTGGAGCACCTCGGTCAGGCCAAGCGTGTCGAAGTGGGCAAAGAAAACACCACCATCATTGATGGCGCTGGTGAAGGTGCCAACATCGAAGCGCGCGTCAAGCAGATTCGCGCCCAGATCGAAGAGTCAACCTCTGACTACGACCGTGAAAAGCTGCAGGAACGCGTGGCCAAGCTGGCAGGCGGTGTAGCCGTGATCAAGGTAGGTGCTGCCACCGAAGTTGAAATGAAGGAAAAGAAAGCCCGCGTTGAAGACGCGCTGCACGCCACTCGTGCCGCCGTTGAAGAGGGCATCGTTCCTGGTGGTGGTGTGGCTCTGCTGCGCGCCCGCGCCAAGATTTCCGGCCTGAAGGGTGCAAACCCAGACCAGGACGCCGGTATCAAGATCGTATTGCGCGCCATGGAAGAACCACTGCGCATGATCGTGACCAACGCCGGTGAAGAGTCTTCTGTTGTGGCCAACAACGTGATGGCGGGTGAAGGCAACTACGGTTACAACGCCTCCACAGGCGAGTACGGCGACATGGTTGAAATGGGTGTTCTGGACCCAACCAAAGTGACCCGCACCGCACTGCAGAATGCTGCATCTGTGGCTTCCCTGATGCTGACCACTGACTGCATGGTTGCCGAACTGGTTGAAGACAAGCCAGCCGGTGGCATGCCAGACATGGGTGGCATGGGCGGTATGGGTGGCATGGACGGCATGATGTAATTTGCCGCCGTCATTCCGGCGAAGGGCGACCCGAGCCGGAATCCGGACTCGTCAGTATGAAAAAGGCCTGCATTGCTGTGATTGTGCAATCAATCGATTAATGCCGGTATGGATCGCAAAACGCCACGCTTAATGCGTGGCGTTTTGTCATTCTGAGCTGAAATGGAGGCGCGGGTAGAGGAATCAAATAAGACGACTCACAAATTGATTTTAATTTTTCCTGTTAAGTGAGCGTTTCAGAAGTAGAAATTTCTCCATGCAAGATAAGCACCCGGCCATCCCGTCTTGAATAGATGCATGGTAATCGGCGAAGGTCGTGTCCATCAAGGAACGGAATGGACACGTGTACACGATGGAAGAGAACGTTGAAGTGCAGCCGGCATGGCGCCGCGTTCAAGGCCTGCCTTCAGCCGGGGGGATCGATTGCTGCGGTGGCGCTGCGCTATCGGCTGAACGCCAACCTGTTCGATCGGGATATGGCGTGCGATTTTCCGCCCGCGAACCCGAGTGGGTGAAGCAGATAACGGAAAAGCGCACCTCCAGGCCAGCCATCAATGGAAGAACAGCAGCCTTGTACCTAACGTGTAGTCCGCCTCGCTCGCCATCAGCCCGATCAGCACCAGCAGGCACAGCGGCGGCACCAGAATGGCATAGACCAGCGACAACCGCTCCCATGCCATGTGCATGAAAACGGCGACGATGAGTCCCGCCTTGAGCAGCATGAAGAGAATGATCAGGCCCCATCGCAGCAGGCCCTCGAAACGAAGGTAGTCAACCATGTAGGACATGGTGCTGAGCACAAAGAGCAGGCCCCAGATCTTGAGGTAGAGGCCGATCGGATGCTGTTGTCCGCTGGAGGAAGTCATGGCCTGCCTCACCAGAGATAGAAGAGTGCGAAGATGAATACCCAGACCAGGTCAACGAAATGCCAGTACAGGCCGGCGATCTCGACGATCTGGTAGTTGCCGCTTTTTTCATAATGGCCGCGCAGCACGCGCCGCGCCACGACGAGCAGGTAGATCACGCCGGCCGACACATGCAGGCCGTGAAAGCCGGTGATCATGAAGAAGGTCGAACCGAACTGCGGCGCGCCCATCGGATTGCCCCACGGCCGCACGCCTTCGTGTATCAGCTTGGTCCATTCGAAGGCTTGCATGCCGACAAAGGTGGCGCCGAGTGCGGCAGTCGCAAGCATCAGTACTGCAGTCGGTACGCGGTTGCGCCGGTAGGCGAAATTGACCGCCATCGCCATGGTGCCGCTGCTGCTGATCAGCACGAAAGTCATGATCGCGATCAGGATCAGCGGTACCGGAGTGCCGGCTATCGTCAGCGCAAACACTTCGCTCGGAATCGGCCACGGCACGGTGCTGGCGATGCGCACCGTCATGTAACTGGTCAGGAAACAACTGAATATAAAGGTATCGGACAGCAGGAATATCCACATCATCGCCTTGCCCCACGAGACGCGGAAAGCCTCGCGGTCGGACGACCAATCCTCTATGAATTCCCGCCACCCGCCGAACGACGTTGATGGCGCGTCGTGCGCCGGAGCAATCTGCGCGCTCATGCATTCTCCTTTGCATTCACCTTCAATTCGTGCCGCAAATCAAACGAACCACTTCCGGCGTCAACCAGCCGAGTGTTGCGAACAACACGACCCACACTGCGAGCAGAAAGTGCCAATAGCGCGCGCACAGCTTGATGCGCCAGGCAATGCGAACCGGATCGCTTGGCGCAGCGCTGCCGGCGAGGCTGTCCCGGATACGCCATGCCGTCAAAATCCAAGCGACCAGCCCGCCCGCCACATGGAAGCCGTGCAAGGCCGTGAGCAGGAAAAAGAAGCTGCCGGCAGGATTGCCAGTCGGCATCACGCGGCTGGCCATCAACGCCTGCCAAGCCCACAGCTGTGCGCCGAGGAACGCCAGCGCAAAGCCGCCGCCTGCCAGCAGCAGGATGCGCGCGCGGTCCCAGCGTTGATCGCGCGCCGCAGCACTGGCCACTTGTAGCGCGACGCTGCCGGCCATCAGCAAGGCGGTACTGAGCCAGAGCTGCCACGGCATTGCGATCGGCGACCAGTCGGCGCTATCCATGCGCATCACATAGGCCCATAGGAACAGCGTAAACAGGGAAGTCGCCACACCGATGAACACCCAGAGCCCGATCCCGACGGCCGCGCCGCGATGATCGCGCCGATGCCAGCCGGCAGGCCGTGGAATGCCGGCGCCATCGCGGCGGTTGCCGGACGCTTTCAATATTGCGGTCGCATTCATGCCAATGCCTCCTTGCCGCCGTAGGGTTCAGGTTCCTTGCCGCCTGCTTCGGGCGGCGCATTCTGCGCGATGAAATCCTGCGGCGCGCCCGGCACGCTGTAGGCGTAGGCCCAGCGATAGACCACCGGCAGATGCGGCCCCCAGTTGCCGTGTTCCGGCGGTGTTGCGGGCGTCTGCCATTCGAGCGAAGCCGCCCGCCATGGATTGCCGTCCGCCCGTTTGCCGCGCAATGCGCTCCATATCAGGTTGCCGATGAACATCAGCTGCGCCGTGGCGACGATCAACGCAGCCACGGTGATCCAGGTGTTGAGGGTATGGGCCGACTGCGGGATGAATTCATAGCCCTCGAACGTGTAGTAGCGCCGCGGCATGCCGAGTATGCCGAGGTAGTGCATCGGAAAGAAGATCGCATAGGTGCCGAGGAAGGTGATCCAGAAGTGCCACTGGCCGAGCGTGTCGTTGAGCATGCGTCCGGTGACTTTTGGATACCAGTGATAAATGCCGCCGAACACCACCAGTATCGGCGCCACGCCCATCACCATGTGGAAATGCGCCACCACGAAATACGTATTCGACAGCGGAATATCGACACTGACATTACCGAGAAACAGCCCGGTCAGCCCGCCGATCAGGAAGGTGCAGATAAAAGCCAGCGCAAACAGCATCGGCACCGACAGATGGATGTCGCCGCGCCATAACGTCAGCACCCAGTTGTAGACCTTGATCGCGGTCGGCACGGCAATGATCAGCGTCGTGGTGGCGAAGAAGAATCCGAAATACGGATTCATGCCGCTGACGAACATATGGTGCGCCCACACCACGACCGACAGCACGCCGATGGCGAGAATCGCCCACACCATGGTGCGATAGCCGAAAATGCTTTTGCGCGCATGGACGCTGATCAGGTCGGACACGATGCCGAAGGCCGGCAACGCCACGATGTAGACCTCGGGATGACCGAAAAACCAGAACAGGTGCTGGAACAGCAAGGGGCTGCCGCCCTTGTAGCCGGTCGCCTGTCCCATCGACACCAGCGCCGGCATGAAGAAACTGGTGCCCAGCGTCTTGTCGAGCAGCATCATCACGCCGCTGACGAACAGCGCGGGGAACGCCAGCAACGCCAGGATGGTCGCGACGAAAATACCCCACACCGTCAGCGGCATGCGCATCAGGGTCATGCCTTCGGTGCGCGCCTGCAATACCGTCGTCACGTAATTCAATCCGCCCATGGTGGTCGCCACGATGAAGATCACCAGCGACACCAGCATCAGGATAATGCCCCAGTCAGATCCTGGCGTGCCGGGCAGGATGGCTTGCGGCGGATACAAGGTCCATCCCGCGCCGGTGGGGCCGCCCGGCGCGAAGAAGCTTGCCATCAGCACCAGTACCGAAAGGAAGTAGACCCAGACGCTCAGCATATTGAGGTACGGGAAAACCATATCCCGCGCGCCCACCATCAGCGGAATCAGGTAGTTGCCGAAACCGCCGAGGAATAGCGCGGTAAGCAGGTAGATCACCATGATCATGCCGTGCATGGTCATGAACTGGTAGTAATGCGTGGCATCGATGAAAGCAAAGCGGCCGGGGAACCCGAGTTGCAAGCGCATCAGGTTGGACAGGGTGACCCCGACCAGCCCCACCGCGATGGCGATGCAGGCGTACTGGATCGCGATCACCTTGTGGTCCTGGCTCCAGACGTATTTCATCCAGAAACTCTGCGGCGCGTGATGCGCGGCAGGATCGGCGTGAATTTCGGCGTGGGTCATGGCGTTCCTCCTTCGGCGCTCATTGCGTCTCGTTCATTGCTTCGCCTTCTGCGGCGGCTGGGCGGCGCCGTCACTGCGCGACTGGATGTAGGTCACCAGTGCCGCCAATTCATCGTCGGTCATCTCGGTTTTGGGCATGATCGGCGGGAAGCCTTTTACCACCTGAGCCTGCGGGTCGCGGATGGATTTCTTCAGATAGGATTCATCGGCCTGCACAGTAGAGCCGTCGGTCATGGTTCTGGTTTTCCCTGCAAGACCTTTCCAGGTTGGGCCGACACCGGGACTGCCATCAATCGAATGGCAGGCTACGCATCCCTTGGCTTGGGCCAGCGCCTTGCCTTTGTCTTGCAGCGTATCGGCCGGGAGTGTTGCGGCTTGCGTGCCACCGCTGGCCGGTGGCGCCTTCGTCATGGCGAAAGTCGGCTGCTCTTTCAGCCATGCCTGGAAAGTTGCATCATCCTCCACCACCACATAGCCGCGCATGTTGGGGTGACCGACTCCGCATAATTGCGCGCACAGAATTTCGTAGCGGCCGGCTTTGGTCGGCGTGAACCAGAACGTAGTTACCATGCCTGGCACGATGTTCATGCGAGCGCGGAATTGCGGCACGTAAAAATCGTGCAGCACATCATGCGAACGCAGCAGCACCTTGACCGGCCTGTTGAGCGGCAGATGCAACTCATTCTTGTTGACGAGCACATTGTCCCAGCCTGACGGGTCGTCGGGATCGAGACCGAACGGATTGGTGGCGCTGACGAAACGGGCATCGCTTGCGCCAAGCTTGCCTTTCACGTCAGGGAAGCGAAAGCGCCACTGCCACTGCTGGCCCAGCACCTCCACCTTGATCGCATCCCGCGGCGCTCTGACGAACTCCATGTAGACGATCAGGCCGGGCGCCAGGAGCGCGATGACGCCAAGCGTGGTTGCTACGATCAGCCACCGCTCCAGCTTCCGGTTGTCGGGTTCATAGGCGGCGCGGCTGCCGCGGCGGTGCCGATAACGCACCAAGGTGTATGCGACGAAAAGATTGATGGCGACGAAAAAAATTCCGGTGATAACCAGCGTGATCGCCACCATCGCGTCCATCTGCTGCCAGTTCGACGCAAGCGGCGTTGCCTGCCACGGGCTCACAAAGTGAAACAGCACCGAACCGGCGACGATCACGATGAGTGCTATGGCCATCGCCATTTGAGTGCTCTTTCTCGAGGGCGCAAGCCGCCGAAGTGACGTACATCATTACCTCTGCCTGATCAGCTTGCAACAGTTTTTCGCTATGGAAAAGCCGGAATGGTCGGCTCCTCGCCGCGAAACTCCATTTCAGGATGGCGTTCTGCGAGGACTTTTTCGATCTGCTCGACGCGCCGCGCCGGTACATCCGCGATCATCAGAATTTTGCCCTTTTCGATCTCGGGATAAAACGCTTCGAGCCGCGAGTTCGGAATCGCCGCAGCCACCATGCTTGCAGCCCAGCCGCCAAACAGGAGGCCGCATGCCGTCGTAAAAAGGACGAGTACCGCTCCCGCAGATTGCTTCGTCATGTCGAAATAGAAAATCATCAGGACGCCCACTGCGATTCCCAACAGTGAACCGGCAATCATGCCGGACTTGGCGCCGTGCACCACATCGGTTTTCTGCAAGAAATTGGCTTCCGGCATATCGGGCGGAAGCGGAGCACCGCCTGTGAGAAAGTGGATATGCCGTTGCTCGATCCGGTTAAGCAACATGTCATCGAGCGTCTTCCGGGCGCTCTCTACATCAGGAAGCAGATAATAAAGCCGGTGTCTCATGATCGGTTCCTAAGGTTACCTGATCCGACTTTAGTATATTCGCTTGTGAAATGCTTTCTGTAGCCGCGGTAACAGTCATTGATTCTAATCAATGACTGTTACCGGTCGATCAGATAGAGGCATTATTATCCCCTGGTTTATTAGTCGCCTGTTCAGCCAGTGACCGACGCCATGCGGGCTATCATCGCATTCATGCTGACGAATATGGGAAGGACTTTTTGCCATTTTCCCAGTAGGTGCAGGTGCCGCCCATCATGTTTTTCATGAAGATCGACTGGGAAACAATATCGCCTTATTTGAAGGCGAGGGTCAGACTCAGTATCAGGATCAGATCGCTATTTTATTTTTTCCAGTCGGGTTCGCGTTTGTCTATGAACGCCTGCACGCCTTCCAGCGCCGCTTCATGCATCATGTTGCACGCCATGGTCTGCCCCGCCAGCTGATAGGCCGCATCGATGCCCATCTCGCACTGTTTGTAGAATAGTTGCTTGCCCATTGCCACTGCCACCGCGGGCTTGGCAAGGATGCTGGCGGTCAGCTTGCCGATTTCGGCATCGAGCAGCTCGGCCGGCACGACGCGGTTCACCAAGCCGCGTTCCCGGGCGGTGTCGGCATCGATGAATTCGCCGGTCAACAGCATTTCCATTGCATGCTTGCGCGAGACGTTGCGCGACAAGCCGACCGACGGCGTGGAGCAGAACAGACCGAAGTTTACGCCGGATACCGCGAATTTCGCAGTGCTTGCCGCGACCGCCAGATCGCACATCGACACCAGTTGGCAACCGGCGGCGGTTGCAATGCCTTGCACTCGCGCAATGACCGGCTGCGGCATGTTCTGGATCGTCAGCATCATCTTGCTGCACTGGTTGAACAGCATTTTGTAATAGCCGATCGACGGCGCGGCGCGCATCTGTTTCAGGTCATGCCCGGCGCAAAATGCCTTGCCCGCCGCGGCAAGCACGACCACGCGCGCGCCATCGTCTGCTGCCACGGCATCGAGCTCGGCCTGCAATGCGTGCATCATTTCCTGCGACAACGGATTGAACCTGTCGCCGCGATTGAGCGCGAGCGTGACGATACCGCCGGATTGCGACTTGAGAATATATGGCGTACTGCCTTGCGATTCGGATGCGCTCATGCTTTCCCTTTCTCCTTCAGCCATGACGGCAGGCGATATCAATCGTCGCCGGATTCAATCATTGCATCTTGCGGTTCGCCCAATCTCGGTTCCGACTTGTAACTGGCCAGCAAGGCGATGCGGCTGTCGGGCGTTTCAAGGCTGACACGTCCCAGTGCGCCGCTGCGGTAATCCTGCAACAGCGTATGCGCCGCTTTTTCAAGATCAAGGTCGCCGCCCTTCAAGCGAAAACCGCGCCGCATGGCCACGCCTTCCACCACGCTCACGCCATCGATGCCTTCCGTTGGAAAACCATAGCGCGCGCTCAGCAACGCCGCATAACGGGTCAGCAATACATCGGCCAGAAAGGTCGCCACTTCTTCTTCGATCAATGCATTGCTGCCGATCGCATGGCTGGCAGCCAGCATCAGCCCGTCGGTGGGGTGTTCGATCTTCGGCCACAACATGCCGGGCGTATCGATCAGCACCATGTTATTGCCCAGATATAACCGCTGCTGCATTTTGGTGACGGCCGGTTCATCGCCGACTTTCGCGACCCGCTTCTTGAGCAGCGCATTCATCAGCGTCGATTTGCCGACGTTGGGAATGCCCATGATCATGATCCGAAGCGGCTTCAACGCGGTGCCGCGATGCGGTGCGATTTTCAAAGCGAGAGCAGGAATTTTTGTGACATCGGATGGCTTCTTGCAGCTGAGTGCGACCGCATGCACATCTTTCTGCCGGTTGTACCGATCGAGCCATGCTTGCGTGGCGACCGGGTCGGCCAGATCGCTCTTGTTCAGGATTTTCAGACACGGCCGCTGCCGAAACACGCGCAGTTGCTCGATCATCGGATTGCAGCTCGCCTGCGGCACACGCGCATCGAGCACTTCGATCACCATATCGACCTTTTCCATGGCTTCCGCCGCTTTTTTGCGGGCGGCGTTCATGTGGCCGGGGAACCATTGTATGGACATGTGTAGCTTAATTTGGGATCAAGACGCTATTTTACTCGTGGTGCCTTCAATTAGTCGTTGCTTAATGGGGTTGGGCTTCGTGGAGACAAGCCGGGTCTCGCCCCGGCGGGCGAGGTACTTTCTTTTGCTTCGCCAAAAAGAAAGTACCCAAAGAAAAGGCGACCCTACAAAGCGCCCTGCGGGTTCCCGCGGGCATGGCAGCCAAAGCGGGAAACGAAACCAACTCGCTGCGCTCAGACATGTTTCGTTTCTGATCCGCTTTGACTGCCATGCCCGCGGCGCTTCGCCAAGGGTTGAACGTCAACAGCAGAGTCAAAAGCTAAAAGCAAAACCAAAGTCAAAACCAGCCCATTGGACTGGCGACATACATACACCGGTTTATCGGTAAAACACTGTTTTGGTTTTGGTTTTGGTTTTGGTTTTGGTTTTGGTTTTGGTTTTGGTTTTGGTTTTGGTTTTGACGTGCCACCGCTTGAGACGCTGCCGTTTGGGCGGGGCGAAAAATGGATCAGAAACGAAACATGTCTGAGCGCAGCGAGTTGGTTTCGTTTCCCATTTTTTGTCCCGCCCAAACGGGTACCCGAAGGGCAGCGTCTTGCGGTCGCCTTCTTTTGCTTACTTTTCTTGGCGAGACAAGAAAAGTGAGTGGCTGCCGGGCCACCCCCGGCTAGTACTCACGAAGCCCAACCCAATTAATAAACGAAAACTCCAAAATCTTCCCAAAATACCAACCTACAAATCTATCGCCGCCACCGATCCCGCCCGTTGCCGCAATTCAAATTTCTGAATCTTTCCGGTAGACGTTTTCGGCAGCACATCGAACACCACCGCGCGCGGCACCTTGAACCCGGCCAGATGCTGCTTGCAATGCGCGATGATCTCTTTATCCGTCAGCACGACGCCCGGCTTCAACTCGACGAATGCGCACGGCGTCTCACCCCACTTCTCACTCGGCATCGCCACCACTGCAGCCGCCAGCACCGCAGGATGCCGGTACAGCACATCCTCCACTTCGATGCTGGAAATATTTTCTCCGCCGGAAATAATGATGTCCTTGCTGCGATCCTTGATCTTGATGTAGCCATCGGGCTGTATCACGCCCAGATCGCCGGAATGAAACCAGCCGCCGGCGAACGTCTCCTGCGTCGCCTGCCGATTCTTGAGATAGCCCTTCATCGTGATATTGCCGCGAAACATGATCTCGCCGATCGTCTCGCCATCGGCCGGAACGGGCTGCATGGTGTCCGTATCCAGCACGGTCACCGCTTCCTGCAGCGTATAGCGCACGCCCTGCCGCGCGTTCAGCCGCGCCCGTTCACCGATATCGACCGCATCCCATTCCAGTTGTTTTTCGCAGACGACGGCGGGCCCATACACTTCGGTCAAGCCATAGACATGAATCAGATCGAAACCCATCTGCTCCATGCCTTCGATCATCGACGCCGGCGGCGCGGCGCCGGCCACCATCGCCGATACCTTGTGCGCGATGCCGTCGCGCATGTCGGCGGGCGCATTCAGGATCAATGAATGGACGATCGGCGCACCGCAGTAATGCGACACCTTATGCTCGCGGATTGCATCCCAGATCGCCTTGGCTTCGACCCGCCGCAGGCAGACATTGACGCCGGCCTGCGCCGCGACGGTCCATGGAAAGCACCAGCCGTTGCAATGGAACATCGGCAAGGTCCACAAATACACCGGATGGCGCGGCATCGACCAGACCATCACGTTCGACACTGCGTTCAGGTAGGCGCCGCGATGATGCACCACGACGCCTTTCGGATTGCCGGTCGTGCCCGACGTGTAGTTCAGCCCGATTGCATCCCATTCATCGGCCGGGTTTTCCCATGCATGCTGCGGGTCGCCTTGCGCGATGAATGCGTCATATTCGACGTCACCAATGCGCTCGCCGGGGCCGGTGTACTCGGAATCATCAACGCCAATGATCAGTATTTCGTGATTCAGCTTTGCCAGCGCCGCGCGCATGACCGCCGAAAATTCACGATCGACGATCACCGCTTTCGCTTCGCCATGCTCGATCATGAACGCGATCGAATCGGCATCGAGCCGCGTATTGAGCGTATTCAATACCGCGCCGGCCATCGGCACGCCGAAGTGCGCATCGATCATCGGCGGCGTATTCGGCAGCATCACCGCCACGGTGTCGTTTTTGCCGATTCCGCGCTGCGCCAGCGCGGAGGCAAGACGACGTGCACGCTGATAGGCTTCTAACCATGTCAGGCGCAGCGCGCCATGAACCACCGCCAGCCGATGCGGATAGACACTGGCGGCGCGCTCGATGAAACTCAATGGCGTCAACGGCGTGTAGTTGGCCTGATTCTTGTCGAGATCGATGTCGTATGGGCTCATGGCGATTGGATCCGTGGCGAAGTGAGCGTGAGCTGAAATGTGCGTTGACTATTTATCTATTCTCGCCGTTCTTTCAGTCTGCTTCAATCCAATTCTGCCAGCGCCTTCAGATGAGCGACGACGCTGCGCCCTAGCGCGGACAGGTTGTAGCCGCCTTCCAGGCAACTGACGATGCGCCCTTTGCCGTGCTGTCTGGCGACTGCCATCACCTGTTGCGTGATCCACGCATAATCGTCTTCCACCAGTCCCATCTGCCCGATATCGTCTTCGCGATGCGCATCGAAACCGGCCGAGATGAAGATCATTTCCGGCCGATGCGCATGCAGTGCCGGCAGCCATTGCTCGGCCACGATTCGGCGCACCGCATCGCCTTTCGTATGCGCCGGCACCGGAACATTGACAGTATTTCTACTGTTGCGCGCAGATCGCTCGGCGCCGGTATACGGATAGAACGGATGTTGGAAAAAACTCACCATCAGCACGCGCGGCTCATCGATGAACGCTTCTTCGGTGCCATTGCCATGATGTACATCGAAATCGACGATCGCGACGCGCTGCAGGCCACGGACTTCCAGCGCATGCCTGGCGGCGATCGCGACATTGTTGAACAGGCAGAATCCCATCGGTTCGGATGGCCGGGCGTGATGGCCCGGCGGGCGGATCGCGCAGAATGCATTGTCCAGTTCGCCGGCAATCACCGCATCGGTGGCGGCGACCGCCGCGCCGGCCGCATGCAGCGCCGCCTGCCAGCTATGCGCATTGAGCGAAGTATCGCCATCCAGCGGATAGTAGCCGGCATGCCTGTTCATTACCGGACCAGACCCATCGTCTTGCGCCAGCGTCAAGCCGGGTGACGGCACGTTGTCGCGGATCAGTGCAATCGCACCGGCCGTATGGTTGCGTGCGATGGCAGAAATGTCGGCAGCAGGCGCCTCGCGGTAATCCAGAAAGCCATCGATGCGGCTGGCAATCAACTGGTCCTCGATCGCCTGCAAGCGCGCGGGCGACTCGGGATGCCAGGCACCCATTTCATGGCGTTTGCAATCGGGATGGGTGTAGATGGCGGTGGTCATTGGATAGCGAAGCACGCCATTGGCGTTCTCGAATAGAATCGTACAGGTTTATTAAAACTGATTTCCAGTTTAACCAAAAAGCGACGTATCGATATTATTTTGTTCACTATGGCCAATATCCGGTATTTGAGATTGCGCAAGAGTAGTTCAGAATAAGTGCGCTTCCATCTTTAACCTTCAGCAAAAAAACCCCCATGTTCTCCAAAATTCACGCGGTTGCCAGACAAGTCAGCCAAATCGTTGTCGGCAAGGATCTGCAGATCCGCCAGTCGCTGGTGTGCCTGCTGGCGGGCGGGCATTTGCTGATCGAAGACGTGCCCGGCGTCGGCAAGACCACGCTGGCGCATGCATTGGCCGTTTCGCTCGGGCTGAAATTCAACCGCATTCAATTCACCAGCGATCTGCTGCCGGCGGATGTGGTCGGCATTTCGATTTTCGATCGCGAAAAAAACGGCTTCGCGTTTCATCCGGGCCCGATATTCACGCAGGTATTGCTGGCCGACGAAATCAACCGCGCGACACCGAAAACCCAGTCCGCGCTGCTGGAAGCGATGGAAGAGCGCCAGGTCACCGCCGACGGCGTCACGCGCGATTTGCCGGAACCTTTTTTTGTCATTGCCACGCAGAACCCGACGCATCAGATCGGCACTTTCCAATTGCCGGAATCGCAACTCGATCGTTTCCTGATGTGCCTGTCGCTCGGTTATCCGGATGCCGCCGCCGAGCGCGCATTGCTGATGGGCGAAGATCGCCGCACCATGTTGAGAGCGATGCGGATGGCCATGGAGCCGGCCGAACTGGGCGCGGCGCAAGCGGCGCTCAGGCAGGTGCACACGTCGGCATCGTTGATCGATTACGTGCAGGCGCTGGCGCAGGCGTCCCGCCAAAACGGCATGTTTGCCGAAGGCATGAGCCCGCGCGCTGCGATCGCATTGCTGCAGGCGGCGCGCGCGTGGGCCGCATTGGAAGGACGCAATCATGTGATCCCGGAAGATGTGCAGGCAGTGCTGGTTCCAGTCACCGCGCACCGGCTGCGGCCGCTGAAATCGACCGGCGGCACGGCATTGGCCAGCCGCGATCTGGTGCTGCAACTGATGCAATCGGTCGCTGTCTGAGCGCCGAGCCATGTTGCGAACGCTGCCAGCCGTTTTTTATAAAGCCATTAACCGATGGGTATTTCAACTGCGCAATGCCGAACCCGGCGAAGTATTCTTAAACCAGCGCCGCGTCTTCATCGTGCCGACCAAACCGGGGCTGGGCTTCGGCGTGATGCTGTTCGTGCTGTTCATCGGCTCGGTCAATTACAACCTGAGCCTCGGCTTCGCACTCACTTTTTTGATGGCCGGTTGCGCGGTGATCGACATGCACCTGACGTTTCGCAATCTGGCGCATTTGTATCTGGCGGCGGGACGTGCGCCGGCTGTATTTGCCGGCGAAGAAGCGCAGTTCGAACTGCATCTGATCAATCGGCGCAAGCATGACCGTTACGCGATCTGGCTCGGTTTCATCGGCGAAGGATTGCCCGATCTGGCGCAACCGGCCGACGTCGCCGCCGATGCATCGTGCCGCGTATTGCTGAGCGCGCCCGCGCGGCAGCGAGGCTGGCTGGCCGCGCCCCGGATCCGATTGCAAACCCGTTTTCCGCTCGGCTTGCTGCGCGCATGGAGTTACTGGCAGCCGGATGCGAAGGTATTGGTCTATCCGCAGCCGGAACAGAACGCGCCGCCGCTGCCGATGGCAGGCGAAGCAAAGGAAGACGGCCAGGGACGCGCCGGACATGACGACTTCGCCGGCATCCGCGCTTATCAGGCAGGCGATTCGATGAAGCATCTTGCGTGGCGGCAGATCGCCAGGCTCGGCATGGAATCCAACGGCACGCTGGTCACCAAGCATTTCGAAGGCGGCGCCGCCGGCCGGCTGCAAATTGATTTTGCAACGCTGCCGCGCCACATGGACGTCGAAATGAAATTATCGCGCATGAGCCGGTGGGTGATCGAAGCCGAAGCGCGCGGATTGCCATATGCATTCCGGCTGGGCGAGATTGTTTTCGCCGCGGCGATCGGGCCGGCGCATCAGGAAGACTGCCTGCGCGCGCTCGCGCTGCACGAGAGCGCATGATGAAAACGCCGGCAATCACGACCGCGATCGGATCGCTGGCGCAACGCGTGACACGCCCAATGTCACGCGACAAGGCCGACACGCTGCTGCTGCTCGCCGCCTGCATCCTGATACTGGCGCCGCATGCCGAGCATTTGCCAGGGTGGATCACGCTGGCCTGCGGCGCATTGCTGATGTGGCGCGGCTGGATCACGTTCCGCGGCAACCGAATGCCGCCGCGCTGGCTGCTGATGCCGATTGCCGTACTGGCAATGGCCGGCGTGTACGTCACCTATAAAACGTTTTTCGGACGCGAGGCGGGCGTGACGATGCTGGTGCTGCTGCTCGCCTTCAAGCTGCTGGAGATGCGCGCCCGGCGCGATTTATTCGTGGTGGTATTTTTGGGCTTCTTTCTGATGCTCACCAATTTTTTCTATTCGCAAACGATCGCCGCCGCGGTCATGATGGTGACGGCAGTCGTGCTGCTGCTGACCGCGCAATTGTCTTTTCAATACACCGGCGCTGCGCCGCCGTTGAAGCGGCGCCTGGCGTTGGGTGCGCTGATTGTCGGGCTTGCGATACCACTCACGCTGGTGCTGTTCATTCTGTTTCCGCGCATTCAGGGGCCGCTCTGGGGTCTGCCCGGCGACGCACAGGCGGGACGCACCGGATTGTCGGACAGCATGGCCCCCGGCAATCTTTCCAATCTCGCGCTATCCGGCGAAATCGCGTTTCGCGTCAGGTTCATCGATCCGGCGCCGCCGAAATCGAAGCTGTACTGGCGCGGCCCGGTGCTTGGCAATTACGACGGCCGCACCTGGACGCCGCTGCAACCGCGTGCGAATGCCATCCGTCCGATTGTGGTCAGGCCCCGCGGCGAGCCGATCCGCTACCAGGTGACACTGGAACCGAACGGACGCCGCTGGCTTTTTGCGTTGGGGTTGCCGCAAGCGACGCCGCAGGTAGCCAATAATCCGGCGCGCATTACGTCCGATCTGCAAATCGTGACCAGGCGGCCAATCGATCAGCGCATACGCTATGACGCCGCATCGTATATCGATTTCGATTTGCAACCGAATGAATCGCCCGATGTCTTACGAAGCTGGCTGGAACTGCCGCCCGGTTTCAATCCGCGCACGCTGGCATTTGCCGCACGTTTGCGCAGTCGATTCAATAGCGAAATGGAAATGATCAATGCAGTTCTCGGATTTTTTCGCACGGAAAAATTCAGCTACACGCTGGAACCGCCGTTGCTCGGCCAGCATGCGGTCGATGAGTTCCTGTTCTCGACGCGCGCCGGTTTCTGCGAACATTATGCAAGCGCTTTCGTCGTGCTGATGCGCGCACTCGACATTCCGGCGCGCGTCGTCACCGGCTATCAGGGCGGCGAGATCAACCATGTCGACGGTTTCATGACGGTTCGCCAATCGGATGCGCACGCGTGGGCTGAAGTCTGGCTGAAAGACCGCGGCTGGGTGCAGGTCGATCCGACTGCGGCGGTCGCACCGGAGCGCATTGAAAAAAATCTGACCAGCGTCATCCCACCCAGATTGTTCGGCGGATTGGTAACGCTGGATGGCGGCAAGAATTCGTGGTTGTCGAAGCTGCAAGGACTCCGGCAAAATTGGGATGCCGTCACCAATACATGGAACCAGTGGGTGCTGAATTACACGCCCGACAGGCAACGAAGTTTCATCCAGTCGCTCGGATTCGACAACGCCGATTGGCGCACATTGGTCGCGCTGATGTTCGGATTGGGCGCAACCGTGATGGCGATCATCGCGGCGCCGCTGGTCCGGGATCGGCAAAAAATAAATCCGGCGGACAGGATGTACCTGGCTTTATGCCGGCAAATGGCAAGACACGGATGTTCTCGCGCCAGCTATGAAGGACCGCGTGCATATTGCGCTCGCCTGACCGGCAAGAACTCGCCCCTTGCATCAGACAAGCGAGCCGCCGCCGCCCGCTTCCTGGATCTTTATGAAGCGGTGCGCTATGGCACACTGGGCACACCTGACGCAGCAGGCAAAATATCTCCTGCTCTTGTTTCACAACTCAAATCCCTGTTAGCCCAATGTCGATGAAAATCTTTACGCTTTCCAAGGCTGCCGTACGCCTGTTTCCATTACTGCTAGTCTTTGCAATAGCCGGATGCGCCAATGCCGCAGCAACCTCTCAAAAAACCGGCGCCAAACCACGCAAAGTTGCAGGCAATGCGGACGATGCCGGCGAATTCGCCAATTTCGCGCAATGGAAAGAGGTGAACGACTTCATCGACCGGATGGTTGGCAAGCATGGATTCAACAGGACGGAACTCGAAGCCATTTTCGGCAAGGTGCGTTATGTCGACAGTGCGATCCAGCTCATCAAGCCGCCGCCGCCCGGCCGCCCGAAAAACTGGCGCGCCTATCGAGCACGCTTCGTGGAACCGGTCCGCATCAACGCCGGTGTCGCGTTCTGGGACGAGCATGCCGATGCATTGGCGCGGGCGGAAGCGGAATACGGCGTGCCGGCTGAAATCATTGTCGGCATCATCGGCGTCGAAACCGTTTACGGCCGCAACACCGGCAATTTTCGCGTGATGGATGCGGTGACGACGCTGGCTTTCGCGTATCCCGACACGCCGACGCGGCTGACGCGCATGGCGTATTTCCGCGGCGAGCTGGAAAACACCCTGCTGTTTGCGCGCGAATCGGGAATCGACCCGTTCTCGCTGCTCGGTTCGTATGCGGGTGCGATCGGCTGGCCGCAGTTCATGCCCAGCAGCATCCGGCAATTCGCGGTCGATTTCAACGGCGACCGTCATATCGATTTACGCGGCTCGCCGCAAGACGCGATCGGCAGCGTCGCCAACTTCCTGATGAAACACGGCTGGAAACGAGGCGAACCGACCGTCTTCCCCGTCACGGTTTCATCCGGCGCCAACGGCTGGGAAACGTTCATCGGCCAAGGACTTGAGGCGAAATTCAAGCTCGACGACTTGAAAAATGCCGGCGTGTTGCCCGGCATGGAACTGCCGGCGGACATGCTGTTCGGTTTGGTCGATTTGCAAAACGGACTGGAGCCAACCGAGTACTGGCTCGGCACCGGCAATTTTTTCGCGATCACGCAATACAACCGCAGCTTTTTCTATGCGATGTCGGTAATCGATCTGGGCCGTGCGGTTAGAAGGGCGCGCAGCCGCTGATTGCAAAACAAAGCACGCGGCATCAACGGGCGAACTGTGCCGGGGTTTTCATCATCGTCAGATCGACCTGTACGGTTTCATCATTGCCTGTCACCCAGATCTGGCCATCCTGCACCGTGCATTGCAACTGCATGCTGCGTTGCGCCAGCTTTGCCAACGCCAGGCTGACGGCCGGCGGCAGATTGATTACCGTCAGATTTCTGGCGCGCTCGATTCTGCTGCCGATCTGATTCCACCAAATGCGGCTGTTGCCGCCATAGCTGTAAATGACGACGTGCGCAGCGCGTCCGCATGCTTTGAGAATGCGCTTTTCATCGGGTTGCCCTGCCTCTATCCAGAGGTCGATGGCGCCGGTCAGATCCTTTTTCCACAGATCCGGTTCTTCGGCATCGCTTAGCCCCTTGCCGAATGACAGCGCGGGATCGGCATGCCGCACGAAAGCCAGCAATCGCACCATCATCCTTTCATCGGTTTCCGAAGGATGGCGCGCAATCGTGAGCGAATGATCGTGGTAATAATTCCGGTCCATATCTGCAATTTGCAGATCGGCTTTAAAAATGGTTGCCTTGAGAGCCATGGCGATAGTTTCGGTGAAATCAAAATTTGAAGCACAATGCTGCAGGTTATGGAGAATAGCCGATTCGGCGGCTGAAACGGATCAGTGGCCCGAACAATCATTCTTGATATTAACGATACTGGCGAGGCTCTGCTGATGATTGACATTACCACGGCGACTCAGGCAATTGTCGCAGCGACGCAAGCTTGGCTGGAACGCGCCGTTATCGGCCTGAATCTGTGTCCGTTTGCAAAGGCGGCCCACGTCAGGAACCAGATTCGCTATGCGGTCAGCGACGCGACAACGGCCGACGCATTATGCACCGAGCTTGTAAACGAGCTGCAGTTTTTGCAGGCCGCCGATCCGGCCGAACTCGATACCACGCTATTGATCCATCCGCATCTGCTGACTGATTTTCTTGATTACAATGCCTTTCTCGATATTGCGGACGGCATCATTGCCGGCCTGAAGTTGTCTGGTGAAATCCAGATCGCCAGCTTTCATCCCGATTATCAGTTCGCCGGCACCCATCCCGACGACATCGATAACTATACCAATCGCTCGCCTTATCCGATGCTGCACCTGTTGCGTGAAGCAAGCATTGAATCCGCTGTCGCCGCATTTCCCGATGCCGCTCGAATCTTTGAAAAAAATATCGACACCATGCGCCGCATCGGACACGAAGGCTGGCGCCAGCTTGAAATACCGACAGCGGCCGCGCCCCTTTTGCCGTCAGCTCGCATCGCTCCCCAAGACAAATAACGGCAGGAATGCCGGCTATTGTTGGCAGCCGCGTTAAAAATTCATGTTGCCGTCATCCTTGATTTTATTGCTCGCTCAAAAAATCAAGGAACCTCTTTTAAAGCGAAGTTATCTGGCAGCAAATGAATCAATTTTGAATCTTTGATGAAAAAGCGATTCATACCTAGCGTTGCGAATTATCAAAATACCATTTTTACACTTCGTTACAATAAAATTGAACTTGTGCAATCTATTATCAATTTTGCATGTAAGCGTTAAAAAATACTGTGTTCATAAGCAACATTATACTTTTTAGCATCTTTATTATTGCTTTTTTGAAATTTTTTTATTATATTGCCACGGTACAATATATATTAGTTAAGTCCATGCATGACGAAGTGCAACTTTATCAATAAGGCAGTGTTCTAATATTTAGCGATAATCGGCCTTCGGGCCTATCTCCTTCTGAATAAACCTGCACAACGGAATTATTGAAACCATGACTACTCAGTTAGACAATATGAACAGTACACGACTAGCCGATCAAGTTGCTTACGATCCCAACAACTTGCTGGATTCATTGATTGAGAAGCTGCATCTGAAAAACGACGCCGCCCTGTCGCGCGCGCTTGAGGTTGCTCCTCCGGTAATCAGCAAGATTCGCCATCGCAGATTGCCGGTCGGCGCTTCACTGCTGATTCGCATGCATGAAGTCAGTGACTTGAGTATTCGTGATTTGCGCATTCTGATGGGCGATCGCCGCGATAAATTCCGTATCAGCGACAAACAGTTCAAGCCGAAAGAAGCGGGTTCCGAGCAACAGCAATAATCAGTTTCCTGCCTGCTAGGCAGGAAAAATTCCGCTGGACAAGTACCGGTCTCCACGATCGCAGACAATAAACACGATCGTGGCATTTTCCGTGGTTTGAGAAACACGCAAAGCAATTTCGCATGCGCCCGCGGCCGAAATGCCGCAAAAAATCCCTTCTTCCGCGGCCATCCGGCGCGCCATTTGTTCCGATGCGGCCTGGCTTACATTTTCGACCTGGTCAATTTTTGATTTATCAAAAATCTTCGGCAAATACGCCTCTGGCCATTTTCTGATGCCGGGTATCTGCGATCCTTCTTCCGGCTGCGCGCCGATGATCTGAATCTGCTGATTCTTTTCTTTCAAATACGTCGATACACCCATGATGGTTCCGGTAGTGCCCATCGCGCTGACGAAATGCGTGATGCGGCCATCCGTATCGCGCCATATTTCGGGACCTGTTCCTTCGTAATGCGAACGCGGGTTATCGGGATTGGCGAACTGGTCAAGGATGATGCCCTTGCCTTCTTTTTGCATCTGCTCCGCCAAATCCCGTGCATATTCCATGCCGCCTGCCTTGGGTGTCAGGATGATTTGCGCACCGTATGCAGCCATGCTCTGGCGCCGCTCCATCGTCAAATTTTCCGGCATCAACAGCACCATCTTGTAACCACGGATCGTCGCTGCCATTGCCAGCGCGATTCCGGTGTTGCCGCTGGTCGCTTCAATCAGCGTATCGCCGGGCTTGATTTGCCCGCGTGCTTCGGCACCCTTGACCATCGCCAGCGCCGGGCGATCCTTCACCGAGCCGGCCGGGTTGTTGCCTTCCATCTTGCCGAGAATGATGTTGTTGCGTTGAACAGCGTCATCGCCGGGAATCCGCTTGAGTTGCACCAAAGGCGTGTTGCCGATCGTGGCTTCGATAGTCTGATAAGGCATGGTGTTGTCAAATCACTTTGAGAAAAGCATCATTTTAATCGCAGTCGGTGGCATGCGTGCGGCGGCGCGGCAAAACTGATGGACAACAAAAAACCCCGCGGTTAGCACCGGCGGGGTTTTTATTAACCGGTGCTTGCCGATTATTTTTTTACTTCATCTTTCTTTGCATCTTTCTTTGCATCTTTTTTGACATCTTTCATGTCTTTTTTCATGTCTTTTGCGGCGGCGGCCGGAGCATTCGGCTTGGCTTGACCATTCACCGTCAAACCGGCTTGCGACATTTTGGCGGAATTCTTATCGCCTATGCCTTTCACGCGCTTTTCAAAATCGGCCCAATCCTTGAAATTTCCGCCTTTCTTGCGCTCGTCGATAATGGTTTTCGATGTCTTTGGGCCAATACCCTTGATGCCATCGAGCGCCGCCTGATCGGCCTTGTTGACGTCGACTTGCGCAAATGCAAAACCCATGGTGGCAATCAAGGCAGCCACGGCAAACAATAGTTTCTTGAACATGTGATTTTCTCCAGATAATTTGTGAGGTTGTAGACGATGAGGGCATTGAACATGCCTGTCAGGCTTAACGTTTCACTAACAAAGCGGTTGACTCTGGCCGCATCATTAAATTCGCCACCCGATTCAACGTTAAAGAAATAATTCTTCCTTCGTGACGGTGGCCGTACCCAATTTACCGACAACGATGCCCCCGGCGCGATTGGCGAACGACACGGCATCCGGCAGAGACATGCCGCCCCCGAGCATGATCGCCATCGTTGCGATGACGGTATCGCCGGCACCCGATACATCGTAGACCTCCCTGGCCATCGCAGGAAAATGCAACGCTTCCTGCTCGGTATAGAGGGTCATGCCTTCGTCGGAGCGGGTCAATAAAAGCGCTTCGAGCCCAAGCGCGATACGCAACCGCTGCGCCTTGGCGGTCAATTCCGCTTCGGTTTTCCAGGCGCCCACGATGCGCTTCAATTCCGATTTATTCGGCGTCAGCACCGATGCGCCGGCATAAGGCGAGAAATCATCTCCCTTGGGATCGACCAGAATCCGTTTGCCCAATCGTTTGGCGGAAGCGATCATTTCCGCGACGTTGACCAGGCTGCCCTTCGCGTAATCCGATAGCACGATCACGTCATACTCAGGCAGCAATGCATTGAATCGAGTCAACTTGTCGCGCAGTACCGTGTCGGTGGGGGGCTCTTCAAAATCGACGCGCAACAGTTGCTGCTGGCGGCCGATGACGCGCAGCTTGATGATGGTGGAAATCGCCGCGTCGCGATTCAGATAACTGTCGATCTTCAAGTCGGCCAGCATGTGTTCAACCGCGTTTCCCGCCTCATCCTGGCCGACCACGCCGAGCAAGCCTGTCTGCGCGCCCAATGCAGCCGCGTTGCGCGCCACGTTCGCCGCGCCGCCCAAACGCTCTTCGCGGCGCTCGATCCGCACGATCGGGACCGGTGCTTCAGGAGAAATGCGGCTTACTTCGCCAAACCAGTAGCGATCCAGCATGACATCGCCCACGACGAGGATGCGGGTAGCACTCAATGCAGTCGGAATCATGTTACTCATCTATGTTAGTCATGCGCGCGTCAACACGGAACGGCCTATGCCGTGATATTCAAAGCCGGCATCGGCCATGATTTGCGGTTCGAACAAATTGCGCCCATCGAAAATGATCGGTGTCTTGAGCCGGCTTTTGACTTGATCGAAATCGGGGCTGCGGAAGGTTTTCCATTCCGTGACAATTGCCAGTGCATCGGCATCCTGCAATGCACCGATCGACGTGTCGCTGAATCGTATGCGCGACAGTGCTTCATTGGACTCGGCAAAATCAAGCGCCAGCACACGCCTGGCTTCAGGCATGGCAACCGGATCGTAGACCGCCACCGATGCCCCTCGCCCAATCAACTCGCGCAGCAACACGCGCGACGATGCCTCTCGCATGTCATCGGTATTCGGCTTGAATGCCAGTCCCCAGATCGCAAAATGCCGGCCGGTCAAATTTTCGCCGAACTGCGCGATGATTTTTTTGCCGAGCACATGCTTCTGATGATTGTTGACTGCTTCAACCGCCCGCAAAATCAGCAATTCCTGATCATGGTCGCGCGCGGTCCGTGCCAGCGCCTGCACATCTTTCGGGAAACACGAACCGCCATAGCCGCAGCCGGCGTAAAGAAAGCTGTAGCCGATACGCGGATCGGAGCCTATGCCGTGGCGCACCGCCTCAATATCGACGCCAACCTTGTCGGCCAGATTGGCCATTTCGTTCATGAACGAAATGCGTGTCGCCAGCATCGCATTCGCCGCATATTTCGTGAATTCCGCCGAACGCACATCCATCCAGAAAGTCCGCTCGTGATTACGGTTGAATGGTGCATACAGCGTTTTCATCAATCCATGCGCCTGCTGCCCTTCAAGCGTTTTGTCGCAGCCGATCACGATGCGGTCTGGACGCATGAAATCTTCGACTGCCGCGCCTTCCTTCAAGAATTCAGGATTGGATACGACGGAAAATTTCGTGTTGCTGCCTCGTGGTGCCAGTTCGGATTGAATTGCCGCGCGCACCTTGTCCGCCGTACCGACCGGCACGGTAGATTTGTCGACAATCACCTTGAATTCGGTCATGTGCTTGCCGATATTGCGCGCAGCGCTCAACACGTACTGCAAATCGGCGGAACCGTCTTCATCGGGCGGCGTGCCTACCGCGATAAATTGAATGTCGCCATGCGCCACGCTGGCTGCCACATCGGTTGAAAACTTCAGGCGTCCGGCCGCATGGTTGCGCGCGACGATATCGGCCAGTCCGGGTTCGTGGATCGGAATGCCGCCGCTGTTAAGCATGTCAATCTTGCGCTGATCGACATCCAGGCAAAACACATTATTGCCAAGTTCCGCCAGACAAGCGCCGGTGACCAGGCCGACGTAACCTGTGCCGATAATCGTAATTTTCATGGTGATCCTGTTAAAGCATGAACCGTCCAAGCGGACATCGAATCTTTAATTCATTACATTGAGTTCTTCGGTCCGGCGCGGCGGATAGGTTTCCCACTGGCTGCAGCCCGGACATTGCCAATAGAATTGCCTCGCCTTGAAGCCGCAATGGCTGCATTGGTAGCGTGCCAGCTTTTGAGCGTAGCCATGCACCAGATTTTTAACCAGCGACAACTCGGGCCGCACTTCGGGCGGCGCGTGCATCAAACGCGCTTCCAGCAACTTATCCAGGCCCAGCAGGGTAGGCGTCCGGCGCAATTCATCGCTTACCAGCTGGTTGGCCGCATCAACACCATCAAGCTCGAGCACCGCTTGGAAAACCACCTCCAGCAAGTCAATCGAGGATGCTTCGGCCAGATAGATTTTCAACAAATTCACGCCCTCTTGCGGTCTACCGACTGCACGATAGCCGTCCATCAGACGTTGCGCAACCAGGGCGACATGCGGGACGCTTTGATGTTCGACCCGGCGCCATGCCCGCAACGCGGCTTCGGTATCGCCTTTCGCCAGACAGACGTCTCCGATCAGCATGGTGGCGCGTACATTCTTGCGATCGGCTGCCAATGCCTTTTCCAGCATCGCGAGCGCTGCGCCGGGATGCGTGTGAACCAGTTCGTCCTGCGCCAATTCGCAATAAAATTGCGCGATTTCCTTTTGTCGTGCGCCGGCGCCGGACTCTTGCAGCGCACGTGCGGCCTCGATCGCACGCGACCATTCCTTTTCGCGCTGATAAATTTCAAGCACAGCCCTGCGCGCCTGCGCGCTGTATTGCGTATCAACCAGCTTGTTGAACGCCTCTTCGGCGCGATCGAGCAGCCCTGCCTTCAAATAATCCTGGCCCAATTCATACTGCGCATGCACTTGATGCTCCTGAGGCAAATCCGGCCTGGCCAGCAAATTCTGATGTACCCGGATCGCACGTTCCGTTTCGCCGCGTCGCCGGAACAGATTCCCCAATGCAAAATGCAATTCGACCGTTTCCGGATCAAGCTTGACGATTTCAATGAATGCATCGATCGCCTTGTCCGGCTGTTCATTCAATAAAAAATTCAATCCCTTGAAATACCCGCGAGGCAAGCTGCGCGATTCGGATATCAGCTGCTTGATATCGATCCGTGCCGCGATCCAGCCCAGGCTGAAAAATATCGGAATGCCAAGCAACCACCAGGTTTCAAATTCCATGCGTATTTATCGTTGTCATAATTCGTGAGATGATGCGATCCATTGCAATTATCGATTCACGATGCTATCCGGTTGCGGCGGCTGGACGCGCACGAGCTGCTGTGCTTCGTTCTCTTTCTGCAGGGCTGCGATCGCTTTTTTCTGTTTCGACAAATCGCGGCGATAACGGAACACTGTCGGTGTCATCGCCAATACGCCGAGTGCGGCGCCGGTTGCAAAAAAACCGAGCAGCAAAAGAACCAGCGGGCTTTTTATTTCGTAATTTAAAAAAAACCGCAACACCACTTCTTCGGTATTCTTCAATGCGAAACCGAAAAAAATCACAAAAAGAATAACTGCGACGATTCTGAATAATATTTTCATGAGGCAGATTCCCTATCGTCCATGGCAATGGATCATTGCCATCAGATGTCCCGATCCGGCATTCCGGCACATTGCCGGAATTAACCGAAATTGTACGTGAAACGAAGTTTCAGTGAAGGCTAACTTGCACAGCAAGTTAAGCAGCTTTAGCTGAGGCCGAAACTAAAAAAAACGGCATCCGAAGATGCCGTTTTAGGCTTTGTCTATTGCAGCACGGAGTCGAGTGCACCGGCACCGTGCCCCGACACTTTTTAGAACCACTACTCAGTCTTCCTTGATCGGTTGCCCCACCATGGCGTCCACCCGCTCGCGCAACTCTTTGCCCGGCTTGAAGTGCGGCACCCGTTTTTCAGGCACCATCACCTTGTCGCCCGACTTCGGATTGCGTCCGATGCGAGGCGGACGGCTGTTAAGCGCAAAGCTGCCGAAACCGCGAATCTCGATGCGTTGACCGGTTGCCAGCGCATCTGCCATTGCATCGAGAATGGTCTTGACCGCGTAATCCGCATCTTTGGCAACCAGTTGCGGATAACGTTCTGCCAAGCGAGCAATCAGCTCCGACTTTGTCATTTACGGGATCGACCCTTAGTTCTTGTTGTCGAGTTTCGCTTTTAACAGCGCACCCAGACTGGTCGTACCGGAAGCGGCGTTGGCGTCCGAAGACATCTTCTGCATGGCTTCCTGCGTCTCGACATTGTCTTTCGCCTTGATCGACAATTGAATGCCGCGCGCCTTGCGGTCGATGTTGATGACCATCGCTTCAACCTTGTCGCCGACCTTCAGGTGCGTACCGGCATCTTCCACGCGGTCGCGGGAGAGTTCGGAAGCACGCAG
Source organism: Herminiimonas sp. (assembly GCA_027310305.1). Classification (GTDB taxonomy): domain Bacteria; phylum Pseudomonadota; class Gammaproteobacteria; order Burkholderiales; family Burkholderiaceae_D; genus DAIDBD01. Next base: position 38,262 of record DAIDBD010000118.1, read on the forward strand.
ATAACCTTCGACTTCTTCCGACAACTGGATCACTGCGCCTTTAGGCTCGACCGATTTGACCGTGCCGGACACCAGCGCGCCCTTGTCGTTCATCGCAGCGAAGTTGTTGAACGGATCGCCTTCGAGTTGCTTGACGCCCAGTGAAACGCGCTCGCGCTCGACATCGATCGCCAGCACGATCGCTTCCAGCTCGTCGCCTTTCTTGAAGCGGCGCACAGCTTCTTCGCCGGTTTCGGTCCAGGACAGGTCGGACAGGTGAACCAGGCCGTCGATGTTGCCGGCCAGCCCGATGAATACGCCGAAGTCGGTGATCGATTTGATCGCGCCGCTGACCTTGTCGCCCTTCTTGTGCGTAATCGCGAAATCATCCCACGGATTGGCCTTGCACTGCTTCATGCCGAGGCTGATGCGGCGACGGTCTTCGTCGATTTCCAGGACCATGACTTCGACTTCATCACCCAGTTGAACGACCTTGTTCGGCGCCACGTTCTTGTTGGTCCAGTCCATTTCGGACACGTGAACCAGGCCTTCGATACCCTGCTCGACTTCAACGAATGCGCCGTAGTCGGTGAGGTTCGTGACTTTACCGAACAGGCGGGTGCCTTGCGGATAACGACGCGACAGACCGGTCCACGGATCGTCGCCCAACTGCTTGACGCCCAGCGAAACGCGGTTTTTCTCTTGATCGTACTTGAGAACCTTGGCGGTGATTTCCTGGCCGACGGTCAGCACTTCCGACGGATGACGCACGCGACGCCATGCCAGATCGGTGATGTGCAGCAGGCCATCGATGCCGCCGAGGTCGACGAATGCGCCGTAATCGGTAATGTTCTTGACGACGCCGGTCACCACGGTGCCTTCTTTCAGGGTTTCCATCAATTTCTGGCGCTCTTCGCCCATCGATGCTTCGATGACGGCACGGCGCGACAGCACGACGTTGTTACGCTTGCGGTCGAGCTTGATGACCTTGAATTCCAGGGTCTTGCCTTCGAACGGCGTCGTGTCCTTGACCGGACGGGTATCGACCAGCGAACCCGGCAGGAACGCACGGATGCCGTTGGTCAGGACAGTCAGGCCGCCCTTGACCTTGCCATTGACGGTACCGATGACGATCTCGCCGGACTCCATCGCTTTTTCCAGCGAGAGCCACGACGCGAGACGCTTGGCCTTGTCGCGCGACAGGATGGTGTCGCCGAAGCCGTTTTCGAGCGACTCGATTGCAACGGAAATGAAATCGCCAACGACGACTTCGAGTTCGCCATTGTCGTTCTTGAATTCTTCGATGGGTATGAACGCTTCGGATTTCAGGCCGGCGTTGACGATCACGAAATTGTGGTCGAAACGAACGACTTCAGCCGAAATCACTTCGCCTGAACGCATGTCTTGACGTGACAGCGATTCTTCGAAGAGAGCAGCAAAACTTTCCATACCAGGTGCAGATTCGGGGGAGGTAGCAACAGTTGACATAGGTTTAAACAGGGTTATCCAATTTCGATCGCGAATTGCGGCAAATATTGGGTTAAGGTTTTTCAACACCCGACAACACCTTGCGTCTTATCGGGCACCAATTGCACTACAGACTACAAATTCAAACGACAAATTTCACGCCAGCTTTTTTACGGATGCATACCAGGCAAGAACTTGTTCGACCGCCTGATCGGCTGTCATATCGGACGTATCCAGCAAATAGGCTCCTTCGGCAGGTTTGAGCGGTGCAATTGAACGGTTAGCGTCGCGCGCGTCCCGTTCAGTCAAATCTTTTAGAAGGTCTTCCATATTAGCAGAAAAACCCTTGCCAATCAATTGCTTATAGCGTCTTTGCGCGCGTGCCGCGACACTTGCCGTCAGAAATACTTTTAGCGGTGCATGCGGGAAAATCACGGTTCCCATGTCGCGCCCGTCAGCCACCAGACCGGGCGCCATGCGAAAGCGTAGTTGCAGTCCGTACAAAGCCTGCCTCAATGTTGGCAGCATTGCAATTTTTGACGCAGTATTGCCTACTTCCTCAGCGCGGATTGCTTCAGTCACGTTCTCATTGGCAAGCAATATTTTTTCGCCGACGAACGTACATGGCAATGCGCCGGCCAGCTTGGCAAGCGCATGCTCATCATTCAATGCCGTGCCGCTGCGCAGCGCCGACAACGCGGTCAATCGGTACAACGCCCCCGAATCGAGGTAATGAAAGCCGAGATGTTGCGCGACCCGTTGCGCGACAGTGCCCTTGCCGGATGCGGTAGGACCATCAATCGTTATGACGGGAATGGAAGAAGTTGGCATGTTCAGAACAAGTCGTTTTGCGCGATCTTGGCAAAGGCGCTGAAATAATCCGGGAAAGTCTTGGCCACGCACTTGGGATCGTTAATCCGCACTTTGGTGCCCCGGCGCACTGCGCCATCGAGCGATGCAAGCGAAAAACACATCGCCATCCGATGATCGTCATAGGTATCGATGGCGGCGGCACGCAATTGCGCGGGCGGCGTTACGCCCAGGTAATCAGCACCCTCTTCCACGATTGCGCCAAGCTTGCGCAGCTCGGTCGCCATCGCAGCGATACGGTCGGTTTCCTTGACGCGCCAGCTGCCGATGTTACGCAGCACGCTGCGGCCTTCCGCATACAGCGCCGCTATGGCAATCGTCATCGCGGCGTCGGGAATATGGTTGAAATCGGCATCGATCGCCTTCAACGGGCCATGCGACTCCGCCTCGATCCAGTTGTCGCCGATCGAGACGGTCGCCCCCATCTGCTGCAATGCTTCGACGAAGCGCACGTCGCCCTGGATGCTGTCGCGGCCGACCCCTTCGATCCGTACCGGTCCGCCGGCAATCGCGCCGGCCGCCAGAAAATACGACGCGGATGACGCATCGCCTTCGACATGGATAATGCCGGGGCTAGTGTATTGCTGTCCGGCCTGGATCGTGAACGCTTGCCAGCCGTCGCGTTCGACAGTAACGCCAAAGCGCCGCATCAGGTTGAGCGTAATTTCAATATACGGCTTGGAAATCAACTCGCCGACCACCTCGATTCTGACCGCATGTTCCTTTGCCATCAGCGGCGCCGCCATCAACAGCGCCGTCAGGAACTGGCTCGATACATTGCCGCGCACCTGCATGCATTGCGCATGCAGGTGGCCGCGCTGAACATGCAACGGCGGAAAACCGGCAACGCCCGTGTACGCGATGCGCGCACCGACTGCATGCAATGCCTCGACCAGGTCGCCGATCGGACGTTCATGCATCCGCGATACGCCATGGATCGTGTAGTCGCCGCCCATCACTGCCAGTGCAGCAGTCAGTGGACGTATGGCGGTGCCGGCATTGCCCATGAACAGGTCGGCATGATGCACCGGAAAAGCGCCTTGCGCGCCGTGCACGATGTAGTTTTGCGTTTCGCCGACCTGCTCCCATTTGACGCCCAGCTTCTGCAACGCCATCAGCATCACATGGGTATCGTCGGATGCCAGCAAGTCCATGATCTGCGTTGTGCCATCGGCCAGTGCGGCAAGCAGCAAGGTGCGATTGGAAATGCTTTTCGAGCCCGGCAATCGCACCGTGCCCTGCGCATGCATCGCAGGCTGCAGATCGAGATAGGGCGGATACCGTTTCATTAATCGCCACCTTGCCTGTCTTGTTTTTCGGCGGTCTCGATAGCGCGCGTCCAATTCTGGCGCGCATGCTGCGCATTGGCATAGATTGCTTCAATCGCGGCGCCGTCACCGGCTGCCAGCAGATCGCGCAGTTGCGTCAACTGCGCCATGTAGGAATCCAGTTCGGTCAGCAGCGCCGGCTGGTTGGCCAAGGTAATGTCGCGCCACATCTCGGCCGACGAACCCGCGATCCGGGTGAAATCGCGGAATCCGCTCGCCGCATATTGAAACAGCAAATCGGCATGCGGCTTTTTGGCAATGTCATCGACCAACGCGTAAGCCAGCAGATGCGGCAAGTGGCTGACCGCGGCAAATACGCAATCATGCTTTTCCGGCGTCAGTTGATGAATGATGGCGCCGCACTGCCTCCATGCGTTGGCGACCCGTTCGATATCTTGCATTGCATTTTCCGGCAATGCGGCCAGCACTACTTTCTTGCCGACATATAAATCGGCAATGGCCGCATCCGGCCCATTCAATTCGCGACCGGCAATCGGATGTCCCGGCACGAATTGCGCAATTTTCTTGCCGAGGGCCTTGCGGGCAGCCGCGACCACGTCCGTCTTGGTGCTGCCGGCATCGGTCACAACCGTGCCGGGTTGCAAATGCGGCGCGATGCCAGCCAATATCGATTCGGTCTGCGCTACGGGAGCGGCAATCAGCACCAGATCGGCATCGCGTACTGCATCTTCCGCGGAATGAATCATCGCATCGATGATGCCAAGTTCCTTGGCACGCTTCAGGGAAGCTGCGCTGCGGCCAATGCCGACCACTTGCTCCACGGCGCCTGCCTTTTTCAATGCAAGCGCAAATGAACCGCCGATCAAGCCGACGCCGAAAATTGCGATTTTTTTGAACACGGATGGATGCTTAAAAAGAGTGAGCAATCGTTTCGCAACGCGCGAAAAATAGCGATGACATCATGCAGCCAATATTTTTTTCAATGCCGCGATAAACGCGGCATTTTCTTCCGGCAAGCCAACTGAAATGCGTAGCCATTGCGGCAAGCCGTAGTTGCCGACCGGACGCACGATCACGCCCTGCTTCAACAATGCAATATTCACGCGCGCACCGGCGGTGTCTTCATTGCCGACCCTGACCAGCACGAAATTGCCGAACGACGGTACATATTCAAGATCCATCGCGTCGAACGCTTGCGTCAACTGCCGATAGCCGTCGGCATTGACTTTCGCACTCTTTTGCAAGAAGGCGCTGTCGTTCAGCGCCGCAACGGCGGCGGCTTGCGCCAGCGAATTCACATTGAACGGCTGGCGAATGCGGTTCAGCAGATCGGTAATCGACGGCTGCGCGATGCCGAAGCCAATCCGCAGCCCCGCCAGTCCATAAGCCTTCGACAAGGTGCGCGACACCAGCAGATTCGGATACTGCCTGACCCAGGCGATCGATTCGTACTGCAGTTCGGGCGCCAGAAATTCGTTATACGCTTCATCCAGCACCACCACTACTTGCGGCGGCACGATTTTCAGGAATGCCTCGATTTCCGCGGCGGGCAGGAACGTCCCGGTCGGGTTATTCGGATTGGCGATAAAGATCAGCCTGGTATCGGCGGTGATGGCCCTCGCCATTGCATCCAGATCATGCCCGTAATTTTTTGCAGCCACAACAATCGCCTGTGCGCCGACCGCTTGCGTGGCCAGTGCATACACCGCGAACGAATATTGTGCATAGATAACCGACTGTCCCGGCTGCACAAATGCATGGGCTGCCAATTCGAGAATGTCGTTGCTGCCGTTGCCGAGCGTGATCCATTCCGGCGGCACGCCATATTTGGCGGTGATCGCCGCTTTCAGTTCGAATCCGTTTGAATCGGGATAGCGGCCGATCTCGGCGACTGCCTTGAGCATTGCCTGCCTGGCTGATTCAGGCATGCCCAATGGATTTTCATTGGAAGCGAGCTTGACGATGTTCGACTCGTCGAGTCCGAACTCGCGCGCAACTTCGGCAATCGGCTTGCCCCCTTGGTAGGGAGCAATGGCGCGGACGTACTTGGGTCCGAATTCAATAGACATAGTGGATTCCAAAAATCAGATTGTTGGAGCGAATGCCGGAAGCGTCTTTGCGCTAATGCAAGCGAGCATTCTCGCTCTCTACCGCATGTGGCATGCGGGCTGAATCACAAACTAAACGGATACGAACCGAGCAACTTGAAGAACGCCGCATTTTCTTTCAACTCTGCCAGCGCCTTCGCAACCTTGTCGTCCTGCGCATGTCCTTCGACGTCGACATAGAAGTAATACTCCCAGGTGCCCATGCGGGCCGGGCGCGACTCGAAGCGCGTCATCGATACGCCGTGCTTTGCCAGCGGTGCGAGCAGGTTGTAAACGGCACCGGCCTTGTTGGGCACCGACAGCACCAGCGAAGTCTGATCCTTGCCGCTCGGCGCGGTCTGCAAACGGCCGACGACTGCGAATCGGGTGCGGTTATGCGGATCATCCTGAATATGCGCGTTGACGACTTGCAAACCATACTTTTGTCCCGCGATTTCGCCGGCAATCGCCGCCGCCGCCGGGTCTTCGCTTGCAACGCGCGCGGCTTCGCCATTGGAAGTGACTGCCTGCCGTTCGATATTCGGATAATGCTGGTTAAGCCATGCCTGGCATTGCGCCAGCGTCTGCGAATGCGCGCAAATACGCTGGACGCCGTCCATTGCGCCGCTCTTCGTCATCAGGCTGTGATGCACTGGAATCGACACGCCGCCGCTGATGACCAGCGAGGTCTGCAGCAACAAATCAAGCGTGCGATTCACCGCGCCTTCCGATGAATTTTCGATGGGTACGATACCGAAATCCGCTGTCCCCGCCTCTGTCGCCCGGAACACTTCATCGAACGATGCGCAAGGCATGCCTTCGACCGCATGACCGAACTGCTGATACACCGCCTGCTCGCTGAAAGTGCCGATCGGACCGAGATAAGCAACCGTCACCCGTTTTTCCAGCGCGCGGCAAGCAGACATGATTTCGCGGAAAATCGTCTGGACATCGCTTCCCGCCAGCGGACCCGGATTGCGCTCGGCCACGCTGCCCAATACTTGCGCTTCCCGTTCGGGACGAAACACCGGCGCATTGGTCTCGGCCTTGACATGACCGACTTCCTGCGCCAACTGCGCACGGCGATTCAGCAAATCGAGAATTTGCGCGTCGATCGCATCGATCTGTTCACGCAGCGGTTTGAGTTTGTTATCAGTCATAAAGTCAGACGTCATTCCGGCTTGCGCCGGAATGACGGCGCTATCCATTATTCTTTTCAAATTCTTTCAGATACTCCACCAATGCGTGGACACCTTCAATCGGCATCGCATTGTAAATTGACGCCCGCATGCCGCCCACAGACTTATGGCCCTTCAATTGCAACAGGCCATGTTCCTTTGCACCGGCGAGAAACGCATCGTTCAACGACTTGTCATGCAGGAAAAACGGCACATTCATCCGCGAGCGGCAATCTTTTGCAATGGGATTGCCGTAAAAATCGGTTGCATCCAGATAGTCGTACAACAACGCCGCCTTGGCAATATTGCGCTGTTCGATCGCCGCCACGCCGCCCTGGCGCTTCAGCCATTGAAACACGAGGCCGGCAATATAGATTGCGTAGGTCGGCGGCGTGTTGTACATCGAATCGTTTTTCGCGACCACGGTCCAGTCGAAAGCGGATGGGCAGACCGATAGCGCGTGTCCAAGCAAATCCTCCCGCACGATCACCATCGTCAATCCGGCCGGGCCGATATTCTTTTGCGCGCCGCCATAAATGACAGCGTATTTCGACACATCGATCACGCGCGACAGGATATGCGATGACATGTCCGCCACCAGCGGCACAGCGCCGACATCGGGCACGAAGTGATATTCGACGCCGCCTATCGTTTCGTTGGTGCAGACATGCACATAAGCTGCATCCGGTGTCAGGCGCCATGCATCGCGCGCCGGAATCGACGTGAATTTCGACTCTTCAGACGACGCTGCAACATTGACCGTGCAGTACTTGCGCGCCTCGGCAATGCTTTTTGTCGACCAGCTTCCCGTATTGATGAAATCCACCGTGGCGGGTTGCGGCTTGCTTCCGACAAGGTTCAGCGGAACGATCGCATTTTCCGCAATCGCGCCGCCCTGCATGAACAAAACCTTGTAGTTGTCCGGTATCGACAGCAATTCGCGCAGATCGCGCTGCGCCTCCTGCAGAATCGACATGAATTCCTTGCCGCGATGACTCATCTCCATCACGGACAGGCCGCTGCCGCGCCAATCGAGCATTTCGGCGGCGGCTTGCATCAGCACTTCCCGCGGCAACGCTGCCGGACCGGGCGCGAAATTGTAAATGCGGGTCATTGCGCCTCCGTGCCGCCGCTTTCCTCTTCGACATCGGATTCGACGATACGCTGCAAGCCGCTCAACTTGGTGCCGTCTTCCACTGCGATCAAGGTCACGCCCTGGGTCGCACGGCCCATTTCGCGAATTTCTGACACGCGGGTGCGAATCAATACGCCACCGGTCGTGATCAGCATGATTTCATCGCTGACGTCGACCAGCGTGGCAGCGACTACCTTGCCGTTGCGTTCGCTGGTCTGGATCGCGATCATGCCCTTGGTGCCGCGGCCATGGCGCGTGTATTCGGTGATCGGCGTGCGTTTGCCGAAGCCATTCTCAGTCGCGGTCAGTACCGACTGTTGTTCGTTTTCCGCAACCAGCAACGCGATGACCTGCTGACCGTCCTCCAGATTCATGCCGCGCACGCCGCGTGCGGTACGCCCCATCGGACGCACGTCGTTTTCATCGAAGCGCACCGCTTTGCCCGAGTCGGAAAACAGCATCACATCGTGCTTGCCGTCGGTCAGCGCGGCGCCGATCAGGAAGTCGCCTTCATCCAGATCGACCGCGATGATGCCGGCCTTGCGCGGATTGCTGAAGTCGGACAGCGGCGTCTTCTTGACCGTGCCCAGACTGGTCGACATGAAGATGTAGCGGTCTTCCGGGAATGTGCGATTCTCGCCGGACAGCGGCAAGGCCATGGTGATTTTCTCGCCATCCTGCAACGGGAACATGTTGACGATCGGCTTGCCGCGCGAATTGCGCGAACCTTGCGGCACTTCCCATACCTTCAGCCAGTACAAGCGTCCGCGATTGCTGAAACACAGGATGTAGTCATGCGTATTGGCAATGAACAACTGGTCGATCCAGTCGTCTTCCTTGGTCGCCATCGCCTGCTTGCCGCGTCCGCCGCGCTTTTGCGCACGATACTCGGATACCGGCTGCGACTTCATGTAGCCGGTGTGCGACAGCGTGACGACCATGTCTTGCGGCGTGATCAGGTCTTCGGTGCCGAGATCGGTTGCATTCAATTCGATCTGCGAACGGCGCACATCCTTTGCACCTTCGCCGTACTCGTTTTTGGCTGCGGTCAGCTCATCGACAATAATGCTGGTCACGCGTTCCGGCCTGGACAAAATGTCCAGCAGGTCGGCGATCTGCGCCATCACTTCCTTGTATTCGTTGACGATCTTGTCCTGCTCCAGACCGGTCAGGCGTTGCAGGCGCATTTGCAGAATTTCCTGCGCCTGGTCATCGGACAGCCTGTACAAACCGTCTGGTTGAATGCCGTAATGCCTGGGTAGATTCTCAGGGCGGAATGCATCGATGCCGCCGGTGTTTTCCGCACCGGTACGGGCCAGCATCTCGCGCACCATCGATGAATCCCAGGCACGCGCCATCAATTCCGATTTTGCGATCGGCGGCGTCGGCGCCGCCTTGATGATCGCGATGAAGTCATCGATATTGGCAAGCGCGACCGCGAGCCCTTCCAGCACGTGGCCGCGCTCGCGCGCCTTGCGCAATTCGAACACGGTGCGGCGCGTGACGACTTCACGGCGATGCGACAGGAAGCATTCGAGCATCTGCTTCAGGTTCAGCAGCTTCGGCTGGCCATCGACCAGCGCGACCATGTTCATGCCGAACGTATCCTGCAACTGGGTTTGCTTGTACAGATTGTTGAGCACCACTTCCGGCACTTCGCCGCGCTTCAATTCGATCACGACGCGCATGCCGGATTTATCGGACTCATCCCGGATGTCCGATATGCCTTCGAGTTTCTTGTCGCGCACCAGTTCGGCGATGCGCTCGAGCAGCGACTTCTTGTTCACCTGGTACGGCAATTCATCGACGATGATTGCAATACGGTTTTCCTTGCCGAATTCCTCGAAATGCGTCTTGGCGCGCATCACCACGCGACCGCGGCCGGTGCGGTAACCGTCGCGCACGCCGGACACGCCATAGATGATGCCTGCGGTCGGAAAATCGGGCGCCGGAATGATTTCAATCAGTTCATCGACCGTGCAATCGGCATTGCGCAATATGTGCAATGCACCGTTGATCACTTCCGTAATATTGTGGGGCGGTATATTGGTGGCCATGCCAACCGCGATACCGGACGCGCCGTTGATCAGCAGATTCGGAATTTTGGTTGGCAATACCGACGGCTCTCTTTCCTTGCCATCGTAATTCGGCACGAAATCGACCGTGTCCTTTTCAATATCGGCCAGAATCTCGCTGGCGATCTTGTCCAGGCGGCACTCGGTATAACGCATTGCCGCGGCATTGTCGCCATCGACCGAACCGAAGTTGCCCTGGCCATCCACCAATGTGTAGCGCAGCGAAAAAGGCTGCGCCATGCGAACCAGCGTATCGTAAATCGACTGGTCGCCATGCGGATGATACTTACCCATCGTTTCGCCGACCACGCGCGCGCATTTCACATACGGCCGGTTCCAGACGTTATTCATTTCATGCATGGCAAACAGCACGCGGCGATGCACCGGTTTCAAGCCGTCGCGAACGTCCGGCAATGCACGTCCCACGATTACGCTCATCGCGTAATCGAGGTAACTCTTGCGCATCTCTTCTTCGAGCGAAATCGGGATTGTTTCTTTGGCGAATTGATCCATTGGCGGGTTGGCTGGTCTTTGGCTGAGGTTGGCTTGTCATTCATGCATCGCCGTCAAACTTGTATGCGACGCTTCAAAGCCTATTATTTTAGCATGCGGACATAGTCCGATCATGGCTTTCAGACCGCATTTTCAATGGTATGACGTGCGCGCAAAAAACCGATTTCGAGAAAAAATATGTTTAAATGCGGCTTGGCAGTTTCAAAAAAACATTCAACAAAATTACTTGATTCGCAAATACAAAATGCTTAAAAAACTGGCCTTTGGCCTTGTCATTGCTTCGGCCGCCGTTGGCGCTCTCGCTCAAACAGTTACCGACATTCAGGCCAAATCCGGCAACAGCGCCTACTCGCAGAACGCTCGGGGCGTCATTGTGCGAAGCCCCTATGGATTATGCTGGCGCACCGGCTACTGGACGCCAGCCGACGCTATGGTCGGCTGCGATGGGCAACTGGCGCCGCCGATTGCCAAAGCAACGGCACCTGCCATCGCAATTGCGCCTGCGCCTGCGCCTGCGCCTGCGCCGACAATCATTGCGGTTGCGGCACCGAAGCGTTGCAACTTCGCCGTCACGCTGACAAATGATCAAACTTTTTCATTCAATAAAGCTGTATTGAGCAGCGCAGCGAAAGCGCGCATCGATGACGAAGTCGTGAGCAAGCTCGCGGCCTGCAGCAAAATTGACGTTATTGTAGCCACCGGCCATTCTGACCGCCTTGGTTCGCAACAATATAATCAAAAATTATCCGAAAAGCGCGCCGTTACAGTAGCTGCTTATTTGAAAAGCAAGGGAGTCTCTGCACAAATCGAAACACGCGGAGCAGGCAAGGCTCAACCCATTAAATCCTGTGACAGCAAGCTTGGCCGTAAAAAACTGATCGAATGTCTGGCGCCAAACCGCCGTGTAGTAATTGAAGCGCGCGGTTTGGCGAAATAAATTGTCCGGCTTTGCTTTAGTACAATACTCGATCGGCAGGCCGTGTAAAAATTCGTCAATCCGGTCAAACAAAAACGTTAAACCGACATGCCCAGGCAATTGCAAATAAAGCGGGTTTTAAACGGAATCAAGTGTTGGTTTTTGCCGGACGCATGTTTACACAACTATGTGTTGCATAAACACTACAAAGTATCAAAAACGTGGTTTGGCCGATTTGGCAACCTTCTCTACACGGACAAGCCTGTGGCAAAATGGAGTTAAGTTAAGTTTATTGCATGCAGACAATTTCTACGTGTGATGACCTGAACCACGTGGTATTATTAGTTCACCAACCATTTTCGATGTCGTCTATTTGTTGCGCAGTTAATCTGCGGATATCTCACCCGAGAGGAGAAACATGAATAAATTAGTAAAACTCGTCTTCGCTGCGTCCGCAGTCGTTGCTTTTTCTGCATCTGCGCAAGCTGCCGATGTCAAAGCAAAAACGCCGAACAGCGCTTATTTGCAAAGCAGTAACGGTGTTATTACAACCAATCCATTTGGTCAATGCTGGCACACAGGCTATTGGACGCCTGCTGATGCAGTTCCTGGATGCGATGGCGCAATTGCCAAGGCCCCCCCCCCTGCACCCGCTCCTGCTGCCAAGCCCGCTCCAGCACCTGCCCCAGCACCCGCTCCTGCCCCGACCTCTGAAAAAGTCACCTTCGCTGCCGATGCATTCTTTGACTTTGACAAAGCGGTTCTGAAACCAGACGGCAAAGCCAAGCTCGACGATTTGACATCCAAGCTGCAAGGCATGAATCTGGAAGTCATCATCGCGGTTGGCCATACCGACTCCATCGGTTCTGACGCTTACAACCAAAAACTGTCGGTCCGTCGTGCTGAAGCCGTGAAAGCCTATTTGATATCCAAAGGTATCGAAGCTAACCGCGTCTACACCGAAGGCAAAGGCGAGAAACAACCAGTTGCGGACAACAAAACTGCTGCTGGCCGCGCTAAAAACCGTCGCGTTGAAATCGAAGTCGTTGGCACTCGTTCCAAGTAATCGACAGGTGTGCATCAAAACCCCGCTTCGGCGGGGTTTTTTTATGACTAGGTTTTTACGCCGATCGAAATATCCGGATATTTATCTGATAAACAGATGGAGGCGAGCGTGATACGGATGGCATCTCTCACAGGTGCCGCTCCCTTTTATGTGCATCAACAAACCGGCAATGAACAACCATTGCAGCGCATGCATCCTATGGAGATTTATTGAAACCTCTTTTGGCAAGCTGCAGCAAATTCCCCGCATTCCCGCTATCATTCGCTCTATGAATGCTGACCCATCAGAACTGCAAAAATTCAGCGATCTTGCGCACCGTTGGTGGGATCCGACCTCCGAATTCCGTCCGTTACACGATATCAATCCATTGCGACTCGAGTGGATCAACGCGCGGATATCGCTGAGCGGGAAATCCGTGGTCGATATCGGTTGCGGCGGCGGCATACTGGCCGAAGCCATGGTGAAAAAAGGCGCGCAGGTACTTGGCATCGATTTATCCGAGAAAGCGCTCAAGGTAGCCGATTTACATAGCCTGGAATCCGGCGTGCAAGTCCGTTATGAAATGATCTCGGCGGAGGAGCTGGCGGCCCGCGAACCGGCCCGCTACGATGTTGTAACCTGTATGGAAATGCTGGAGCATGTTCCCGATCCTGCCGCTATCGTTCGGGCTTGTGCGGCACTCGCCAAACCCGGCGGCCATGTTTTTTTCTCAACGCTGAACCGTAATCCGAAATCTTATTTATTCGCTGTTCTCGGAGCGGAATATCTGCTTCGAATGTTGCCCAAAGGCACGCACGATTATGCCAAGTTTCTAACTCCTGCCGAACTATCGCAATTTATTCGCAATGCCGGGATGGAAGTGGATAGCCTCAAAGGCATGACCTACAACCCGCTCACGCAAATCTATTCGTTGAATCGTAATACCGATGTCAATTATCTGATTGCTTGTACTCGTCCGGCATAATAAACAGCCCCATTTTATCGGCCCTGCAAGACCGATAATGCACATGATGAAATTTGCCATGCCTCTTACCCCACCACGCGCGATCCTGTTCGATCTCGATGGCACATTGGCCGACACCGCTCCGGATTTGGCAGCAGCAGTCAACCAGTTGCAAATCGCACGCGGGCTCGCGCCAACGCCCTACGCTCAACTTCGCCCTGTAGCGTCAGCGGGCGCGCGCGGCTTGATCGGCGCAGCGTTCGGCATTCAGCCGGGAGATGAGGATTATGAAAATCTGCGAATTGCCTTTCTGGACAATTATGTCGCGGCGCTCGCTGTAAAAAGTCATTTATTCGATGGCATTGCAGTATTGCTTGGTACGTTGCGTGAATACGGCGTCCCGTGGGGTATTGTCACGAACAAGGCTGCCCGCCTCACCGATTTGCTGGTACCGCAAATCGGCTTGCAAGATGCCGGTTGCGTGATTTCCGGCGACACGACGCCGCATTCGAAGCCGCATCCGGCGCCGCTTCTCGAAGCGGCGCGCCGACTCGCATTGGCGCCACAGGATTGCTGGTATGTTGGCGACGACTTGCGCGATATACAAGCCGGCCGGGCAGCGAACATGCAGACCGTTGCAGCCGCCTGGGGTTACTGCGGCCATGCTGAACCGGCTTCGTGGGGTGCTGATGCCTTGACTGCCAAGCCACTGGATTTGCTTGACTTGATTCCTGCATGGACTTGAATCCGAGCGACCTGACCGCATCTATTGCGATACAATGGACATTCTGTTTTGGGGGCGACCTGGCTTCGACAGGGGTTGCAAAGCAGCGCAGGGCATACCGAGGACTGGTTACCTCGTAAATACATCCAGAAAAGTAATAACTGCAAACGATAACTCGTACGCACTAGCCGCTTAATAACCGGTTAGCTCCACACCGTCTCTTCCCTGGGGCGGGCTGGCAACAGCAGTGGAGTCATTCACAGGGAATCGCGCAGTGTCGGGCCACTTGGCATTGCGTTAAACAATAGGTGACTCGCCTTGACGAAGCGTGCGCGTCCGCGTCGTTCAGGTTAAATCAAATGGCAGCGCTAAGTATGTAGAACTGTCTGTAGAGTGCTTCTGGACGCGGGTTCGATTCCCGCCGCCTCCACCAATATTGAAGCCCCAACTGTTGTCAGTTGGGGCTTTTTCTCGTCCGATAGCGACGGTCCCCGCGTGTTTACGCGGGTTCATGCGGAAACCTGCGGACTTCGCCGGTCGACCATCTGGCCCGCTCCCGGCCACCGTTCGCTCTCTCCTGGCCGGTCTTCTCTCCGGCCTCGCTTTTCGCGAATGGCCCGAAGTCCGCAAAGGGCCGGTCTGCCACCCTTTGGAAACAACGGGTTACGTGCGGACGAATCAAGCGGTTGGATTGCGTCATTGCCTACCCGGAGGGGAACAACCTCGGCCAGGATGGTCCGTCCGGACCCTACCGTCCTGGTTTCGCAGCAACGGCCTGCTGAATCTGCTCGAACAGATCCTGCGCGGCCTCACTGGCAGCGGCATCTTGCTCCGCACTGAGCTCGACTTTATCCATTCACGTTGCGTAGCAAAGCATATCGGTAAAGCGCTCCAATAATGAACGCGGGATTTTTACGATATCGGGGTTATTGTCCGACATCGAAAAATACTCGCTGCTCCACAATTGGTACCGTACCCAGGCGATTGCATCGGAAAAGGTTGGCTGCGCCTTGGGATACCAGGCACCCATGCGCGTACCCAATCGTTTCAAGCTGACTGACTGCTAGCCTGACGCGTGTCCCCATGCGGAAGCGCTGATTTTACGTTTCCGCGTTCGGCGTCGCGCTTACTTTTCGTCCATTATCATGCGCGCTCCTCGCATTCCCTCCACGGCAATCTACCTCCCTGTTCAACAGCACCGCTTTATTTTCAATTCGGCGCCATGGACGGCACGCTTGACGAAACAGGCTAGCCTAATATTATTTCCCCGTCGAATTTTACGTTCAGCTTGAGTCCGGCAATTTCCAGCGTCATCCGGGCTGGAAGGGATT
>DAIDBD010000003.1 GCA_027310305.1 Herminiimonas sp.
CGATCTGGATGAGTACCGATCTGCGCGACGGCAACCAGGCATTGATCGAGCCGATGAGCGCGGCGCGCAAGCTGCGCTTTTTCGAACTGCTGGTCAAGACCGGCTTGAAGGAAATCGAAGTCGGCTTCCCTTCCGCATCGCAAACCGATTTCGATTTCGTGCGCAAGCTGATCGAGGAAAACCGGATTCCCGACGACGTGACCATCATCGTGCTGACCCAATCGCGCGAGGAACTGATTCATCGCACGGTCGAGTCGGTGAAAGATGCGAAGCGCGCCGTCATCCATCTTTACAATTCGGTTGCGCCGATCTTCCGGCGCGTCGTGTTCAACATGTCGCGCGAAGAAATCAAGGGCATCGCGGTAACCGGCACGACCCTCGTCAAGCAATTGACCGGGGCCCGGCCCGAAACGCAATGGGGCTATGAATATTCGCCGGAATCGTTCAGCCAGACCGAGCTGGATTTCGCCAAGGAAGTGTGCGATGCGGTATCGGCGGTATGGCAGCCGACGCCGCAACGAAAAATGATTTTCAACCTGCCGTCGACCGTCGAATGCAGCACGCCGAACGTCTATGCCGATCAGATCGAATGGATGCATCGAAATCTGGCGCGGCGCGATTCGATCGTGTTGAGCGTGCATCCGCATAACGATCGCGGCACCGCGGTGGCAGCGGCCGAACTGGCGGTGATGGCCGGCGCCGATCGGGTCGAAGGCTGCCTGTTCGGCAACGGCGAGCGCACCGGCAACGTCGATCTGGTGACGCTGGCGCTGAATCTGTACACGCAAGGCGTGCATCCCGGCCTGGATTTTTCGGACATCGATACCGTCCGCCAGTGCGTGGAAGAATGCAATCAGTTGCCGGTGCATCCGCGCCATCCGTATGTCGGCGATCTGGTGTTCACCGCGTTTTCCGGCTCGCATCAGGATGCGATCAAAAAAGGATTCGCGCAGCAGCAGGCCGGCGCATTATGGGCAGTGCCGTATCTGCCGATCGACCCGGCCGATCTCGGCCGCAGCTACGATGCGGTGATCCGCGTCAACAGCCAGTCCGGCAAGGGCGGCATGACGTATTTGCTGGAACAGGAATTCGGCCTGGCATTGCCGCGCCGGCTGCAGATCGAATTCAGCCGCGCGGTACAGGCGGTGACGGATGAGACCGGCAAGGAAGTCGCGGCCAGCGATATCTACGCGATCTTCCGGCGCGAATATCTGGATGCGCAGTCTCCGTATACCTATTGCGCGCATCACATGACGGAAGATTCGCACCGTTCGCAATCGGTTCAGATCGACGTCGAGATCGAACGCGACGGCAAACCGGTCAAGCTGCACGGAACCGGCAACGGTCCGATCGATGCGTTCGTGCAGGCGCTGGGAATGGATATCAGGCTGATGGATTTCCATGAACATGCGATCGGCGCCGGCGCCAATGCGCAAGCGGCCTGCTATGTCGAACTGCGGCTCGATAACGGGCCGACCCGCTTCGGGGTGGGTATCGACGGCAATATCGTGACGGCTTCGTTCAAGGCGGTGCTGAGCGCATTGAATCGTCAAATGGCGGTCAATGAACAGGCCCTGAAGGCTGCATAGCGAAACGGTAATGCCATCAAGAGCGATTGCCCATGAAGATTTCCTCTGCGAAGGAATTCTTCATGGAACCTGCGCTGTCATGACCGGGCGAGACGAATACCGCTGAACTGCCAGCGCGCAGTCGCGGGAAAGAAATTGCGATACGTCGCCCGTGCATGACCCATCGGCGTCACGCAGGAAGAGCCACGCAATACATACTGGTTGGACATGAATTTGCCGTTGTATTCACCAAGCGCGCCATCCGCGATTGCATAACCCGGATACGGCGCATAGCTGCTGATAGTCCACTGCCAGCAAGCGCCGAACAGTTGCGACAGCCCGGCGGCCGATCCGGTTTGCGGTGCTTGCGGATGCAGGCTTCCGGCCGCCGCATCATCCGTGCCGGCCGCTGCATGCTCCCATTCCGCTTCCGTCGGCAGGCGCGCGCCGGCCCACCGCGCATACGCATCGGCTTCGAAAAAAGACAGATGCGTCACGGGGCGCTGCAAGTCCAGCGGCTGCATTCCATGTAACGTGAATTCCTGCCAGCCTGACGCACCGGCATCTGCCGCATGCCGCCAATACAGCGGCTGCGCCAGTTGATTCGCGCATACCCAATCCCAGCCCTCCGACAGCCACAGCGCCGGATTCCGATAACCGCCGGCTTCGACAAACGCAACGAATTCGTCGTTGGTCACCAATCGCGACGCAATCGCGAATGCCTCCACGAACTGGCGATGGCGCGGGGATTCATTATCGAAGCAGAATCCGCCGCCTGCATGGCCGATCTCGACTATGCCGGCATCGAATGCCTGCCATGTCAATGCCGCCGCCTGCCCGCCGGGGAGAAGCGGCGTGTCGGAAAAAGCAGGCTTTAGCGGATTCATCGACAGCAGATGCTTGACGTCGGTCAGCATCAATTCCTGATGCTGCTGTTCATGCTGCAACCCCAGCACGGCCAGCATCGACAACTCCGAAGACAACGCATCATTGTTTAACATCTTTTCGATACGCGCATCCACATGATGGCGATACGCGAGAATTTCATCGAATGAGGGCCGGGTCAGCAAGCCGCGCTGCGCGCGCGCATGCTTTTCGCCGATCCCGTTGTAATAGGAATTGAACAGCATGCGGAACGCCGGATGATGCGGTTGAAAATCCGGCTCCAATCGTTCCAGAATGAAGGTTTCGAAGAACCAGGTCGTATGCGCCATATGCCATTTGACGGGACTGGCATCGGACATCGATTGAACGCAGCAATCTTCTTCGGACAGCGGTTCCGATAAGGTCACGGTATGTTTGCGCACCGCGTTGTAATGGGCATGCAATGAATCGATTGCGATTGGAGCGCTCCGGGCGGCTTGTATGGTCATCTTGCGTTGCCCTTGTAAAAAACGGCATCAAAAAGTGTCGATTTGTTAATTTTTTAACCGCGACTTGATCGAGTCGTTCCTGCAGACGTTATTTCAGTGGTTTATTTACAGCGCGACCGCTTGGCAATTCAGTCGTCTCGGATCGAAAAATCCTTGCACCAGCATCGCGATCAGATCGCCAGCGCATGGCAAACCATGAACCAGCCGCGCGGGTCGGTCCAGGTGCGGGATTCGCCGAAGCCCGCCTGCTCCAGCAGATCGACGAATTTTTCCGGGGTGTATTTGTAGCTGTTTTCGGTATGAATCCGTTCGCCGCGTTCGAAGCGGCGCTCTCCGCCTTCCCAACGTACCGTCACATCGGACCGGGCTTCCAGATGCATTTCGATGCGGCTCGATTCGACATTGAAAAATCCGCGATGCCGCCAGTTGCGCACGTCGAAATCCGCATTCAGCACGCGATTCAGATGCTGCAGCAGATTCAGATTGAAAGAAGCCGTCACACCCAGCGCATCGTCGTAGGCGGCATCGAGTAGCGCCTTGTCTTTTACCAGATCGATGCCGATCAGTATCCCGCCGTCGGCATCGCCGTTCAACTGGCAGGCTTTACGCAACCTTTTTAAAAAATCCAGCGCTTCGTGCGGCGTGAAATTGCCGATCGACGATCCGGGATAAAAGAACAGGCGCTTTTTACGATGCACTACATCGGGCAAATCCAGCGCCGACGAAAAATCCATGCCGATCGCCGTCATTTCGATTTGCGGGAATTGCTGCTGCAGACGCGCGACCGCTTCATGCATGAAATCAACGGAAATATCAATCGGCACATACTGCGCCGGCTGCAGCGCCAGAAACAGGCGCGCCGCCTTGGCGCAGTTGCCGGCGCCGAGATCGATCAGCGTTGCGCCGCGACCGACCGACTCGGCGATATCGGACAGGTGTACGTCGAAAATCGATGCCTCGGTGCGGGTCGGATAATATTCCGGCAACTCGCATATCGCTTCAAACAATTTTGAACCCAGCACGTCGTATAAATACTTGGGCGCAGTGAAAGCGTGCGGAGCCAGCAAACCGGCGCTCAGTTCAGCACGGATTGCTGCGGCATCCTGTTGACCCATCTGAATAAATCCACTGGGCAACGTGTTCAAGGTTTGCAAGGTTTGCATCGGCATCGGGGGAAAAGGTCAAGGCATCCGGCAGCCGCTTCTGATCTGGCATGTGTCCAGCAGCGACCGGGCTTTTTGGCTATCATAGTTGATTAAATTTTAAAGCGCTTGAGACGACACAAGTCTGAGCCCGCGCCAGTATCTGGTCGCCATCCGATCCTATCTTGATACAAGGCCTATCAATGAACTCTTTTTCGTGCGGCAGGATCGTCAAATTCATAGCAGCATCCGGCCTGATCGCCGCTGCGATACTGATGCCAGGCATCGGCCGCGCACAGCCAGTGCTGCGCGTATCGGCCATTCCGGACGAGGCGCCTACCGAACTGCAGCGCAAGTTCAAGCCGCTGGGCAACTACCTCGAGCAGAAACTCGGAATGAAAGTGGAATTCACGCCGGTCACCGACTATGCGGCATCGGTCGAAGGCTTGGTCAACCATAAACTGGATCTGGTCTGGTTCGGCGGTTTTACTTTCATACAAGCGAAAATCCGCAGCAACGGCAAGGTGATCCCGCTCGTACAGCGCGAAGAAGATGAAAAATTCAAATCCGTTTTCATCACGACCGATAAATCCATCAACAAGCTGCAAGATTTGAAGGGCAAGACCTTTGCGTTCGGGTCCGAATCCTCCACTTCCGGTCATCTGATGCCGCGTTCTTACCTGTTGAAAGCCAGCATCAATCCAGACACCGATCTCAAGCGCATCGCCTTTTCCGGCGCACACGATGCGACGGCTGCCGCAGTGGCCGGCGGCAAGGTCGATGCCGGCGTATTGAATATTTCGGTTTGGGAAAAGCTGGTGTCGCAACACAGGATCGATCCAAAAGCCGTGCGCGTGTTCTATACCACCCCCGGCTATTACGACTATAACTGGACCGTGCGTTCCGACATGGACCCTGCGCTGCGCAAAAAACTGACAGATGCGTTCCTAAGCCTCAGTAACAATGATCCGCAAGGAAAGGAAATACTTGCGCTTCAGCAGACGGCGCGTTTCATTCCGACCAGCGCCGCAAACTACACCTCGATTGAAGCCGCTGCCAGGAATGCCGGCCTGATTAAATGACGACTATTTCCGGAACCGGCGACAACGCAGTTCAAAGGCGTCATGCGGCAGGCATTCAAGCCGGCCTGAATGCGCCCAGTCCTGAATCCGATGTCGATTCAAGCCCGTCGCGACACGTAAACTTCATTGGGCACGCTCCGTATCGCGGGAGCCGGGCTTAGATAATGGCATTTACTTTGAACAATGTCGGGATGCGCCATCCGTCTGCCAGAGCCGGCGGCGCATCCGCTTTGACCGGCCTGACGCTGCACATCGAAGCCGGCGAGCACGTGGCGCTGATCGGGCAGTCCGGCGCAGGCAAAACCACATTGCTGCAAACCCTGGCATGCGCCTGTCGCCCCGCTACAGGCAGCCTCAGCCTGTTCGGCGCCGATCCATGGACGCTCAGCCACGCGAAACGGCATGCGATGCGCGCCCGGCTTTTTCTCGCGCCGCAAACTCCGCCGCTGCCGCCGCGCCAACGAGTCGTTACGGCAGTGCTGGCGGGGCGCCTTCCCGGCTGGAACCTGTGGCAGGCGCTTGCATCGTTGGTCAGGCCGAGTGATCCGCAGGCGGCATTTGCAGCCCTGGCGAAATTCAATCTGGAAGACAAGTTGTATGCGCGGGTCGATCGCCTGTCCGGCGGCGAACGGCAACGCTGCGGCATGGCGCGGCTGCTGGTATCGCAAGCGCAGGTGTTTCTGGTCGATGAACCATTGTCGGCGCTCGATCCGGCACTGTCGCTGCTGACGTTGGGCGTGTTGCGGCAGGAAGCGCAAATGCGCGGCGCGACGCTGGTATGCAGCCTGCATCAGGTGGATCTGGCGCTTGCGAATTTCCCTCGCATTGTCGGCTTGCGCGGCGGCCGGATCATGTTCGACGCGCGGCGCGAGGATGTCACCGATGCAATGGTTACGGCGCTTTATCTGAAGTCGGACAGCATTTCCGATCCGTCGCCGGCTGCCGAGCCGGATGCAGTTGCTGCAGAAGTCGTAATCGTGCCGCGCTGTTACTGACCTCTTCATTGAAACCGATGTCGTTCAACCCAACCGCCGCCTTGCACCGCGACCCCGCCTGGCCCGGACGGATCGCGATTGCAGTCATTGCCATTGCCCTGCTGTGGCCGATGATGGCCGTCAGCGAATTCAAGCCGTGGATACTGTTCGATGCGCAAAGCCTGAATGCGACCGGCCGCTTTCTGGCCGGGTTCATGCCGCCTGCGCATTCGCCCGAGTTCCTGAGACTGGTCGCGGAAGCCACCTGGCAAACCATTGCAATGGCGACTGCCGGTCTGGCGCTGGCGCTGATCGGGGCAATACCGATGGCGCTGCTGGTCACCGAGCGCCTGTCGATTTCACGGCTTGGCAACGGTCGCATGAGCGTGTTCGCCGGCATGATCAGGCGAAGCACGCGCTGGCTGCTGATCCTGCTGCGCAGCGTGCCGGAACTGGTATGGGCGTTATTGTTCGTGCGCATCATCGGCTTGGGGCCGACCGCCGGCGTGCTGGCGATCGCGCTGACCTATTGCGGCATGCTGGGCAAGGTATATGCCGAGATTCTCGAGTCATCCGAGTCGCACGCGACCGACACGCTGCTGAAAAACGGCAGCGGCCGGCTTGCCGCGCTTTGTTACGGCGCGCTTCCGGAGTCCGCGTCGGAACTGGTGTCCTACACGGTTTACCGATGGGAGTGCGCCATTCGCGGCTCGGTGGTAATGGGGTTTGTCGGCGCCGGCGGCCTCGGGCAGCGCATGGATGAATCGATGAAAATGCTGGCAGGCGGCGAAGTGGCGACGATGCTGATCATCTTCGTGCTGCTGGTGGCCTGTGCCGACATCGTCAGCAAAATCCTGCGCAGGAGGCTGGCGTGAATTCGCCGCTACAGAATTCGTTGCCGCAACGACCGCCCGTCGTCCGGCTTTCGACGCTGCTGCTGCTGGCCGGAATGATGGCGCTGATTATCGCCAGTTTCATTTCGCTGCCGCTTGAATGGAATGAGTTGTTTGCTTCCGATTCCGCTCGTTCCACCGTTGAATTCCTGCGCGGCTTCGCACCGCCGGACGTATCGCCCCGCTTCCTGCATAAAATCGGCGGCGCCGCCGCCGAGACGCTGGCGATGTCGGCGCTCGGCACGCTGATCGCGGCATTCGCCGGCCTGCTGCTGGCGCTGCCGGCCAGCGGACGTTTCGGTGCGGCAGCGCGGGCCGCCACGCGCGCATTCCTGAACGTCTTGCGCTCGATTCCGGAGCTGGTGTGGGCGTCGATCCTGCTCATCGCAGCCGGTCTCGGTCCGTTCGCCGGCACCCTGGCGCTGGCGGCGCACACTGCGGGGGTGCTTGGCCGGCTGTTTGCCGATGCGCTCGAAAACGGTTCGCCGATGGCTGAAGCGACGCTGCGCATCAATGGCGCGCGGCGGATGGCGGCATTTTTCTATGCGACGCTGCCGCAAACGATCCCGCAAATGATGTCGTACACGCTGTACCGCTGGGAAAACAATATCCGCGCCGCCGCCATTCTCGGCGTGGTCGGCGCGGGCGGGCTCGGACAGATGCTTAAATATCATTTGTCGCTGTTCCAGATGCAGCAAGCCGCCACGGTGATTCTTGCAATGCTGCTTATGGTCGCAGTAGTCGACGCGATCAGCTCCGCGCTGCGGCGCGCGATGACGAGATAAGCCGCCATGCTGGAACTGCGCGGCGTCAGCAAGGAATATGCGAACCGGCGGCGGGTACTGTCCGCTCTTTCCTACACGCTTGCGACCGGCGAGTACATGGCAGTGATGGGCGATTCGGGCGTCGGGAAATCGACTCTGCTGAACCTGATTGCCGGACTCGATACGCCGGATGCAGGCCGGATTTTGATCGACGGCATCGACATGTCTTCACTGGATGACGATGCGGCGACGCGCTTGCGGCGTGAAAAACTGGGCTTCGTGTTCCAGGCTTTCCACATCCTGCCGCATCTGACGATCAGCCAGAATGTCGCATTGCCGCTGCTGCTGAATGGCCTGCCGATGCCGCGCGCAGAGCAGATCCTCGACGCTGTCGGCCTGCATGGCCGGGGCGATGATTTTCCGAGGCAATTGTCCGGCGGCGAATTGCAGCGCGTGGCGATCGCCCGTGCGCTGGTGCATCAGCCGAAACTGGTGCTCGCCGACGAACCGACCGGCAACCTCGATCCCGACACCGCGCATGACGTGCTGATGCTGCTGCGAAATGAAATCAAGACGAACGGCGCATCCGGCATCATCGTGACCCATTCGCATGCGGCGGCGGCGACAGCGGATCGCATTTTGGTGTTAACCAAGGACGGATTGCATGCCGCTGAACCGAACGGCAACGGATGAACCACGGCGCGCACCCCCGCTGGCATCTCGGCCGCTGGCTGCTCGGCGGCGAATGGCGGGCGCATCCGGTACGCGCGTTGGTGGCGATCGGCGCGATCGCGCTCGGCGTCGCATTGGGTTTTGCGATTCATCTGATCAATGCCGCCGCATTCAATGAATTTTCGGCGGCAGTCAAAAGCCTGTCGGGCCAATCGGATTTGCAGGTGCGCGGCATGCAAGCGACGTTCGATGAAGCATTCTATCCGCTGCTGGCGCAGCATGGCGGCGTCGCGCTGGCCAGTCCGGTGCTGGAAATCGATGCGGCGGTGCCGGGAGAAAAAAACGCATTGAAGGTACTCGGGCTCGATATCTTCCGTGCCGCAATGATCGCACCGGATCTGATCGGCGTCCCGGCCGAAAGCAAGCCGTTCGACAATCTGTCGGACGACGCGATTTTTCTTTCGCCGGCAGCGATGGAATGGCTGAAAGTCAAGCAAGGCGATGCGCTGCATTTGCGCTCGGGTACGCAAACCGTCGCGTTGCGCGTCGCGGGCGGCCTGGTGCGCGCGCGTGCCGGCCAGCGTATCGCCGTGATGGATATCGGCGCGGCGCAATGGCGTTTCGATCGGATCGGACAACTGTCGCGCATCGAATTGAAATTGACGCAGGGCGTCGGCCGCGACGCCTTGCGGGCCAGCCTGGCGCGAGAGCTGCACGGCAAGCTGCTGGTCACCGAAACCGAGGATCAGGAAGCGCGCACCGCGAACATGTCGCGCGCCTATCGCGTCAATCTGAATGTGCTGGCGCTGGTGGCGCTGTTCACCGGCGCGTTTCTGGTGTTTTCGACTCAGGCGTTATCGGTCATCCGGCGACGCCGGCAATTCGCGCTGCTGCGCGTGATCGGGCTGCCGCGCCGGCAGTTGCTTGGGCAAATTCTGGTGGAAGGCGCCATTCTCGGCATCATCGGTTCGCTGCTGGGGCTCGCGCTGGGCTATGCGTTTGCCGCCGCGGCGCTGCATTTTTTCGGCGGCGATCTGGGCGGCGGCTATTTTCCGGGCGTGCAGCCGACGGTGCAGTTCAGCGCCGGTGCCGCTGCCATCTTTTTTTGCCTCGGATCCGGCATCGCATTGCTCGGCAGCGCCAGCCCCGCGTGGGAAGCGGCGCGCGCGAAACCGGCGCAGGCGCTGAAATCCGGCAGCGAAGATGCCGCGCTGTCGAAACTGGCGACGCCGTGGCCCGGCCTGGCCTGCCTGGCATTGGGCGGCCTGCTGACGCAATTGCCGCCTGTTTTCAATTTGCCGGTGTTCGGCTATCTCGCGGTGGCGTTGCTGCTGATCGGCGGCATTGCATTGATGCCGCGTTTTTCATCATTCTTTTTTTCATTCGTGGTTGCCATCGTCGCAAGGCGCGTGCCCGGCTTGATATCGGCACTGACGCTGGCAAGGCTGGCGAATGCGCCGAATCAGGCATCGATCGCATTGGGCGGCGTGCTGTCGAGCTTCAGCCTGATGGTGGCGATGGCGATCATGGTGTCGAGTTTCCGGATATCGGTCGATGACTGGCTCACGCAAGTGCTGGCCGCCGATCTCTATCTGCGGTCGGCGGTCGGCGGCGATACCGGCGCGTTGCAGCCGGATGAGCAAAAACAGATCGCCGCCGCGCCCGGCATTGCCCGCGTCGACTTCCTGCGGTCGTTGCAGCTGACGCTGGCCCCGGCGCGTCCGGCGGTCGCGCTGATTGCCCGACCGATCGACGCGCTCGATCCCGGCAAGACCCTGCCGCTTACCGGCCAGGTAATCGCGGCCGGTGCGCTGCCGAGCGGCGCGCTGCCGGTCTGGGTGTCGGAAGCGATGGTCGATCTGTACGGCTATGCGGTCGGCAAAACGGTAACGCTGCCGATCGGCGGCATGCCGCGCGACTTCATCGTGGCCGGCATCTGGCGCGACTATGCGCGACAATCGGGCTCGATACAGATGCGCCTGTCCGATTACCGGATGCTGTCGGGCGACGACAAGGTCAATGATGCGGCGATCTGGCTGCAGCCGGGTGCAACCGCCGCGCAAGCGATCGCTGCATTGAAACGGCTGCCGTTCGGCAGCGCGCTGGAATTTTCCGAGCCGGGCGAAATCCGTGCGATCAGCCTGAAGATTTTCGACCGCAGTTTTGCCGTGACTTACCTGCTGGAAGCGGTTGCCGTGATCATCGGGCTGTTCGGCATTGCCGCCACATTTTCGGCGCAAACGCTGGCGCGTGCCAAGGAGTTCGGCATGCTGCGGCATATCGGCGTGACGCGGCGGCAGATTCTCGGCGGGCTTGCAGCCGAAGGCGGCTTGCTGACGGCGGCCGGCATCGCGGTCGGTTTCGCGCTGGGCTGGCTGATCAGTTTGATTCTGGTGTTCATCGTGAATCCGCAATCGTTTCACTGGACGATGCGGTTGCATATGCCGTGGGGCCTGCTGTTCTCGGTGACGGCGGTATTGCTGGTGTCGGCGGCGCTCACCGCGCTGGTGTCGGGGCGCTATGCGGTGTCGGGAAATGCGGTTCGCGCGGTACGGGAGGATTGGTGATGACAGGGTGTTTTATTTTCAGGATATTATTTTCCCTACTGATTTCTTCTGCCGCCTGTGCTTTCGCCGCATCGCCGCAGTTTTCACCAGTCTTGCCGGATAAGCCGATGACGTTTCCGCAGGATTTCGGCGCCCATCCCGGCTTCCGCACCGAATGGTGGTACGCAACCGGCTGGCTGGAAACGCCGGACAAAAAACCGCTCGGCTTTCAGATCACGTTTTTCCGTTCCGCCACCGACCACGACCCGGCGAATCCGAGCCGCTTCGCGCCGAAGCAACTGATCATCGCGCATGCGGCGCTGTCCGATCCAGCCATTGGGAAACTGCTGCACGATCAGAAAAGCGCACGCGAAGGCTTCGGCCTGGCTTATGCAAAGAAAGGCAATACCGATGTAAAGGTAGACGACTGGCGCCTGATACGCGATGCCGGCGGCCGCTATCAGGCGACGGTGAAAGCGCGCGACTTCACGCTGACGCTGTCATTGACGCCGTCGCAGCCGCCGATGCGGCAAGGCGATGACGGCTTTTCGCGCAAAGGGCCGCAGCCGAATCAGGCCAGTTACTACTACAGCGAACCGCAACTGCGCGTCACCGGTACCGTCACCCGCAACGGCAAACCGGTTGCTGTCACCGGCAGCGCATGGCTCGACCATGAATGGTCCACCAGCGTGCTGGACGCGGATGCCGCCGGCTGGGACTGGGTCGGCGCCAATCTGGATGACGGTTCGGCGCTGATGGCATTCCGGATTCGCAGCAAGAGCGGTGGTAAGCTGTGGGCCCACGCCGCGCTGCGCGACGCTGCCGGGCGCATCACGCAATTCAAACCGGACGATGTACGCTTCAACGCCGACCGCATGTGGCGCTCGCCGCGCACTAATGCCGCTTATCCGGTTGCGACCACCATACAAACCGGCGCGATCCGGTGGCAACTGACGCCATTGCAAGACGATCAGGAACTCGATTCGCGGCAATCGACCGGCGCGGTTTACTGGGAAGGCGCGGTCAGGATCGCCCGCGATGGAAAACCGGCCGGCCGCGGCTATCTCGAAATGACCGGCTATGTAAAACCACTCAAACTATGACATCGACACGTTCAAAAGCACCGCAAAAAGCCAGCCTGGCGACACTGGCCGGCCTGTTTCCATTCCTGAAACCCTACAAGCGCCAATTCCTGCTGGCCGGCATGGCATTGCTGGTTGCCGCCTGCGCCACGCTTGCGGTGCCGTATGCGTTCAAGCAAATGATCGATCTCGGGTTCGGCGCCGCCGGCGCAAAAAGCGCCGAGCACATCGATCTGTATTTCATCGCGCTGTTCGCGGTCGCCTGCGTGCTTGCGGTGGCGACCGCGGCCCGCTTTTACATGGTGTCGTGGCTTGGCGAACGCGTCACCGCCGACATCCGCACTGCCGTTTATTCGCATGTCGTAGCGCAAAGCCCGCAGTTTTTCGAGACCGCGCAAACCGGTGAAGTGCTGTCGCGGCTGACCACCGACACGACGCTGATCCAGGCGATCGTCGGCACCAGCATTTCGATGGCCTTGCGCAATGTGCTGCTGTTCGTCGGCGGCCTGGCCATGCTGTTCGTGACCAGCGTCAAATTGTCGTCGATCATCCTGATCATGCTGCTGGTCGTGGTGCTGCCGATCGTGCTGTTCGGACGCCGCGTGCGCAAACTGTCGCGCGATTCGCAGGACCGGATCGCCGATGCGTCCGCGCTGGCGGGCGAGATTTTGAACGCGATGCCGACGGTGCAGGCCTTCACCCACGAGAAAATCGAAGCGAACCGGTTTGGCTCTTCTGTTGAAAGTGCATTCAAGACGGCGGTGCAACGGATACGCGCCCGCGCATCGCTGACGCTGATCGCGATTCTGCTGGTGTTCGGCGCCATCGTGTTCGTGCTGTGGATGGGCGCGCACGCGGTCGTGCAAGGCACGATGACCGGCGGCGAGCTTGGACAATTCATCCTGTACGCCACCATCGTGGCCGGTGCGATCGGCGCGTTGTCGGAAGTATTGGGCGAAGCGCAGCGCGCGGCAGGCGCCACCGAACGGTTGCTGGAATTGCTGGCCGCGGATTCGCCGGTCCAGTCGCCGGCACAGCCGAAACCTTTGCCGCCGCGCACCGAAGCCGGCGCGGCGCTGAGGCTGGCCGATGTGCGGTTCCATTACCCTTCGCGCCCGCAAACCGAGGCGCTGTCGAATCTGTCGGTTGCCATTGCAGCCGGTGAAACCGTCGCCATCGTCGGGCCGTCCGGCGCCGGCAAGACCACGCTGTTTCAATTGCTGTTGCGCTTTTACGATCCGCAGCACGGATTGATTACGCTGGACGGTGTCGATATCAGGCAACTCGATCTGCACACGCTGCGCAATGCAATCGGTATCGTGCCGCAGGACACGATCATTTTTTCCGCGAATGCGATCGACAATATTCGCTACGGCCGGGCCGATGCAACCGACGCCGAGGTGATCGCCGCAGCGAAAATGGCGGCGGCGCATGAATTCATTGCAAAACTGCCGGAAGGCTATCAATCGTTCCTCGGCGAGCGTGGCGTGCGGCTGTCGGGCGGACAACGCCAGCGCATTGCGATCGCCCGGGCATTGCTGAAGAATCCGCCGCTGCTGTTGCTGGATGAGGCGACCAGCGCGCTGGATGCGGAATCCGAGCGGCTGGTGCAGAGCGCGCTGGAAGCGGCGATGGTTGGACGGACCACGCTGGTCATCGCGCATCGGCTCGCGACGGTGCAGCGTGCCGATCGGATTCTGGTGATGGAGCATGGGCATGTTGTTGAAACGGGGACGCATGCGTCGCTGGTGGCGCAGGGTGGGTTGTATGCGAGCTTGGCGGCGTTGCAGTTTTCGCAGGATTGAGGTTTCTTTCGTTGATTAATTGGGTTGGGCTTCGTGGAGGCTGGCCGGGGGTAGCCCGGCGGCTACTCACTTTCTTTGTCTCGCCAAAGAAAGTAAGCAAAGAAAGGCGGCCCCTACAAAGCGCCCTTCGGGTTCCCGCGAGCGTGACAACCAAAGCGGGAAGTGAAACGAACTCGCTGCGCTCAAACATGTTTCACTTCTGATCCGCTTTGACTGCCACGCTCGCGGCGCTTCGCCAAGGGTTTAACGTCAACGTCAAAACCAAAAATCAAAAGCTAAAAGCAAAACCAAAGTCAAAACCAGCCCATTCGACTGACAACGTACATGCACCGGTTTATCGGTGAAACACTGGTTTTAGTTTTGGTTTTGGTTTTGACGTACCACCGCTTGAGACGCTGCCGTTTGGGCGGGGCGAAAAATGGATCAGAAACGAAACATGTCTGAGCGCAGCGAGTTCGTTTCGTTTCCCATTTTTTGCCCCGCCCAAACGGGAACCCGAAGGGCAGCGTCTTGCGGTCGCCTTCTTTTGCTTACTTTTCTTGGCGAGACAAGAAAAGTGAGTAGCCGCCGGGCTACCCCCGGCTACTCACCACGAAGCCCACCCCCATTAATCAACGCATAAACCCAACCACTAGATATTCGTTATCCAGATACCAACTCAGCCTCACAAAAATTCAGTTTCCCCATGACTAAAAGTCCCATCCAATAACTCGGTAAAATAACGCCATTCCAAGGAAACCACCCCCATGCGCCAATACCTCGACTTCATGCGCCATGTCTACGAACACGGCACCGAAAAAACCGACCGCACCGGCACCGGCACCCGCTCGGTATTCGGCTACCAGATGCGCTTCAATCTGCAGGACGGTTTCCCGCTGCTGACCACCAAAAAACTGCACCTGAAATCGATCATCCACGAACTCATCTGGTTCCTCGCCGGCTCGACCAACATCAAATACCTGAAAGATAACGGCGTATCGATCTGGGACGACTGGGCCGATCCGGAAGGCAATCTGGGGCCGATCTACGGTTACCAGTGGCGTTCGTGGCCGGCACCGAACGGCCAGCATATCGACCAGATCACGCAAGTGGTCGATCAGATCAAGAACCATCCCGATTCGCGCCGCATGATCGTGTCGGCCTGGAACGTGGCCGATATCCCGCAAATGAAACTGCCGCCGTGCCACGCCTTTTTCCAGTTCTATGTCGCCGATGGAAAATTGTCGTGCCAGTTGTATCAGCGCAGCGCCGACATCTTTCTCGGCGTGCCGTTCAATATTGCATCGTACGCATTGCTGACGCACATGATGGCCGAACAAACCGGGCTTGCGGCCGGCGACTTCGTCTGGACCGGCGGCGATTGCCACCTGTATTCGAATCACATGGAGCAGGTGCGGGAACAACTATCGCGCACGCCGTATTCACTGCCGAAGCTGGTCATCAGGCGCAAGCCGGAATCCATCTTCGATTACAAATTCGAGGATTTCGAGATTACCGGTTACCAGTCGCATTCGCACATCAAGGCGCCGGTCGCGGTATGACCATGCAACCTCGCCTGACCATCATCGTCGCCACCGACAGCCGGCGCGGCATCGGCATCGACAACGCGCTGCCCTGGCGCTTGCCGGAAGATCTGGCGCACTTCAAGCGCACCACGTCCGGCCATCCGATCATCATGGGA
This sequence comes from Herminiimonas sp., assembly GCA_027310305.1. Taxonomy (GTDB): domain Bacteria; phylum Pseudomonadota; class Gammaproteobacteria; order Burkholderiales; family Burkholderiaceae_D; genus DAIDBD01. Next base: position 15,583 of record DAIDBD010000003.1, read on the forward strand.
CGCAAGACGTTCGAGTCGATCGGCCGGCCGCTGCCGGACCGGCGCAACATTGTCATCACGCGCAATCCAATCTGGCGGCATGACGGTGTTGACACCGCGACATCGGTTGACGCCGCAGCCGCGTTGGCGGGCGATGCCGAAGCCTTCGTCATCGGCGGTGCGCAGATTTATGTTGAAGCACTGCCGCGCGTCGATCGGCTCATGGTGACCGAAATTGACAAGGCATTCGATTGCGATACTTTTTTCCCGAAAATAAATATGCAGCAATGGCAGGAAATCGCACGCGAACAGCGCCATTCTGTGCAAAATGGATTCGATTTTGCATTCGTCACTTACGAACGGAAGGAATGACGATGTCAGGAGACGGTTTTCATGTGCATGGACCGCACGATCACGCGCTGGAGCATGCCGCGCATGACGGCGATGATTTCTCAAGCAAGATCGCGGTGACGACGGCGATTCTGGCCACCGTCGGCGCATTGTTCGGCTATCTCGCCGGCGCCACGCAAAACGATGCGGCGATGTTCAAGAATAATGCCGCCATCAAAAAGACCGAAGCCGCTAACCAGTGGAATTACTATCAGGCCAAATCCAACAAGCAGAATCTGGCTGAACTGGCGATGACGCTGCCCGGTACCGATCCTGAAAAATACAAGTCCGAAGTGGTCCGTTACAAGACCGAGAAGGAAGGCATCAAGAAGGATGCGGAAAAACTGGAAGCGGCCTCGCTCGACTGGGATAAAAAATCGGATGAATCGATGCACCGGCACCATCGCTGGGCGCTCGCCACGACGGTAGAGCAGGTTGCGATTGCATTGGCCGCAATCGCCTTGCTGACGCGGAAGAAATGGCTGCAATTCGGCGTTTACGGCGTTGCTGCGGCAGGCATCCTGCTTGGCGTTCTCGCGTGGCTGCAGCTCTGATGCGGTTGCAGCAGATCTGCGGCGCCGTTCGGCGGCGCAGGCGCAACTAGTGGTGTGCTTCGCAATTGATCGAACACACCACTAGCGTTGGCAAAATAACATTGCTGCAATATCGAGATTGACAAAACCCCGATATCTTCTACATTTCCCCCATATCACCTTCATATCTGCGAAAATTCCGCTTTTGATTTTCGGCGCGCAAGCGGTTGTTGCCGCGGCTGGCCCGAGCTCTCATCCCGCTCTCAGGAGACCTCATGAAATTCCGCTTCCCGATCGTCATCATCGACGAAGATTTCCGCTCTGAAAACACATCGGGCCTAGGCATCCGCGCGCTGGCCGACGCGATGGAAAAGGAAGGCATGGAAGTGCTGGGCGTGACCAGTTACGGCGACTTGTCGCAGTTTGCGCAACAGCAATCGCGCGCATCGGCTTTCATCCTGTCGATCGACGATGAAGAATTCGGCGCCGGTTCGTTCGAGGAAACCGATCATGCGCTGAAATCGCTGCGCGCATTCGTCGAGGAAATCCGCTACAAGAATGCCGACATCCCGATCTACCTGTACGGCGAAACCCGCACCTCGCGCCATATTCCCAACGATATCCTGCGCGAGCTGCACGGTTTCATTCACATGTTCGAAGACACGCCGGAGTTCGTCGCGCGCCACATCATCCGCGAAGCGAAGTCGTATCTCGACGGCCTGTCGCCGCCGTTCTTCCGCGCGCTGGTGCATTATGCGCAGGATGGCTCGTACTCGTGGCATTGCCCCGGCCATTCGGGCGGCGTCGCGTTTTTGAAGTCGCCGATCGGCCAGATGTTCCACCAGTTTTTCGGCGAGAACATGTTGCGCGCCGACGTCTGCAACGCGGTCGAGGAACTGGGCCAACTGCTCGACCATACCGGCCCGGTGGCGGCGTCCGAGCGCAATGCGGCGCGCATCTTCAATGCCGATCACTGCTACTTCGTCACGAACGGCACCAGCACCAGCAATAAGATGGTGTGGCATTCGACGGTTGCACCCGGCGATATCGTCGTGGTCGATCGCAACTGCCACAAGTCGATTCTGCATTCGATCATCATGACCGGCGCGATTCCGGTGTTCCTGATGCCGACCCGCAATCATCTCGGCATCATCGGCCCGATTCCGCTGGAAGAGTTCACGATGGAGAATATCCGCAGGAAAATCGAGGCCAATCCGTTCGCGCGCGAAGCGCTCAACAAGAAACCGCGCATCCTGACCATCACGCAATCGACCTACGACGGCGTGCTGTACAACGTCGAGACCTTGAAGCAAATGCTGGACGGCGAAATCGACACGCTGCATTTCGATGAAGCGTGGCTGCCGCATGCGACGTTCCACGATTTTTACAAGAACATGCACGCGATCGGCAAGGACCGGCCGCGCGCCAAAGAATCGATGATCTTCTCGACGCAATCGACGCACAAGCTGCTGGCCGGCCTGTCGCAGGCATCGCAGATCCTGGTGCGCGAATCGGAAACCGTCAAGCTCGATCAGGATGCGTTCAACGAAGCGTATCTGATGCACACGTCGACTTCGCCGCAATACGCGATCATCGCGTCCTGCGACGTCGCGGCGGCGATGATGGAGCCGCCGGGCGGCACCGCGCTGGTCGAGGAAAGCATACTGGAAGCGCTCGACTTCCGCCGCGCGATGCGCAAGATCGACCAGGAATGGGGCCAGGACTGGTGGTTCCAGGTGTGGGGACCGGACAGTTTTTCCGAAAACGGCATCGGCTCGCGCGAAGACTGGATGATCCGCGCCGAAGACGACTGGCATGGCTTCGGCAAGCTGGCGCCGGGCTTCAACATGCTGGACCCGATCAAGGCCACGATCATCACGCCGGGCCTGTCGCTCGACGGCAAGTTCGGCGACACCGGCATCCCGGCGTCGATCGTCACCAAGTATCTGGCCGAGCACGGCGTGATCGTCGAAAAAGCGGGCCTGTATTCGTTCTTCATCATGTTCACCATCGGCATCACCAAGGGCCGCTGGAACACGCTGCTGACCGCGCTGCAGCAGTTCAAGGACGATTACGACAAGAACCAGCCGATGTGGCGCATCCTGCCGGAATTCGCCGCGGCCAACCTGCGCTACGAACGGATCGGCCTGCGCGATCTGTGCCAGCAGATTCACGACTTTTACAAAGCCTACGACGTCGCGCGCCTGACCACCGAGATGTATCTGTCCGACATGCTGCCGGCGATGAAACCGTCGGATGCATTCGCGAAAATGGCGCATCGTGAAATCGACCGGGTGCCGATCGATCAGCTCGAAGGACGCGTCACATCGATTTTGCTGACGCCGTATCCGCCCGGCATTCCGCTATTGATTCCGGGCGAACGCTTCAACAAGACGATCGTCGATTACCTGAAATTCGCGCGCGATTTCAATGAGAAGTTTCCGGGATTCGAAACCGATGTGCATGGTTTGGTGACGCGCGAAGTGGATGGCAAGCGCGGGTATTTTGTTGATTGCGTGCGTTGAATAGAAGGCAGAAAACTTGCTGATGTTCGTCCGATTTTTTCGGAATGCACCAGAAGAGCAATCGCAAGAATACTCGGAAATAAAGAGCCGGAACCAGAAAACAGGTTCAGTACATCATATCTTGTGACGCGATGTACACAGTCAGGTTTTAGGCAGCGTCACGCCGCGCTGTCCCTGATATTTCCCGCCGCGATCCTTGTACGACGTTTCGCAGATTTCGTCGCTCTCGAAAAACAGCACTTGCGCGCAGCCCTCGCCGGCGTAAATCTTGGCGGGCAGCGGCGTGGTGTTGGAAAATTCCAGTGTCACATAGCCTTCCCATTCCGGCTCGAACGGCGTGACGTTGACGATGATGCCGCAGCGCGCATAGGTCGATTTGCCGAGGCAGATCGTCAGCACGCTGCGCGGGATGCGGAAATATTCGATGGTGCGCGCCAGCGCAAAGGAATTCGGCGGGATGATGCAGACATCGCTCTTGATATCGACAAATGAATTCTCGTCGAAATTTTTCGGATCGACGATCGTGCTGTTGATGTTGGTGAAAATCTTGAATTCATCGGCGCAGCGGATATCGTAGCCATAAGATGACGTACCGTAGGATACGATTTTCTGTCCATTTGCAGTGCGGACCTGATCGGGTTCGAACGGCTCGATCATGCCGGTTTCAGCAGCCATGCGGCGGATCCATTTGTCGGATTTGATGGTCATGTGTGTAGTCGTGTTGTAGAGTCTGTCCCGCTCGGGAAGTCGGGGACCGGAGCGGAAGATTTTACGCGAAAATGCACGGCTAACCGCCGCCGCGGCGCGTGTAACGGTCAAAATAAGTCAGAAACGCCTCGCGCGCGGCATCGCTCATGTCGATGAAGCGGAATGTGACCGACAACACCGGCAGCGCGATGCTGGCGATGCGCCTGGGTGCGCATTCGGTCAATGTGATTTCAACAATGCCGCCTTCGGCATGGACGCGATGCACATTCGCTGCATGGTCCACCTTCGCATGCCGGGTTGCGCCGGGCAGCCAGCGTTGAAATTCGGTCAGCGTGCAACCCATTTCCCTGGTCAGATTGACAGCATGCGTCATGCGGTTTTCGTCATGTGGGGCGCGTTCTTATCCGCCCGCAACCGGCGGCCAGATGGCGAGTGCATCGCCGTTTTGCAAGGTGCGCGTCAGACGATCCGTCGGCTCGATGTAGATGCCGTTGACCAGCACCAGATGCACCAGTTTTTGCGGCAGATTGAAGCGCGCGATCAGATCGCCGATCGTGGTCGACGGATCGATGTCGAGTTCGACTGCATTGTATTTGCGTTCGACCGGCAGGTAATCGGTCAGCGTGGCGAACAGCTTGAAGGTGATTTTCATGACTATGCGGTGAAGGCGGATGAACGGAGCAATCGAGGCAATATTGGGGAGTATTTTTTGTGGACCATACTCTCCGCTATTACACAGAAGGCAGTAATTTAACCGACACATGCGGCGCAATACGCTTCGCTATTGGCGCCCTACCTGGCTTCCTTCGATCGTAGCGCCGCATGTTTTCCCACGCAGGGGCGGCATCAAATTTTTTCGCTTTAAATACTGACTTCTGAGTAAAGACATACGTAAAGACCGCCCTATTTTACCGCCTGCCATGCATGCTGCCTCTGCGAACAGGCAACATACGCTTCCATCAGCCGGGTCGGATCGTCGATCAGCTTTTCCTTCCATTTGCCCAGCCTGACGCGCTGCTGGATCAGGCCGCGCAGCACGCCGACATGATCGCTGTGTCCGATCGAGTTGGAACCGATCAGCCTGTCGCCGTCGAATTCGAGCCGCAGATACCTGAAATTTTCCTGATCGGTCAGTTCGACGCGCTGGCCGTTCGGCACGCCATCCCAGCGTCCGAACGAGGTCGAGATCAAACCCAGCGTATCGAGCACATTGATCTGCGTGACATCGCGCTGCTGACGGTGTCGGCCGGCCATGTTCATCGCGGCGCAGGTTGCCTGATCGGCAGCATTCGGCTGGATGGCGGACACCACTGTCTTGCCGGTTGCGGCGTCGAACGCTTCGGCGCAATCACCCGCTGCATAGATGCCGGGAATGTTGGTCTGCATCGATGCATCGACCAGGATGCCTTGGCCGCACAGGATGCCGCTGTCTTTCAGGAATTCAATATTCGGCTTGACGCCGGTGGCTGAAATCACGAGATCGGCCGGCAAGGTTTCTCCGTTCGACAAGCGCACCCGCAACGATGCGCCGGTTGCCGCTTGCGGATCGATATCGATCGCCTCGACGCGGGTCGACGTGTACACCCTGACGCCTTTTTTCTCGCACCATTGCTTGATCATCGTGCCGGCGCCCTCGCCCATCATGCGCGGCACCATGCGATCGCCCATTTCGATCACGGTCAGATCGACGCCGCGCGCGGCCAGCGCTTCCATGATGATGCAGCCGATGAAACCCGCGCCCATCTGGACCACGCGCGCTTGCGGCTGCGCCAGCGCCATGATCCGGCGCGCATCTTCCAGCGTCCAGCAGGAATGCACGCCGGCGCTGTCGATGCCGGGAATCGGCGGCTTGACCGGAACCGATCCGGTGGCGATCAGCAGCTTGTCGAAAGCGAGGCTGCTGCCGTCCTGTAATTTGACGGTGCGGGCCGCTGCATCGATCGACCATACGCGGCCGGTTTTCTGCTCGATGCGCAGCCGGACGAAATGATCGCGCTCCTTGCGCAAATAGGTACCGGGCTCCTGAATATTGCCGATCAGCAGATACGGAATCGCCATCCGCGAGTAGCACGGTTCGGACTCATCGCCGATCAGGATTATTTCATCTGCGGGAGCGTTTTTACGGATGGTTTCGGCGGCAATCACGCCCGCGGGACCGTTGCCGATGATCACGTGTTTCATCGATTGTTTCCTTGAGATTCAATACCGATACAGCGCTTGAAAACAGCGGAAACAGGACGGATTATTCCACCCCGCGTTCGCGTGTTTTCAAGTCGGCCTACAGACTGAGACGGACTCGCGTCTCTTCGGTCAACTGCCCGTCCCCGGTCCAGCCGCGCACCTTGTAATATTCCGGCAGCATCTTGTCCAGCCCGCTGACCATGCCCCTGGCCGGCCCGGTCTGCGCGGGTTCGGTCATCAGGCGCTTCGGCAAGTTGTCATCCTTGCTGGTAAAGCCGGCCCTGTTGTTGAAGTCGCGTTCCATGTTCCAGATGCGTTCACCGATGACCGCGAGATTTTCCAGATCGTATGACTCGTCGCACGCTGCATGCAGTTGCGGCTGCAGGTCCGCCAACGTCCACGCGAACGTCGTGAATATGCAGACGCCGGCCGAATCGAATACCGCCGTCGCATCCTGAAATGCCTTGACCAGATCGGCCTTGCCTTCGGTCATCAGCGGATCGGTCTTGATCGGGATGCCGAGCACTTCCGACGCGACCGTGTAGCCGCGCAGATGGCAGGCGCCGCGATTGGAAGTCGCATACGCGAGCCCCATGCCCTGAATGCCGCGCGAGTCGTAGGCCGGGAACTCCTGCCCCTTCACGCTCATCGACAGATCGGGATAGCCGAACTTGGCGGTCAGGCGTTTCGAACCTTGCGCGATTTCCTTGCCGAAGCCTTCGCCCTTGACCGTGATCTCGACGAAATGCGTCAGCGCTTTCGCATCACCGAACTTCGCATCGATGCCGAGCTGCTCCCGGGTCAGCACACCCATGTCGTAAAGCTCCATCACGGCGCCGACGGTCGCGCCGAACGAGATCGGGTCCATGCCCTGTTCGTTGCAGACGAAGTTGGCGTAAGTGAGCGCTTCCAGATCGTTGACGCCGTTGGCCGAACCCAGCGCCCATGCCGCTTCATATTCGAGGCCGCCGGATGCGCCCCAGTACTGCGGCTTGTTTTGCACGCTGAAGTGCTGCTCGTCTATCTTGGAAATGCGGCCGCAGGCAATCGTGCAACCGAAGCATGCCTGATTGGTGACCAGGTTGGCCTTGCCGTCGGTCTTGCGCGGCTCGTGCATCGCTTCGCCGGAAATATCTTTCGCGCCTTCGAACTGCACCTCGCGGTGATTGCGCGTCGGCATCGCACCCATTTCGTTGATCACGTTCATCAGCACTTGCGTGCCGTAGGTCGGCAAACCCTGGCCGGTAACGGCGTTGTCCGCCAGCACTTTCTTGGCGGCGACGGTTGCCTTCATGAACGCTCTCGGGTCGCGGATATTGCCGACGCCCTTGGTGCCGCGCACCGCGATCGCCTTCAGGTTCTTGCTGCCCATGACGGTACCGACGCCGGAACGGCCGGCCGCGCGATGCATGTCGTTGACCACCGCCGCATACAGGCAGCCGGTCTCGCCCGCCTTGCCGATCGATGACACGCGAATCTGCTGGTCCTGATGTTTGCTCTTGATCGCCGGCTCGGTCTCCCATACCGACTTGCCCCACAGCCAGGATGCATCGAGCAGTTCGGCATGATCGTTTTCGATATTGAGATACACCGGCAGATCTGATTTGCCTTCGAAAATGATCATGTCCCAGCCGGCCATTTTCAGTTCCGCGCCGAAATAGCCGCCCGAATTCGAGCAGGCGATCGCGCCGGTCAGCGCGCCCTTGGTAATCACCGAATAACGGCCGCCGGTCGATGCCATCGTGCCGGTCAGCGGGCCGGTGGCCCAGATGATCTTGTTTTGCGGCGACAGCGGATCGACTTTCGGATCGACCTCATCGATGAAATACTTGGTCGCCAGGCCGCGCTGGCCGAGGTAGTCCTTCGCCCACTGCATGTTCAGCGGCTCGGATGTGCAGGTTCGGGCGGTCAAATCCACCCGTAAAATTTTTCCAGTCCATGTCATGGTATGTCCCTCCTGTCTTTATGCGGTCGCTGTATTGCCGAGTTTGTTCGCCCACTGGCGCATCTTGTCGAATCCGGTCCAGTCGGCATCCACGTAGGTGATCGCGCCGGTCGGGCATGCATCGGCGCAGGCTGGATCGCCGCCGCACAGATCGCATTTTTGTACCTTGCCGGTGTCCTGCACATAATTGACGGTGCCGAACGGACACGCGATCGTGCATACCTTGCAACCGACGCAGATATCCTGCATCACGATTTTGGCGCCGGTGGCCGCATCGAGCCTGATCGCATCGACCGGACAGGCCTGCAGGCACCACGCTTCCGCGCATTGGGTGCAGGTGTACGGCACCTTCTTGCCGGTATGGTGAAACTCGAATACCTTGATCACCGACTTCGACGGATTGAACATGCCGTAATGTTCATAACTGCAAGCCATCTCGCATTGCAGGCAGCCGGTGCATTTGTCGGGGTCGATATGAAGGGATTTCTGCATTGCTGTCTCCTCCTGGGTGGAATGTCTGTAAGCCGTGCATGGTCCGAATCGCTGTCCGGTTCATGCCTGAATAGCCGATAAATCTGCGTCCAACGTGTATGTAGAGCAATAAGCAGACCATCCCCGCAGACCGTTGCAAAAGCCGGGCCGAGAACCTTCGTTACAGAGAGAAAACCATCTAACGTACAAACGTCATAACCGAATCGTTGCCTGTCGGCACTGTGTCAATTCGGAACAGTTGCACCGACCAGTGTCCCATCCGCTTTCTTGATCCGGATACAAAACGGATGCTCGCCGCAGACATCTGCGCCCGGAATTGGTGCTACATTTCCAGAGTGCGCAATTGAACGTAAACCAACCCAACTGCGGGGCGACAAATGAATCGGATACCCAATCAGGATTCAAACGATGCAGGCGGCATCTGGTCAAGCCCGCTTGTTGCGAAGACGGCGGACACGCCGGGTTCGCTGTTGAACGCATCGACTGTCGCAAGCCGGTTGGCAATGATTGAAAACGCGCGCCAGCGTTCGCTGCAATATGGCTTGAAGGAAGATGCGGCTCCCGACTTCAGCCCGGTCGGAAAAAACGATCTGGCGCTGCTGGTCGAACAGAATCACGTGCTTCATGCCAATGCGCTGCCGGTGATGGAAACGCTGTTCGAGCAGATCGTCAATACGCACAGCATGGTGGTGCTGACCGATGCCAACGGGTCGATACTGCATTCGCTCGGCGATGACGATTTCCTGGAAAAAGCCGAGCGCATCGCGATCAAGCCCGGCGTCTGCTGGTCCGAACAAAGCAAAGGCACCAATGCGATCGGCACCGCACTTGCGGAGCAGATGCCGACGCTGGTCCATGCCAGCGAGCATTATCTGCACTCGAACCATTTTCTCACCTGTTCCGCGGCGCCGATTTTTTGCCCGGAAGGCAAGATTGTCGGCGTGCTGGATGTGACCGGCGACCATCGCAGCTTTCACAAGCACACGATGGCGCTGGTGCGGATGTCGGCGCAGATGATCGAGAACCAGCTCTTTTCGGCGGCATTCCGCACCGCGATCACGCTGCATTTCCACAGCCGCTGCGAATTCATCGGCACGCTGATGGAAGGCATCGCATCGTTCTCGCCTTCCGGACGGTTCCTGTCGGCCAACCGCGCCGGATTGTTCCAACTGGGCTTGCCGCTATCCGCGCTGCGGTCGCATACATTCAGTTCCCTTTTCGGACAGCCGGTATCGCTGCTGTTCGATCATTACCGCAATGCTTCGCCAGCCTACCTGGATCTTTTCCTGCACAGCGGCATGCGCGTGCTGGCGCGTGCGGAACTGCGGCTGGAAAACACCGTATTCCAGAACGCCATCGCAAGCAACGCTGCGTACAGCCAGCCATCCGACAATAGCAACCCGCAAAACCTGCCGCCCAAAAACGCGCCGGAAGGGAGTGCGTCAAGAAAGCCGTCGCGCATGTCTGGCCTGCGCTATCTCAATACCGGCGATCCGCAAATCGCCGCCGCAGTAAACAAGGTCAACAAGGTGCTGGGACGCGACATCCCGATCCTGATGATGGGAGAAACCGGCACCGGTAAAGATTTGTTTGCGCAGGCGATCCATCACGATTCTCCGGTTGCCGGCGGCCCGTTCATTGCGGTGAATTGCGCGTCGATCCCGGAGACGCTGATCGAATCCGAACTGTTCGGCTATGAAGACGGCGCATTCACCGGCGCGCGCAAGAAAGGCAGCAGCGGCAAGATTTTGCAGGCAAACGGCGGCACGCTTTTTCTGGATGAAATCGGCGACATGCCGCTCGGCCTGCAGGCGCGCCTGCTGCGCGTGCTGCAGGAACGCCTGGTCACGCCGCTGGGCAGCGCACGCTCGATCCCGGTCAATGTCGGCCTGATCTGCGCCACCAACCGCAATCTGCGGGAACTGATCGCGCAAGGAAGATTCCGCGAAGACTTGTATTACCGCTTGAACGGTCTGGTCATCAAGCTGCCGCCGCTGCGAGAACGCACCGATCTTGAGAACGTGACTGAAAAAATTCTGGCAGCCGCATCGAACGGCGCGCGCTATACGATCGCACCGGATGTGATGCAGCTTTTCAGGCAGCACGGCTGGCCGGGAAATTTCCGTCAACTGACGAATCTGCTGCGCATCGCGATGATCATGGCCGACGATGATCGCCAGATTCGCCGCGAGCATTTGCCGGACGATTTTCTCGACGATATCGCAGCGCCGCCGGAGGCAGATTCGGGCGGCGCAGATGAAACATTTTCTGCCAACGAAAAACTTAACAACATGGAACTGGCGCTGATCCGTAAAACGCTGGAAGCGCATGGCGGCAATGTATCGGCGGCGGCGCGCGTGTTGGGAATATCGCGTAACAAAATTTATCGGAAGATGGAATTAAGCTAGCAAGCGGTTGCACAGAGGTCAGTAATTTAAACGACACATGCGGCGCAATACGCTTCGCTATTGTCGCCCTACCAGGCTTCCGCTGGTCGTCCCGAAAAGGGACTTCCGCTGGTCGTATTTGGTAGTAGGGCGTCAATAAGCGCAGCGCATTGCGCCGCATGCCTTCCTGCTCGAAGGGGACATCACTACTGTCGCTTTAAATACTGACTCCTGAGTAAATCTTCAATCTGGAACCCGTTCGCACTGTACCGGCGACAGCATTAGCGCTGCATCGATTCCCAAACCTTTTGCAAGCGCTTGACCGATACCGGCATCGGCGTGCGCAATTCCTGCGCGAACAGCGACACTCGCAATTCTTCCAGCAGCCAGCGGAACTCATTCATCTTCGGATCGCCGTTTTTGCCGCCATGCCGGTCTTTCTGCGCACGTTGCCACGGCATCGCCGCCTGCATCCATTCCGCCATCAGCTTCGCATCGCGCGCCGGATCGGCGCGCAATTTTTCGAGCCGTACATTGATCGCTTTCAGATAGCGCGGAAAATGCGCCAGCTGCGCATAATCGTTGTCGGCGACAAAGCGCTTGCCGATCAATGCCTGCAATTGCGACTGCATATCGGACACCGCTTGCGGATGCGCCTTGGCGCCTTGCAATTTTTTCGGCAACGCATGGTATTCCGTCAGGATCTGCGCCGCCAGACGCGCAATTTCATTGACCAGCAGATTGAGCCGCGATTTGCCTTCGTCTTTTCGCGCATTGAATTCAACCGCATTTTTCGGCAGCGGCTCTTGCAGGCAGGCGCGTTCCAGTCCGGCTTCGATCATCTGGTCGCGCAACTCTTCCTGCGAGCCGAGCGCCATGAATTGCATGCCCATCTGCTGCAGGCCGGGGATATTTTTTTCAAGGAACTTGAACTGCTCTTTCAATTGCAATGCAAATAGCCGTCGCAAGCCGATGCGATGAATCCGCGCCGCTTCCGCCGGATCGTCGAACACTTCGAGATCGCAATGCGCGGCCTTGTCCACCAGCGCCGGAAAGCCGATCAGCGTTTGCTTGCCCTGCTGGATTTCGAGCAGTTCGGGCAGTTCGCCGAAGGACCATGTGGTCAGATTCTGGTGCAGGGCCGGAGCGGCGCCTGGCTGTGTTCCTCCCTTTTCGAGAGGGAGGTTAGGAGGGGGATGGGTTTCAGCCAACTTGGCACCCATCCCCTCCCCAATCCTCCCCTTGAAAGGAAGGGAGCCATCCTCGCCCGACGTGATCGCCAGCCGCTGAAAACTCTCTCGCGCCTGCCCGCCGAATTCCGCCTGCAAGCCGGCGAGATTGCGCCCCATCTCCAGTTGCCGGCCATGCTCATCGACAATCTTGAAGTTCATGAAGTGATGCGCAGGCAGCGTCTCCAGCTTGAAATCACCAGTCCTGGTCGCGATGCCGGTTTGTTCACGAATATCGGCAATCACCGCCTCCAGCAGATTGCCTTTGCCGAACGCAATCCGTTCGACAATCCGGTCGCAGAATCCCGCCGCGTAATCCGGCAGCGGCACGCAATGGCGCCGCAATTTTTGCGGCAGCGACTTCAGCAGCAAATGCACTTTTTCCTTCAGCATGCCGGGCACCAGCCATTCGCAGCGATCCGCCGACACCTGGTTCAGCGCATACAACGGCACGGTCAGCGTCACGCCGTCGCGCGGCGTGCCGGGTTCGAAATGATAGGACAAGCTCATGTCGACGCCGGCCGCTCGCATCGTTTTCGGGAACAGGTCGGTCGTGACGCCGGCAGCTTCGTGCCGCATCAAGTCGTCGCGATTCAGATACAGCAGTTTCGGCGTTTTTGCGCCGGCATCCTTGTGCCATTTTTCGAATGCGATGCCGTTGTGAATCCCTTGCGGAATCAGCTTGTCGTAAAACGCGGCGATCAATTCTTCATCGACCAGCACATCGAGACGGCGCGACTTGTGTTCGAGATTTTCGATTTCGCGAATCAGCTTCTGGTTGTGCGCGAAAAACGGTGCGCGCGTGTCGAACTCGCCGCCGACCAGTGCATCGCGAATGAAGATGTCGCGCGCCTCTTTCGGATTGATCACGCCGTAATTGATGCGCCGCTGGCTGTAGACCACCAGGCCGTACAAGGTCGCACGCTCGTAAGCCGACACCTGCGCGCTGCGTTTTTCCCAGCGCGGCTCGCCGTACGATTTTTTCAGCAGATGGCCGCCGACCCGCTCCAGCCATTCCGGCTGGATCTGCGCGATGCCGCGCGCATACAGCCGCGCGGTATCGACCAGTTCGGCCGCCATCACCCACCTGCCTGCTTTTTTGGCAAGATATGAACCGGGCCAGATATGGAACTTGATGCCGCGCGCGCCGAGATATTGCGGATCGTCGTCGGCCTTGAAACCGATGTTGCCCAATAGGCCGGTCAGCAACGCTGTATGCAATTGCTCATACGTCGCCGGCGCTTCATTGAGGCGCCAACCCTGCTCGCGCACGATCGTCAGCAATTGCGAATGGACATCGCGCCATTCGCGCAGCCGCAACTGCGACAGGAAATTGGCGCGGCAGTGCTCCTGCAATTGCCGGTTCGATTTCTTGTGTTCGACCGCTTCTTCAAACCATTTCCATATCTTCAGGTAACTTTGAAATTCCGATTTTTCATCGGCGAATTTCTTGTGCGCGTTGTCGGCTGCGGCCTGTGCGTCCAGCGGCCGGTCGCGCGGGTCCTGCACCGACAATGCGGCGGCGATGATCAGCACTTCGGTCAGGCAGGCGTTATCGCGCGCGGCGAGTATCATGCGGCCGACGCGCGGATCGAGCGGCAGTTTCGCCAGTTGCCTGCCGAGCGGCGTCAGTTGGTTGCCGTCGTCTACTGCTCCCAATTCCTGCAACAGTTGATAGCCGTCGGCAATCGCGCGCCCCAGCGGCGGTTCGATGAACGGGAAGGTTTCGACATCGGCCAAATGCAGCGATTTCATCCGCAGGATCACCGAGGCCAGCGACGAACGCAGAATTTCCGGCTCGGTGAATTTCGGCCGCAACAGATAATCCTGTTCGTCGTAGAGCCGGATGCAGACGCCGGCGGCAACCCGGCCGCAGCGCCCGGCGCGCTGGTTGGCCGCCGATTGCGCGATCGGTTCGATCTGCAACTGCTCGACCTTGTTGCGGTAACTGTAGCGCTTGAAGCGTGCCAATCCGGCATCGACCACGTAGCGGATGCCGGGCACCGTCAATGACGTTTCCGCAACGTTGGTCGCCAGCACGATGCGGCGCGCATTCGACGTCTTGAACACGCGCTCCTGTTCCTGCGCCGACAGGCGGGCGAACAGCGGCAGGATTTCGACATGCGGCGGATGATGCTTGCGCAGCGTCTCGGCCGCATCACGGATTTCGCGCTCGCCCGGCAGAAACACCAGCACGTCGCCGGAACCGATGCGGCACACTTCATCGACCGCATCGGCCACCGCATCCATCAAATCGCGCTGGCCTCTTTCCTTTTGCGCGGCGCTTGGCGCGGCACCGGATTTGGCGGCGCTGTTATCCGCCGAATCGACCGGCCGATAGCGGATCTCGACCGGATACAGCCGCCCCGACACTTCGATCACCGGCGCCGGTTTCGCTTCCGTACCGAAATGCTTCGCAAACCGGTCGGCGTCGATGGTAGCCGACGTGATGATCACTTTCAGGTCGGGCCGCCGCGGCAGCAACTGTTTCAGATAGCCCAGCAAAAAATCGATATTCAGGCTGCGCTCATGCGCTTCGTCGATGATGATCGTGTCGTATTGTTTCAGCAGCGGATCGGTCTGCGTTTCGGCCAGCAGAATGCCGTCGGTCATCAGCTTGATCCATGCGCCATCGGACAGCGTATCGGTGAAGCGCACCTTGAAGCCGACATGTTCGCCCAGCGGCGAGCCGAGTTCCTGCGCAATCCGCTTCGCGGTCGACGATGCCGCGATCCGGCGCGGCTGCGTATGCCCGATCAGGCCGGTTTGGCCGCGCCCCAGCTCTAGGCAAATCTTCGGCAACTGCGTGGTCTTGCCGGAGCCGGTTTCGCCGCTGACGATGATGACCTGATGCGCGCGCAATGCATCGGCGATGTCGCCGCGCCTGCCCGACACCGGCAATTCTTCGGGGAACACGATAGTCGGCAGCGGGTTGCGCACGGCGGCCGCAACCGGTCGTGCCGTTCTGTTGCGGTGATTTGACGTTGCTTTTTTTGAATGATCAGGTGCAGACATGGCGGAGCGAATTATAGAACTCATTTCAGCAGTCGGTTTATGTCCCAGTAAGAACTCATTTCATCAATAGGTGTGTGGATGAGCGGTGTCTTGGGGGATGCAGCGCTAGGCGGTGCAGCAGGGAATTCGGGCAGCATACTGCCCGCCTGCGCAACGGTTCTCGCTTGCAAGCGAGAATTCCTCGCCTTTCGCAAAGGGTGGTTCCCTTTGCGAGCGGCGCAACAACGCGCTGCGCCGCCCAGATCCCGTTCGCACATATAACTATTGATGAAATGAGTTCTATATAATGCGCATCATGGAAAACCCCATTCAATTCGTCCAGTGGCTGCGCTCGGTCGCGCCTTACATTCATGCCTTCCGGGGTAAGACTTTCGTCGTCGCCTTCCCCGGCGAACTGGTGATGGCAGGCGCATTGCCGGTGCTGGCGCAGGATCTGTCGCTGCTGCATGCGCTCGGCATCAAGGTTGTCATCGTGCACGGCTCGCGTCCGCAAGTCGAAGAGCAACTGGCATTGCGTAATGTCGAGACCCATTTTCACAACGGCTTGCGCATCACCGACGCGGCCGCGCTGGAATGCGCGAAGGAAGCCGCCGGCGAACTGCGCCTCGACATTGAAGCCGCATTCAGCCAGGGATTGCCGAATACGCCGATGGCGCATGCCGCGATCCGCATCATTTCGGGCAACTTCGTCATTGCACGGCCGATGGGCATCATCGATGGCATCGATCTGGAGCTGACCGGCGTCACCCGCAAGATTGCCTATGAAACAATTCATCCGATTTTGAATGCAGGCGGCCTGGTGCTGCTGTCGCCGCTCGGATTTTCGCCGACCGGCGAAATCTTCAATCTGACGATGGAAGATGTCGCCGTGTCCGCAGCGATCGCGCTGCGCGCCGACAAACTGATCTTCATTACCGAAACGCCGATGATGACCGATGCGGCGGGCACTGAAATACACGAGTTGTCGGCGCATCAGGCCAGGGCGACGCTGAACGAAGGTTGCCTGCCGGCCGATTCCACGTTTTATTTGCAGCATGCGATGAAGGCATGCAGCGGCGGCGTGCCGCGCGCGCATATCGTCCCGTTTGCGACGGATGGCTCGGCGCTGCTCGAACTATTCACGCATGATGGCGTCGGTACCATGATCTCGTCGCAAAATCTGGAAAGCCTGCGCGAAGCGACGATCGAGGATGTCGGCGGCATTCTGAAACTGATCGAGCCGCTGGAAGCCGACGGCACGCTGGTCAAGCGCGGCCGCGAATTGATTGAACGCGAAATAGATTATTTTTCGGTGATCGAACATGACGGCGTCATTTTCGGTTGTGCTGCGCTCTACCCGTTCCCGGCGGAAAAAATGGCGGAGATGGCGTGCCTGACCGTCAATCCCGAAGTGCAGGCGCAAGGCGATGGCGAACGTCTGCTGAAGCATATGGAAATTCGCGCACGCGCCGCCGGCTTCAGCCAGTTATTCGTATTGACCACACGTACCGCGCATTGGTTCTTGAAGCGCGGTTTCGTTGCCGCAACGATCGATGATCTGCCGAAAGACCGCCAGCACATGTACAACTGGCAGCGGAAATCGATGGTATTCATCAAGAATTTATAACGCATCGCCACACTTGCCGATTTTTGGCCGCAAGACAACAACGCACACCTTTGGAGAATGAACATGGCCCGCATGGTCCACTGCATCAAATTGAACAAGGAAGCCGAAGGGCTCGATTTCCCGCCTTATCCCGGCGAGCTCGGCAAGAGAATCTGGGAAAGCGTATCGAAGGAAGCATGGGCCGGATGGCTCAAGCATCAAACCATGCTGGTCAACGAAAACCGGCTCAACCTGGCCGATGCGCGCGCTCGCAAATATCTGGCGACGCAGATGGAAAAGCATTTCTTCGGCGAAGGCGCGGATGCGGCGCAAGGCTACGTGCCGCCGTCGGAATGACGTTTTCCGCCTGCAAAAAAGCCGCCGCAGCTTGGCCGACCGAATCCGAGTAAGTGCCTCTCCTCTTCGAGACAGGCCGGTTCAGGTCATTTTTGGCGGCCAGTTATGTGTTTCGGATTGACACTGGCGGCACCATGCGTACAGTGCGTCGTACATGACCATGCCGTGCGTGAGCATCTCTTGGTCGTCCGTAAAGACGGCGGATAAGCCGAGCGATATCGCGTACAAGCCGGGCGACTGCGGCGTCAGGTCCAGCCGGGAAGTGTCCGCCCCACGGACAATTTTCGCGAGCTGCTGTAGAGCCGAGTTTTGTTCGAGGTTGTACTTCTTCAGAAATGCATCGAAGCTGCACAGTTCCCCGACGTGCGAAAGCTCGACGTCCGGGATGTCGTAAGGGGTCGCGCCGGTTTCGGCGGCCACCGCCCGCACTTCCCTGGCCGGCACATAGAGAAACTCGGGTTCCTTGTCGATGAACCTGGCAATCAGCCACGGGCATGCTATGCGGTCAATTTTGGGCCGCTCTCGCGTTATCCATTTCATGATTTGCTCCTTTCCTTTATGGGTGCAGCAATGGATATAAAACAAGGCCGATCAAGGCTGCGACCGCGACGATGACCGGTTCCTGCAGCTTCTTGAATTTCCACAGCAAAGCGATGGTCGCCAAGGCGATAACCACCGTCGGAATGTCGATGATCGAGCGCTTGGCGATCACGATGACGGACCCGGTAATTGCCCCGATGGCAGCGGCCGTAATGCCATCGACAAAAGCGATGACGCCGGGCAGCTTCCCGTATTTCTTGAAGTATGGCGCCGGGATGATGGTGAATAGATAGCACGGGATAAACGTCGCCAGCGCAGCGACGGTCGCACCGGACATCCCGGCGACCAGATAGCCGATGAACCCGACCGTAATGACGACTGGTCCCGGCGTAATCATGGCGACCGCCACCGCATCGACAAACTGTTTGTCGGTCAACCAGTGATATTCGGTTACGACGCCGCCATACAGGAAGGGCACGATTGCCAATCCGGAACCGAATACGAATGCGCCGGCTTTGGCAAAGAAAATGCCAATCTGCGTCAGCAGCGATACGTCTAGGTTCCCGATGATGCTGCCGGCCATGGAAATCTGCGGCAGCACCACTGCGTTAAGGCTGCTTTTGCTCAGCCACTTGGGCGGCGCGCGCAGCAGCCATACCAGCACGCCGGCCGCAATGAACAGCCATGCGACCTCGGATTCCGTTATCACCGTCACTGCAGCCAGCAGCAAATAGATGGCCCACAAAAGCTTGTCTTTGCCGACGCTCTTTTGAGTCAGTTTTTTCGCGCTCATGGCGATGATGCCGATCACTGCAGCGCCTACGCCGTAGAACACCGCTTGCATCCACGACAGGCCACCGAACCGCACGTAAGTCCAGCCGAGGACAACGACCATCAGGAACGACGGGATAACAAAAGCCAGGCCGGCGAGCGTGGCCCCCGGAATCCGGTAATGAACGTAACCCATGTAGATGCCGAGCTGGGCCGCCAACGGGCCGGGAGCGAGTTGGGCTAGCGCCAGGCCTTCCTTGTAATCCTCCTGGCTGATCCACTTGCGTTGTTCAACCAGGTCGCGTTGCATGTAGCCGACCAGGGCCACCGGTCCGCCAAAGCCGAGCGTGCCCAACCGCAGCATGTACAGAACCATCTGCCAAATGGTGTATCGAGGGGAAGATGCGGCGTCATTCATACGGCTCCCTCTTTATTGAAATGTGCATGGAGCGAGTCGAGAATACTGCCGATTTCGGCCAGCAGCATGTCGTCGTCGTTCAGCCGAGACTTGGCGCCGGACAGGATGGCCTCGAAGCCGGCAGCTTCCGGGCTCGAGGTCCCTCCGACATCCAGCGCATGAACCAGCGCGGCCAGCTTGGCCAGCCCCGGGTCTGCTTCGAGCCCAAAACTCGCCAGCAGCACCTCGAAAGTGACCTTGTCGCCAATATGCGTGAATGCTGCCTGGTCGAAGTCGAATCCCAACGCATCTTTCGGGCAATCGGCCGGACTATCGAGCCACAGGAATGTCGGTTCCCGGTCGATGAAACGTTGAATCAGCCAGGCACTGGCGACCCGGTCAACCCACAGGCGGCGGCGCGTTGCCCAGGTTCGGCCTTGATAGTCGCCAATGTCCAGTCGCGGTATCGGACGCTCTTCCGCATGCGGCTCGCCCGGTGAAAGTACGCCATTGGCAGCCTCCTCGAAATCCGACCAGGAAGCCTGGGCAGCGATAGACGACTCATTGGCAAAGAAATCGATGCGCTGGAGGGTTTCCAGTTCCTTGCGCAGGCGTTTGACAGATTTTGCGACCTCAACGGGGGTTTGTTGGGTAGCCAAAACTTTTTTGGCTTGGCTAACGCGACTGGAGAACTCGGCGTACTCCGCAGAGCGGTCAAAGAGGGACACGAACGCCGTTTGGTCTTCGGGAGTGCGCGCGGTCACACCGACAACCCACGCCTGACCACCTTCGTTGTTCGTCTGTTCCGCCAGTTCCGCCAGACTTGCCTCGTGCCCGTTTGCCTTTGGCAAGAGATAAGCGCCGTCTCGAAGAGGCACACAGCCGAGCGCCTTGATGGCACGCCAAAGGCGCATTCTCGGGGTGGTTCCGGCTGACGGAAGGCTGGCAATCAGAAGCAGCCATTCGCTGATTTTCATATTCATGTAGATTAGTCTACATGCTGTAATGATATTTACAAGAAAATTATGCTATGCGCTTCTACCTTGCCAATTTGATTTCAAAAAATTGCTCTTAATGAGCCTTTTGCATGGCTGGTGCAGCGGCGGTTCGTTCTGCGCCATACGTCTTGGTTAAATAGTCCACCATCGCCGGCACATCCTCGTCAGGGAACTGCGCGCCGAATGGCTTCTTCATTTTCTTGACCGTGGCGTCCCAGTAAGCGCGCGGCGAGGTCGGCGGCTGCGTTCCTACATACTGCGCCGTGTGACAAGTCATGCAATTGCGCAGCACAAGCTGGTACCCGGGCAATTCGCTAGGTCGATACGCGGCGGTTTCCGGTGGTAACTGCACGTCGAGCGCCATCGCACCTGTTGCAAGAAACGTCATGCAGGTAAGCGAAAGGCTGCCGATGATTTTTTTATGAATCGTCATGTCGGATCTCCCTTAAGCTACGACGACACGCGTCGATTCGACCACGTTGCGCATGTAGCCCATCGGGTTCCATAAAGCGGTCATGGGCTGGCTCTGCCCTATGCGGTTGACCGCGCGCACCTTGAGATCGTAGCTGCCTTTTTTCGTTGGCGTGAACGCGACGCTCCACTCCCTGAAAGAGTACCGGCCCAAATCCTTGCCCAGTCGTGCTGCCTGCCATGTTTTCCCGCCGTCCGGCGAGAACGCCACTTCCGTAATGCCATAGCCGCCGTCGAATGCGATGCCGTGCACCACGGTTTCCCGCCCCGCCTTGATCTGCATGCCGTCGGTCAGGCTGGTCACGAACGAGCGCACGTTGAAACGGTTGATCGGCACCGTCTTCGCAGGCGAGGTGCCCGGCTCGATGCAAGCGCAGCTGTTATCCGGAATCCGGTACGCGGTGCTCATCCAGAATCCGTCGAATACCTTGTCGGTGACCGTGATATCCGCTACATGCTTGACCCAGTAAGTGCCGTAAAAGCCGGGCACGATCAGCCGCACCGGGTAGCCGTTCAACAGCGGCAGATCGGCCCCGTTCATTTGCCATGCCAGCATTACCTCGCCATCGAGCGCATGATCGATGTTGAGCGCCTTGACGAAGTCGGGGCCGTCGCCGACCGGCGGCTTGTCAAGGCCGTTGAACGACACCTGAACCGATCCCGCCTTGACGCCGGCTTTTTCCAGGACCTTTTTCAGCGGCACGCCGGTCCAGCGCGCATTGCCCATTGCGCCGTTGGAAAGTTGGCCGCCGTTGGCGCGCGGTGTGAAAAGTCCGCGGCTGTTTCCGGAGCATTGATTGACCGCGACGAGTTCCGTCGCGTCCGCCATTTGCTTCAGTTCTCCAAGCGACAATTCGAGTGGCGTGCTGACATTGCCGCCGATGCGCAAGCGATAAGCCTGCGCATCGATCGACGTTGGAATACCGCTCCAGTGATAGCGAACGAAGAATGCATCGTTCGGCGTCAGGACGCTTTCGTTATAGACACTGAACGGCGTTTCGAGTTGAGGCGGACGACTGGTCAGCACAATCAGAGGCCGCTTCTGCGGGTAGGCGACCAATTCCCGTTCGCCATTGGCAAACGGCAATGTCGTCCGGAAAGCCTCGGCGGCAAAAACCTGGAGCGCGGTACTGCTGATCGCCGATGCCGCGCCAAGTGTGCCAGCCTGTCTGAGAAAAGTGCGCCTTTGCAACGATTTCGATGTTAACGCTTGCGGCTTCTTCATCATGTCGTCTCCATTGCCGTGTTGTTAGTTCCGAGTGCGACCGGTCATTTGAAATTCAATTCAACCGTATTCTTTTTATACCGCACTGACAAGCACCGCCGTTGCTGCATCGGCAGCGGCAGTGCCTTCCATCACGATGATCTTGCTCGGCGCGGCATCCTTGGAAGACAGCGTATCGGAAACCTCGCGCAACGGGCCGATTGCGGTGCCGTTGGCCATCCCCATCGGGTTGGTCTTGAAACTGGCGACCGGCGTCTTCTGACCAGTGACGTACACGCTATAGACGGTTTGCGGCTTGAGCTTGAAGAGCGATACTTCGAGCGAATCGATCACCCCGAGGTTGCGTGCGACGACGAACCCTTTGCCTGCGCCGGATACGGGCTTCAATGCAATGTTGATCGGTTCGCTATTGACGCGCGGAACAAGGTTGGCCGTTCCATCGCCTGCGGCGGCGTTCGATACATACACCAGCGCCTGCGGCGCCTGACCGACCGGAGCGCGGGCAATGACCTTGTTGCTCGCCGTATCGATCACATCGACCGCATCGCCGTTTTCCAGCCCGATGTACATCCGGCTGCCGTCATCCGACGCCCAGATGCCGTGCGGCAGCGCGCCGACCGGGATCGTCGCCACCAGCTTCGGGCTGTCGTCGATGGTGAATACCTTGACCGCGTTCTCGCCGCCGATGGTGATGTAGGCGAATGTGCCGCCGGCCGTTTTGGCAAAACCCAGGTGGTTGGTGATCATGCCGGTATCGATGACGCCCTTGACCTCGAGCTTCCCGGTATCGATGCGCGTGACCTTGCCGACGTCCTTGTGGGTCATCCACATTTCCCTGGCGTCGGGCGTGAACTGCAGGAACGGCGAGAACGGGCTGACGACCTTGATCTGCCTGACGACCTTGTGCGACTTCACGTCGATGACCTCGACCACCGGATTGAAGCTGGAAACGACGAACGCCAGTTTGCCATTGGGATGAAACAGCACCATGCCGGGGCCGGCGGTGGTTTCGATGCGGCCGGTTTCTCTATAAGTGTTGGGATCGATCACGGAAATGTAATTTTCGCCGCGTACCACCGCCCACACTTCCTTGCCATCCGCAGTGAAAAAACCTTCGTGCGGCGAGCGGCCGATATAGGTAGTGCCCTTGACCTTGTTGGTCGCCGTATCGATGAACGTGATCGAATTGGAGCCGTTGGAAATCGCGATCAGGGTTTTGTGGTCCGGCGAAAAGCCTAGCCCATGCACATTGATCTCGCCCTTGTACAGCGGCGACAGCACATCGGGACGCTGGTTGCCCAGGCGGATCTGACCGAGCAGCGTGTTGGTGGCCGGGTTGACGACGGACACGGTATTGCTGTTCTGGTCGGCGGTATAGACACGATCCTGCGCTCCGGGCGCAGCCCATGCAAGGTTCGCGATCAAGGCGCCAGTAGTGGCGGCGGACAGCAGTGGAAAAATTTTCATGATTGGCTCTTTCTGTATTGGGAATGGCGCGGGTTCATTTGGCTGGTGCCATGCCGCCGGATTGCCGTGCCTGATAGCGCCGCAACCATGCCTGCATGACGCGAATATCGTTTTGCTGTTCGGTAATGATGCCCTGCGCCAGATTTTTCATTTCCGGATCTTTTGTGTAAAGCAGCAGCGCTTTCGCCATGTCGATCGCGCCCTGATGATGCGGCATCATCATCGTGACGAAATCATGTTCGGCCACACCGTTCATCGGCGCACGCTTCATGCCATCGTCCATCACCGCCATCGCATCGTCCATCAATGCAGAAAAAGACTTGGCGGTGCTGGCGACAAACGGTGCAGGCGGTGCGCCGGCAGCGGAACCATGATGCCGGTGCATCTGCTGGGCGCCGGCAGATGCACCGGCGGCAATCATGAACGCGCCAACCGCGGCCCTTCGAAAAACCAAAGCAATCCTTGCAACATTACGCACGCGATATCCATTCATCATGGTTTCTCCAGCTGCTCATAGACGGCATTGGCGACACGCGTCAATTCGCTTTTATTGATGCCGGCTGACAACGCGTAGCCGAACTTGCCGTCGATCCAGTAAAACACGTTGACCGGTCCTTCTTGCGCAAAGCGGAAGCCGGTATCCTTGTTTTGCGCCTGTTCAGTGGAGACATATAACGTGAGCCGCTGGCCGGCGGTATCGTGATACATGAATTGCGCAACCGGGCCGCTCTCACCCGGCAGCAGACGCCCGCCGATCAACTCGTACCCCAGTTTGCCGAGTTTGGGCGGACGAATCTTGCTGCCGATTCGTTTCGACAGCCACGCCACCAGTTGTTCTTCCTGATCGGCGCCGATCTCGACCGGGCGCCGCACGTCCGGACTGTAGACGACGTGGGCAATCGCCGCCTGACGCGCCAGGCCGGAAACGTTGAACAGCTTTGCCGACACCGAGTCAAGCGATTGCGCCAGCATCGCATCGGATTGCATTTTTCCGTGCAGCATCCATCCTGCCGCTCCGCTGGAAATCGCGATCGCCAGACCGGCCGCATAACGTTGCACATGCCGTTGCAGATGCCATGAGCACGCCCGCGGCGTCTCAGACAGCCGCGCCGGCACCGGTTCATCCAGCACCGGATTGAACAGCGCGCGCAGCGCCGCAACCTGTTCGCGATAGGCATGCAACCGTTCCGCTTCGGCCGGCCTGGTTGCCAGATACGCGTCGATCTCCACTCGTCTGGACTGCGGCAGCAAGCCATCGGCGTAAGCTTGCAAATCCGCTTCGGTAACAGGTAACGGGTTCATTTGACCACCTTCAACGGCGACACCACAGTGCGTCCTTCCATCAATGCGCGCAATCTTTCCCGTGCGCGCGACAGCCGCGACATGACGGTGCCGACAGGGATGCGCAAGGCAGCCGCGACTTCTTCGTACGTCATTTCTTCGAGCGCCACCAGCAACAGTATTTCGCGCTGCTCCGCAGGCAGCATTTTCAAAGCGGATTCCATGTCGCGGATTTCCAGTCTGTCCGTTTGCGGCGCATTGAAAGACGGCATCGGCGTGTCGTCGTCCAGCGCGACGGTAGCGACCGATGGCTTGCGAATCTGATCGACGTGCAGGTTATGCATGATGCCGAACAGCCAGGCACGCATATCGCTGCCGCGCCGCCACGATGACAGTTTGTTCCAGCCGCGCTCCATGGTGTCCTGCACCAGATCGTCGGCACCGGTCCGATCGCCGATCAACGCCCGCGCATAGCGACGCAGACGGGGAATGCAGGCAACCAGTTGCGCGCTTTCGTCTTGCATGGCGAACTTTCGCGGAATCAATCAGTGAGGAGCGTGCGATTCAAGGACAATTTCCGATCAGTCCTTGACGACGTGCCAGACATTCTTGAAATTGTCGCCGCTGCGCTCGCCCGGTTTGCGGTCGGCTGCATACAGGTAAACCGGTTTTCCATTGTAGGCCAGTTGCCTTGAGCCATCGTCGCGCATGATCGTCGAATACGGTGCGGCAGGCTGCGCGGCACCGGCGGCAACCGGCGGCCAGAGCCCGGCGCAAGGCCCGTTGCAAGCACTTTTACCGCTGTCTGCGACGTCTTTGTCGAATGTATACACCGTCATGCCGGCAGCATTTACCAGAATGCCATCGACTTTCTTGAGTGCGCCGTTGTCGGCGAAGGCTGCGCCGGACGACAATAAAAGTGCGGCCAGCACCGGCAGTAAAACGCGAATCGGTTTCATGGGAATGCTCCATCGGTTGATTAAAGGCACGTTCAATTCGTCTCAAGCAGGCGTCTCGCATTTGCCTACACATGCGTATACGGGCACTCGGGCCGGACTATTCCGTCCCTTCAAAATATTTTTTGACGCCATCTGCTCGGCATCCCTGAACCGCTGGCGTCAGCCTAATAGCGCCATGACCAACCGGTTGATCGCGACACCGCCGATTACCAGCCATGCAAACAGCAGCATGGCCAGCAGCAGCGGTTTTATGCCGGCCCTGCGAATCGCCGACAAATGGGTGGTGAGCCCAAGGGCCGCCATCGCCATTGCCAACAGCCAAGTATCGAGATCAATCGCCTCTGCCACCAGACCATGCGGCAACAGCGCTGCCGAATTCAATCCGACCATTGCGATGAATACGAAAGCAAACCACGGAATTGCCAGCCCGCCGCCGGCTTTGCCGCTTTCATGCTTGGCGGCCGCGAGATTTTTCGACGCGGATTTCTTTTCTCGCGCAAGATAGGCGGAAAGCATGATCAGAAACGGCGCCAGCATCATGACGCGCACCATCTTCGCGATGACCGCGGTGTTGGCCGCCTCCTGGCTGACCGAACGGGCCGCTGCCATCACTTGCGCCACTTCGTGAATGGTCGATCCGGCATAGATGCCGAACGTTGATGGCGATGGTTCGAGCAAGTGCCATTGCAGATTGAATCGATACAGCAGCGGATATAGAAAAATCGCCAGCGTGCCGAATACAACAACCGTCGAGACCGCGACGGCGACCTGTTCGGCGCGGCCGCGCACTACCGGCGCTGTGGCCATCACGGCCGCGGCGCCGCAGATCGAGCTGCCGGCGCCGATCAGGATCGCGGTATGGCGGTCCAGCCTGAACACCTTGGTGCCCAACAGCATCGCCAGCGCAAACGTCGACGCCAGCACCAGTGCGTCGATCGCCACGCCGGCCATGCCAACCTGTCCGATATCCTGAAAGGTAAGCCGGAAGCCATACAGAACGATGCCGAGCCGCAGCAGGTTTTGCCTGGAAAAGGCGACTCCCGCGCCGCAATGCGAAGCGAGCCGCGCAAACACGGTATTGCCGAGCACGATGCCGAGCACGATGGCAATCGTCAACACGCTCAAGCCATGTGACGCCAGCCACGCCACCTTGCCTAGCTCAATGGAAACGCCGGCGACGATACCGCTTAGCGCCAAGCCCGGAAGTAGCGGCCCGACGCGCAGCGCCAAAATTTTTGTGACGGTGAGCCGCCGCGGAATAGCGTTGACAACGATCGGCGCATGCATTTTCATTCTCCACATAACAGGCGGACCAAGTCCGTATGCTGGCAGTGTAGGCACCGGCGGGTAATTCGTAAAACGACTTGTTTATGTATAATCAACCTATTAAAAAGGCTGATTACGACTATGCGGCTGACATTGAGACAACTGCAAATATTCCTGGCGGTGTCGCAGGCGGGCAGCACCGCAGCTGCAGCCGGCATCGTTTCATTGTCGCAATCGGCGACCAGCGCAGCGCTCAACGAGTTGGAAAACGTGTTGAACGTCAAATTGTTCGACCGCGTCGGCAAACGGCTGATTCCGAATGACAACGCTCGCTTGCTGTTGCCCCAGGCCAGGCAAATGCTGGATGCCGCCGCAACCATCGAGCAGCAATTCGCCGCAACGGATGCATCCTCCGGAATCGGCTTGCACATCGGCGCCAGCACCACCATCGGCAATTACCTTCTGCCTGCGATACTGGGTTCTCGCAGTACGCGCGGTACTGACATGTATCCGCGCGTGATGATTGCCAACACGGCGGATGTGGCACAAGCGGTCGCGAATTTCGAAGTCGATATCGGCCTGATCGAGGGGCCGTGCCATGAACCGGATCTGCAGGTAGAACCTTGGCTTCAGGATGAACTGATTATTGTGTGCGCTGCCGGTCATCCGATGATAAAGGGCAAGGAGAGCAGCAAGGTGTCGCTCAAGGCGCTGCGCACGGCGGGCTGGCTGTTGCGGGAACCCGGTTCCGGCACGCGCGAGGCAGTGGAACACGCATTGGTGCCGCATTTGCACTACTTGCGCCCGGTCGGCGAATTCAGCAATGCGGAAGCGATCAAGCGTGCGGCAGCGGCCGGACTCGGCATTGCCTGCCTGTCGAGATATGTGGTTGAAGACTTGATCGTAACGGGCCAACTGGCGGAAGTCAGGACGACGCTGCCATTACTTAACCGTAATTTTTACCTGGTCTACAGCAGACACAAAATTCTTTCCGCACGCCTGACCGGTTTCCTGCAGTTCTGCCGCCGATGGACCAGAGATTCATCGGCAATTCAAGGCGGCTCGGATTAAGTCCGCCAAGTCGGTTTAAATCCCGCTATGAATACGCCATTGCGTTTCAAAAATCACGAGTCCGGCTCTGCGTCAAAATGAATGATTATTTCTGAAAAATTTCAATCGCCATCATCGCCATCATCGTCATCGCGCTCATGGCGGTGATGCTCCCAATGCTTGCCATGATGGCGTTCTTCGCGGTCAATGTAATAGACGCGTTCCACAACCTGTACTGGTTGGCGAATAACCTGGACCGGTTCGCGCACGACCGGAATCCGTTCACGGTCTATCACCGTACGACACCGTTGAACCGTCCTGTAGCCAGGCGCGCCTGAAGACATGCGGTCACCGGCGACCGCGCCGGTCATCGCTCCGACCGCGGTGGCGACGGTCTTGCCGTTACCGCCGCCGACCTGATTGCCGAGAATCCCCCCTGCAATGCCACCAAGAATGGCGCCACCGTATCCGGAGCCTGCCGATTGCACCGGAACCTGCTCGCTCCAGCATTCCTGTCGCGGATGTTCCACGGTCCGGTATTCGTTGGCGTAAGCTGCCAGGGGCAATGCCAATACAGCTATCGTGCTCAGTAATTTATTCATCATGGCAAGACCAGTAATGTGCGTTTACAAACCAAACGGTTCGACGGCTTTATCTCAAGCGCATCCGTATCCGGAAAAATTCATCGATTTGCAACGGAACGTATTCATTAACCTGGCGCCGGGCAAAATGTTCAAGACTTCGCATCCGGCCGCCCGCAAGATTATTGATTCCGTTTTGCAATTTCATTGCCGACATATCCGCCGCCTACCGCACCGGCAATCGTGGCAAGGGTGCGGCCGTTGCCGCCACCTACCTGGCTGCCTAACAATCCGCCGACAACGGCACCCACGCCAATGCCGACAGGGCTATTTTGCGTGGCGGGCGCCGGTTGCTGATACACAGGCGCAGGTGAATACTGGCGAACAGGCTCGGCCTGTGCCACCTGGACCGGCCTTGCGCGAGTCGGCGCTGCATGATGCTGGGCATACTGGTGATGCACGATCGTTTTGTGTTCGACGACTTGTTTGACGACGGCTGGAGCAATTGCCGCTTGCTGGATCGGTGCAGGCGCAACAACTGCAGTCTGGGCTGCGATGCGCGCCGTTTCCGCGGCGGTGCCATGCGAATTCGGAAGAATCCCGGTAATGGCGGCAACGCCAAGCAGGCTGACGAGCATCACGGAGACGGCAGCGCCTGCCATCAAAGGGTGAATACGGTTTGAGGTTTGATTCATTTCCATTTACAACTCCGGTAAATACGTTCGATGTGGTGTAAGGCCAGAATAATTTGTGCCGCATCGGATGAATAGACGAAAAGCTGTATCAAAAGTAAAAAGTTGTAACCGGGAAAATGAATGATTCGAATGCATAACCACTCCAGAGACGATGGAAAGATGCCATCAAACTGCTAAAATGATTTTGGGTCGGCTATCTTCACAAAGGGAGGCGGTATGACTGCGAATTTGGAAGCACTGCAAAGCTTGCTCCTTGAGATTTCCGAGCTCGGCGCCGCGGCTGAGGATAAGGGTGTTACTAAAATTCCTTCGTTCGACCCGATAGTTGAAAAAGCCCGGGGTTTGGGAATCGATATTTCGGCTCCTACTACGCTAGACGACTTGCGCGCGGCAGTCGAAAATGCATGCGAACAAGGAAAAGACGGCGCGAATCCCGCAGGGGCTGCGGCAAATCCGGTGGCAGCGACAAGAATTCTTGGCAACCAAGCCGGCATGCCGGGGGATGGCCCTTAGGGGCCGCGCAGCAATAACCTACGCTGCCGAACCCTGCCGAAACGTCATTGTCCTGACGCCATCCGCCATTCCAAGCAGGCCGACGTCCGCGCCGCGTTGCGCGAACAGGCCGACGGTGACGACCCCGACGATGCCATTGATCGCGGCTTCCATTTCCGCCGGATTCGGAATGTTCAACCCGACGACGTCGATGATCACGCAGCCGTTATCGGTCATCAGCGGTCTGCCGTCTTTCAGGCGCAGCCGCGGCTCGCCGCCCAACGCAGCCAGCTTGCGGGCAACCACGGCCTGCGCCATCGGAATCACCTCCACCGGCAATGGAAAGCTGCCCAGCACATCGACCAATTTGGAGCCATCCGCGATACAGATGAATTTGCCGGCGACCGATGCGACGATCTTTTCGCGCGTCAGCGCGGCGCCGCCGCCCTTGATCATCGCACCGTGCGGCGTGATCTCGTCGGCGCCGTCGATATAGACCGGCATCGAATCGACATCATTGAGATCGAATACCGCAATCCCATGCGACTTCAACCGTGCCGCGGTCGCTTCGGACGACGCGACCGCGCCTTTGATGCGATGCTTGATCCTGCCGAGTTCGTCGATGAAGAAATTTGCGGTGGAGCCGGTGCCGACGCCGATGATTTCGCCATCGACCACATAGTCGATGGCGGCACGGGCGACAGCTTGTTTGAGTTCGTCTTGGGTCATGAGGAAACGTGGAAGAGGTCAAAGCGGTATTTTAACGGATAGGGTCGCCTATTCCGGCCAAAGCTGCCATCAATCTCGCCACCGATTTTCTGCGTGCATCGCCAATCAGGATCTTTGCTATTTTCTTTACGGTTTGCGCGGCCCGTGCATTCCTGGAAACCCGGGAAACGTCACGCGGCCTCCGAGCAGCAATATCAGTGGCGTCCGCAGAATATCATGCAGACATGTTGGCGCGGGCAACACCGTGTTGACACAAATCAATGCTGAGATGCCAGTGGCCCGATAAGCTCGCCAAAGTAGTTGTAAATATGCATGATCGCGGCAGGCGGCACGCTGTAAACCCGAACCGGAATCGAACCCTTCTTGCGGTTACTCTTGCTGGGTTTTTGCTCGGATCCGCCTATTTCAGTTATTTCAATCTTCTGACGGTTTTCTTATGCATCGGACTCTACATATGCAAAAAATTACGCATCTTTCAAGTAATTGGCAATGCTGGATCGAAGACAATCTGGCACGCGGTTGCAGCGAATTGTCGCTGCTTGAGATCATGCTGCGCGAAAACTTCGACGAGGAATTTGCCGCCAACCGCATCTATAAACTGTCCAGCAAGGGCGCATCTCAGGACCAGGCGAAACCGCATGCGCCGGGGGCCGGGCCGAGCGCCTATGTCTACGATGCGCCGCGAATGATTTCACAGGGCAATGTGGTTCGTACCAGCGACCGCGATGTACGCCTGACATTTCGAATCGCGGAACCGGTGGTCGCGGTGCTGGACAACCTGATGTCGCCCGAGGAATGCGACGAATTGATCCGCTTGTCCAGCCTCAAGCTGCAGCGCTCGACCATCGTCGATCCCCTGACCGGGAGCGAAGCGGTGATCGACGATCGCAGCAGTTTCGGCACCTTTTTCACGCTCAATGAGAATGACTTCATTGCCCGGCTCGACCGCCGCATTGCCGAGGTGATGAATTGGCCGATCGAGAATGGCGAGGGCATCCAGATTCTTCGCTATAAAATCGGCGGAGAGTACAAGACGCATTTCGATTATTTCCTGCCGGACGACCCCGGAAGCCAGGTGCATCTGGCCAAGGGCGGCCAGCGGGTGAGCACATTGATCATCTATTTGAATGATGTCGAGGCAGGCGGCGAAACCATATTTCCGCACCTCAATCTCTCAGTCGTGCCAAAAAAAGGATCAGCCGTATATTTCGAATACTGTAATGGCCAAGGCCAGGTAGATCCGCTGACATTGCATGGCGGCTTGCCGGTATCAGTCGGTGAAAAATGGATTGCGACCAAATGGATGCGGCAGCGCCGTTACGCTTGAAACGATGCAAAATAAATTACGTTGATATTACAATGGACCTATCTTAACTTTTGCGACAGGAACCTGCGATGCCCGCAATTCAACCGTTTCATCTTGCTTTTCCGGTTCATGATCTCAATGCCGCGCGCACCTTTTACGGCGACGTATTGGGTTGCGCCGAAGGGCGAAGCTCCAATGAATGGATCGATTTCGATTTCTTCGGCCACCAGCTTGTGGCCCATCTGGCGCCGGCATCTGGCGGACCGGCCGATTCAAATGAAGTGGATGGCAAGCATGTGCCGGTGCCGCATTTCGGCGTCGTGCTGCCGATGGAACAATGGCAGGCGCTGGCCGACCGCCTGCAAAAAGCCGGAACGAAATTCGAGATCGAACCGTATATCCGCTTCAAGGGCGAGGTCGGCGAACAGGCGACCATGTTCTTTTTCGACCCCAGCCGCAATGCGCTTGAATTCAAGGCGTTCGCCGATATCGGGCAATTGTTTGCCAAGTAGGCGCGGCATGTAAAAATGCCGGCGTTGGAACAACGTCTATAGCGATGGGCTGCGCAATGCATTCGCCGCCAGCGCCAGTTCCGTAATTCGCCCCCAGTCGCCAGCCTTCAGAGCGTCTTTCGGCGTCAGCCAGGAACCGCCGACACAAGCGACATTATTGCAGGCAAGAAATTGCGCCGCGGTCTGTTGCGAAATGCCGCCGGTGGGACAAAACATCACATCCGGCAACGGCCCGGCAATTGCATTGAGCATGCCGATGCCGCCGGCCGGCACCGCCGGAAATAACTTCAATTGGCGAAAACCCGCTTCGCGCGCGGCCATCACTTCGGATGGCGTCATCACGCCGGGCAGCAACGGCAGGCCGCTGGATCTGGCCGCCTGGATCAGGCCGGGCGTCAGGCCGGGCGACACGCCGAACACGGCGCCGGCATCGCGAGCGGCGGCAAATTCATCGGCTTGCGTCAGCGTGCCGACGCCGACGATCGCTTGCGGCACCTGCTCGGCAATCGCGCGAATCGCCGGCAGTCCATGCGCGGTGCGCAACGTCACTTCCAGTACCCGGATGCCGCCGGCCACCAGCGCCCTGGCGAGCGGCACCGCATGGTCAAGGTGGTCGATCGCGATCACCGGAATCACCGGCGATGCATGCATGATGTCAAGCAGGTTCATGGTTGCTCTCATAGAGTTTGTTTGACTTGCGTATCTTCATCGCTGAACGGTTCCGCCTTCTCGTTCGGCAGATTGATTTCGGCTGAAACAGGTGCGACCAACGGCGGCAAGCCGAACGTCGCCGCGCCCTCTTCCGCCGTGCTGACGGCATTGCGGAAGAGGGCGAACAATTCGCGCCCCATGCCGACCTGGTTCGACGACAGATCGGCCGGCTCCGCCATCCGCTTCGACCATTCTGCGTCCGGCACCAGCGCCTGCAACACTCCCGCTTCCGCATCCAACCGGATCATGTCGCCGGTGCGCACGCGTCCCAGCGCGCCGCCTGCCAGCACTTCCGGCGATACGTGAATGGCGGCAGGCACTTTACCCGAAGCGCCGGACATGCGGCCATCCGTCACCAGCGCCACATGGCGGCCGGCATCCTGCAGGCTGCCCAGCGCAGGCGTCAGCGCATGCAGCTCCGGCATGCCGTTGGCGCGCGGCCCCTGAAAACGGACTACCGCGACGAAATCGCGTTCCAGTTCGCCCGCCTTGTACGCATGCAGGAATTCTTCCTGCGAATTGAACACGATGGCCGGCGCCTCGACGATCCGGTATTGCGGCTTGACTGCGGAAACCTTGATCACCGCCCGCCCCAGATTCCCCGTCAGCAAGCGCAACCCGCCATCGGCGGAAAACGGCGACGCCGCGCCGCGCACCACGTTTTCATCGGCGCTGCGCTGCGGCGCCGATCGCCAGACCACGCTCTGATTTTCCAGAAACGGCTCGGCGCAATGCGCGCGCAGGCCGCGGCCCAGAATCGTGTTCACGTCGTCATGCAACAAGCCCGCATCGAGCAATTCGCGGATCACGAAACCGGTGCCGCCGGCCGCATGGAAATGATTGACGTCGGCGTCGCCGTTCGGATAAATGCGGGCGACCAGCGGCACCACGGCTGACAATTGGCTGAAATCGTCCCAATCGATCACGATGCCGGCCGCCTTCGCGATCGCCACCAGGTGCAGCGTGTGATTGGTCGAGCCGCCGGTCGCCAGCAGCGCGACGACCGCATTGACGATGCACTTTTCATCGACCACATGCCCGACCGGCATGTAGGTGTCGCCGTGTGCGCTGATCTCGACCGCGCGGCGCGCGGCAGCGGCGGTCAGTGCATCGCGCAGCGGCGTATTGGGCGTGATGAATGCAGCGCCCGGCAAATGCAGACCCATCACTTCCATCAGCATTTGATTGCTGTTGGCGGTGCCATAAAACGTGCAGGTGCCGGCGCCATGATACGACTGCGATTCCGCTTCCAGCAGTTCATCGCGGCCGAGCTTGCCTTGCGCA
The DNA here is from genome assembly GCA_027310305.1 of Herminiimonas sp. GTDB lineage: Bacteria > Pseudomonadota > Gammaproteobacteria > Burkholderiales > Burkholderiaceae_D > DAIDBD01. The sequence continues at coordinate 49,644 of DAIDBD010000003.1, forward strand.
TACAGTTGCCGGATCCGGGATTTCTCCGGATTCGACATGCCGCTGGTCATCGGCCCGCCGGGAATGAATACCGCAGGCAGGTGTCCAAAGTGAAGCGCGCCGATCAGCAAGCCCGGCACGATCTTGTCGCAGATGCCCAGATACACGGCCGCATCGAACATGTTGTGCGACAACGCAACAGCGGTCGCCATCGCAATCGTATCGCGCGAGAACAGCGACAGTTCCATGCCGGGTTGCCCCTGCGTGACGCCGTCGCACATGGCCGGCGTGCCGCCGGCGAATTGCGCGACGCCGCCGGCTTCGCGCACCGCATCCTTGATGATCTGCGGAAAACGCTCGAATGGCTGATGCGCCGACAGCATGTCGTTATAGGACGACACGATCGCCACCGAGGGATTTTTCTGCTGCTTGAGTTTCAGCTTGTCGTTGGCAGGGAATGCGGCAAAGCCATGCGCAAGATTGGTACAAGACAAGGCGCCGCGTTGCACGCCTTGGCGACGCGCCGTTTCCAGATGGTCGAGATAAGTGCGGCGATAGGGCCGGCTTTTTTCGATGATGCGGTCGGTAACTTCTGACAACACGGCATGTAATGGCATGATGAGATTCTTGCTGAAAAGAATATTGAAATATTACTACAAAATTTTGCATTCAAATCCACCCGGGGTCATATTTTAATTTGTTGATTTGCCTCAATCGTTGTTGCCCTATCTAAATATTTTATTGATTTACCATTAAATTCCTACGCAGAATCGTTGCGGAAAATAATAAGCAAGTACCCAATAATTTGTAGTGAAATTACTCATAGTTAATGTATAGTTGTATTCACTGTCACTTCATTTCCCCCAGCTACGATGCGACAACCTATCCTGACCGCCGCAGCATTTCAGGCACTCCAATCCCACCACGCCGATGCCAGGCATTGGCAATTGCGCGATCTGTTCAACGAACATCCGGCACGCTTCGCCGACTTCTCCGTCGAGGCGGCGGACCTGTTTCTCGATTATTCGAAAAACCGGTTGAACGATACGACCATGCAATTGCTTTTTTCGCTGGCGCGCGAACGCGGAATCGAACCTCGCCGCGATGCAATGTTTGCCGGCGAAAAAATCAATACGACTGAACGGCGCGCCGTGCTGCATACCGCATTGCGTGCCCCGCGCGATACGATGCTGCGAGTCGATGAGCGAAACGTGATTGCAGACGTGCATGCGGTGCTAGATCGCATCCAACCGTTTACCGAGCGCGTCCGTTCCGGGCTATGGCTTGGATATGGCGGCAAGGCAATCACGGATATCGTCAATATCGGCATCGGCGGCTCCTATCTCGGCCCCAAGATGGCGTGCCAGGCATTGCGCGCCTATGCTCATCCGCGCCTGACGATGCATTTCGTCTCCAATGTCGATGGCAACGATCTCGATGCCCTGCTGCAAAAAGTCAATCCGGAAACCACGCTGTTCATCATTGCATCCAAAACATTCACCACGCTGGAAACCATGATGAACGCGCATTCCGCGCGCACATGGTTTTTAACTCATGGCGCCGCGACGGATTTGCCGAAACATTTTGTCGCCGTATCGACCAACACCGACGCAGTGCGCGCATTCGGGATTGACCCCGAAAACATGTTTCCGTTCTGGGATTGGGTTGGTGGCCGCTATTCAATCTGGTCGGCCATCGGATTGCCGGTTGCGCTGGCAATCGGCTTCGATAACTTCAGGCAATTTCTGGCCGGCGGCCATGCGATGGACCAGCATTTCCGCAGCGCGCCGCTGGAGCAAAACATGCCCGTGATACTGGCGCTGATCGGCGTCTGGTATCGAAATTTTTTCGACAGCACATCGCTATCGATCGCGCCGTATCATCAGGACTTGAGCGACTTTCCCGGCTATTTACAGCAGCTCGACATGGAAAGCAACGGCAAGCGCGTCGCCGTCGATGGCACGGCGCTCGACGCCGCCAGTTGCCCGGTGGTCTGGGGCGATGTCGGCACCAACGGACAGCATGCGTATTTCCAGTTGCTGCATCAGGGCACCGATGTCATTCCGGTCGATTTCATCGCCGCGCTCAAGCCGGGCCATGGTCTGGCCGGCCATCATGCGGCATTGCTGGCGAACTGTTTCGCGCAATCGGAAGCGTTCATGCGCGGCAAGACATCAGGCGAAGCGCGCGCGGAAATGCAGGCGCAACACATGACGGCAGCCGATATCGATGCGCTGGCGCCGCACAAGACCTTTCCCGGCAATCGCCCCAGCAACACCATTCTGATGGATGCGCTGACCCCGGCAACGCTGGGCGCACTGGTTGCCTTGTATGAGCACAAAACCTTCGTTCAGGGTGTATTGTGGGGCGTCAACAGTTTCGATCAGTGGGGCGTTGAACTCGGCAAGGTACTGGCTAAAAATATCCAGTCGGAACTGACCGGCGTCCCACAGCCGGATCGGCACGATAGTTCCACCAACGGATTGATCGCGCGCGCCAGGGCGGCAATGTAAATAGCGGGGGCTTATCAATATGGTTCAATCATTAGAAAAGCCGTTCGTCCCGGGGCACCCTTTGGGGTGTGAGTAGGTTCGTTCGTCCTGAGTAGCGCAGCGTATCGAAGGAAGCGTATCGAAGCATGTCCTGAGTAGGCCGCAGGCCGTACCGAAAGGGAAGCGTATCGAAGGATCTGCGGACACGAACATCCCTTCGATACGCCCTAAAGGGCTACTCACACCCCAAAGGGTGCCCCGGGGCGAACGGCGGCTTAACTAAACGGCATTGGGGGTGGCTGCACCGCTCTGCAATGCTTACTCATCATCACCAAACAAAGATAGTTCTCATATGGCTCTTACAGATTTCGATTTGGTAATGTTCGGTGGCAGCGGCGATCTGGCAATGCGCAAGCTGCTTCCCGCGCTGTATGCGCTCGACCGCGCCAAGGAATTGCCGCCGACGGCGCGCATCCTGTGCGTCGGCAGGCATGACTGGACGCTGAAACAATTTCTCGATACGGTCAACGAAGCCGCGAAACCGCACATCGCGCCCGGCTCGCTGACGCCCGCGATGTGGGAGGCGTTCTGCGCGCGCTTCGCTTACGTGTCGGTCGATGCCACCGATGCCGCCACGTACCAGGCGCTGGTCGATGCGATGCGCACCGATGCCGGCGTGACCCGCGTGTTTTATCTGGCGACGCCGCCGAGCCTGTTTGCGAGCATCTGCCTTAATCTCGCCAGTTGCGGGCTGGCGACCTCGAATTCCCGCGTGGTGCTGGAAAAGCCGCTCGGACGCGATCTGGACAGCGCCAGGCAAATCAACGCGGACGTCGGCCGCGTGTTTGCGGAATCGCAGATTTTCCGGATCGATCATTATCTCGGCAAGGAAGCGGTGCAGAACCTGCTGGCGCTGCGTTTCGGCAATGTGCTGTTCGAGCCGTTATGGCGGCGCGAATGGATTTCCGATGTGCAGATCACGATCGCGGAAGAACTCGGCGTCGGCAATCGCATGGGTTACTACGAAACGTCCGGCGCGCTGCGCGACATGATGCAGAATCATCTGCTGCAACTGCTATGCATCGTCGCGATGGAACCGCCGCTGTCGGTTACGCCGGATGCGGTGCGCGACGAAAAGCTGAAAGTGCTGTGCTCGCTGAAACGCTTCACGCCGACCACGCTGGCCCTGAACGTGATCCGAGGCCAGTATCGTTCCGGCCATGTCAACGGCGTCGCGGTGCCGGGCTACCGCAAGGAACCGGATGCCGACCCGCAATCGCGCACCGAAACCTTTGTCGCGGTCAAGGCCGAGATCGATACCTGGCGCTGGGCCGGCGTGCCGTTTTATCTGCGCACCGGCAAACGCATGGCCGATTCGCTGGCTGAAATCGTGGTGCGCTTCAAGTCGATTCCGCATTCGATTTTCGCGCAATCGACCGGCAGCTTCCAACCGAACTGCCTGGTCATCCGGCTGCAGCCGGATGATGGCTTGCAACTGAACCTGATGGCCAAAACGCCGGGCGACGGCATGCGGCTGAAACCGGTCGAGCTGGAACTGGATTTCCGCGAAACATTCAGGACGCCGCGCATGGATGCCTACGAGCGGCTGCTGCTCGATGTGCTGCGCGGCCATCTGACGCTGTTCATGCGCAGCGACGAACTGGAAGCGGCATGGGAATGGGTCGAGCCGATCCTGAATTTCTGGGAACAGAGCGATAGCGAACCGATGCCGTATACCGCCGGCACCTGGGGTCCGGCCGCCGCCAGCGCGCTGATCGGGCGCGACGGCTTGCAGTGGCGCGAAGAAGCGCTGCCGGAAATGGAAGAAGAATAAGGACGCGCGATGCTGCTCGATTCGATCCGCACGCAACTCGACTCGCTGTCGAAGTCCGAGAAAAAAGTCGCGCTGGCGGTGCTGGAAAATCCCGGGCTGACCATTTCCGAAAACATTACCGCGCTGGCGAAAAGTGCGCAGGTGTCGGAGCCGACCGTGGTGCGGTTTTGCCGTGCGATCGGTTATGACGGCTGGCATGAATTCAAGCTGAAGCTGGCGCAAGGGCTGGCATTGGCGCCGCCCGGTGCCGATGAATCATTGACGCAGGACGATCTTGCAATCGATCTCGTCAGCAAGATTTGCAGCCGTTCGATCAATACGCTGATGGACCTGCGCAACAATCTCGATCCGGATGCGATCCAGCGCGCGCTGGGCGTGCTGGCGCGCTCCAGCAAGATAGAATTTTACGGCCAGGGCACGTCCGGCATCGTTGCCGCCGATGCGCAGCACAAGTTTTTCCGCTCCGGCGTGCCGACCGTCGCCTACACCGATCCGCACATCCACAGCATCGCGGCGGCGCTGCTGCGAAAAGGCGATACGGTCGTCGCCATTTCGCAGCGCGGCAGCAGCACCGCGCTGCTGCGCAGCGTCCAGCTCGCCAGGCAGAGCGGCGCCGATGTGATCGTGCTGGCGCCGAACGGCACGCCGCTGGCTGAACTGGCTACCGTACTGGTGCCGATCGACCTGAGTTTCAATACCGACCCTTATACGCCGATTTCGGCGCGGCTGGCGCATCTGACGGTCATCGACATTCTGGCGGTAGGGCTGGCGCTGAAGCGCGGACCGGAATTCCGCAAGAAAATGCAGCAGGCGCAAAAGGCGCTGCAAAAAATCGACATGCAGTTCGATTCGTTCCTGCTGCATCCGCAAAAAATTGACCACAGCCGCTGACCGGCATCAAGCGCTGATGCTCAACCCGGTTCGCCGATTGCGTACAATATGTTCTTTATTTTCCGCGCAATCCATTCCCCAGCCACCTTCCCCATCGCCGCCATGAACCAGCTCGAACAACTCAAGCAATACACAACGATCGTTGCCGACACCGGCGATTTCCAGTCCATCAAGGCGTTCGCGCCGCGCGATGCAACCACCAACCCGTCGCTGATCCTGAAAGCGGTGCAAAAGGACGAATACAAGCCGCTGCTGGAAAAGACGGTACGCGACCATGCCGGCGAATCGACCGCCGACATCATCGACCGGCTGCTGGTCGTGTTCGGCGCTGAAATTTTGAAGATCATTCCCGGCCGCGTGTCGACCGAAACCGACGCACGGCTGTCGTTCGACACGCAGGGCACCATCGACAAGGGCCGCGCGCTGATTGCGCTGTATGAAGCAGCCGGCATCGCGCGCGAACGGGTGCTGATCAAGATCGCCTCGACCTGGGAAGGCATCCGCGCCGCGCAAACGCTGGAAAAAGAAGGCATCCGCTGCAACATGACATTGCTGTTCGCATTGCCGCAGGCGATCGCCTGCGCCGATGCCGGCGCGCAGCTGATTTCACCGTTCGTCGGCCGCATCTACGACTGGCATAAAAAATCGACCGGGCAGGAATACAGCGGCGCCGACGATCCCGGCGTGCAATCGGTCAAGCGGATTTATACCTATTACCGCAAGTTCGGCTATCCAACCGAAGTGATGGGCGCGAGCTTTCGCAACACGTCGCAAATCATCGAACTCGCCGGCTGCGACTTGCTGACGATCAGCCCGGAATTGCTGCAGAAACTGGCCGATAGCGATGCGCCGGTCGCGCGCAAACTGAGCGCTGAAGCGGCGCAGTCAGCCGACCTGCGGAAATTGACGCTGGATGAAAAGACATTCCGTTCGATGCTCAATGACGATGCGATGGGAACCGAAAAGCTGGCGGAAGGCATACGCCTGTTCTGCGCCGATGCGGTGAAGCTGGAAAAGCTGATCGATGCGTTGCGCTGATTCGCTGCGTTCGCCGCCTTTGCGCAAGGGCTTCCCTAGCTCGCAGAGCAGCGAGAAGCGCAGGCAATCCCCTCTCTTCAAAGGTTAAAAATGGCCCTTACTCAAGCCGTCGTCAGCCACACTGCATTACGTTCCAGCCACGAAGCAGGTGCATATCTTGCCAAGTCCATTCTTGAAAAACTGGACGGCGCCACGCCGGACGTGTTGATTCTATTCGCCTCTCCCGAATATTCATATCCGGAACTGCTTGCAGCTATCAACGAACATTGCCAACCGCGCATTTTGGTCGGCTGCTCTTCCGCTGGAGAATTTTCCGGATGTGCCACCGGAAACTCCTCGGCATCCGTGATGGCGATTCGCTCGGAAGATATCCTGTTCAATGCGGTGGTTGCAACGGGTTTGAGAAATGAACGGGGCGCCGTCATCCGCCGGATTCTGCCGGTATTTACCGCCAGTGAACACATGGATTTCCCATATCGCTGCGCCCTCATCCTTACTGACGTACTCGCAGGTCATGCAGATGAGTTGATTCACGAAATTGCAGTACAGACCGGGGGCACTTATCAACTGTTCGGCGGCGGCGCAGGCGACGACGAAAAATTTCACGAAACCCATGTGTTTCATGGAACCGGAGCGTTTTCTGACGCCGTCGTTGTGCTGGAGATGCTGTCGAAGAAACCGATAGGACTCGGCGTAAAACACGGATGGAAACCTTGCGGCGACGCGCTACGGGTGACGGAGGCGGAAGGCAACCGCCTGATCAGTCTGAATGCCACTTCCACAGGCGACATCTTCGAAAAGCATGCCGGCCAAACCGGGCAGACATTCAACCGTGCCGATCCGCTGCCTTTTTTCCTGCACAATGTGCTCGGCATCGATACCGGCGACGGACTCAAGCTGCGGGTACCGCTGGCGCTGAATGCAGATGGTTCGATCTCATGTGCGGCCGAGGTGCCGGTCGGCGCGACGGTGCACATCATGGTCGCCAGTGTCGAATCGGCATGCGAAGCCGCGCGTCAGGCATCGAAAGCGGCGATGGAGGGCTTGCAGGGTGAACAGCACGCCGGTTCGCTGGTATTCGACTGCGCGGCGACCCGGTTGCGTTTGGGCCAGCAATTCGGCGATGAATTGAAGGCGGTGGCCGATGCGCTCGGTTCGGAAAACTTTGCCGGCTGCAACACGCATGGCCAGATCGCGCGCTCTGAAGGGCAATTCAGCGGCTTTCATAATTGCACGGCTGTCGTGTGCGCCATTCCACAATAAGTTGCCATGATTCCTTTCGAGTTAGTCTCGATTTTCACGCGGCTGCAAATACCCGACAGCAGAGCGGCGGCCACGCGCGAGCTTGCAGCTTTCACGAAAGCAAGCGCGGTTCTGGTTTTCGGAAAAGATGAAGAGATAGGCGCATTCCTGCCTGCGCCCGGGTTGCCGCAAACGCTGCGCCAGGGCGGCCGGTGGCAAATTTTTCTCAACGAATGCGCGAAGGCGGGAACCGCCACCGGCATGGTACCCGCTCCCGATGACGCATTGGATGTCACTGCACTGGGAATAGCGGACCGGCACGGATCGTCGATCATCGTCTTTCTTGGCGCCGCGCCGCGCGGTCCAGAGCAGGCATCGATATCCGCGCTGCTGCCGCTGTTGGGCGCAAAGCTGGCGGTTGAGCGCACTGCGCTGGCGGCGGGCGGCCACGCCGCGGCGGCGCGCGATGCCAGCCGGCGCGCAGGGGCGCTGAACGCGGCGCTCGACGCCAACCGCCGCGAGTTGCAGAAGGCTTACGAACGCGCCGAACGAGAACTGGTTTCCCGGCGCGAAGCGGAGAGCAGGCTGAGAGAAGCCGATCGCCGCAAAGATGAATTTCTCGCGATGCTCGCCCACGAGCTGAGAAACCCGCTGGCGCCGATCAGCATGGCGGCGCAGACCTTGCAGTTTGCTTCCGCCGATCAGGCCCGTGTGCGGCTGACCAGCCAGATCATTGACCGGCAGGTCAGGCACATGACCAGCCTGCTCGATGATCTGCTGGATGTTTCCCGTGTCACCCGCGGCTTCGTCAGGCTGGATCAGGAAATGCTTGATATCAAAAGCATTGTGTCAGATGCAGTCGAACAGGTTCGACCGCAGCTCGAGACGCGGCGGCATCGCCTCACTATCCAACTGGCGCATGAACCCGCACGGGTGCAAGGCGACCGCACGCGACTGGTCCAGATCGTTTCCAATCTTTTGAACAATGCCGCCAAGTACACCTCGGAGGGCGGCGATATTTTGCTGCAACTGGAGATTGAAGCGCAACAGGTCATGCTGATCGTGCGCGATACCGGGATTGGCATTGATGCGGTATTGCTGCCGCATGTGTTCGATCTGTTTACCCAAGGAGAACGATCGTCCGACCGATCCCAGGGAGGCTTGGGGCTCGGGCTTGCACTGGTCAAAAGCCTGGTCGAACTGCACGGCGGCACCGTGGTTGCGCAGAGCGGCGGCCTTGGAGCGGGCAGTGAATTTGCGGTACGGCTGCCGCGGCTGATCGGGCCGGCGGCGCAGCCGGAATATCAGCACGATAACGCAAGCCATCACGCGCACGGCAACCCGCTGCGCGTGATGATTGTCGACGACAACATCGATGCGGCGCAGATCCTGGCGACCTTTCTGGAGGCGGTCGGCCATCAGGTGTACATGGCGAATGACACCGCCAGCGCGCTCGATTTGGCGCGCCATGAAGCGCCGCAGGTATTGGTACTGGATATCGGATTGCCGGATATGGACGGCCACGAATTGGCGCGCCGTCTCAGATTGCTGCCGCAGACCGCCGACGCCGTGTTCATCGCCCTGACCGGCTATGGGCAGCCGGAAGATCAAGAGCGTTCAAGGTCTGCCGGATTCGACTATCACTTGACCAAGCCGGCCGATGCAACGAAACTCGCCAGGCTGTTTTCCGAAATCAGTGCACGTTAATCGATCATCGTCGCGCCAGCCACGCGCGGCACAACGAAAGTCAACGCCGATTCGGCAACCACCATGAAAACCCCAAAAAGAATCCAGCCGCTGGTTGAAGAAGGCCTGATCGACGAAGTCATGCGCCAGTTGATGAGCGGCAAGGAAGCCACCGTCTATGTCGTGCGTTGCGGCGACGATATCCGTTGCGCCAAGGTGTACAAGGAAGCGACGCAGCGCAGCTTTCATCAGGCAGTGGCATATCAGGAAGGCCGGCGCGTGAAAAACAGCCGGCAGGCGCGCGCGATGGAAAAGGGCTCGCGCTACGGCCGCAAGATGGCGGAAGAAACCTGGCAGAACGCCGAAGTCGATGCGTTGTACCGGCTGGCTGCCGCCGGCGTGCGCGTGCCGAAACCTTACATCTGCTTCGAGGGCGTGCTGCTGATGGAGCTGGTGACGGATGCCGAAGGCAACGCCGCGCCGCGTTTGAACGATGTCGAATTGAGCCGCGAACGGGCGCTGGCATTCCATGCGATGCTGTTGCGGCAGGTCGTGCTGATGCTGTGCGCCGGCGTCATACATGGCGACCTGTCCGAATACAACATCCTGGTCGATGCGCACGGCCCGGTGATCATCGATTTGCCGCAGGCGGTGGATGCGGCCGGCAGCAGCGTGGCATCGACGATGCTGGAACGCGACGTGACCAACCTGGCGAATTTCTTCGGCACTTTCGCGCCTGAGCTGCTGGGCAGCCAGTACGGCAAGGAAATCTGGCTTTTGTATCAAGCCGGCTTGCTGACCCCCGATACGCCGCTGACCGGCCGTGTCGCGGCACCGAAAAAGCCGGCCGATGTGGGTGCGGTGATACGCGAGATCGAACTGGCGCGTCAGGAAGAAGAAGACCGGCGCCGCGCGCAAATGGAGATGCAGGGTTGATGCAGCCCGGTAGTTTGAAAAGGCAGCAGGATAGGCAATTCTTTTACAGGAAACAGACGCAATGATCGACGGTTATTTGACGAAAGATGAATATGACGCACTCGGGCAAATCCGCAATGGCCCCGGTCAGGGACGTCCGAGCGCCTGTGTCGCGCGGAATGCCAAGCGGCTCACCGGCTTGAAGTATGTCGCCTATCGAAAAGACGGCAACCTTGCGCTGACCGAAAAAGGCGAACAGACGCTGTTCATCAAAATGTGCATCGATGGCCTGCGCGCCGTTTCGACCGATCCGCTGGCCGCGCTGGACGCCGACGTGGCAACCTTTCTCGGCAAGAAGGGACATATCGCAGCCAACGCAGCGACCGGCGGATTCGACATTACGCAACGCGGCCGCGAAAGCCTCGCAGATATCGATTCCACGTCGGCCTGATTGGAAAATCATTACGCATATTGCAATATAGAAGAAGAAAAAGCCGGCAGCCTCATGCTGCCGGCTTTTTCATTTGAAAGCGTACTCAATATTTATTGGCTTTGAAGCGATGGCTTGAAACGATCCTTGTCGTTGCGATCAGGCTGCTCAAACCCAGAACCAGCTGCGTCAGCGTATCGCCAGGCAACGCCCATATCTGCGAACCCGTTCCTTCCACCTGCGTGGCGGCCGTTATCACCGGCGTCGCCCATTCGGCCTCTGGCGTAACGTCCAGCAATACATTGCCTTCGGAATCGGTGTGCATGAATATTTCGCCGCCTGCCTCCAGGCAGAAACAGATGCCATAACCGGTCGCATTCGCCTTGATGGAAAATTGCCGGAGACTGCGGTTGTAACCGTCGATCCACGCCTCGACGTCATGGCTGGTTTTCAGATCGATCCACGGGCGCGCTGAAAGCTCATCCGTATTGGCCGCATCAGTAGTGTTCATTGAATCCGTCATGCCTTTTCACAGCCTGCAGAAACGCAAGGATAACGCGTTGCAGGATAGCGCTGCTTGATTTGATTCATGCGAATTCAAATGATAAAAAATTAATAACAATTCGCTTAATGCAAAGTTATCGATTAATTGCCATTAGGTCATTACCTCGTGATTTGTATCCAAAAGAAACATGCTTTTTAATCCATTCATCGCTCGAATATATTGTTATACATTGGAAATGTTCGGTAGCGTACGGAACATGCATGCCATGCAACGTATAAGTTTATTTATTGAATGATTTCATTGCGGCGGACATATCGATCTGCAGCTTGAAAAATCAAACCATTTTGATGTCTATACTTTTCTGTTTTAGAGTTTGATATTCAAACTCTGATATCCAAACGTGGCGGACTTCGCGTGCGCGACCGCTACTTTATACAAAGGGGAATAAAATGAATTTCACAATTCGCAATTTTTCATTGGCAGCCAGCCTTTCTGCTGCCGGCCTGCTTGCTGCATGCGGAGGCGGCGGCAGTCCTCAGGCATCAGGCACGTTGAGTGTCGCAATGACCGATGCTCCTTCTTGCGGTTATGACGCGGTCAATGTCACGGTCAATAAAGTACGTGTGCATCAAAGCGCATCCGCAGGTGAAAACGATGCGGGCTGGACGGACATCACGCTGCCGGCGCCGAAAAAAATCAATCTGCTCGACCTGACCAATGGGGTTCTGGAACAACTGGGCGAGACCGCGCTTGCCGCAGGACATTACACCCAATTACGCTTGGTGCTCGATTCGAATACCAGCGGCGGCATGGCCAATTCGATCGTCCTGACCGGCTCCACGAATGAGATATCCCTCAATACGCCAAGCGCAGTGCAAAGCGGTCTCAAGCTGGGCCACGAATTCGACGTCGCGGCCGGGCAAAAAGTGGATCTGGTGCTGGATTTCGATGCGTGCAAATCGATCGTGAAAAAAGGGAATGGCGGATACGCATTGAAACCTGTAATCAATGTAATACCGACGGTCTTGAACGGCATTAACGGCTACATCAGCCCTGCCAGCAACGTTCTGGTTTCTGCGCAACAAAATGGCGTTGTGATCCGCTCCACCGTACCGAACGCAACGACCGGCGCATTCTTTCTTGCCCGGGTCGCACCAGGCGCCTACGATGTGGTCATCACGGCGGATAACCGGGCCACGACCGTCATTGCAGCCGTTCCGGTTGCAACCGCGACCAGCACCGTTGCAGTGAGCACCGCGGCCACGCCAATCAGCCTGCAAACCGCTGCAACGCCGGCGCGCACGATCAGCGGAACAGTGACGCTTCCGTCAGGATCAACCGAAGCGGGATATGTGGCGGCCCGGCAAAGCTTTGCAACAGGCCCGAAAGTAATGGTGAAGTATCAGGGCGCAGATGTCACAAACGGCACATACACACTGTTGAATATGCCTACTGCCGCGCCGCAATTAGGCCAATATAGCGCTACGTTGCCGATTACATTTACGGCCAGGACGGATACCATGCCGGGAACCGGAAAATACGCAGTGGAAGCATCGGCCAACGGGTTTACCAGCAAGACCGTTACTCCAGTCGATATCACGACTGCCGATCAAACAGGCGTCAACTTTACCCTGCAATAAACCGTTTGATCGAAGACAGACTGCGCATTGATTACGCAGTCTGTCTTTTTATTGCGAATTCCTGTTCCGATGAAATTTTCCATAAAGGTATGCGATGAAAAAATTACTGGCGTCCCTTGTTAGTGCAGGCCTGCTTTCTTCCGGATGCGTCGTGCTCCCGGTCGACACTGTTCCCGAAGCGCAACCGAGAAATTTCTGTCCGCCCGGTCAGGCAAAGAAAGGCAACTGCCGAGCGAATGATGAGCGCGGTTTTTGCCCGCCCGGACAGGCAAAGAAAGGTAATTGTTAACCTGTCCTGATTTCTAGACGCCCGGCATCAGAAAAAATCTGAATGAAAAAACCTGTCTTCCTTGCAGAACGAAGCATCGTCGTTTTGAAGTTATGGAACAGCATAATACTTGGTACGCACGGTACACAACTGAAAATCAGAGAAACATGACTTGTTGAAAATGAGTGCAAAAAATTCGTCTGGATTCGCTGCACTCATCCCTACCGGCTTCCGAAAAATTCGATCCTGGCAATCGTATTTCCGATCGGTGCTGCGAGATTTTTACTTGAAGCCCAGCGCAGCCGACTCCTTGTTGACCGTATCGATCACGTTCTTGCCGATGCGGCTTTCCATCTGCTTCTGCACCGGCAGCAACGCCTTGCGCCATTCCGCCTTTTCCTGGTCGGTCAGCATATAAATCCTGGTCTTGCCGGCTTTCTTGATCGCTTCCAGCGCATCGTCGTTTTCCTTCTGCGCGATCGCATTGGTGTATTTGGTCGCTTCCTTCATCGCGCCGTCCAGCTCGGTACGGATATCGGCCGGCAAGCCGTCCCAGAACTTCTTGTTGACGATGACCGCGTAACCGATATAACCATGGTTCGATACCGTCAGATCGGTTTGCACTTCATGCATCTTCTGCGTGTAGACATTCGATGGCGTATTCTCGGTGCCGTCGACCACGCCGGTCTGCAATGCCTGGTACACCTCGGAGAACGCCATCACCTGCGGGTTGGCGCCGAGCGCGCGCATTTGCGCATCGAGCACCTTGGACGACTGGATCCGCATCTTCAGTCCCTTGAAATCGGCCGGCACATGCAGCGGCTTGTTGGCCGACATCACCTTGAAGCCGTTATCCCAATACGCCAGGCCGGTGATGCCCTTGGTTTCGAGTTTCTTGAACAGTTCCTTGCCGATCGGACCTTCGGTCACGCGGTACAGCACGGACTTGTCCGGGAAAATATACGGCAGGTCGAACACTTCGAATTCCTTCACGCCGAGCGGGCCGAACTTGGCCAGCGACGGCGCCAGCATCTGCACCGCGCCCAGTTGCAGCGCTTCCAGTTCTTCCTTATCCTTGTACAGCGTGCTGTT